>JAJYXE010000024.1 GCA_021791145.1 Actinomycetes bacterium | reverse complement strand
TCGCGTTCGGGGGACGGCTCATCCTCCTGCTATCGGGTTCCCGTCGGCCAGCCTCAGCCCAGACCGATGCACGAAGAGGGCCGCCGAGACCTGGCCAGTCGTGATCAGGAAGTCACGCCGCTAACAATGGGTCGGCCCCGACAGCCTCGACTCCTCCCGCGTCGACCGGTGGGACTGCCGCACCGGCGGCGAGTGGCGTTACGTCTCTGTTCGAGGCGACGAGGAGCACTGGTTTCGGGGTTGCTTCCACGAGGTCCGACCCGACGAGCTCATCGTCCAGCCCTTCACCTACGAGCCGGTGGCCGACAACGTGTCTCTGGGGCGTTTCGTCTTCGAGGACCTCCCAGGGGGCCGTTGCCGGCTCACTGCAACGTCGCTGGCCGACAGCTTCGAGGCCCGCGACGCGTTCGTCAGAAGCGGCATGGAGGTCGGCGTCCAGGATGGCTACCGCAAGCTCGACGCGCTCCTCGCCCGATGACGGCGCGCGCTGCGGCCGAGGACGCGGGGAGCGCAGCATGGGAGAGCTGATCGTCGACTTCATCACCTCCCTGGACGGCTATGCATCGGCGGAAGGGTGGCCGGGGTGGTGGGGCCTCGAAGGCCCCGAGTACCTCGGGTGGCTCGGCGAGCGACCCGAGTCCACGCTGCTCATGGGTGCGGCCACGTACCGGCTGATGTCGGGCTTCGCCGCCGGCGTCGCCCCGGCGGGGATCGACGAGTTCTCCACCGAGGAGGAGGCCGCCAACGCAGGACTGACCGAAGCGTCGAAGGTGGTGTTCTCCTCCACCCTCGAAGAACCTCTCACCTGGGCGAACACGACCCTCGTACGCGGCGACGCGGTCGAGGCGGTGCGGGCGATGAAAACGGATGGTCCGGGCGTCTTGAGCACGATCGGCAGCATCAGCCTGTGCCGGTCGCTGCTGCGAGCTGGGCTCGTCAACCGGTTCCGAGTTGTGATGTTCCCGGTCATCACCGGCGCCACCGGTCGTGAGCGCATCTACGACGGCTACCCCGACGTCGCCCTCGACATGATCACCGCCAGGACGTTCGATCAACGGATCCAGCTCGTGGAGCACCGCCCACGGGTCCTCGACCACCCCCCGCTCGAGGTCACAGCGTCAAGCCCGAGATCGGCGCGCGGTCGTCGGGGCTCCGATTGACGAGCCGGGCCGAGGAGATCCACCGCGCCCGCCGGCACAGAGCAAGGCCAGCCTTCTCGCCAAGGTGGGCTCGCCTCGCGACGACGTGAGCGAGATCGGAAATCGCCCAACGCCGAAGGCGGATGCGCCTTGATCGGCCGTCCCGCTCGTCGATGGGTGTTTGGGCCTGGCTAGCCGGGCCGGACTCGCCAAGGCACCCGCTACTGCACTGCGCGCTCACCGCGACGCGCCCGCCCTCCGGGCCGCAGGGCAACACCGGCTCCTTCAAAGCACGCTGGACGGTGCTCGCTGCCACGCCAAACTGCACGGCCACCCAGGCAGCCGATCGGCCCTCGGCGTAGAGCTGGGCAGCCCGGCCTAGATCTTCTCCCTGGAGCGCCCGGCGCTCCCGCTTGGGCACACCGTGGCGCCGGACGTGGCCGAGCACCGTCGTCCGATGCACGCGGAACGCCGCCGCCAGGTCCTCGACGGGGACACCCCTACGGTAGGCCGCAACCAGCTCTGCCACCTCGCCAGGTGCAAGACGTCGCTGGACCGGGAGAGAGGCGACGACCGGGGTCGGACGGGTGAGCAGGAGCCTCGGCGGGGCTCTGGCGCAGCACCGTCCCGAGCGCTGGGAGGCGAAGCACAGGGCCATCTACCTGGGTGAACGCACGAGGTCGTGCCGTCGAAGGTCGTCTCGTACTGTGACAAGTGGAGACCACCGGACGATGTGTACTCAATATAGTACACTTGCTGCATGAGTAAGACCGTCCCTGTTCGTGAGCTTCGCGCTGAGCTCAGCCAGGTCATCGACCAGGTTGCCGACCTGCGCGAACACGTCATCGTTACCCGCCACGGCCGACCGGCGGCCGTCCTCGTCCCAGTGGATGAGTACGAGGCTTTGGAAGAGACGGCGGAGATCTTGTCGGACGCCGAGACGATGGCCGCTATCGACGAGGGCCGGCGCGAAGTGGAGCGCGGCGAGACGCTGACGCTCGATGACGTCCGCCGGGAACTGCAGTCGCGCCGTAGAAGGTGAGTCGGGTCGAGCTCGCCCGGCGCGCTCGCAAGGAGATCGTCGACCTCGACTGGCCACTCTCCGACGCCGTGGTCGAGGCTCTCGGACTTCTCGAGCGTGAGCCCGAGGCCGGTCACCTGCTTCGGGGACGGCTACGCGGGCTGCGGTCACTTCGAGTCGGTACGTACCGAATCATCTACCAAGTGGACGACGATCAGCGTCTGGTGCGCGTGCTCGCTGTCCGTCACCGGTCCGTTGCGTACTCGACCGACCCGCGCTGAGCGTCAGTTTCCGAACAGGGACCTGATGCGCTCCTGCAGTTCGCGCTGGTTCGAATAGGAGTTCCTACGGCCCACCAGATTCGAGACCGTAGGTCGCTATTCGAACCAGGACCGCGGGTCTCTGCTGTTCGCGCGTTGGGCCGGTACCGGGTATCCCCCTTTCGTTCAACCGTTGCGGTTCTCGTCCGGGACGGTGCCGATCCTCGCCCGGACTGCGAGTGCTACTATGTAGCACTATGGAACGGATCGGGGTCAGAGAGCTTCGCCAACATGCCAGTCGGTACCTCGCCCGGGTTGCGACCGGAGAGACGATTGAGGTGACCGATCGAGGGCGGCTTGTCGCACTGCTCGTTCCCACTCATGAAGACCGGTGGCAGGACCTCGTGGCGAGCGGCCAGGTTCTCGCCGCGTCTGGCGAGGGCGATGTGGTCGACGACCCACCGAACGACTACGGCATCGACGCTTCGGCCCGACTGGCGGCGATGCGCGCTGAGGAGCGATGAGGCTTTATCTCGACTCGTCCGCGTTGGTGAAGCTTGTCCAGCGAGAGGCACAGTCGGACGCTTTGCGGCGCTTCCTGCGTCGTCACCGTGCTGACCAGCTCGTGACGAGCGCACTTTCGCGAGTGGAAGTGGTGAGAGCGGTCCTCATCGGCGGTCCTGCCGCCATCGCGCACGCGCGTCGACAGCTCTCCCGCCTCGACCAGATCCTGCTGAGCACCGAGGTGCTCGATCGCGCCGCTACGTTGACCCCGAACGTCCAGTTGCGAAGTCTCGATGCGATCCACCTGGCAGCTGCGCAGGTCGTCGGAGGGGATCTACAAGCCGTCGTCACCTACGACCTTCGGATGGCGGAGGCCGCCCAGAACCTAGGCCTTGCCGTCGAGAGGCCAGGCGAACCGAACCGGGCGTGATCAGGGCGGCGACGCGAGAGTGCAGCTTAGAGAAGTTCGAGTACGAGTGACTACGGCTCACGGCTCAAATCTGCCAGATTCTATGGCATACTGAAGGTGTGCGAACGACCCTCGAGCTTGACGACGTCCTCCTCGCCTCTCTTATGTCGCGTCTTCCCGGCGTGTCGAAGACCGAGGCCATCCAGCGAGCGGTGCGCTTCTACCTCACGCACGACGCTGTCGACCAGCTCCGGCAACTCGCAGGAACGGTGGATATCGAGGACGTTTCCCGGCACCTGCGCGCAACTGACCGAACGACTTGACGGTTCTCGCCGATACCTCGGTTTGGGTCGAGTACCTGCGACGAGGGAAAGGATCGAAGTCGGCCCGATTGGATGACCTCCTCGTGGCGGGGGAGGTTCTGGTATGTGGCTCAGTCGTCGCAGAGTTGCTCGCCGGCGCAAGGTCGCCCGACCGAGGAAGGCTCTGGCTCTTGTTGACGGGATTGCCGTGGGCCGACCTCGGCCCGGTCCAGTGGCAAAGCGTCGGGGAAACGGCGGCACGTCTGCGCGAGCGCGGCGAAACCGTCGCGCTAACCGATGTCGAGATCGCGGTTGCCGCTGTCGACTCGTCTGCCCGCCTCTGGACTCGCGACTCGGACTTCAAACGAGTTCGGGCCGTCCTACCGGCGCTTCACTTTTTCGATCCCTGACCTCTGCTCCACGGAGGAGCCACGCCGCCGATCCGATCTCGAATCTCCTCGAAGTTCGAATACGAGCGTCTACGGCCCACCAAGTTCCCCCTGCTCAGTCGTTAGAAACTCCACCGCCCCGAGTCGCTCCGAAGAGTCATCGCGCGTCGATCGCGCAGGCAACGAGCTTGCCAGCTTGCGCTGCCACTGGCGACCGCACGGTGGGACAACTACGTGGATCGGTGCGCTCGCTTCGAGGCCGCCCCATCGATCGATCGATGCGAGCGCAACATGTCTCCGACGAGCTCCGCGGCCTGGCGGTCGGCGGAGGCCGTTGCCCGCGCGTAAAGCGCCAGCGTCACGTGGGGCGACGAGTGGCCGAGCCGTCGTTGTGCGGTCTTGATGTCGACGCCGGCCGCGACGAGCGCGGTGGCAGCCGTCGATCGGAGGTTGTGGAAACGGAGGTGGGGGAGTTGCGCCTGCACGCACGCAGGACCCCAGACCCGTCGGCGCCAGTCCGAGTAGTCGAGCGGGCCCTCGTCTCGGTTCACGAAGACGAGAGTGTCGCCATCGGCGGCGGTGAGGTCGCGCCTCGCCAGAACTGCCGCCAGGTCCTCCATCAGCCAGCTGGGTGCAGCAAGCGATCTCTTGCCTGCGGCGGACTTCGGTGCCGCGATCACACGCTGCCGGGTGAGCTGCCGACCGACGGTGACCCTGCCTGCGAGGAAGTTCACCCGGTCGACGGTCAGCCCCGCTACCTCCGCCCATCGCAGGCCGAGCACCGCGCCGAGCCACATCATCGGGCCTTCGGCCGGCCCGAGCGCCTCGGCGAGTGCCGAGAGCTGTTCCGCCTGGAGCTCCGGCCGGTCGACGAGATGGACCTGCGGCAGCCGGATACCGCGGCAGGGGGACCGCACGATCCGTTCGTCGGCCTCGGCGAATGCGAAGATCGCGCGGAGACACGAGTACTGCCGTCCGACCGTGGACGGTGCTTTCTTCGATGCCCAGCCGTCGACGAGCGCTTGGACGTCCGCTCGCGTGATCGACCCGATCGCCCGATCGCCGAGGACGGGAGCCAAATGGTTGTCGATGATGGCGCGGTCTCGAGCGACGGAGCTCGCCCGTCGTCTTGACCTCGAGCCACCGCCTGGCGGTTTCGCGAAACGGCGTCCTGGCGCCTCGAGGATCGACGACGACGCCGCAGAGCCGGTCGGCTTCCGTGGTCGTTGGCCACGCCTCCGCGTCCTTCTTGCGTCGGAACGTGCCCATCGGGTGGTCGGGGTCCCACACGTCGGGCGAGCCGGGAGGCGAAATGGCGTGGCGACCCACGTCTTGTCCGGCCCAGGTGATGGTGAGCAGCTCCGAGTCGACCTCCTCTCTGCACGCGACCTTCTGTCCGATGCAGGCGGGTGTGACCGAGTAGCGCACGCCCTTCCAGTGGACGAGCGGGACGGCGAGGTGGACCCGCCGAGGCACGGCGTAGGCGGTGTCGTAGCGGCGGCGGGGAAGGGGCGCAAGGAACCGCCGCTCGGCCTCGAGGCGGTCCACGGGGCGCTCTTTGATCGTTTCGTGGGTCCGGCCATTCACCCGGGGGGCCAGCCACGCCGACGCCAGAGCGTTGAGCTCTGCGACCGAGGCCGGCGGGCCGAGCACGGCGAGCTCTTCGAGGAACGACGCCTCGAGGCCGCGCCCGGGAGTTCACACGCGCCCACATCCCCGTCATCGACGGCAAAGGCCCCCCACAAAATCGCCTTCGACTCCGTCGAAGACCCCTTGACAGGAGCGCTTCTTCAGGTACGTCGATATGCGTGAGCCGACCCGTGCCGCCCGGTTTGTTGTCGTCGGCGCCAGGAGGAGCTTTCGGAGCGACGCTGGGCGGCCGAGGAAAGCACCCCACTGCTCGGCCGCCGGGCAGCGCGCGTCCCGGCCGGGGTGTCGCACATAGCCCCCGTCACCGGGCTTATTTGCGGGCGGGTGTTACGGCACACCCTCCCGTCGACACCCCCTTTGGCCAGGACGGTTCCCGCAAGGGGTTGGTCTTTCGAAACGCCGGTGTAGGCGACCGTCTGGTCACGTCCGTGCGCGCTGGTAGACGCTGACGTGGCGCCAGCTGGCCGCTGTGAAGGGCTCTTGGTTCCAGCCTCCCCAGCGATCACGCAGACGAAGACCGGCGATACGGGCCATGAGGTCGAACTCGGGGGGGTGGGCAAGTCGCAACCGGATCGGCCCGAAGACAACACCGTCAGAGGTGAGGTGGACGTGGTTCTCGTCGAGGATCTGCCAGACCGGGTCGTAGCGGCACACGTCGAGCACGACGTGGTTGACGCCGATGATCTCCGGGTCCACGAACTGGTGACCAGGTCGGGATGGGGCTGTCGGCACCTGGCACTCCAGGACGAAGACACCGTCATCGGTCAGGTGGCGGGCGGCGTTCTCGAAGCATCGCACCTGGTCGTCCTGGGTCAGCAGGTTGCCGATCGTGTTGTACACCAGGTAGACGAGCCCGTAGGTACGCCAAGTGCTGATTCGTGACATGTCGCCGACGGTGACCGTGATGGCGTCCCCGCCGGGCTTTTCGCGCAGGCGCTCGACCATGTGAGGGGACATCTCGATGCCATCGACGGCCACTCCGGCGGCCGCCAAGGGCAGGGCGATGCGGCCGGTGCCCACGGCGAACTCCAGCGCCTCACGCCCGCCGGCGAGGCGGGCGAGGAAGGCGACGGTCTGCTCTTCGTCCCCCCGGGTGTCCTCGTCGTCGTAGCGCAGCGACTCGGTGTGTCCGAAGCTGGTCATGGGGTCGTAGCCCTGCACGTCATGGTCCTTTCGGAGAGGGGCCTGCGGCGTCGGCCAGGACGGCGCGGGCCATGGTGAGCCGGGCGGCACAGCGGTCGGTCACGGTGTCGGAGTAGTACGGGAAGGTCATCGCTGCGATCGCCAGTGCCCAGGCACGCCCGCGCAACCAGGTGGCCTCGTCGATGTCCACGAGGGAGCGGAACAGGTCGCGTCCGGGAGGGTCGAGCAGCTCCCAGGCGACGACGAGGTCGACGGTGGGGTCTCCGACTGCCAAACCACCGAAGTCGAGCACCGCAGCCAGGTCGCCGTCGCGAACAAGCAAGTTCTCCGCGAGCAGGTCGCCGTGCAGCCACCGCGGCGAGCCGACCCGGTCAGCGTCGGGCAGCGCCATCGCTGCATCCCAGACGTGCAGGCAGCCGTCGATGTCGAGATCCAGCCCGGGCAGCCTGCGGCGCTGCGCGAGGTAGGCCCGGGTGGCGGCGTCCATCGCGGCGAGCGGCTCGCCGCGATACCAGCGCAGGGCCGGGTCTTCGAGCGCGTCGGCGGGTACCGTGAGCCCACCGAGCGAGCCGACGACCTCGGCGAGGGCACGCGCCAGCCCACCCACCTCGTCGGGACCGGCGGGGACCGTCGGTGTCTGCCCGTCGAGCCAGCGGACGACCGACCATCGCTCCGGGTTGGCGAGGTCGGGCTCGCCGGCGGCGACGATCTCGGGGACGCTCACCCGAAGCGCTGGAGCAACATGAGGCAGCCAGAGAGCCTCCTTGGCGATCGTCTCTGCCCCGCCGGGTTGGCGTAGGAGTCGAACCAGGAGGTCATCGCCGAGTCGGAACAGGGCGTTGCTCGACCCAGAGGCGTCCAACGCTCGAAGCGGGCGGCCGGCGAGTTCCGGCATCGCCCGATCGACAAGTGCTCGCACCAGCGGCAGATCGATCTCGATCTCATCGTCGTGCAACGCCACGCCTCCATCCCAGCGGACGCCCGTCGTGGTGTCGAACGAATTGTCCAGCCAATGGTGCCCCGCTGCGAGGGCGCCGACCCAGCGAGAAGCGGGCGCCTCCGCCGGTCGACGATGTCCGGTCGCGGATCGTTCTATGGGGCGGTTGCTGGTCACAGGTCGAGGACGAAGCGCAGCGTTTGGTCGATGGCGCGCATCTGGTCGGGGGCGATCATTCCCCGGCGGGTCGACAACCGGGCGGTTGAGATCACGCGCAGCTGATCGCAGCGAGCGTAGGACGTGTGACCGAGCCCGCTGCTTCCCGGCTCGACCTCGACATGGCTGCGCAGCCCGTAAGCGGCCGACGTCATCGGCACGACTATGACCAGCTGGCCGGGGCTGTTGTTCAGGATGTCGACCGAGACCACAACGGCAGGCCGACGGAAGGCCGGCTCGTGACCTATCGGCTGGCCCAGGTCCACGTCGTAGACCTGCCCACGCCAGATCACGCGAGAGTGTCCCACTCTCGTCGCTCGGCCAGGTACTGCTCCCAGCGCTCGGGGTCGTCGCGCAGCCGCTGGTAGTCCTGACCGAGCCCGCGAAGGAACTCTTGCCGCTCCAGAGCGTCGATAGCCGCGTGCAGCACGTCGATGACGGGAGTCTGTCGGGCCTTGGCCAGGGACTGCAGGCGCTCGGAGTCTGGGCGGCGCACACGAACGGTGGTGGTGTCTGCGGAAGCCATACCTCAAGTGTAGACGAATTGTAGACGGGCGTCCCGGTGGGCGATCGGATTCGTGCACCTTGGCCGACTGCGGTCCTGTGCCTGTGACGGGATGGCCGGGCCGATCCCGTGGCTGCGTGACGCCTGTGGGAATCGGAGGTCTTCGGTTGCCGGGCGGACATCGGCGTCTCGGGGAGAATCGGCTGAGTCAGTCACAGGGCTGGTCGGCGAGCGCCTCGAGGAGCGTTTCGATCTGGGTGAGCTGCGCTTCAGGTCGCTCGGGGAAGCGCTGGCGGAGCACGTCAGCGACGCTGCGCTGGCGGCGCTCGGCGAAGACCTCGCGCCGCGCCGAGTCGGTGATCCGGATCAGGCTCCGGCGCCGATCTCTTTCGTCGACGGTCATCTCGACCACACCTGTTGGGTCCAAATACCTGAGGTGCCGGTTGACCTGCGGCTTTTCGGGGAAAAGGCGCCATGTCCCACCAGAGGTAGGCCACTCGACGAGACCTCAATCCTCCCGTCCCACCGATGGTCGTACCCCACACATTGGCGTTTCCGGAAGTCCAGGTCGGGGGACTGAACGAAGTTTCCGGAAGTCCAGGTCGGGGCACTGAACGAATAAGTGGACCCTACAGGTGCCGAGCAAGGGTGGGAGCGCCGCACCGGTGCCGCGCTCCTCCGTCGGGCACCTGCGACACACGACCCCCGGCCGCGCGACCCCCCGGCCGCGCGACCCCTGGCTGCGCGACCCCTCGGCCACGCGCGCGACAGGTGCACTGAAGCCCGCAGCCCCCCAGCAGCGTCCCCGTTCGCCCTTTCCCGGACCGCTCGGCGCTCGGTGAGCGGGTGCGTGCCTGTTCGCACTGTTGTGCCCGCGAGGTCGTGAGGTGGCGCGGTCAAACGTCGAGACCGAGAGAGAATAATTGCACCAAAAAGTTCGCATTGACAACTGGCGGTGAGGCCCTGCGACGGACCGCACCGCGGAGGGTCGGAGAGTGGGTGTGCGCTCGGGAATCGCCGTCGACCTCGGCACGGTCAACTCTCTCGTGTACGTGCACGGTCACGGCCTGGTTGTCGAAGAGCCCTCCGCGATCGCGCTCGACCGGCGGTCGCGACGGATCGTGGAGGTGGGCAGTCGGGCCGATGAGCTCGTGGGACGCGAACCTGCGGGAGTCGAGGTCGTACACCCGCTGCGCGACGGGGTGATCTCGGATCTGGCCGCCGCCACGGACATGCTCCGGGCTTTCGTGCACCGCGCGCGTTTCCACGCGAGCGCGCTGCGCCCGCATGCGGTGCTGTGCGTCCCGAGCGGTGCGACCCCGATCGAGCGCGACGCCCTTCTCGCCGCGGCGACCTTCGGCCGCCGACGTCTCGACGTCCGCCTGGTCGACGAGCCGGTGGCAGCTGCACTGAGCGCAGCGGCCGACCCGAGAGCGCCCGGGGGCATCTTCGCGCTCGACATAGGTGGGGGGACCACTGAGGCCGCCGTCGTCGTCGGCGGGCGCATGCTCGCGTACCGCTCGCTGCGGCTCGGCGGCAACGCCATGGACGAGGCAGTTCGCCGGATGGTGCACCAGACGCTCGGGCTTCGGATCAGCCAGAAGGACGCCGAGCGGCTGAAGATCGAGCTCGGTCTGACCGGTGGCGAAGTTGGATCGGCGATCGTCGCCGGCGTGGGCCTGATCACCTCCACTCTTGAAGAGCTGGAGGTCGAAGGCGATGTGGTTGCGGCCGCGTTGGAGCGGCCGGTGGCAGCGATCGCCGACGCAGTTCGCCAGTTGCTCGAGGAGATGCCAGCCGATCTCGCCAAGGACGTGCTCGGTGCCGGCATCCAGGTCGCCGGCGGGGGTGCGCTCCTTCCCGGCCTTGCCCAGCGGGTCGAGAAGGAGGTCGGGGTAGGGACGGTCGTGATCGACGACCCGTTGCGTGCCGTCGTGCGCGGTGCGGCACGGCTGCTCGAGGAGGGTTTCGGCTCGCTGGACCAGACGGCGTGAACCAGCTCGGTGGCAGCCCGTTGGCGGCGCGCTTGGAGACTCGTGGAGCGCAACTGGCTAGGTGTGGCTCGGGCTGGCTAGGGCTGTGGCTAGGGCTGACTTCGCGCACGGGCGCTCGAGCGGTGGCTCGCTCGGGTTGCGCTACGGCGGCCCACCTCCGGCGTCGTGCCCAGACTCTCTGAGGTCGAGTCAGATCCCAGAGAAGCGGCTCGCGCGGCCGCGACCTCTCGGGCGTCGCGTGCTGCGGGCGTCGCCGGCTCCGGGCCCCCTGGCGCCGCCGCGCCGGAGAGTGCCGCGAGCGCAGCTCTTTGAGCGAGCGTCTCCTCGTCCTCGTGCACGTAGAAGCTGTCGCCGTGCTGCGGGAGCCAGATCCCCTGGAACCAGATCATGAGCATGAACTGGAAGCCGCCGCGTCCGATCGCGCTCAGCAGCTGCGCAACATTGCCTGCCCAGAACGGGCGGATGCGGAAGAGCGAGAGGCGGAACATCGGTGCCGCGACCTTGGCCTCGACGAGGAGGAACACGACGAGGAGCATGACTCCTCCTGAGATCATCGAGAGCACGAACGGACTTCCCCAACCGGTCAACGCGTGCTTGTAGGGCTCGAGGCTGTAGGTGATCCCGACCAGGATCATCGCGAGGCCCGCCGCGAAGGAGACGTTGCCGAGCCAATCGATCTTGGCCGGAATCCGGATCCCGATCTCCTTCAGCTTGAAGTAGGCCCAGACGGTGGCAAAGGTGCCGATCGGAACGTTGACGAGGAACACCCAGCGCCAGCTGACCTCCGACAGCAAGCCGCCGGCGATGATCCCGAGGAACGAGCCGACGATCATCGCGACCATGTTCGTCCCGAGCGCGAGACCGAGCTGCTCGGCGGGGAAGGCGTCGGTGATGATCGCTGCGGAGTTCGCCATCAGCAGCGCCCCGCCGATTGCCTGGAGCATGCGAAGGACGATGAGCTCGAGCGCGCCAGCCGGACCGTGGCTCCACGCGAGCGAGAGCGGGATGGCGAGGAGCGTGAACCAGGCGAAACCCAGGTTGTACATGCGTACCCGGCCGAACATGTCCCCGATGCGTCCGACCGTGACCACGACGACCGCCATCACGAGCATGTAGCCCATGAGGATCCAGAGCAGGTAGGGGAAATTCTGGGGCTCGAGGGGGTCGAGCCGGATCCCTCGGAAGATGACCGGCAGCGCGATCATCAAGCTCATCGTATTGAGCGATGCGAGCAGCACCCCGATCTGGTGTTCGAGAGGACGACCCACTTGTAGTTGGGGCCAACTGCAACGGGGGAGGGCGTCCCGGACTCGGTCCTCGCACTGTCGTGCATCCCGCACCCTCCGCATCAGCCACTTCGCGCATGCAGCCGGCACAGCTGCCGCTCGCTGAGGACACTACGGAGCGCCCTCGCCCCCCCAAGGGTCAGAGGTCCTCCAGGAGCGTCTCGGACGTCGGATGCAGGCCATAGATAGCTGCCTGCGCAAGCAAGCAAGTAACTGCTATGCTGGGTGCTGTGAGCCGAGCCACTTCGACGAGGGTGTTCCAGCCCCAAGAGGACGCCGAGTTCCGGCTGCACGCGGAGCTGTGCAAGGTGCTCACCGACCCGAAGCGGCTCCAGCTGATCGGTGCCCTGCGCAACGCCGAGCGCTGCGTGGGCGACCTCGCGGAGCAGGTCGGCATGAGCTTGCCCAACGCCAGTCAGCACCTGTCGGTGTTGCGGCACGCGGGGCTGGTTGCGGCCCGCCGAGAAGGGACGACCGTGCACTACCGGCTCATCGAGCCGCGCATCGCAGACGCGTGCGACATCGTCCACCAGATCGTGGCCGACCGCCGTGCCGGCGCACGTCGTCCCGGCGAGGAGTCACCGAGCAGTGAGCAGCGAGCAGTGAGCACCGAGGAGTGAGCAAGGAGGATCGCTGATGTCCGCCACCCAGACCAAGCACCGCGTGCTGGTGTTCACGACGCCGACCTGCCCGTGGTGCCAGAGAGCCAAGGGCTATCTCCGCAGCCGCCAAGTGGCCTTCAAGGAGATCGATGTCTCCCGAGACCAGAAAGCGGCCAGCGATCTCGTCCGCCGCACCGGTCGGATCGGTGTGCCGGTCATCGAGATCGACGGCCGGCCCGTGGTCGGGTTCGACCAGCCCCAGATCGACCGGCTCCTCGGCCTTCGCCCGCACGCGTGAACGCGAGCGGGTGTCTTGAGACCAACTGAAGAGCGAAGACTCGAAGAGAGGGAAGGGCCCGCCGGGACCCGAGACGAACAGAAGAACAACGGACGAACAAGAGCCGAACCCCAAGAAGAGAAGGGGCAGTGATGAAAGAACGTGTGGAACCGCTCGGCGCACGAGTGCTGGTACGGGTGCTCGAGGACGAGAGCGTCACCTCGGGTGGCCTCCTCATCCCCGACACCGCCAAGGAGAAGCCCCAGCGCGGCGTCGTGATGGCGATCGGTGATGACGAGGAGCTGATCAAGGTCAAGCCTGGCGATCGAGTGCTCTATCCCCGCTATGCCGGCACGGAGGTCCGCGTCGACGGCGTCGAGCACCTGGTGATCGACGCGACGGAGCTGCTCGCCCTCCTGCGGGACGACGCATCAGCAGGGCCGGCATCCTGAGCGCACCAGCCGTGCCGGCGTCGCACGAGCCTGCGCAGTCGCCATGCCGGCCTTGCATATCCCCGTATGGCCCGACACGATTCTTTCGGTGACGGTCCCTCCGCGACACCCGCCGGACGCGCCCTCGGCGCTCCTCGTCGAAGACCAACGCGCAGAGCTCCCCGTGCACGGCAGGGTCGTCCAGGGTAGGCGCAGAGTCCGGATGGCAGACGTCGGAGCGGACCGCCGAGCCAGGCTCGACTCGATCGCCCGCTACCTCCACGACGTGGCCGAGGACGACGCCGCGGACGCCGCACTTCCCTCGACGATCGGCTGGGTCCTTCGGCGCACGCGCATGGAGGTGGACCGGTTCCCAGTGCTCGGTGAAGACCTGGTGCTGGGGACGTACTGCTCGGCAACCGCGAGCCGGTGGGCTGAGCGCACGACGGTCGTGACGGGCTCCGAGGGAGCCCAGGTGACCGCCGTGTCGATCTGGGTCGCCGTCGACACGAAGACCGGGGTCCCGGCCCGCCTCGACGAGCGGTTCTTCTCGGTCTACGGGGCTTCTGCCGACGGTAGGCACGCTTCGGCGAAGCTCGTGCTCGAAGCGCCCGACGAGCCAGCCCTGCGGATCGCTCGGCCCTGGCCGCTCCGGCGCAGCGACGTCGACGCGTGGGGGCACGTCAACAACGCCATCGCGTGGGCAGCGGTCGAGGACGCCGTGGACATCGGTCCTTCGGACGCGGCGGTCGCGCTGCTCGAGCACCATGCGCCGATCGACCCGGCAGCCGAGCCGGTGCTCGTCTCCGAGCGAGACGGCGACGCGTGGTCCGTGTGGCTCCTCGAGCACGGGAAGAGCGAACGGGTCCTCGTCGCGTCGGCGATCGAGCTCGGCCCTGGTGCCGCGCGCCGTCAGCCGTATGGCCCGCTCGCGGCCGACGGCGAACCGACCGCAGCGGGGTCGGGCGGGGAGCCGCTGCCTGCAGGTCCGTGATGTTGGGCGTAGAGCGTCGAGAGCAACGGCTCGGGCGACGCCGAGCTCGCTGACTCCACCGCTGCCCGCTGCGCCTTCGCGAGCATGTGCTCGGGCTGCGCGGTCGACGGTTGGGACCACCCCACCCCGATGCCGGGCCGGAGCGTGAGCGTCAACCCCGAACTGAGCGTCATGGGCTCGCTCAGCTGCGACAGGATCGCTCGGGCGATCGAGAGGGCGGCTGTCGGCCCGGGCACCCTTGCGCAAAGCACTGCGAGCTCGTCCTCCGCCGTGCGCCCGAGAATGTCGCTCGAACGCACCGAGTCCCTGACGCGCAGTGCGACGAGGCTGAGGAGCTCGTCGCGCGCATCGGGACCGTGCTGTGCAGTGAAGGGATCGAGCGCTCCAAGCCGCACCACGATGCACGCGATCCCCAGGGTGTCCTCGCGGCGGCGGGTCTCGGCTGGGATCGCGCCCGGTGGGGCGAGCACCTCGCGCCTGGCGAGGTCGACCAGGGCGCGCATCGTCGTCTCGCGAGTGAGCGCGCCCGTCAGCGGGTCGTACGCGAAAGCCGATGTCGAACCGTCTGCGAGAGCGTCGTCCTCGATGCACCCGGTCACGCCGCTGACCGTGCCTGTGGCCACGACGACGGGCCAGACGGAGATGTGCCAGCGACCGGCGCTCGTCTCCACCGAAAGAACGGTCCTCTCTCCGCCCGCCGCACGCTGGACTGCGGCGGTGAGCCTGGGGCGTTCGCTGACCGGCACGGGAGCGAGCTGCTCGGCGAGGCTCGCGGCCGCTCTCACCCTGGTCATCTCCTCGAGCCGCCGGCTCGCGTACAGGACCCGACCGGCAAGGTCGGCGTGGAAGGCGCCGGCGCCCGCGAGCTCACCCAACTGGGTGAGCAGCTGCTCACGGACGTCCAGGCGCTGCGAGAGCTCGACTTCGTGGCGTACGTCGACCATGTCGACGAGGACGGCGCCACGGCTCTCGAGAGCGTTCCGGTAGGAGACGTCCATCCAGACCCAGCCGCCGTCGAGGTGACGACATCGGATCCTCACTGGGGAGGTGCGCGCCTCGGGCCGGCGGAGGACGTGGGTCCACGTCCGGAGGCCGTGCTTCAGGTCCTCGGGATGCACCAGCTCACCGAGGCGTCGTCCCACGACCTGCCCAGGAGCCCAACCCAGGATGCCGGTGAACGACGGCTCCACGTCCAGCACGACGCCACGTGCGTCCGTCACCACCCTCGAGTGCGTGTTCACCGCCCCGGCCTCGCCCTCTCGGAGCAGACGCCCACGGCACCATTGTGCCGCAGATCCGGCTCGGAGCACTCCGACGGGCTCGCCCCGGTCAGGGCCAACCCGCCGAGCTCGGCCCCACGGGCCGGCGAGGCTGTCGGGGGTGCGGTCAGCCGGTCGCGTGAGATTCGCGGACGGCGGCCGCCGTGAGCACCGCGAGCCGGGCATCGCCGGCCGCGCCCAGGTGGACGCCCACATGCATGGTCCCGAGCATCCTGGTCATGCCGTCACCCATGTGGTCGGCGACGACCAGGGCGACACGGTGCTCGCGGAGGAAGCGAGCGACCCTGGCGTGGTGGGCGCCTTCCCCTCCTGCGTCATGGAGGGAGTCCCAGTGCACGTCGTGCTCTTGCCAGTCGGCGATGGCACCACCCTCGACCGAGGCGAGGGCCACGCGCGCGGCGCGTCCCCACCGCGGGTCCACCTCACCGGTACTGTTCACGGGCACGCACACGATCACGCCGACTGCGCCTCTCTTGACTCCAGACGATGACGCCGCGTTCCGGCGTCCCTCGGCTGCACGTTACAAGTGTGCGAGGCACAAGTGTGCGAGACCGTGAGCACACCGGCGGTTCGCTTCGACGACGCCAGCGCGCTGGTCGTGGTCGACGTCCAGAACGACTTCGCCGATCCGAGAGGAGCCCTCTACGTCGAAGGTGGGGACTCGGTGATCGCGCCGGTCAACGACCTCGTCGAAGCTGCTCGGTCCGCCGGGGCGCTCGTCGTCTACACCCAGGACTGGCATCCTCCGTCCACCCCCCATTTCAAGAAGGACGGTGGGATCTGGCCGGTTCACTGCGTCGTCGGCACCTGGGGGGCCGAGCTGCACCCCTCGCTCCACGTCGTCGGTCCGGTCGTGCGCAAGGGAACCGGTCAGGAGGACGGCTACTCGGGGTTCACCGTGCGCGACGTCTCGACCGGTCTGGAGAAGCGCACCGGCCTTCAGGACATCCTGGAGCGACGGGGGGTCTCGCGGGTCGTCGTGGTCGGGCTGGCGCAGGATGTCTGCGTGAAGGAGACGGCGATCGACGCCCGGCGGCTCGGCTACGACACCGTTGTCGTGACGCGCGCCACCCGCCCGGTCGAGCCCACCAAGGGCGAGCAGTCGCTCGAGGAGCTTCTCCGCCGGGGCGTCGAGCTCGTCTGATCCTCCGCGAGGATCCTTGCCAGAGCCACATGCCGGCTCAGGACTCGAGGAGGCGCTCCAGCACCGCGACGTGGAGGCGGAAGGACAGGTCGTCGGCCAGCACGAACCGCACGGTGCGGACCGACGCCAGCGTCCTGATCGTCTCGAGCACCGAACGGATGGCGACCACCGCGGCCTGGTCCATCGGGTAGCCGAACGCGCCGGTCGAGATCGCCGGGAAGGCGAGGGATCGCAGCCCGTGGCGGTCGGCGAGCTCCAGGGCGTTGCGGTAGCAGGCTGCGAGCAGCTCGTCGGCGGGTCGATCCCTTCCGAACACCGGACCGAGACAGTGGATCACGTGTCGGTTCGCGAGCCGGTGGCCAGCCGTGATGACCGCCTCACCGGGAGTGATCGGCGCGAGCGGCCGGCACTCCTCGGCGAGCCCCGGACCCGCGGCCCGATGGATCGCTCCGGCGACGCCGCCGCCCGGCGCCAGCGCGGCGTTGGCCGCGTTGACCAGCGCGTCCACGTCCGGCTGCTCGACGATGTTCCCGAGCACCAGCTCGATCGTCGTGTCGCCCACAGCCACCGCATGTGCTCGCACCGCGCCACGGTAGGCCTGCGGGGAGGGCGCCGGGACCCCTCCTTCACGCACCGCTGTCGAGGAGCAGCGTGAAGGGGCCGTCGTTCTCCAGCTCCACGCGCATCGTGGCGCGGAAGCGTCCCGTGGCGACCGTGGCACCGAGCCGGCGCAGCGCCGCGACGAGCAGGTCGACCAGCGGCTCGGCGTGCTCGGGGGGAGCGGCGCGGACGAACGACGGGCGCCTGCCCTTGGCCGTGTCGGCGTAGAGCGTGAACTGGCTGACGACCAGCACCTCACGGCCGAGATCGCAGGCGGAGAGATTGGTGCGCCCCTGGTCGTCTTCGAAGATCCGGAGGTTCCACAGCCGCTCTGCCATCCGCTCGGCATGTGAACCCTCGTCGGTGTGGGTCACCCCGACGAACACGCACAGGCCCGGCCCGATCGTGCCGATCTGGTCGTCTCCGACGCGGACCGACGCGTGCTGCACCCGTTGGACGAGCGCGCGCACGGCTCGACGTTCAGCCCCTCGAGATGCAGACGCGCATCGCCGCGAAGTGTACGGCTCGCTCTCGGCGACATCGATGGGATGAGGAGGAGGGGAACGCCCCTGCGTCTCCTCCGAGGCGAAGGGCTCGCCTTGCGCTGGGTCGTGAGGGACGTTCGGCCCTGGCGAGGTCTCGGGCGGCGCGGAAGGCTCTGAGGAGAGCACGTGTCATGGAGGAAGAGCACGTGTCATGGAGGAGGACGCTCATGCGCACCCGCGTCGTGGTCCTGGTAGCCGCACTCGTGGTCGCGACCGGCCTCGGGCTCGGGCTCGGGCTCGGGCTCGGGGTGAGCGCGAAAGGTGGCCCGGCGAGGACCGCCAGCGCGTCGGTCGGCGCACTCGTGACGGGGACGGTCGTAGAAGGCTGTCAGCAGTGGCTGCGGCAGGCACGCACTGCAACGGGCACCGGGCAGTGGTGCACCGACATGGCCCGGTGGATGGACCGGTACGGGGCCCGCCACGGTGTCGACCCGCAAGAGACGTGGGGAGGCCCGGCACGCTTGGAGGCGAGCTGCGAGCGCTGGCTCTCGACGAGCCCGCCGCAGCGCCCGCCTGCGGGCGTTACAAATGCGACGGGGTGGTGCAGCGCGATGGTCTCGTGGATGGCGGCGCACGTGTCCAGCTGGAGCGGGCAGGCCACAGGAGGGCAGGCCGCAGGAGGGCAGGCCACAGGGATCCGCGGCGGGCCGATGATGGGTTGGTGAGCGAAGGGGGACGCTCAGGCATGCCGCTGCACGTCGGGCAGGTCCGGCGGGCGCTCCTCCGGCCCCTCCCGAGCCTCCGGCGCTGCCGGCGCCTCCGGGGGGCGCACGACGACGACAGGGCAGTGCGCGTGATCCACGCAGTAGCGGCTGACCGATCCGATGACCATCTGTTCGAGGTGCCTGAGTCCCCTGGAGCCCACGACGAGGAGCGACGCGCCCCGGGCGGCCTCGATCAGCGACTCGCCCGCAGGAGGTGGAGCCCGGAGGCCGCGCACGTCGAGTGCCGGACGTCCGTTCTTGGCGAGCTCGATGCCTTCTTCGAGGATCCGCTCCTCGGTGCGCTCTTCGTCTTGGAAGGCGGGCAGCTCGAGGGTCACGGGCGCCCAGCGATCGGCGTGCACCACCACCAGCGCGCAGTGTCTGAGCTCGCACTCCGCGGCTGCCCATTCGAGCGCCCGACGGCTTCCCTCGGAGCCGTCGAAGCCGACGACCACCGGCGGTGGCGCGGCGTGGGGTTCCATCGAGATCGTCGTCTCCCTTCTACGGGGTCCCTTCTACCGGGTCCCGGCGACGGGTCCCTTGTTCGCGCTGCGTCTTCATCGCACGTTCTGCAGAGGTGTCGCTCGCGTCGCTCGGCTCCTTCGCCCGAACTGCAGAGGTCGTCGCGTCTCTTGCCACTGTCTGACGTCTCGGCGGGCGCAGGCCAGGGTCCAACGGCCCATTGGACCGGCCGGGACGGATTCGGCGAGATGAAACGAGATGAGAAAGGAGCGCGCTCGCGAGCCCCGCCGGTCGCGTGCCGGTGGGGGGAGTCTCGTCGCTGCGGGGGTTCTCTTCGGCTGACGGCAACGATCAGGCGGGGGGTCCAGCCACCAGGGTGACGGTGACCGTTCGGGTCTGCCCGCTCGCACCGAACACCTCGACGGGAAGGGCGGTGCCGGGGTCGAGGCGGGCGAGGACGCTCGAGACGGTGTCGGGGGATCCGACCGACTTTCCCGCCATGCGGACGATGAGGTCGCCGGGGACGATGCCCGCGCGGGCTGCCGGCGATGTCGCGAGAACCTGCAGCACGAGCGCGCCCGGCTCTTGGGTGGCCGTCACCATCACGCCAAGGAAGGCGGTGGGACCGACGTGGACCGTCGCCGACTCCTTGCCGCTGACGATGTCCCCGGCGATCGAGCGGAGCGTCGGAGCGGGGACGGCGTAGCCCTGGCTGGCGTTCTGGCTGAACGTGAAATCCGACGAGCCGGCCGTGACCATGCCCACGACACGGGCCTTTGCGTTGACGAGGGGGCCGCCTGATTGGCCGGCCTGGATCGCCGCGTTGGTCTCGATGAGCCCGGTGAGGTGCTCGGTGGTGCCCGAGAGCTCGGATCGCGCTGTGATCGTCTGGTCGAGCCCGGTCACCACTCCCGCTGCAGCAGTGGGCGTTCCCTTTCCCCCGGCGTTGCCGATCGCCACCACCGTGTCGCCGAGTCGCGGGGAGGACCCTGTGAACCTCACGGTCGGCAGTGTGGATGCTCCCTCGAGCTGCACGACGGCCACGTCATGGGTGGCGTCGTAGCCCACGACGACGGCGCGGTAGGTCCTGTTGTTGCCGAGGTCGGTGGCCTCGATCGCCGTGGCGCCTGCGATCACGTGGTTGTTGGTGATGACCCTCCCCGAGGAAGTCACGACCATGCCCGTGCCGGCGCTTGCCATTGTCTGGTAGCCGAGTGTCGCCGTGATGTCGACGGTCTCGGGCGCGACCGCTGCGGCGATCGCGGACACGGTAGAGGATCCCGGGGGGGAGGTCGCGCCCCTCGGCTGCGTCGAGGGCCCGTTGGCCGTGCCGTGCAGCGCGTAGCCGATGCCGAGACCGATCCCGCAGGCGAGAAGGACCAGCACGACGACGAGCGTGGCCAGCGGTCCCGACAGCCGGCGGTGGCGCGGCCGTCCTGTCCGCAGGTGTGTGCCGCTTGGAACTCGCCCCAGCTGCTGCGTGTGCCCCTCGTGAGCGGGGACGGCATCTGATGGCGTGTTGACGTCCCCTGGTGGCGGGATGGAATCCCCTTGGGTCGGGTGGGTGGACATGTCGGCTCCGAGGCAGCGGCGTGCCCTGCCGGCCGCCGCTCACGACGAGTCTTGAGCGTGCTCGGGTTGTCCGGAAGGGTCGAACGTCCCGGGGCCGCCACGCCTCGAGCCGAACCCCCTCGGCCGCCACGCCTCGAGCCCGACGCTGCCCGGCCCGGCCCCCTTCGGGCGACGGTGCCAGTATCTCGCTATGAGCACTCTCGGCGCGAGCACCGCGCGAGGAGACGAGGCGTCCGGGCGGCCCAACTACTTCGATGAGCCCGTGGCCGCCCGCTACGACGAGACCTCCGCCGAGATGTTCGATGCCGACCACGTCGATCCCGCGGTGCAATTCCTTGCCGGGCTCGCCTGGGGCGGAGATGCCCTGGAGCTCGGCGTCGGGACCGGACGGCTCGCCTTGCCGCTCAGCCGGCGAGGGATCCGTGTGCACGGGATCGACCTCTCGCCGCAGATGGTGGCCCGCCTTTTTGAGAAGGACGGGGCAGGGGAGATCGAGGTGACGATCGGCGACTTCGCCACGGCGCAGGTGGGGAAGAGGTTCTCGCTCGCGTACCTCGTCTACAACACGATCGAGAACCTGGCCACGCAGGACGCGCAGGTCGCCTGCTTCTGCAATGTCGCCGAGCACCTCGAGCCGGGGGGCTGCTTCGTCGTCGAGGTCGAGGTGCCGCAGCTCCAGCGGCTGCCTCTTGGAGAGGTGATAAGGCCGTTCGACGTGAGCCCGGCGCATCTCGGGTTCGACGAGATCGACGTCGCCACCCAGCAATTCACCTCGCACCATTACCTGATCTCGAACGGACGGATGCAGGTGACCTCGATGCCGTTCCGCTACGCGTGGCCGGCTGAGCTCGACCTCATGGCGCGGATCGCGGGCATGACGCTGCGTGAGCGGTGGGCGGACTGGACGCGTGCGCCGTTCACCGCCGACTGTGACTCCCACGTCTCGGTCTGGCAGAAGGAAGCCGCGACGTGATCCTGCGACCGCGCCGCCTCGTCCACTCGTTGTAAGGCTCGTTGCAGGGCTTGTTGGAGGGCCAGTGCCGGGGAGAATGGTGGCCATGTCCACAGTCATGCGTGCGCTCCTCGAGGCGCGTGCCACCTGCCTCGCGGACGTGGAGCTCGTCGCGTCCGGAGAACGGGTCCTCGTCCGAAGCGACCTCACGGGCACGATGCAGCTCTACGAGCTCGTCGCGGGAGAGCTCGTGGAGAAGAGCGCGTTGCCCGATCCCGTCGCAGCCGCGCTCTACGTGCCGGGGAGCCGGCGTGCCGTCTTGGAGGTCGACGCGACAGGCGACGAGCGCCACCAGTTGTACCTCCTCGACCTGGACCGGCCGGCGCCGGCTCGGACGCGCTCGGACATGGAGGCGCTCACCGCAGCCCCGGAGTTCGGCCACCACCTCGCTGGGGTCTCGCCTGCCGGCACGGTCGTGGCGTACGTCTCGAACCGCCGCAACGGGGTCGACTTCGACGTCTGGGTCTGCGACCTCGAGTCGAGATCCCACCGCGCGCTCTACACGGGAGGCGGCTGGTGCATGCCATCGTCGGGCTTCTCGCCCGACGGGAGGTACGTGGCGGTCGAGCGCCCGGGGGACCGCCCTCTCGACACCGATCTCCTCTTGGTCGACACCCAGAGCGGGGAGTCCCAGGTGGTCCTGGCCCACCCCGACGAGGCCGCCCAGGTTCGCTGTCCGGCCTGGACGGGCCCCGACACCTGCTTCGTCTCGTCCAACGTCGGCCGGGATCGCGCGGCCGTGGTCCTCTGCGACCTCGCGTCAGGCGACACGTCCACGGTGCCGGGTGTCGACGGCCAGTGGGACGCTCTGCCGATCACGAGCACGGACGGCGATGTCCTGCTCGTCGTCGAGAACCGCAACGGGGCCAGCGCATTGCGCCTCTTCGACGCACGGAGCCTGCGCGAGGTCGGTGAGGTCCCCCTCGCAGAGCCCGGGGTGGTGGACCCCTACGCGGCCGCGCCGCCGAAGCTGGACCTCGCCGGTACGCGGGTGTTCCACTCGCTCACGACCCCCAGGCGTGCCGCCGACGTGTGGGTGGGCCGGGTGGAAGGCGCTCCCCGGCAGCTCACCCGGAGCCCCGCCTTGGTAACGCCCTTGGACCTGTCACCGATCGAGACGACCGAGGTGGCCGCCTTCGATGGCGAGTCAATCCCGCTCTTCGTCCTGCGACCTCCGTCGCTCACGCAGCCGGCGCCGCTGCCGGTGGTGGTGATCGTCCACGGCGGGCCCGAGGCGCAAGCCACCCAAATCTTCAACCCGGTGGCCCAGGCGCTCGCCCGGTCGGGCTACGGCGTGGTCATCCCCAACGTGCGGGGATCGACCGGCTACGGCAAGCGCTACGCGTCACTCGACGACCGGACACGCCGCCTCGACTCGGTCCGCGACCTCGCATCCGTCCACGACTGGCTGGCGACGGCGGGGTTCGACCCGCGGCGTGCGGCGCTGTGGGGCGGGTCCTACGGCGGCTACATGGTGCTGGCCGGTCTGGCCTTCCAACCGGAGCTGTGGGCCGCCGGGGTCGACATCGTCGGGATCTCGGACCTCGTCACCTTCCTCGAGCACACCGCTGACTACCGGCGGGCGCATCGAGAGCGCGAGTACGGCTCGCTCACCGTCGACCGCCCGTTCCTCGAGCGAGCGTCTCCGCTGCGGAGCGCCGACCGGATCGGCGCGCCGCTGTTCGTCGTTCATGGGCGCAACGATCCGCGTGTCCCTGTGGGCGAAGCCGAGCAGCTCGTCGCGCGCCTCAGCGAGCGCGGGGTCCGCTGCGAGCTGACCGTGTACGAGGACGAGGGCCACGGCCTCGCCCGGCTTGCCAACCGGCTCGACGCCTACACGAGGGCGCTGGCGTTCCTCGACAGCGTGCTCGGTCGGCGCCCCGCATGAGCGACGGCGGCTCGACGCGCACCGTCAGGCGGTCGCTGCGGCTCCTTCGCGGCTTTCGCCTGGAGCAGCGCGACCCCGACGCCTTCTACGACCTGTTGTCCGCCGACGCCGTCGTGCAGCTGGCCCGCGTCGTCCGTCTCTCGGGCGCGCTCGTCCTCGACGTCGGGGGCGGGGCCGGCTACCTCACGCGGGCCCTCCGCGCTGCCGGCGCCCGCTGCGTGCTGATCGACGCGGACCTCGGCGAGCTGTCCTGGCGGGGGCCGCCGGCGGCCGCGTCGGTGGTGGCGGACGCCCGCGCCCTTCCCGTGCCCTCGGGCGCCGTCGACCTCGTCGTGTCCTCCAACGTGCTCGAGCACGTGCCCGAGCCCTTCGCGGTGGTCGACGAGATGGCGCGCGTGCTGCGGCCGGGCGGGCATCTCTGGCTGTCCTTCACCACCTGGTACGGGCCGTGGGGAGGCCACGAGACGTCTCCCTGGCACTACCTCGGGGGAGAGCGGGCGTGCCGCCGCTACGCGCGGCGTGCGGGCCACGGGCCGAAGAACCTGTTCGGGGAGTCGCTGTTCCCGCTGCACGTGGGCTCCACCCTCCGCCGCCTCGAGGAGCACCCGCTGCTCGACCTGGTCGAGGCGCGCCCGCGCTACCTCCCCGAGCGCGCCGGCGCGATCGTGCGGGTCCCGGTCCTGCGCGAGGTCCTCACCTGGAACCTCGAGGTGCTCGCCCGCAAGCGTGAGCCGGCGCGCAAGGGGTGAGTCGAGACCTGCAAGGATGCGTCCATGACGACCTTGTCACACCCCGGGGGCACGAGCTGATGGAGGACCTCTCGGGCAAGGTCGCCCTGATCACCGGCGGGGGGAGCGGGATCGGGCGGGGTGCCGCCGTCGCGCTCGCGGCCGCCGGCGCGCACGTTGCGGTTGCAGACGTCGACCGCGACCGCGCCATGGCGGTGGCGGACGAGGCGTCCTGGCGAGGCACCGAGTGCTTCGGCATGGCGCTCGACGTCAACGACCAGGCGGCCTTCGAGACCGCTCGTGACGTGATCCTGCGCCGGCTGGGACGGATCGACATCGTCATGAACAACGTCGGGGTCGTGGCTGCCGGCGTTCCCGAGGAGATCCCGCTCCAGGAGTGGGAGCGCATCATGAGCACGAACCTCCTGTCGGTCGTGCGGAGCAACGCGACGTTCCTGCCACTGCTCCTCGAGCAGGAGAGCGGCCACGTCGTGAACACCGCGTCGGCGGCCGGTCTCTTCCAGTACGAGTACGAGCGCATGCCCTACTCGGTGAGCAAGGCGGCGGTGATCGCCCTCAGCGAGGCGCTGGCGCTGTACCTCCATCCGCGCCACGTCGGGGTGACCTGCCTGTGCCCAGGTCCCGTCGCGACGAACTTGCGCCAACAGGTCACGTTCTCGGGGCCCCCGGTGCGCATGCGGCCACCGGTGAAGGGCATGACGCCTGCCGACCCGATGGCTGTCGGGGAGATGGTGGTCGACGCCATCAAGGCCAACCGCTTCCTGGTCTTGACGCACCCCGAGCTGCACGAGCTGCTCGTCGAGCGGGCGCAGGACCCCGAGCGCTTCCTGGCCGAACGGATCCGCACGATCGAAGAAGGGTGACCGTGGGCTCTCCGGGCGGACCCAGGCGCCAGGCGTCGCGCGCCGACCTCCGGGGGCCGGCGCGCGCGGCGTAGTTTGACTGCCGATGCACAGGGGGGTCCTCGTCCGCTACAGGATCATGGCGTTCACGACGGCGACGCTCCTCATCGTGCTCGTCTTCGCCGGCATCCCGCTGCAGCTCGCGGCGGGCCGGCCGCAGGTCGTGAACGTCGTCGGGACCTTGCACGGCTTCTTGTACATCGTCTACCTGGTGACCGCGTTCCAGCTCACGCGCAAGCTCCGCGTCCCGAAGTTCCAGATGCTCCTCGTGCTGCTCGCGGGCACGGTCCCCTTCTGCGCCTTTGTGGCGGAACGGAAGATGACGCGGCGCTTCGAGTCGACCGAGCCCGCCGGGAGCCGGCCAGGACATGCCGCCGCGGTCGGGCGCGACAGGTCGGCGCGCGTCGCGGCGCTGCGGCAGCGCTGGCTCTCACCGCGGGCGTTGCTGCTCCACGTGGAGGTGCTCGTCGCAGCCCCCGCGTGTGCGCTGGCCGGTTGGTGGCAGGCGACGAGAGCGCTGGCGGGCAATGAGCTGAGCTGGGTCTATTCGGTGGAGTGGCCGATCTTTGCGGCGCTCGCGGTCTTCGGCTGGTGGCACCTCGTCCACGAGGACCCCGAGGCGTACCGCGCCAGGCGATGGCGATCGCACCGCCACGGTGAGAAGCTCCCCGAGCCGTTGCCGTCGCTCAAGCCCGTCGATGTCGAGCCCGAGACCGGGATGTGGGCTGCGATGCTCGCCGGTGCGGTGGGTGTGGAGCTCCTCGTGGGGATCCTCGCCCTCGTGCTCGTGCCCTTCGGGCGGCCGAGCGAGTGGGTGCCCCAGCGCGGCGCGGCGGTCTACGGCATCCACGCAACCCTGGGTCTGTTCATCGGGCTGGGCGCATTCGCCTTCTTGGTGCGGGTGCGCAGGCTCGGTCGGATCGCGCGGATCTCGGGATGGACCGGTGCGGTCTGCACGGCGCTCGCAGGGTTCGGCGGGCTTATGACCGAGCCGCACTCCGCGGTCCGGTTCTTGGGCATCGCCCTCATGTTCGTGGCGTCGGTGCTCGCAGGCAGCGCCTACCTCGTGCCCATCGTGCTGCGCGCCCGGCCCAGCGCGGACGACGCGACGGATGAGCGCGCGCCAAGAGAGGCGTCCCGGACACCAGCGTCGGCCCTGCCCACCTGAGCGAGGCGCCTCGGGGTGAGGAGCCGCCGCGACCTGAGGAGCCGCCGCGGCCTCAGGAGCCGTGGCGGGCGAAGCGCCGGCCCGCGGCGCCAAGCGCCAGCCGGCCGGCGAGCATCACCGCACCGAGGAAGCCGGTGGCCACGCCCACGAAGGCGGGCGCGCTGCCCTGACCCGCGGCGATCCGGAGCGACATCCCGACCGCGACCGTCGTGGCGCAGACCACTGCACCAGCAGGGAGCGACGAGGGCGTGACGGCCCGGCCGCGCAGCCTCCCGGCCAAGGCGAGCAGCCCCCATCCGAGCCCCAGCCCCGCAGCGAAGGGCCATGCGGTGGTCGCGATGCCTCCCGCCGTCTCCGCGTGGTCGTGCGAGGCACGCCCGATCACCACGAAGAGGACGACGGCGACCACGTCGACCAGAGCGGCGGCGCGCCAGCGGCTCATCTCATCCGGCCCTCGTCCAGAGGGAGGCCGAGCCGACACACCGGTGCTTGGCCGTCCCGCGCGCGGACGGCTCCCCTTCGAGCGTCCACTCGGCAGCCTGCACGCACATCTCGAGGATCGTAGATGCTGCGATCGAGGGGGTCCGCGAGCACCGGCACCGCCGCGCCGCGAGCACCGGCACCGCCGCGCCGCGAGCACCGGCACCGCCTCATGGACAGAAAGAAGGCGCCGGTTGGCTGCGGTGCAGGCCCTGGTGCGGGCTAGCGTTGATGGGCGAGCGGTCGATGGAGCTCACGCAGAGGGGGGCGCGTCTCGATGGGCACGACGATGGTTGAGGGCGCACCGCCACCGGCACGCAGAAACGCGCTCGCGCGAGCGCTGTGGTACCGCCAGATCGACCGCTATCCCGACACGGCGCCGCGCGTCTTGTACCTCGGGATCGTGGTGCTCGCCGCGATCGTCCTCTACTACCAGCTCTACGTCCCCGGGGCCGTCGCGCCCCAGATCCTCGAGCACTACCACATGTCCTTCCGCTTCTACGTGGACGTGACCGTGGTGCTGAACGCGATCGGCGCCTTCACCTCCGTGCTCGCCGGGCTCGCGGACCGGTGGGGCAGGGCGAACCTGGTCGCCTACGGACTCGGCGTCACCGCGCTCCTCACGCTGTTCGCGATCCCCAACGCCCCCAACGAGTGGGCCTTCGGCGTCGCGCTCGGTGCCGTGGGGTTCGTCGAGGGCATCATCCTGGTCGCGACTCCCGCGCTCGTGCGGGACTTCTCCCCCCAGCTCGGCCGTGCCTCGGCGATGGGGTTCTGGACGCTCGGGCCGGTCGTGGGGAGCCTGGTCGTCGCGGAGGTCGCCAGCCACACGTTGAGCCACCTCGTCGCGTGGCAGGACCAGTTCGTCATCTGCGGCATCGCGGGCTTGGCGGTCTTCCTCGTCGCGCTCTTCGGCCTGCGCGAGCTGTCCCCGAAGCTTCGGGACCAGCTGATGGTCAGCCTTCGCGACCGGGTGCTCGTCGAGGCGCGGGCGAAGGGCATCGACGTCGAGGCGAGCCTCCGCAAGCCCTGGCGCCAGGTGGTGCGCGCGGACGTCGTGCTGTCCGCCGTGGCGATCAGCCTGCTCCTGATCATCTACTACACGGCCGTCGGCTTCAACCCGATCTACTTCGAGACGATCTTCAGCTTCTCGCCGTCCCAGGCGAACGCCCTCGGCAACTGGTGGTGGGCGGCCGACGCGGTCGCGCTCGTGGTGGTGGGCGTCGTCTCCGACAGGCTCCGGGTGCGCAAGCCCTTCATGATCGTGGGTGCGGTGGGCGCTGCGGCCATGACGATCGTGTACCTCTCCGAGGCCACCGCGCCGCACACGGGCTACTACACCCTCGTCTGGATCGTGTCGGTGCTAGCGGTGTTCCTCGCGATCGCCTACGCGCCGTGGATGGCCAGCTTCACCGAGACCGTCGAACGGCGGAACCCCGCGCTGACCGCGCACGGCCTCGCCGTCTGGGGGTGGATCATCCGGGCCACGGTCGCGGTCTCCGTGTTCATCCTGCCCTACGTCGTCTCGTCGACCAATGCCCTGGTGCAGTACGGGACACTCGGCCGAAAGGCGCTCGCGATCGAGAGGGCGGACCCGACCGTGAAGGTCGTGCTCGCGCATCCCGCGCTCTTCGCCCAGCTCTCCAAGTACCCCCAGTCGAAGATCCCCGGTCCGCTGCTCGCGAAGGCGATCAAGGAGGTCGGCCTGAAGAGCCTTCTCGCCGTCGCCCACGATCCCCGCATCCCACGCGAAGCGGCCTTCTTCACGGCCCACGCGTCGCAGCTCCGCCAGGTGGCCGCGGCGAGCGCCTCGGCGGCTTCCCAGTGGCAGCACTGGTGGTGGGTCTGCGTCGCCGCCGAGCTGGCCTTCATCCCCCTCGTCCTCTTCATGGTGGGACGTTGGTCCCCGCGGGCGGCCAAGCGCGACGAGCTCGAGCACGACTGGAAGGTGGAAGAGGAGCTCGCCCAGCTGGAGGCCGCGCGCCGGCCTGCGACCAGCGCGCCCTGAGCTTCCCGACGGCCGTCGGGATCGGGCATCCTGCGGGAGGTGGAGCCCTACGCCGGGGGATCGAGGGGTTGGGGCACGCCCGTGTCGCGGAGCCACCTCAGGACCTCGTCGGTGTCTTGGCCGAGTGACGGCGGCGGCCGGCGGTAAGTGACGGGGGACCCGGACAGCTGCAGGGGGTTGGCCACGGACCGCACGTCGCCGGCGGGACCGGACTGGGCGACGACGGCTTCGAGGCCGAGCCGGCGCGCGTCGGCGAACGCGTCGGCGATGTCGTTGACCGGGCCGCAGGGCACGCCAGCGGCCCGCAGCGCCTCCACCCACTCGGCGGCTGGACGCGTGGCGAGGAGCGCTTCGAGCCGCTCGACGAGCGCGTCACGGTGGGCGACGCGTGCAGGGTTGGTCGCGAAGCGCGCGTCGTCCGCCAGTGCCTCGTCGCCGAGCGCGCGGCACAGCGTGCGGAACTGCCCGTCGTTGCCCACCGCGACCGCGAGGACGCCCCCTTTGGCGTCGAGCGTCTCGTACGGGGCGATGCTCGGGTGGCGGTTGCCCATGGCGTGCGGGACGGTCCCGGTATTGAGGTAGGAGGACGCCTGGTTGACGAGGGCGGCGAAGGCGCTCGACATGAGGCAGACCTCGACCAGCTGGCCCCGGCCGGAGTCTCGCCGGGCGCCGAGAGCGGCAAGGATCCCGATCGCGGCGTTGAGGCCCGTGAGCACGTCGACCACCGCGACGCCCACCTTCGTCGGCGGACCGCCGGGGTGGCCGGTGATGTCCATGAGGCCGCTCATCGCCTGGACGACGAAGTCGTAGCCGGCGAGGTCGCCTCCGGGGGTGCTCGCGCCGCCGAAGCCCGAGATCGAGCAGTAGACGAGCCCGGGGTTCGTCTCCGAGAGCTGGTCGTAGCCGAGCCCGAACCGAGCGAGGCGGCCCGGGCGGAAGTTCTCCACGAGGACTGTCGCGCGCCCGGCGAGGCGCCGGGCGTCCGCCACCCCGTCCGGGGTGGCGAGGTCCAGCACGACACTGCGCTTGTTGCGGTTGACGCTCAGGAAGTACGTGCTCTCGGACCCCTTGAACGGGGGACCCCAATGGCGCGTGTCGTCGCCGTGCGGGTGCTCGACCTTCACGACCGTGGCACCCAGGTCGCCCAGGATCATCGTCGCGAGCGGCCCCGCCAGGACCCGGCTGAAGTCGGCGACGAGGCACCCGGCGAGCGGCCCGCGCGAGAGCTGCGAGGGGGGCTTGTCCATCTGGCCATCATGGCGCGCCGGGGAGGCGGCGCCTGCCCCGGCTCCCGCTGACCGCCGCCGTCTGGGGCCGCCGTGACGGTCCCGACGTCCCGTGCGCACGCAAGCTCGACGCCGGTGGTGCGACCCGCGCCCGTCTGCCGAGGCTGTGCGCCGGGCCCGTAGAATTCGAAGGTGTCCTTGCACGACGCGGTGGAACGGCGGCTCGAGGCGCAGGACCAGCGCTACACGAGGATGCGCCGGCTGCTCGTGGACGCGCTCGCCGAGTCCGGGCGGCCGCTCACCGTGCCCGAGATCCTCGACCGGGCTCCGGGGATCCCTCAGAGCAGCGCCTATCGCAACGTCACCGCGCTCATCGACGCAGGGGTCGTGCGGCGCGTCGCGACCGCAGAGGACCACTGGCGGGTGGAGCTCGCAGAGGAGATCTCGGGCCACCACCACCACCTCGTCTGCGGCGTCTGCGGAAGGGTGGAGGACGTCCCGCCCCTGCCGACGCTCGAGCGTGCGCTCGGTGAGACGGCACGACTGGTCGCGGCCAGGACGGGTTTCGTGGTGAACGAGCACCGCCTGGATCTCGTCGGGACCTGTGCCACATGCGACGCCGGGCACGCGGGGGACGCCGGGCACGCCGCTGACGCGAGGCTCGCCGCTTCGGCCCAAAGTGAGAGTGATTATCATTCCTGACTGAGATCGCCGGACGCGCGAGGAGGTGGATCGATGGCAGGAAGGCTGTCGCTGGCGCTGCGCCTCCGCGTGCTCCTCTCCGTCGGCCTCCCGCTCGTGGTCGGCCTCCCGCTCGTGGTGGGCCTCCCGCTCGCGCCGAGCCAGCTCAGGGGCCTCCACCTCGGCGGCGACCGCGTGGCCCGCGCCGAGCCGGTCGTGTCCCGGAGCCGGCCGGCGGTGCTCGATGCGGCCTCGCGCATCGGAGCGGTCGGTGCCGAGAACCAGTACGCGAACGTGATCGCCCAGATCGGCGGCAGGTACGTGGAGGTGTCGGCGATCATGCGCAACCCCGCCACCGACCCCCACAGCTTCGAGGCCAGCCCGAGCGTGGCGCGGGTCGTCACCTCCGCACGCCTCGTCGTCCAGAACGGGCTCGGCTACGACACGTTCATGCAGACCATCGAGAACGCCTCGCCGAACCCCGCGCGCAAGGTGATCGTCGTCCAGGACCTCCTGCACCTGCCCTCGAGCACGCGCAACCCGCACCTTTGGTACTCGCCGCGGACCATGCCGGCGGTGGCGAAGGCCGTGGCGAAGGATCTCTCGGCACTCGATCCCGCGCACCGGCAGGTGTTCCATCGCAACCTCCTGCACTTCGACCGGTCGCTCCGCACGTGGACGCACGCGATCTCGACGCTGCGCGCGAGGTTCGGAGGAACCCCTGTCGCGACCACCGAGCCGGTCGCGGACTACCTGCTCCAAGCCGCCGGTCTGCGCAACGCCACCCCGTTCAGCTTCCAGGCGGACGTGATGAACGGGATCGACCCCTCGCCCCAGGACGTCGCGCTCGTCGAGCAGCTGCTCTTGAAGAGGAAGGTCAAGGCGCTCGTCTACAACCGGCAGGTCACCGACACCCTGACCGGCACGATCCTCGCCGACGCGCGCCGCGCACGCGTTCCGGTGGTCGGCGTCTACGAGACGATGCCCCCGCGCTACGACTACCAGCGCTGGATGGTGGCGACCGTGGAGGCCCTGGAGAAGGCGCTCGGCCGCGGCCAGCGCGCGTCGGCGCGGTGAGCACGCTGCCCGCCCCTGCGGAGGCTGCGTCCGGGCAGGCGGAGCCCGTGCTGAAGGTCGAAGGGGTCTCGGTCTCCTTCGGCGCCCGTCGCGTCCTCGACGAGGTCAGCTTCACCGTGGGGCGTGGCGAGCTGGTGGGGATGATCGGCGCCAACGGTGCGGGGAAGACCACCGCGTTCCGCGTCGTGCTGGGCCTGCTCCCAGCCGACACGGGGACGGTGACGCGCCCTCACCGAGGGATCGGCTACGTCCCGCAGAAGGTCGCGATCGACGCGGACACGCCGATCCGCGCGCGCGACCTCGTGTCCCTCGGCGTCGACGGCGAGCGGTTCGGGATCCGACTGCCGTCGAGAGCGCGCCGCAGGCGGGTCGACGAGATGCTCGAGGCCGTCGGAGCGGCGCGGTTCGCGGACACGCGGGTCGGGACGCTGTCGGGCGGGGAGCTCCAGCGGGTCCTCATCGCGCATGCGTTGGTCGGGGACCCCGCGCTGCTCATCATGGACGAGCCGCTCGCCAACCTCGACATCAAGAGCGGCCACGAGATCGTGGAGCTCGTCGCGAGGCTGACCGAGGAGCACGGGCTCGCCGTGCTCCTGTCGGCACACGACATGAACGCGCTGCTGCCCCACATGGACCGCGTCGTCTACCTGGCTGAAGGGCGCGCGGTGAGCGGCACCACGGCCGAGGTCGTCCGCAGTGACGTCCTGAGCAGGCTCTACCGCTATCCCGTCCGCGTCCTGGACGTCGACGGGACGCTCGTGATCGTGGGCGGCCACGACGTGCGCGTGCGATGACAGGGTTCCTCCAGAGCGGACCCGTGCACGTGGCCCTCGAGGCCGGCGCTCTCACCGCCGTCGTCTCGGGCCTCGTCGGGGTCTTCGTGGTGCTGCGCGGCCAGTCGTTCGCAGGGCACGCGCTGGGGGACCTCGGCACCCTGGGGGGCTCGGGCGCCTACCTTGCGAACGTGAACCCCCTGTGGGGGTTCGTCGGAGTCGGCGCGGTCGTCGCGGGCGCGATGGATCTCTTGGGCGTCCAGGGACGACGCGGCCGGGACGTCGCCACCGGCGTCGTGCTCGGCGCGGCGCTCGGCATCTCAGCGCTGCTCTTGTACCTCGACACGACCACCACCTCGACGACCGGCGCGACCATCACCGTCCTCTTCGGGTCGCTCTTCGCCGTGAGCCCGGGCACGGTGCCTCCGATGGCGGGGCTCGCCTGCCTGGGGGTGGTCGCCGTCGCGTTCGTGTACCGCCCCCTCCTCCTTGCCTCCGTCCACCCCGAGCTCGCGTCGATCCGCGGGGTCCCAATCCGCGCGGTCACGCTCGGCTTTCTCGTCCTGATGGGCGTGACGGTGTCGCTCACCTCGATGGTCGTCGGCACGATCCTCTCGCCTGCGCTGCTCATCGGCCCCCCCGCCGTCGCGTTGCGGCTGAGCAGGCGGCCACCGGTCGCGATGGCGATGGCGGCCGGCCTCGGGCTCGTGGCGACGTGGGGGGGCGTGGTGCTCGCCTACGCGAGCCAGACGTGGCCGCCCGCGCACGCAGGGTGGCCCATCAGCTTCTTCGTCGTTGCGATCATCTTCGTCGCCTTCGTGGCTGTCGAGCTCCCCAGCCGGCTCGTGCGCCCGAAGAGGGGGCCGGACTGATGTTCTCGGGGTTCATGGTCAACGCATGGGCCGTCGGGACGATCATCGGCGTGGTCGCCGGGGCGGTCGGGTTCTTCGTGGTGCTGCGCGGCGCGTCCTTCGTCGCCCACGCGGTGCCGCTTTCGTCCTTCGCCGGTGCCGCCGGGGCGTCCCTCGTCGGTGCGGACACGGTGATGGGCCTGGCGGTCTTCGCACCGGTGGCTGCACTGAGCATCGGGTGGCTGGGCAGGCGACGTAGGAGCGACGTCGCGACGGCCCTCGTCGTCGCCACCATGCTCGGCCTCGGCTCGTTGTTCCTCAGCTGGCGCACCGAGTACGTCTCTGCCGTCTACGGCCTCCTGTTCGGCGACATCGTCGGGGTGAGCGACGCCCAGCTGTGGCTCACGAGCGCGCTGGCAGCTGCGGGCCTGGTCGCCGTCGCGCTCATGTACCGCCCGCTCCTCCTCTCGTCGGTCGCACCCGAGGTCGCGGCAGCCCGGGGCGTGCGCAGGGGGTTGGTGGACGTGCTGTTCCTGCTCCTCGTCTCCTTGGTCACGACCATGTCGGTCCCGGTCGTCGGAGCGCTCCTGATGTTCCCGCTGATGGTCGGGCCGCCCGCCGCCGCCCGTGCCGTGTCCCGGTCTCCCCTCAGCGCGATCGCGCTCGCGGTGGGGGTCGCACTCGTGACGGTGTGGGTGGCGATCGCAGCCTCGTACCTCACGACATGGCCGGTCGGGTTCTTCGTCGGGACGGTCGCCGCGGCCTTCTACCTCGCGGCGCGTGCCTGGTCCGCCCTCCGTCGCTAGGGGGTAGGTTCGAGGTCATGGAACTCCGTACGCTCGGCCGCACCGGCGTCCAGGTCAGCTCACTGTGCCTTGGCGCCATGATGTTCGGCGCCTGGGGGAACCCGGACCACGACGAGTCGGTGCGCATCATCCGGCGGGCGCTCGACGCAGGCATCAACTTCATCGACACGGCGGACGTGTACTCGGGCGGTGAGTCCGAGGAGATCGTTGCCAAGGCGATCGCCGACCGGCGCGACGAAATCGTCCTCGCGACCAAGGTCCACGGGGCGATGGGGCCAGGCCCGAACGCCCGCGGCAACTCCCGCCGGTGGATCGTCGCCGAGTGCGAGGCGAGCCTGCGCCGCCTCGGCACCGAATGGATCGACCTCTACCAGGTCCACCGGCCGGACCCGACCTGCGACATCGACGAGACGCTCAGCGCGCTGACCGATCTGGTGCACCAGGGGAAGGTCCGCTATCTCGGCAGCTCCACGTTCCCTGCGTCCGAGATCGTCGAGTCGCAGTGGGTGGCGGAGCGACGCGGCAGGGAGCGGTTCGTGTGCGAGCAGCCCCCGTACTCGCTGCTGGTGCGCGGCGTCGAACGCGAGGTCCTCCCCACCTGCGAGCGCTACGGCATGGGGGTGATCCCCTGGAGCCCGCTCGCCGGCGGCTGGCTCACCGGCAGGGTGCGCAAGGGGCAGGAGATGCCCAGGAGCCACCGGGCCGAGCGGGTTCCCCAGCGCTACGACATGGCCCTGCCCGGGAACCAGCGCAAGCTCGAGGCGGTGGAGGAGCTCGCGCAGCTGGCGGACCGTGCCGGCATCAGCCTGATCCACCTGTCGATCGCCTTCGTGCTCCGCCATCCGGCAGTCACCGCCGCGATCATCGGCCCGCGCACGATGGACCAGCTGGAGTCCCAGCTCGGCGCCGCCGACGTCGTGCTGTCCGCCGAGGTCCTCGACGCCGTCGACGAGATCGTGCCGCCGGGCACCACCCTGAACCCCCCCGACGGCGGGTGGGATCCGCCCTCGATCACCGACCCTGCGCGCCGCCGGCGTCCCTGACGAAGTCGGCGGCCCCGACCGCGCCGGACAAGCCGCCGGCGGCCCCGACCGCACCGGCGTCCTTGACCGCGTCGGAGAAGTCGCCGGCCGCCTGCCGCAAATCGCGAAGCAGCCGGAAAAGCGCCTCCAGGCGGGCACGGTCGACGCCCAGGTCGGCGAAGACCCGGCGGTTGAGCGCCTCGGTGGCCGCGACGGCCCTGTCGCGCCCGTCATCGGTCAGGCGAGCGAGCGTGCCTCGGCCGTCGTCGGGGTTCGGGAGCCGCTCGACGAGGCCCTGCTCCTCGAGCCGGTCGATCGCGTTGGTGACGCTGGCGGGGTTCACCTGCAGGCGCTCCCCGATCTTGCCGAGCGGGAGCGCGCCCCTTGAAGAGAACGAGAGGAGCATCAGGACTTCGTAGCGGGCGAAGGTCAGTTCGAACGGCCGTAGGGCGGCGTCCGCGCGGGCCAACAGGATCTGCTGGACCCGGATGATCGAGGTCACGACCGCCATGGCCGGTGCGGCATCGCCCCACCCGTGGACGCGCCACTGGCGGCGCGCCTCGGCGATCGGGTCGAAGGGGAGCGGGTCGCGGTCGGCCACTGTGCTCCGGTGCAGGTCAGTTGCGGGGGCGCTGGCGAGGCTGACCGGGCATGGTGCCCGGGCGCAGCCCCCCGCCTCGCTGGCCCTTCTGCCGCTCTTGGCGCCCCGCGGCCCGTCGCAGTGCACGGTTGGTCAGCACGTCGTCCTCCGAACCCATCTCCATCATCTGCTCGACGACCTGCTGGCGCTTGGGCTTGGGGACGCGCCGCAGCTGGCGTTCGAGCCGGCTCAGGTTGTCGGGGAGGGGTCGACCCTTGTCCTGGAGCTTGTCGATGGTCCGAAGGATGCGACGTGCGTAGCGCCGCCGCAGCCACGGGGTGCGGCCGATGAAGCGGGCCGGCGCGTCGCGCACCTTCTTCCACAGCTTGCGTCTGGTGGACGTCGCGGCCATCGCTAGTCCGTCGCCTCTGCGAGCGCGGGCCTGCTCCCGCCGCGCGCGGCCGGTGCCGCCAAGGCGAGTGCCTCTTCCTCTTGGTCTGCGAACTGGGTGTGGTAGAGCAGCGTGTAGAGGCCGCCGGCGGCCAGGAGCTCGGCATGGGTCCCCCGCTCCACGATCCTTCCGCCGTCGACCACGAGCAGCTGGTCCGCGTCGCGCACGGTCGAGAGGCGGTGGGCGATCACGAGCGACGTCCGGCCGACGAGCGCGCGGCGGAGCGCCTCTTGGACGGCAACCTCGGACTCCGAGTCGAGGTGCGCGGTGGCTTCGTCGAGCACGACGACGTCGGGGGCCTTGAGGATCAGGCGCGCGAGCGAGACCCGCTGCTTCTCGCCCCCCGAGAGCCGGTAGCCGCGCTCGCCGACGAGCGTGTCGAGCCCCTGAGGGAGCCCGGCCACGACGGGGGTGACCTGGGCCTGCTCGAGCGCGGCCATGAGCTCGGCGTCGCTCGCCTCGGGTCGCGCGTAGAGGAGGTTGGCACGCAGCGTGTCGTGGAAGAGGTGGGGGTCCTGGGTGACGACGCCGACCACCTCGCGCAGCGAGTCGAGCGTCGCGTCCCGAACGTCCACACCGCTCACGCGCACGGTCCCGCTCGTCGCGTCGTAGAGCCGTGACACGAGCGCGCTGATCGTGGTCTTGCCAGCACCCGACGGTCCGACGAGCGCCACCATCTGCCCGGGCTCGACCTTGAACGAGACGTCGTGGAGGACCTCCCTGCGCACGGGGGCCTCCAAGACGGCGACCGACTCGAGCGACGCCAAGGAGACGTCGTCGGCGCTCGGGTAGGTGAACGACACGTGGTCGAATTCGATGCTGGCGCTCCCCCGGGGGATCCTCACGGCATCGGGCCGCTCGGCGATCATCGGCGGGAGGTCGAGCACCTCGAAGATCCGCTCGAACGAGACGAGCGTGGTCATCACGTCGAGGTTCACGTTGGAGAGCTGCGTGAGCGGTCCGTAGAGCCGAGCGAGATAGGCGGTGAGGGCGACGACCGTGCCGACCGCGAGGGTCCCGTGCACCGCGGCGACACCGCCGAAGCCGTAGGCGAACGCGGTCGCAAGCGAGGCGGTGAGCACAAGGGCCACCATGAACATGCGCGCGTACAGCGCCTGGGCGACACCGATGTCGCGGACCCGGGACGCCTTGTCCTCAAAGTTGCGCGCCTCGGCCTGCGGACGGCCGTAGAGCTTCACCAGCATCGCGCCCGAGACGTTGAAGCGCTCCTGCATGACCATGTTCATCTGCGCGTTGAGGTCGTAGCCCTCCTTCGTGAGCGCGCCGATCCTGCGTCCGACCATCCGGGCGGGCACGAGGAAGACCGGGAGCAGCGCGAGCGCGAGGAGCGTGATCTGCCACGACAGGTAGAACATCGCGCCGACCATGATGAGCACGGTGATGAGGTTGCCCACGACGTTCGAGAGGAGTGTCGTGAACGCCTGCTGCGCGCCGATCACGTCGTTGTTGAGGCGGCTCACGAGCGCACCGGTCTGCGTCCTCGTGAAGAACGCGATGGGCATCTTCTGGATGTGCCGGAAGACCTTGGCCCGCATGTCGTAGATGAGGCCCTCGCCGATGATCGCCGACACCCGGCGCTGGTAAAGCGAGAGCGCGGCTGTGAACAGCGCCAGGCCCGCGGCGAGCACCGCAAGCTCGACGACGATCCTGGCGTCGTGGCCGAGGATCCCGCGATCGATGATCGCCCGGAGGATGAGCGGGTTCACCGCGCCGGCGGCGGCGCTCAGCACGACGACCGGGACGAAGACCATGAGGATCTTGCGGTACGGCATCGCGAAGCGGAGCATCCGGCGCGTGGTGCCCTTCTTGACCCGGTGCTGGAGGACCGAGCGGTCCTGGCGGAAGGAGCGCATCCCCATCCATCCCCCGGCCATGCCGTGCGTCGTCGGTGGCATCGCCCCGCTCCTAGACCGTCGAGCCGGATGTCGGGTCGCCCGGGTTCATAGCCGTGTCAGCCTACCGGCCTCTCCTCTCGCGCCCGCTCGGGCGCTCCCCCTCGTGTGCCGACGCCGGGCGGGGCGACGGGCTCGACCGATGCGGCGGGCGCGACAGGCTCCACCGATGCGGCGGGCGCGACGGGCTGCACCGATGCGGCCGGCGCGACGGGGTCCACCGATGCGGCCGGCGCGACGGGCTCGACCGTCACCGAGAGCCTCGCACGGAGACGGGCGAGGGCGACGAGGACCGGCGTCCCGAGCACGGCCACCATCACTGCGTTGCCCCCCGCACGAAACGTGTCATAGAGCGCCGAGGTGACCACGTAGAAGCGGGCGAAGTGCGAGAGCGCCTCTCCGGCCGCCATGCCGGGGTGGAACCCGAGCCCTGGAGACGACTGGAAGAAGGTCCAGTTCCACACGTCCATGACGGCGCCGAAGCCGTAGCCGGTGACCACTCCCACCGCCACCAGCACGGCGACGTCGCGGCGAGTCGGGCGCCCGGTCCTCCCTCGACCGGCCAGCCCGGCGAGCGCGCCGACCCAGCCGGCGGCGAAGAGCTGATAGGGCAGCCACGGGCCGAGCCCGCCGGTGACCAGCGCCGACACGAGCAGGGTCGTGGCCCCGAGCAGGAAGCCGTACTCGGCTCCGAAGACGTAGCCCCCGCACAGGATGAGGAGGAAGATCGGGCTGAAGCCACCGATCCCGGTCACGACGACGGCGCGCGCGGCCGCGTCGATGGCGGAGAGGGCGGCGAGAAGGGCGAGCCGTCGCGCGTCGAGGCGGCCGGCGGCCAGCTCGAGCGCGGCCAGGCCCGCGGCCGTTCCGATCCCGAAGGCCGCCGCAGTCGCTGCCCCGGGGGGCCCGGAGGAGAAGAACGGCCAGAGGAACACCGCGGCGCCGACGACCGACGCGATCGGGAGAGCTGCGCCGGCGTGACGCCTCACGGCCCGCTCCGAGAAGCCTGTCGGGCCATCGCTGCGCGAAGTGCAGGACCCGCACCCGGCTCGTCGGCGACGAGCACGCCGTCTTCGATCCGGACGACGCGTCCGTGCAGCTCCCGTGCCAGCGCGACGTCGTGGGTGGCGGCCACGACCGCGGTCCCCGCCTCGGCGAGGTGGCGCAGGACCTCGGCCAGCGAGACCCGCGCCGCGGCGTCCATGCCACGCGTGGGCTCGTCGAGCAGCGCGAGCGCCGGCCGGCCCGCCAGGACGACGGCCAGGGCTGCACGCTGTCGCTGGCCGCCCGAAAGATCGCGGGGGTCGCGGTCCGCGATGTCGCCCAGCCCGAGCAGGTCGAGCACCTCCTGGGCGCTTCCGGACAGCTGGGACCAGCGCAGGGTCTGGTCGACCTCTGCGCGCACGCTGTGGCGGTGCAGGAGCACGCCCGGTTCCTGCGGCAGGTAGGCGATCCGGCCCGGTCGGCGCTCCACGTGCCCCGCGAGCGGCTCGGCGAGGCCGGCGATGGTCCGCAACAGCGTGGTCTTGCCCGACCCGTTTGCTCCCGTCACCACGACCACCTCGCCGGCGCCACCCGCGAGGTCGACGCCTTCGAGGAGAGGTCGCCCGCCCGCCCCGACCGTCACGCGGGAGAGCGACCATCCGTTTTGGCCCGCGCCCCCAGGCGCTCGCGGCGGTCGTGACGACGGCTGGTCGGTACGCGGCGCGGCGTGCGGCGCATCGTCCGGCGCGCCGCGTGGCGCGCTTGGCCGCTCGCTGCCCGAGGCGCTTGAGCGGTCCGAGGTGACGCGGCCCTCGGCGAGCGTCACCCTGCGGGCGCCGATGAGGTGCCCGAGACGGTGCTCTGCGATCACGACGGTGGTCCCTCCGGCGGCGAGCGCCGAGAGCGTGGCGGTGAGGGCGGTCGCGCCCCGGCCGTCGAGCTGGGACAGCGGCTCGTCCATCGCGAGCACGGCGGGTCCGGCGGCGAGGGCCCCCGCGAGCGCGACGCGCTGGCGCTCCCCTCCCGACAGCGTGGCGAGCCTGCGCGATGCCAGGCCGCCGATGCCCACCTGGTCGAGGGCGTCGTGCACGCGCCGCCGTATGGACTCGCGTTGAAGACCGAGGTTCTCGGGGAAGAACGCCACCTCTCGGGCGACGGTGCCGCGGACGAAGCCCAGCTCGGGCTCTTGGAAGACGAAGCCCACGTGGCGGGCGAGGCGCCGGGTGGGGGTGGTCAGCACGTCGAGGCCGCAGACGACGGCACGGCCTCGGAGCGAGCCGCCGTGGAAGTGGGGCACGAGGCCGTTGCACAGTCGCAGGAGGGTGGACTTCCCAGAACCCGAGTCGCCGTCGACGAGGGTCAGGCCCGGCTGCATCCGGAGGTCGACGTCGACGAGCGCGGGTGCAGGCATGTCGGACCATGCCGGGTACGTGTAGGTCAGTTTCTCGAACGCGAGCGTCGTCGCGCCGGTCCCGAGGATCGCCTGCGCGCGTGTCACGCCGGTGCCGAGCTCATGCCGGCTCCGAAGGAAGCAGTGCGCCGGCGAGGGCGATCACGACGGCGGGGACGAGGACGGCGGGGGCCAGCGAGGGGACCGTCGGCAAGGGGTAGGCGTACCAGCTCCCCGTCTCGCCGAGAGCGTAGGCGACGACCGCGACGACGAGGACGAGGAGGGCGGCGAGCGCGAGGGCGGTGAGGCGCGCCGAACGTTCGCCGCCGGCCAACCTCGTGCGAGGGCCGGCGCCGAAGGCGCGTGCCTCCATCGACTCGGCCAGCTGAACGGACCGGTCGATCGCGCCGAGCAGGACCGGGACGGCGAGGTCGACCAGCGCCCGGGCGCCCCGCGGCCGCCAGCCGCGCAGCCGCTGCGCGTCGCGTACGGCGACGAAGCTGGCGGCGGTGGCCGGGACCAGGTTGAGCGCGGCGCCGAGCGCGGCGCCGGCATGGTGGAGCGGGCCGGGAAGTGCGTCGACGAGATCGGTCGGTTCGATGACCACGGAGAGCACCGCGGTCACCGAGATCGCCGCGATCAGTCCGAGCGCGATCGAGCCGCCGTTGGCGAAGGCTTCCGCCGTGACGGGGCCGCCGACGAGCGGAAGCCACGACGGCAGCACCCCGATCACGGTCGCGCCGGTGTGAGAGAGGAGCCCGTTGAGCGTGGTCGTAAAGAGCGCCAGCACGCCGAGCCCGACCGCCAGCGTACGCAGACGCCTCCCGGTCACCTGCCGGCGCGCGAGCAGCGCCCACGCACCTGCCAGCACGACGGCGCGAGCGACGGGGTCTGAGTCGAACAGGGCGACCACCAGCGCGGCCAGCACCCAGAGCGCGACCGCCGCCGTGCGCGTCACGCCGGCGTCGGGTGCGGTGGTGGCGGCGGGGAGCCGGTCGGTGGGTCGTAGCGCAGGCCGATCGAACCCCCCGACGGCACGGTGATCTCGCTCACGCCGACCGACGGGGTCGTCCAGGTTCGGCCGTTCTTCGACAAGAAGAGCGCCCAATAGTCCTGCCCGGACGGCAGGCACTGGGTGTAGTGCGCCGGGACGTGGTCGACCTGGCAGATGGCGACACCGAAGCTGAACTTCTGTGTGCCGAACTGGATCCCGCTCTTCTCGAGCAGCTTGAGCGCGGGGATGCTCTTTGCGGCAAAGCCGACGCAGCGCGCGACGACCTTTCCTGGCGAGGTCTCGACCACGAGGCGGGCGTGGTGGGCGCCCGGCACCCCGGTGCACGACCCGGCCAGGGCCGCTGCGGGCTTCGTGCCTGTCGACGAGCGGGACGGGGTGCCCGACGGGCTGCCGGAGCCGCAGGCGGCCGCGGTCACCCCCGACAGCAGCACGAACGCCGCGACCGCCATGACCCGGCGAGGCGCACCGGAAGGACGGCGCGGGCTGAAGGAAGGCCGGGAAGAAGCCCGAGCAAGAGAAGAAAGCCGACCAAGAAACGAAGTACCGGCCATGTCATGCACGCTCCTCCGGGGTGCTCTCGCCCCGTCGTAGGGAGGGCAGCGGTCAGTATCCTGACTCCGGATCAACGCTCCCCTCGACCTTCCAGCCCGAGCTGGGCCGTGGTCTGCGCGAGGGAAGCTCCCCGATCACAGTGGCGGCACCGTGCCGGACTCGCACCGGCTTCCTGGGTCCGCTGCCCTGTGTCGAGGCGGATGATAGCCCCTTGCGCAGCTAGCGTCACGACTTGTGCAGCAGGCCGGTCGGACCCCCGATGCGCTCGCGCGCCTGCGCGAGGCGGTGGCGACTGTGGTCGTCGGCAAGCGGGAGGTCGTGGACCTCCTCCTCGTCGCACTGCTGTCCCGTGGCCATGTGCTGGTCGAAGACGTGCCCGGCGTGGGAAAGACGCTGCTCGCCCGATCGCTCGCCGCCGCGATGGGGTGCGGCTTCCGGCGGGTGCAGTTCACCCCCGACGTCCTCCCCTCCGACGTGACCGGATCGAGCGTCTTCGACCAGAGGTCCGCGGAGTTCGAGTTCCGTCCCGGCCCGGTCTTCACGCCCGTGCTGCTCGCGGACGAGATCAACCGGGCCACGCCGAGGACGCAATCCGCGCTGCTCGAGGCGATGGAGGAGCGCCAGGTGACCGTTGACGGGCGTACCTTCGCGCTGCCCGAGCCTTTCGTCGTGCTCGCCACGCAGAACCCCGTCGAGCTCGAGGGCACGTTCCCCCTTCCCGAGGCACAGCTCGACCGGTTCCTCGTCCGCGTCGCGCCGGGCTATCCGAGCGTCGAGGAGGAGGACGAGATGCTGCGAAGGTTCGGCAACGACGACCCGTTCGCGCGGCTTCACGCCGTGACCTCACCCGGTGAGATCGTGAGGCTGCAGTCGGCACGCGGCGAGGTGATGGTGGGTGAGGCCGTGCGCGCGTACCTGCTCGAGCTCGTCCGAGCGACGCGGGGAGACGACCGGCTGGCACTGGGAGCGAGCCCGCGCGCGGCGCTGGCGCTCCTGCGGGCCGCACAAGCGCGCGCGCTCCTCGACGGTCGCCGCTTCGTGCTCCCCGACGACGTGAAGCTGCTGGCTCCGCCGGTGCTGGCGCACCGGCTCATCCTTCGCTCCGACGCGCGACTCGGTGGCGACAGCCCCCAGCGCCTCCTCGCCGATCTGCTCGCCAGGGTGCCGGTCCCCGTCGAGCAAGAGGTCGCCGGGTAGCCCGGAGGATCGACCGTGCGAGAGGTGCGAGCCCGGATCGACCCGGAGTGGGGGATCGCCGCCGCGGGCGCGGCGATCGCCGTCGTCGGTTGGGTGGTCGCCGGGAGGTACCTCGCCGCGGCGGGCGTGCTGATCGTCGTGGCGTCGCTCCTCCTGTGGATCTGGGGCAGGGAGTCGCTGGCAGGCGTGGGCTACACGCGGACCCTCTCACGCCGGCGCGCGGCGTTCGGCGAGTCCGTGTCCGTGGAGGTGGAGATCGTGAACGACAAGCTCCTCCCCCTCACTTGGCTGCACGTGCGCGAGCAGGTCCCGTCCCGCTTGACGCTCGAAGGCGCGCCGGTGGTCGCCGCGGGGTGGCGGACAGAGCTCCAGCTCGTGGTCTCCCTGCTCCCGTACCGGCGGCTGCGCCGCCGCCTGACCGTCCGCTGCGACGCGCGGGGTGAGCACCTCTTCGGCCCAGCCGAGCTGCGCTCGGGCAGCCCGGTCGGCACGCGTGAGCAACGACGCGAGGTGCGCAACGAGATGTCGCTCCTCGTCTACCCCAAGGTGGTGCCGCTCGCCTCGCCGCTCGTCGCTGCGCGCATCCCGGTTCCCGACCGACGGGTCCGCCAGAGCCTCGCCCCTGACCCCACGCGGGTGATCGGGGTCCGGGCGTACCGATCTGGCGACCCCGTGCGCCACGTGGACTGGCGGGCGAGCGCGCGCCACGGGGACCTGCTCGTCCGGGTGCACGAACCGGCGACCACGCTGGGCGTGGTCGTCTTCGTCGACCTCCTCCCCCCGGCGGGCGTGACGGCTGGGGTCGGGGCGGACGTGACCGAGCTGGTGGTGTCGGTCGCCGCGAGCGTCGTGGCGCACCTCGTCGACGCCAAGGTCCCGGTCGGCGTCTTCGCCAACGGCACGTCCCGAGGCCGGCTCGTCGCCATCCCGACGCAGTCGGCACGAGGATCCCTCCCCCTCATGCTTGAGGCGCTGGCCCGCGTGACGACCGCCGGCGCGGTGCCGCTCGAGCGAGTGCTCCTCGAGCAGGGTCCGCGACTCGGGATGGGCACCAGCGCGCTCGTGGTGTCGGCGGACTTCTCGGAGGGACTGCCTGCAGCGATCGCACACCTGCGTCGCCGCAGCGCGCTGAGCGCGATGTGGGTCGCGACGTGTGCTGGCCGGGGACCCTCGGCCGGTTCGGTCGACGGCCGGTGGGTGGTCTCCTACGAGCCGGGATGGCGGGAACGTGATGTCCTCGAGATCGACGGGTAGCGCGCCCGGCCGTGCCGGCGCGCCGGGCCGTGCCGTCGGGCTCGGCGCCGTCGCCCCCGGTGGCGTCGCGCGCGGTGCCGGCGGCTTCGGTGCCGGCGCGCTCCTGCTCGTCTCGGAGGGGGCGTGGCTGTCGCTCGCGTTCGACGTCATCGCGAACGGCAGTGCAGGCCCCGGCCGTCCGAGGGTGGACATGCCGTACCTCGCCTTCGTGCTCCCCGCGCTCGCCGCGCTCGGCGTCGTCACGCTGGCGCGCGGCCGGGCACGCCGGTGCCAGGGCGCGGGCCGCTGGGCCTGGCGAGCTGCCGCCGCGCTGGGAGCGCTCGCCGGCGCCGCACTCAGCGCGGGGCTCGTGACCGGGCTCAGCGCGCCGGCCGCGACGTGGGCGGCGGCGTTCCACCCCTGGGCGATCCCGACCCGCTCTGTCGTGGCGGCGCGGGCCGTGCCATGGAGCTGGGCCGTCGTGCTGTGCGAGTGGGGGCGCGGGGCGTGGGTTGCCGCCGCGCGCCCCACCGTGCGCCGGCCCGCGGTCTCCCTGCTCGTGGGTGCACTGGTCTTCCTCCTCGTCTTCGGCCATCAGGCGGCGACCGGCGCAGGCAGCTTCGACCGCGCGAGCAGCGCGGCGCCATGGCTCCTCTTCGTGTACTTCCCCGTCGGGTTGGCGGCAGCGGCCTGGGCGCAGCGAGCTGACGTCGAACGCCAGGTGCTTCGGCGCGTCCGCGGCGCGTCGAGCGCGCTGTGGCTCCCAGCATTGGCCGTCCCCCTCGCGCTCGTCGTGTTGGTCGCGCTCCTCCTCGGAGGTGCAGGGGCCGCAGTCGGGCCGGCGGCGGGTCATGTCCTGCACGCAGTCGGCGCCGTGCTCGGCTCGATCGGGGACTGGCTCTTCAGCCGCCTTCCCCGCATCGCCTTGCACCCAGAGGCGCGTGCGAAGCCGATCACGTTCGCCCAGACAGCGCCCCGGCGGCACCGGCTGGGCACTGCGACGGAAAGCCTCTCGCCCTTGGGCATCGCCGTCCTCTGCGTCCTCGGGGCCGTGCTGACCGCCGGGGTGGCGCTCGGGGTGCGGGCGGTGCTCCGATGGTCCCGTCGCCGACGGCCCGTCGCCACGGCAGGCGACGAGCGCGAGTCGGTGTTCACCTGGGGGCACGTCGGCGAGCAGGCGCGCCGCCTCCTCTGCGAGCTCCTCCGCCGGATCGCAGGGCTCTTCGAGGGTCGACGCACGGCCGCCGCGGCGTCAGGGGAGGAAGCCGTGGGCCCCGACCCCCTCCCCGGGGACCCGGTCCGCGTCGCGTACCGGCGGCTCCTCCTTGCCGCGAGAGCGGCCGACGAGGGACGCGGGTCCGCCGAGACGCCGAGGGAGCTTGCTGCACGGCTCAGGGCTTTTCCCGGCGTGGCGCGTGGAGGGACGGTCGCGCTCGATTCGCTCACCTCGGCCTACGAGGACGTCCGGTACGCCGGGGCGCCGCCATGGCCGTTCGCCGATCAGGCGGCTGCCGACGCCGACGTGCTCGCAGCCGCCCTCGGCACGACCCCCCCGGAGCCGACCAGGCCGGAGACCGGCGCAGGGGGACGCTCGCAGTAGCGAGGCTCAGGCGACCGTCGGGCACCGGGGCGTGCGTGGCGATGCGTCAGGCACCGACGGCGTGCCAGGCGACCGTCGGGCACCGGGGCGTGCGTGGCGATGTGTCAGGCACCGACGGCGTGCGCGCCGCCGTCGACGTGGACCATCTCACCGGTCGTCATGGGCAGCCAGTCCGAGAGCAGGGCGGCGCACGCCTTCCCGACGGGCGTCGCGTCGTGCACGTCCCAGCCGAGCGGCGCACGCTTGCCCCAGGAGTCCTCGAACGACGAGAACCCCGGGATCGATCTCGCCGCCATGGTCCGGACGGGACCCGATGCGACGAGGTTCACCCGGATCCCCTTGGGCCCGAGCTCCTTGGCGAGGTAGCGGGTGAGAGACTCGAGCGCTGCCTTCGCCACCCCCATCCAGTCGTACGCGGGCCACGCGACCGTCGCGTCGAAGTCGAGCGACACGACCGAGGCGCCACCGTCGGCGCCAGACACCTCGAGCAGCGGGAGGAACGCGGCGACCAGGGACTTGAGCGAATAGGCCGACACCTGGAGCGCCAGCGAGACGTCGTCCCACTCGGCGGTGAACATGCCCGAGCCGAGGCAGGTCGGAGGCGCGAAGCCGATCGCGTGGAGGAGTCCGTCGAGGCGCCCCCAACGTGCAGCCAGGTCCGCTGCCGCCGCGGCGAGCTGGCCAGCGTCCGTGGCGTCGATCTCGAGGACGTCGGGCTCTCGGGGGAGCTTTCTCGCCGTGCGCTTGGTGAGCGAGAGCCCCCGGCCGAACCCGGAGAGCACGATCTCCGCGCCTTCGGTCGACGCGCAGTGCGCCGCGGCGAAGCCAAGGGAGTCGTCGGTCAGCACGCCGGTGACGAGTATGCGCTTACCCTCGAGGATGCCCACGGCGGGCGAGGCTACCGCCGTACGGGACCGAAGAGGCAGGCCGCTGTCGCGCCGGGAGGACGCGCCGGGCGCTGGGGCCGTGTGAGAAGGTGGACAGGTGGACGTCGGGATCATCGGAGGGACGGGGCCCGCGGGACGGGGCCTGGGGCTGCGGCTCGCGGCCGCGGGCATGTCGGTCGGGATCGGATCGAGGGACCCGGCGCGCGCGGCGGCCGTCGTCGATGCGGCGACGGCCCCGTGGTCTGCCCGGTTGTCGGGCGCGATCGACGGTGTCGGGAACGACCACGCGGCCGGGGCGAAGCTGGTCGTGCTCGCGACCCCCTGGGAGGGGGCCGTGCAGACCGTGTCGGAGCTCGAAGACCCGCTCGTGGGCAAGGTCCTGGTGTCGATGGCCAATGCGCTGGTGCGTCAGGGCAGAGAGGCGCTGCCCCTCGTCCACCCTCGCGGATCGGTCGCGGCGGCGGTGCAGGCCGCCCTGCCCCGCACGAGGGTCGCGGCGGCGTTCCACCACCTTCCCGCCCGTGAGATGGCCGACCTCGACTCCGGGCTCATGGCAGACGTGCTCGTCTGCGCGGACGACCCGGAGGCGACGGCGGAGACGGTCTCGCTCATCGAGCGCATCGAAGGGCTCCGCCCGCTCGACGCGGGCAGCCTGAGCCAAGCCTCCGCGATCGAGTCGTTCACCGCGGTGTGCGTCACGCTGAGCATCCGACACCGCGCCCACGCCACCTTGAAGCTGGCAGGGATCTGAGTTGCAGCTCTACGACACCGCGCGCCAGCGCATCGTCCCGTTCGAGCCCGGACCGCTCGTGTCCATGTACACCTGCGGCATCACGCCCTACGACGCGGCGCACATCGGCCACGCCGCCGTCTACTTAATCTACGACGTCCTGAAGCGGCGCCTCCTCGACCTGGGCCACCGTGTGCGCTGCGTGCGCAACGTCACCGACGTCGACGACGACATCCTCCGAAAGGCGCGAGAGCTCGGTGTCCACTACCTGGACCTCGCGGCCGAGGAGATGTCCCGCTTCGACTCGGACATGAAGGCCCTCGGCCTCCTCCCCCCCGACGTCGAGCCGCGTGCCACCTCAGCGATCCCCGACATCCTGTCGCTCGTGGGAGCGTCGCTCGACACGGGGCATGCATACCGGTCCGGCGGTGGCGTCTACTTCGACGTCACCACGTTCCCGGGGTTCGGCAAGGTGAGCCACCTCTCCGAAGACCAGATGCTCGTGCTCGCCGCGGAGCACGGCGGCAACCCGGGCGATCCCGCGAAGCGCCACCCGCTCGACTTCGTGCTCTGGCAGCCGTCGCTTTCCGACGAGCCTTCGTGGGAGTCGCGCTGGGGTCCGGGAAGACCGGGATGGCACATCGAGTGCTCTGCGCTCGCGATGCGCGAGCTCGGGCCGACCGTGGACCTCCACGGTGGAGGACGGGACTTGGTCTTCCCCCATCACGAGTGCGAGACCGCGCAGTCCGAAGCCGTCACCGGGCGCCAATTCGTCCGGCACTGGTTGCACGGGGGGCTGGTCGGCCTCGGAGGGCAGAAGATGTCGAAGTCGCTCGGCAACCTCGTCTTCGTCGGCGACCTCTTGAAGAGCTGGGAACCGGCGGTGATCCGGCTCACCGTCCTCGGGCACCACTACCGGCGTGACTGGGAGTGGGACGACGCGGAGCTGGCGCCTGCCGCAGAGCGCCTCGAGCGCTGGCGCCGGGCGCCGACGTCGGCCACAGGCGCCGGCGCGCTGGACGCGGTTCGAGCGCGCCTGGACGACGACCTCGACGTCCCCGGCGCGCTGGACGTCCTCGACGAGCGGGCCGAGGCCGGCACATCGGTCGCTGCGGGAGCGGCGCTGCTCGGGGTCGTGCTGTGAGCCCGCGATCGGGGGCTCGTGAAGTGCCGAGCGGCGCGCACGGCGAGAAAGGAACGAGAGGTCGGTGACCGAGCGGGTGACGGTGAAGCTCTCCGACGGGTCGGAGCGAACGCTGCCGGAGGGCGCCACCGGCGCCGATCTCGCGGCTGCGATCGGCCCGCGCCTCGCGGCCGCTGCGGTCGCCGCGGAGGTGGACGGTCGACTCGTCGACCTCTCCTCCAGGCTGCCGGACGGCGCGACGGTGGCGATCGTGACAGCGTCGTCCCAGGCGGGCCTCGAGGTGATCCGGCATTCCACCGCGCACGTGATGGCGCAGGCCGTCCTCCGCCTCTGGCGGGGCGCGCGCTTCGCGATCGGCCCGGTGATCGCCGACGGCTTCTACTACGACTTCGAGCTGCCGGGGGGCGCCCACTTCTCAGAGGACGACCTGGAGCGCGTCGACGCCGAGATGCGGAAGATCATCTCGGAGGACCAGCCCTTCGTGCGAGAGGAGCTGTCGATCCCAGAGGCGCTCGCGCTCTTCGAGGGCCAGCCGTTCAAGCAGGAGATCATCGAGGCAGTCGCCCGGGGCGGTGACGAGGTCGACGCCGCACGCGGGCCACAAGGTGAGGGCCCGCCCCTCGTCTCCACCTACCGGAACTCCGAGTCCTTCGTGGACCTCTGCCGCGGGCCCCACGTCCCCTCCACCGGGCGGCTCGGTCACTTCCGGCTGACCCGCGTCGCCGGCGCGTACTGGCGAGGCGACGAGCACCGCCAGCAGCTGCAGCGGATCTACGGGACGGCGTGGGCGTCCGAGCAGGCGCTCGCCGACTACCTCCACCGGCTCGAGGAGGCCGAGCGGCGCGACCACCGGCGGATCGGGCACGAGCTCGATCTCTTCTCGTTCCCCGAGGAGATCGGCTCGGGGCTCCCGGTCTTCCACCCCAAAGGTGGGATCGTCCGCCGGGAGATGGAGGACTACTCGCGCCGGCGGCACGCGGAGGCGGGCTACGACTTCGTGTACTCGCCGCACATCACCAAGGCACTGCTCTTCGAAGAGTCCGGGCACGTCGACTGGTTCGCCGACTCGATGTACCCGCCGATGCAGCTCGACGACGGCTCGACCTACTACGTGAAGCCGATGAATTGCCCGTTCCACATCCTCGTCTTCCGCAGCCGGCAGCGTTCGTACCGCGAGCTGCCCATGCGCCTCTTCGAGTTCGGCACGGTCTACCGCTACGAGAAGTCCGGCGTCGTGCACGGCCTCACCCGCGTGCGGGGCATGACCCAAGACGACGCGCACATCTTCTGCACGCGTGAGCAGATGGCCGAGGAGCTGAGCGCGGCACTCACCTTCGTCCTCGACCTCTTGCGCGACTTCGGCCTGGACGACTTCTGGCTCGAGCTCTCCACCAGGCCCGAAGGCAAGGCGGTGGGCACCGACGAGGAGTGGGAGGAAGCGACCGACGTCCTGCGGCGCGTCGCCGAGGGGCGGGGGCTCGAGCTCGTCCTCGACGAGGGCGGTGGCGCGTTCTACGGACCGAAGATCTCCGTCCAGGCGCGCGACGCGATCGGCAGGAACTGGCAGATGTCCACCGTTCAGCTCGACCTGCAGCTGCCCAGACGCTTCGGGCTCGAGTACACCGGTGCGGACAACGCCAAGCACCTGCCGGTCATGGTGCACCGCGCCCTGTTCGGCTCGGTGGAGCGTTTCTTCGGCGTGCTGCTCGAGCACTTCGCCGGCAACCTTCCCACCTGGCTGTCACCGGTCCAGGTCCGCGTGCTGCCGGTCCGCGACGACCACACCCCCTACGCCGTCTCGGCGGCCGCGCGGTTCGGTGCCGAGGGACTGCGTGCCGACATGGAGGACGCGAGCGAGCCGCTCGGCGGGCGCATCCGGCGGGCGAAGCTCGAGAAGATCCCCTATGTGCTCGTGGTCGGCGACGACGACGTGGCCGCCGGAACCGTCGGGGTCAACCGCCGAGGCGACGAACGCCCCGAGCGGGGCGTGCCGCTCGACGAGGTGGTGCAAAGGGTCCTCGGCGACGTCACCGCGCGCCGGCTTGCTCCGGGCGCGTAGCCGTGCCGCTCGAGCAGCTCTGGGCGGGGTGGCGCGACGAGTACGTGCGCGCAGCGACGGAGACCGAGCGCAAGGGCGAGGGCGACGGCTGCGTCTTCTGCGCGATCGCTCGGAGCGGCCCTCCCTCGGTGGACAACGGCGTGGTGTGGCGAGGGACGCGTACGTTCGCCGTCTTGAACGCCTACCCCTACGCGAGCGGCCACCTTCTCGTGCTGCCGCTGCGTCACCTCTCCGAGCTCGACGAGCTGAGCGCCGAGGAGTCCTCCGAGCTGTGGGCGGCGACCGTGGCCGCGGTCGAGGCCATCACCACCGCCTATGCGCCCGACGGGGTCAACCTCGGCGCCAACCTCGGGCGCGCCGCGGGCGCCGGCATCCCGCGCCACCTCCACCTGCACGTGGTGCCCCGTTGGTCGGGCGACACCAACTTCATGACGTCGGTCGCGGGCGTGCGGGTGATCCCCGAGACGCTCAACGGCGCCTGGGAGAAGCTCCGTCCGGCATGGCCCCGGGGCGGTAGAACGGACTGACCCCGGGCGCCGACCGGCGGGCCGTTACTCGGGGGCGACGTTCCTCGCCAGGCCGGCGACGAGATGCTCGGGCACCGGGTCGTAGTGGTCGTGCTCGGCCCGGAAGCGCGCGCGGCCCCCGGTGAGCGCCCGGAGGTCGACCGCGTAGCGAGCGAGCTCGGCGGTCGGGACCATCGCCGTCACCTCGTGGAAGGAGTCCGCGGCGGCTTCGGTGCCGACGATCCTCCCCCGGCGCGAGTTGAGGTCGCCCAGCACGTCTCCCTGCAGGTCGGCGGGCACCTGCACGACGACCTTCGAGACCGGCTCCAACAAGATCGGTCCGGCATGTGCGATGGCCTCACGGAAGGCGAGCGCTGCGGCGGTCTTGAAGCTGAGCTCCGAGGAGTCGACCGAGTGGTACTTGCCGTCGTCGACCGTCACCGACACGTCGACCACGGGATAGCCGAAGGCGCCCCCGCGCCCCATCGCCTCGACGACGCCCTTCTCGACGGCGGGAATGTACTGGCGGGGGATCGCTCCGCCGACGACCTCGTCGTGGAACTGGAACCCCTCACCGCGCGCGAGCGGCTCGACGCGCAGGTGGCAGACGCCGAACTGACCGTGGCCGCCTGACTGCTTCTTGTGCTTGCCCTCGGCCGCCGCCGGCTTGGAGATGGTCTCGCGGTAGGGGATCGCGACCTCCTGGCGCTCCACGGTGACGCCGAACTTGCGCGACAGCCGCTCGAGCGTGACGGCCAGGTGCACCTCGCCCGAGACGCCGAGCACGGTCTGGTGCGCTTCGTCGTTGCGGGACACGCTCAGGCTGCGGTCCTCCTCGCACAGGCGCTGGAGCGCGGACATGAGCTTGTCCTCGTCCGCCCGGGACGCCGGGGCGACGGCCACGGCGAGCGCAGGCGGCTCGGGGTCGGAGAACGCGACGACGACCGGCTTGTCCTTCGGTGCCAGGGTGTCCCCGGTGAGCGATCCTGCGAGCCGGGGGATCGCCACGAAGTCACCGGCGACCGCCGAGTCCACCGGCGTCGTCTCGTGTCCCCGGAGCATGGCGAGGACGTGCAGCCGCTCGTCGGTGCGGGTGCGCGGATTGGTGAGCACGGTGTCGGGCTGGAGCGTGCCCGAGAGGACCTTGCACAAGGAGAGGCGGCCCGCGTGCTGGTCCGAGAGCGTCTTGCCGACGACGAGGAGCGGGGGGCCGGACGGATCTGCCGCCACCTCGGTCGTGGTGCCGCCGGCGGTCACCTGCGCCGGCCGGCCGCGGTCGGGGGAGGGGCACAGCTCGACGAGCAGGCGCGCCAGGCGGTCGACACCGACGCCCGTGATGCCAGAGCAGCACAGCACGGGGAAGACCGCGCCTGCGGCCACACCCGTGGCAAGGCTCCCCTGCAGCTCGCTGCGCTCGATCGGCTCGCCCTCGAGATAGCGCGCCATCAGCTCGTCGTCGCCGACGACGATGCCTTCGACGAGCTGCTCGTGGACGGCGTGCTCGGTGACCGCGAGGTCATCGGGGATCGGGCCGTCCATGCCTCGGAGCGGAGCGCCGGCGCCGGTGTCGTAGAGCGCCGCGCGGTCGTCGAGGAGGTCGATGACGCCGCGGAACTCGCTCTCCGAGCCGATCGGCAGCTCGACAGGCGCGACCCCGGCGCCGAAGGCGGCGCGCACCTCGGCGAGCGTGCGGTCGAAGTCGGCGCGCTCGCGGTCGAGCTTGTCGATCACGACGATCCGTGGGATGCCGAGCGCGGCGGCTGCCCGCCAGGCGTCTTCGGTCTGCGCCTGGACGCCGTCGGTCGCGCTCACCACCACGACCGCAAGGTCCGCAAGGCCGAGCGCATCGCGCATGTCGGTGGCGAAGTCTGCGTAGCCCGGGGTGTCGAGGAGGTTGAGCTTCACGCCGTCGACCGTGCAGGGCGCGATCGCGAACGAGACCGACAGCTGGCGCGCGATCTCCTCGGGCTCGAAGTCGCAGACCGTGGTGCCCTTCTCGATCGACCCCTGACGGCTCAGGGCACCGGTGGAGAGCAGGAGCGCCTCCGCGAGAGTGGTCTTGCCTGCCGCGTGATGGCCGACGAGGGCCACGTTGCGGATCTCCGACGGCGTCAATGCCACGACGGCGACCTCCTTTTAGGCTGGCCGGCAGCTCCTGCCGGTGTGCGCTGCCGCCAGTTAACCACCCGCGGGCGCGGGGCTCTGCGGCCCCTGCATGGCGTCGCGGTGGAGGATCGTGAGCGAGAACGGCGGCACGAGGTCGAGCCCGTCGGGTTTGTCGAGGTAGCCCGGACCGGCGCCCGGGATCCCCGTGTGGCCGTACTGCCAGACGATCTGGTTCGTCTTGGGGTCGACGACGATCACGCGGTGGTTCCAGTCGTCGTTCAAGATGACGTCACCGTTGGGCAGCGCCATCGCGAGCGAGGGATCGGCGAGCGCCTGGGCGCCGGTGGGCGCGTAGCGCCACACGAGCCGGCCGCTCGAGGTGAACTCGACCACCTGCCCAGGGTCCGAGTAGTCGGCGGTGACGAAGAGTGTGCCGTGGACCTGGTTGGTGTCGGACGGGTAGGCCACGCCGGGGGGGTTGGTCGACCAGAGGACCTTTCCGGTCGCGAGGTCGAACCCGTCGACCCAGTCGCCGTCGATCTCGGTCACGACCCAGTTGCCGTCCGAGAGCGGGAAGACCCCGTTGGGGCTGCCCCAGCGCGCGGGAGGTGTGTGGACGCAGGCGTTCGTCGTCTGGCCGACCACCTCGAGCGGCGTGTGGCTCGGCGGGCGCAGCACGAGCAGGCGGCAGTTCTTGATGTCGGCCAGGACGACGTCTCCGTTGGGGAGCATCATCGCGTCGTCGGGGTTGTCGAGGTAGCCGGGCCCCGAGCCCGGAGTCCCGGGGTGGCCGTAGCGCCACACGATGTGCCCGGTCGCGAGCGAGATCTCCGAGACGACGTAGTTGTCCTCCTGGGTGACGATGATGTCCCTCCCGTTGGGGGTGAAGAAGGCGTCGTCAGGTGTGCGAAAGGTCTGCCCGGGGGCGAGGTCGCCGGGACGTGGGAACCTCCAGACGATGTTCCCCTGGGGGTTGACGATGATCAGCCTGTTGTTGTTGCGGTCCGCGATGAGCACGTCGGTCGGAAGCGCCGAGGGCTGGGACCCCGGAGCGAGGTTCGGGCCCGCCTCGAGGTGGGCGGTCTCGCGGTAGCCGTCGGGCGCCTTGAAGGGCAACGAGGGGTGGTGCCGCTCTCCCGATCGGTGCGCGTCGGCCCGAGGCGCGCGATGCGGGGATCCTGGGCGGGCCGGCGCCGCCGCCGCCGTTCCGGCGCACACGGACAGGAGCGTGCCGCAGAGGACCGCCGCGAGCACCGCGAAGGCAGGCGCCGGGAACCGGCGCGATCGAACGTGGGCGGACCGGGGCGTGCGGCCACGATAGGGGAGGCGTCCTGGCGACGGTCAAGCACCCCACCCGCAGCAGGGCAAAAGGGCGCACCAGTGACTGGCCCACGGTCCGGGGGCCGCCGGGAAGCCCGCCGAAGAGGCCCGCCAGGAAGGTCCACCAAGAAGGCCGCGAGTAGGATCCAACGGGTGTTCGACGGGAGATGGCGCGGCGGGGTCGAGCGGGTGACGGGTCCCGTCGGCCGACAGCTCGTGCGGCTGGGGGTCACCGCCGACATCCTGACGGCCTCGGGGCTCGCGTTCGCCGTGGCGACGTCGATCGTCGTCGCGACCGGGCACCTGCTCGTCGGGATCCCGCTTCTCGCGGTCACCGGTTTCCACGATCTGTTCGACGGCCCAGTCGCGAAGGCCGCCGGGACCGCATCGGTGCGGGGGGCGCTGTTCGACTCGGTCATGGACCGCGTCGCGGACGCGGTGCTCATGGCCGGCGTCGCCTGGTACCTGGTCTCGGTCCGCGAGGGTGAGCTGGCGTTGCTCCCTTTGGCGGTGCTCGGCGCCGCGTCGCTCGTGTCGTACGTGCGGGCGAAGGCCGGTGCGCTCGGCCTCCCGATGACCAACGGCGGCCTCTTCGGCGGCCTCATGGAGCGGGCCGAGCGCATGATCCTCCTCGGCGCGGGCTTCCTCGAGCCCTGGCTCCTCGTGCCGGTGTTGTGGGCGCTCTTCGGCCTCACCATGCTCACCGCGATCGCACGGTTCGCCACCGCCTGGCGCTCGGCGGACGGCCCCTTCAAAGAGGCACGGATCGCACGAGCCCAGGGAGCCCCGTCGCCGGCTCGCACGGCGCGCCGGCGCTCCCGGCGCGACGGGTCGGACGCGGCAGCCGGAGCCGGCGAGCTCGGCGCGCGCTGGCGATTGCGGCGCCAGGAGGCGCTCGACAGCCGAAGTGCACGTGCCAGGGCGCGCAGGGAGCGAACCGACGCGGCGAGGGCAGCGCGGACCACCCGTACGTCGCACGGCCCGTCCCGCTCGGGCCACCGCGGCCGCTCGGGCCCCGGCGACCGTGGCGTCTGAGCGGCTGCGCGCCGCCGCGACCTTCCTCGCCTACCGGGTGTCAGGGGCCGGTCTCAGCGTCCTGCCCGAGCCGGTGGCCTCGGGCGTCGCCGCGCTGGTCGGAGCGGCGCTCGCGCGCCGACCACGAGGAGACCTCGAGATGCGTGAGCGGATCGTCGCACGGGTGCTGGCGTCGACGTCCCCGGCCGTCGCGCCCGACCCCGCGGTCGTTCGCCGCTGGGCGTTGCGCTCCTATCGCAGCTACGCGCGCTATTGGGTGGAGGGCGCACGGCTGCCATCCATGCCTCCTGACGTGGTGCGCCATCGTTTCGTCGTCGACTGGGGGTACGAGCGCCTCGAGGAGGCGTTCGCGTCCGAACGCGGCGTGCTCCTCGCGCTCCCGCACATCGGGAGCTGGGAGTGGGGTGGCGCGTTCCTCGCGCTCGAGGGCCATCCCATGACGAGCGTCGTCGAGAGGATCGAGCCTCCGGCGCTCTTCCGCTGGTTCCTCGAGGAGCGCGAGGCGATGGGGCTGCGGATCGTCCCCCTCGGCGACGAGTCCGGCCGAACCCTCCTGCGTGAGCTGCGCAGCGGCGGCGTCGTCGGGCTGCTGTGCGACCGCGACATCGTCGGCAACGGCGTACGGGTGGAGTTCTTCGGCGAGGAGACGACGCTGCCCGCAGGACCCGCGACGCTCGCCCTTCGGACTGACGCGCTGCTCGTCCCCGCCGCCGTCTACAGCGGGCCGGGTGACGCCCACCTCGCGTACGTCACAGCACCGATCGACACGACGCGGACCGGGACCCTGCGCGACGACGTGGCACGCCTCACCCAGGAGCTCGCGCGGCGGTTCGAGTGGATGGTGCGCAGGGCGCCGGAGCAGTGGCACCTCTACCAGCCGAACTGGCCGAGCGACCGTGACGCCTGAGGGCGCGAGCGGCTCCGAGCGGGCGGCGAGCGTCCGGGGGGCGCACGGCGCGCCGCTGCTGCGGGTGGCGATGATCTGCCCCTACGACCTGTCGAGACCCGGGGGGGTGCAGGGCCAGGCCGTGGGGCTCGCGCGCGCGCTGCGGCGCGCCGGTCACCAGGTCGTCGTGGTCGCACCCGGCGACCGGCCCGAGGGCTGGACGGACGGGCGCGTCTTCGTCGCCGGCCGCTCGGTGGGCGTGCGGGCCAACGGCTCGGTCGCTCCCATCTGCGTGTCGCCGCTCGCCGCCGCGCGCGCGGTGGCCGCCGTGCGCGAGTGGGGAGCTGACGTGGTGCACCTTCACGAACCCCTGGCGCCGGCGCTGGGCTACGGCTTCCTCTTCTCGGAGCGCTGGCCGATCGTTGCGACCTTCCACCGCTCCGGGATCCCGCGCGCCGCGCCGCTCCTCGCGCCATTCACCAGGCGGGCATGTCGCAGGGTCCAGGTGCGTGCGGCGGTGTCGGAGGTCGCGCGAGCCACGGCAGCGGCCCTGTGCGGCGGCGGCGACGTCGAGGTTCTCTTCAACGGCGTCGACCTCGATCGCTTCGGGGGCACCCGTCTTGTCGGGTCCTCGCTTCCCGCGGTGCTCTTTCTCGGCCGTCACGAACGCCGCAAGGGGCTCGGGGTCCTCCTGGACGCGTTCTGCAGCGGGGACGATGGCCCGCTCGCCGCAGAGCTTTGGGTGGCCGGCGTCGGCCCCGAGACCGCCCGCCTGCAGGCCCGGTACCCCGAGTCCGACCGCGTGCACTGGATCGGGGTCGTGAGCGACGAAGAGGTTGCCGACCGCCTCGCCGAGGCGGCGGTGCTCTGCGCGCCTTCTCTCGGGGGCGAGTCCTTCGGCATGGTGCTGCTCGAGGGGATGGCGGCACGCTGTCGCGTCGTGGCGTCGGACATCCCCGGGTATCGGGAGGCTGCCGGCGGGCATGCGGCGCTCGTGACGCCAGGTGACGCCGGAGCGCTCCGTGCCGCGCTCGGCACGGCACTCCGCCTGCCGCCCGACCCCGCGGCCCTCGAGGCCGCGGCGTCGTACGCCTCCCGATGGTCGACGGAGCGGCTGGCGCAGCGCTACAGCGAGCTCTACCTGCGCGCCTGGCGGCGCTGGGGCGAGCGTCGCGGGGGGCGTCGTGGGGAACGTCGTGGCGGGCTCGGCGCGCCGCAGGCAAGGCGTCGTGACGAGGTGGTGCTCGAAGAAGACCTGGATGAGGGTGGCGATAACGTAGTCGGACGATGAGCGAGACCGGCGCAGACCGTGAGCGTGGTGCGCCACGTGGTCGCACGCGAAAGCCGAAGGGCTCGGTCCCGGGCCGCCCCGCCCAGGACCGCGGCTCGGGGAGCGCAGCGGCGGGCTCCTCCAGCCCCGGCGCCCCGTCGCTGCCCCGGTCCGGGCCCGCCGCAGGGAGGAGGTCTTCTGCCCCGAAGGCGGCCGCGCGGGGCGAGCCCCGAGCCGGCGCCGCGCTGAGGTCGGCTGGGGAGGCGTCCCGGGCGGCGCGCCGCAAGCCGGCGTCGACCGGGCGGACGGCGCCGGGAGGGACGGCGCACGGGCGCCGGCGGGGCAGTGCCTCGAGCTCCCCGGAGGTCCGTTTGCCGCAGGCTGCAGGTACCCAGCTCGGCGCGCACGAGCTCGCCGATGCGCGCAACGAGGCGAGGCGGCGCGCCAACGGCGTCCGCCTGCGCATGCTCACGATGGGCGCGTCGGCAGCACCGGCGATCCTCCTCGGCGTGGTCCTCGGGGTGACCGTGGGGACCGTGGCCGGTGCGGCAGCCGCGGTGGTGGTGTTCGTGGTCGCAGGCGTCTTCGTCTCGACGGGGTCGATGTGGCTCGCGCTCCGCCTGGTGGGCGGCAGCGAGGTCGGCGAGGGTGGCTTGCCTGCCCTGTTCAACCAGGTCGAGGGGCTCTGTGCGACCATCGGCGTCGCGCGGCCCGAGCTGCGGCTCGTGGACGACGCGGTCGCCAACGCATGCGCGCTCGCCGGTCGCGGCGGTCGCGCGGTGCTGGTCGTCACCTCGGGCCTCCTGTCGAGGGTCGGGCTCATCGAGATGGAGGGTGTGGTGGCCCACGAGCTCGTCCACGTGAAGCGGCGCGACGCCGAGGTCTCCTCCGTGGCGCTCGCGACCGTCGGGCTGCTGGCGTGGGCGACCGGGAGGGACCAGCTCGTGCACGCCGCCGTCGGACGGGGCCGGGAGTACGAGGCGGACCAGGCAGCGGCGCTCGCGGTCCGCTACCCGCCGGGCCTGCACGACGCGCTCGCCTCCATGGGCGGGCGGCCCTCGGGCACCGCGTCCCCGTTCACGGGCCGCCGCTGGGCGGCCACCCGATGGATCTGGATCGACCCGATGGCCGGCACCGGCGGGGCGGCGCCCGCCGGGGAGCTCGACGTGACCGCGGTTCGGATCGACGCGTTGGGGGAGTGGTAGCCCGGTCGCAGCGCGCCCCCCGGCGCCCGGAGCCGCCCGGCAGACGTCGAGTGGGTCTGGCGGGGACCGCGGGGCGCAGCCGGTAGGATGCCACCCATGACGACGGCGAACGGGCGACGTGAGACCGGCACCTTCACGGTGAAGCGGGGGCTCGCCGACATGCTGCGCGGCGGGGTGATCATGGACGTCGTCGACGCCACGCAGGCGAAGATCGCCGAGGACGCCGGCGCGGTCTCGGTGATGGCGCTCGAGCGGGTCCCGGCGGACATCAGGCGGGAGGGCGGCGTCGCGCGGATGAGCGACCCCGCGCTGATCGAGGGGATCCAAGAGGCGGTCACCATCCCGGTGATGGCCAAGGCGCGGATCGGCCACTTCGCCGAGGCGCAGGTCCTCCAGGCGCTCGGCGTCGACTACGTCGACGAGAGCGAGGTCCTCACGCCGGCCGACGAGGCGTACCACATCGACAAGTGGGCGTTCACGGTGCCCTTCGTGTGCGGCGCGACGAACCTCGGGGAGGCGCTGCGGCGGATCTCCGAGGGTGCGGCGATGATCCGCTCCAAAGGTGAGGCCGGCACCGGCAACATCGTGGAGGCGGTGCGCCACCTTCGCTCGATCGTCGGCGACATCCGCAAGGTCGGGCAGGCAGATGCCGCGGAGCTCTACGGGTGGGCGAAGGAGCTGCGCGCCCCGATCGGCCTCGTCCACGAGATCGCCGAGACCGGCAAGCTGCCGGTCCCGCTCTTCTGTGCGGGGGGGATCGCGACGCCTGCGGACGCGGCGCTCGTCATGCAGCTCGGGGCCGAAGCCGTCTTCGTCGGGTCGGGCATCTTCAAGAGCGAGGACCCCGCCCGCCGCGCCCGGGCGATCGTAGAGGCGACGACCCACTTCGAGGACGCCGACCATGTGGCCAAGGTGAGCCGTGGGCTCGGCGGGGCCATGCGCGGTGAGGAGATCTCCGAGCTCGGCGAGCGGCTGGCCGACCGCGGCTGGTAGCGGTGGAGGAGCCGGCGGCGACGGTCGGCGTCCTCGCCCTCCAAGGCGACGTCTTGGAGCACGAGGCCGCCTTTCGTGAGGTGGGCCTGGCGACCCGCCGTGTGCGGTGGCCCCGCGACCTCGACGAGCTCGACGGTCTGGTGCTGCCGGGCGGCGAGTCGACGACGCTCTCGATGCTGCTCGAGTCCTCGGGGCTGTCCGTCCCCGTGCGCGAGGCGATCGCCGAGGGCCTGCCGACCTTCGGGACGTGCGCCGGCCTCATCCTGCTCGCTGCCCGGGTCGAGGACGGGCGCGCGGACCAGGTGTCGTTCGGGGCGCTCGACTGCACGGTGCGTCGCAACGGCTATGGCCCCCAGCGTTTTTCCTTCGAGGCGGATGTGGAGCTCCTCGACGGGGCCCTGGGAGTCGGCGAAGGACCGCTGCCCGCGGTCTTCATCAGGGCGCCGCTCGTGACCGAGGTGTCGGACGAAGTCGACGTGCTCGGCACGGAGAGCTCGCAAGGCCCCCACCCGGTGGTCCTCCGCCAGGGTCATGTGCTCGCCGCGACGTTCCATCCGGAGCTCACGCCGGACCGTCGTCTCCAACGGCTGTTCGCCCAGATGGTGCACGACCACCAGATGGTGCACGACCAGACGGTGCGCGGCGGCAAGCGGGGGGCGGTCCGAGAGCTGCGGACCGGCGGACGTCGTGCCGAAGGGGCCGACCACGCGGCGCCCGGCGACCCTTTGGCGGCGCGGCGGTAGCATCACGTTGCTCGAGCGCGGGGGCTCGGGCACTCTCGCACCACGTTCGCAGGACGTCAGGAAGGACGCTGCAGATGTCGGGTCACTCGAAGTGGGCAACCACCAAGTACCGCAAGGGGGCGCAAGACGCCGCGCGCTCCAAGCGGTTCGTGAAGCACATCCGCTCGCTCGAGGTTGCCGCTCGAGAGGGCGGCGGCGACGTCACCAACAACGCCGCCCTTCGCACGGCATTCGAACGCGCGCGCGCGGACTCGATGCCGATGGACACGATCGAGCGTGCGATCAAGCGCGGCACCGGCGAGCTCGAAGGCGTCCGGTACGAGGCCGTCTCCTACGAGGGGTACGCGCCCGGCGGGGTCGCGGTCATCGTCGAGACCCTCACCGACAACCGCAACCGCACCGCTGCCGAGCTGCGCAACCTGTTCACGAGAAACGGCGGCTCGCTCGCGGAGCCTGGAGCCGTGAGCTGGCAGTTCGAGCGCAAGGGCGTGGTCGAGCTCGACCGGTCGCTCGACGAGGACGCGATCACCGAAGCTGCGGCCGACGCGGGTGCAGAGGACGTCGTCGACGTGGGCGAGCGCTGGCAGGTGGTGTCGGCCCCGACTGACCTTGCGGCCGTGCGCGACGCCCTCGAGGCTGCGGGCATGGCACCGCGAAACGCCGAGCTCACGCTGGTGCCGATCACGACGATCGACATCACCGACCCCCAGGAGGCCCAGCGGGTGCTGCGGCTCCTCGAGGCGATCGAGGACCACGACGACGTCCAGGCGGTCCACGCCAACTACGACATCCCCGAGACCGTCCTCGCCGCGTACGCGGGCTGACCGGGAGCCGGTCCGAGGCGCGGCCGCGCCCCGGACCTCGAGCTCGCCGTGAAAGCCACGCCCGGCGCGCCGCGGTGGAGTAGCGTCGAACGCATGTTCGTGCTCGGCATCGATCCCGGCCTCTCGCGTTGCGGGTACGGGGTCGTCGCCGCCTCCGGAGCGCCCACCCGCCCCGGCGCGCTCCGCGCGGTTGCCGCAGGCGTGCTCGAGACCAACCCTGCAGCGCCGCTCCCCGAGCGGCTCCGGCTGCTGCGCGACGAGCTCCGGGCGCTCATGGGAGAGCACCGGCCTGACGCCGTCGCGGTGGAGCGGGTCTTCTTCCAGGTCAACGCACGCACTGCAATGTCGGTGGGTCAGGCCAGCGGCCTCGCTCTCGCCGAGGCAGCCTCGGCAGGATGTGAAGTCGCCCAGTACACGTCCAACGAGGTGAAGCAGGCGCTCGCGGGCTGGGGGGCTGCCGACAAGGGGCAGGTGCGCGAGATGGTCGCCGCGGTGCTCGGCGTCGGCTGCGTCCCCGGCCCTCCGGACGTCGCCGATGCGCTGGCCCTCGCGCTGTGCCATCTCTTTGGCGCGCCGGTCCGGCGCGCGATCGGTGCGGCGGGCGCGTCGTCGCGCGCGGGAGCAGGGCGGTGATCGGCTCGCTGCGCGGCACGCTCGCGTGGCGCGGGTCGGACGGGGACCTGCTCGTGGAGGTCGGCGGGGTGGGCTATCGGGTGAGCGTGCCGGCGCGCACCGCGGCCGCACTCGGCGCGGCGGGCACCGAGGTGTTCCTCCACGTGCACACCCACGTGCGTGAGGACGCGATCGTGCTGTACGGCTTCACCCACGACGACGAGCGCCGGTGCTTCGAGGCGCTCCTCGGCGCGCACGGCGTGGGTCCAGCGCTCGCGCTGTCGGTGCTGTCCGCGCTCTCGCCGGCGGCGTTGTCGACCGCCGTGCTCGAAGGTGACGCCGAGACGCTCTGCTCGGTGCCCGGGATCGGGAGGAAGACCGCCGCCCGCCTCCTCATCGACCTGAAGAGCCGCTTGGACCTGCCGGACCTGTCCGATGGTGCCGTCGCCGGCGTGACCGGACGTGCCGGGGCGCGCGCCGAGGCCCGAGCCGCGCTCGCAGAGCTCGGGTACGGGCCCGAGGAGATCCGCAGGGCGCTCGAGGGGCGGCGCGAGGATGTCGGGGTGGAGGAGCTCCTCAGGCTCGCCCTGCGGGACCTCGCCGCCCGATGACCCGCCGGGAGGTCCTGGCGGGCGCGCAGGAGGCCCAGGCGGGGCGTGCGCCGGCACCGCGCGCCGTCGACCCGTCGGAGGTGCCCGAGGACGACGCCGAGTACGACGCGAGCCTCCGGCCTCGCCGGCTCGCGGAGTTCGTCGGCCAGGCGGACCTCGTCGAGCACCTCGGGATCGTGGTGCAGGCCGCGCGCGCCCGGCGCCAACCGGTGGACCACATCCTCTTCGCCGGGCCCCCGGGGCTCGGCAAGACGTCGCTCGCGGGCATCGTCGCCGCCGAGATGGGCGTGGGGCTGCGGATCACCTCCGGTCCGGTGCTCGCCCGGGCAGGGGACCTGGCCGCGCTCCTGACGGACCTCCAGGAGGGCGACGTCCTCTTCATCGACGAGATCCACCGGCTCCACCGGTCGGTCGAAGAGGTGCTCTACCCCGCGATGGAGGACGCGAAGATCGACATCCTCATCGGAAAGGGTCCGACGGCGCGCTCGATCCGCCTCGACTTGCCGCGCTTCACGCTGGTCGGCGCCACGACGAGGACCGGGCTCGTCGCAGGACCGCTCCGGGACCGCTTCGGGTTCGTCGGGCGGCTCGACCTCTACGAACCTGGCGACCTCGAAGCGATCGTGCGCCGTTCGGCGCGCATCCTCGGGGTCGAGATCGACGCCGAGGGCGCACGGATGATCGGGGGGCGGGCGCGCGGCACGCCGCGCGTCGCGAACCGGCTGCTTCGCCGTGTGCGGGACTTCGCGGAAGTGCGCGGCGACGGCACCGTGTCAAAGAGGACGGCCGCCGAGGGGCTCGAGCTCTTCGGGGTCGACGAGCTCGGACTCGACAAGATGGACCGCGCGATCCTCCACGCGCTCTGCGAGCGGTTCGGCGGCCGACCCGTCGGGCTGACTACGCTCGCCCAGTGCGTGGGCGAGGAGCCCGACACGATCGAGGACGCCTACGAGCCCTACCTCCTCCAACAGGGCTTGATCCACCGGACGCCGCGCGGTCGGGCGCCGACGGCGCGCGCGTGGGCGCACCTCGGTGCAGCGCCTCCGGAGGCGGCTCTCTTCTGATGACCTCAGAGGCCCGGGTGCGGGTCGTAGCGGTAGCCGAACCCCCGCACCGTTCGCAGGGGGGCGTCCTCGGAGTCCCAGCCCAGCTTGCGACGGAGGCGCAGCACGGCGTACTTCACCCTGGATGGGCTCGCGTCACCCGGCTCGGCCCAGGCGAGCTCCACGAGCTGGTCCGGCGAGAGGACCACGCCTGCGCTACGCACGAGGGCAGAGAGCAGGCGGTACTCGGTCGGGGTGAGCGAGAGCGGGGCCCCGTCGAGGAAGGCCTGCTGGCGCCCGAAGTCGATGCGCACGTGCCCGTCGTCGAAGCCGGTCTGCGGCTTGGAGGCGGCCGACCGACGGCGGAGCGCCTGGAGCCGGGCGATCAGCTCCTGCTGGCCGAACGGCTTCGTCAGGAAGTCGTCGGCACCGGCGTTGAAGCCGCGGACCTTCTCGGCCTCGGTGGACCGGGCCGTGAGGACGATCACCGGGGCGTCGCTCATGTCGCGGATCCGGGAGAGGACCTCCCAGCCGTCGAGGTCCGGGAGCGAGATGTCGAGGATGACCACGTCTGGACGGACCTCGTGGAAGGTGCGCAGCCCGTCTCGCCCCGTGGCCGCCTCGTGCACGACGTAGCCCTCCTGGCCGAGGAGGGTGTGGAGCAGCCAGCGAACGTCCCCGTCGTCCTCGATCGCGAGGACCGACCCGGTTCGACGTGAGCGCTCCACCGTTGGCATCCCTCCGCCCAGCCCAGAGGTGCGTGCTGGTCGAGATGCTACCCGCCCGTTACGGTGAGGAGCGGCCCGGCCGGGACGGGTGCCGGGCGAGCGGGCGGCAGCGGCGCGCGGGCGCGGCCGCTCGGAGGCTGTATCGTGGCCCTCCTGTGCGGGTACCACAGCCCGAATTGATCTGCCCTAGGGGGTGGTCCAAGTGACCGGTGCGCTTTCTGCGCTGATGCTCGCGTCGTCGACGAGCAAGACGACGAGCAGCAGTGGCTCGACCTTCATCATCTTCTTGGTCCTGATCGCGGTCGTCGGCTATTTCCTGCTCATCCGTCCCCAGAAGCAGAAGCAGCGGCGCCAGCGCGAGCAGCAGCAGGCCGTCGCCGTGGGTGACGACGTCCTCACCGTCGGCGGCATCGTCGGCAAGGTCATCGCCGTCGACGCCGACCGGGTGACGATCCTCTCGGGCGGCGACACGGTCGGCTTCGCCGCGGCGGGCAACGATCCGACGAGGCTCGTGCTCGTCCGCAGCGCCATCTCCCGCAAGGTCGACCCGCCCATGCCGCAGATGAGCTCCGAGATGGGCACGGAGGCCGGCGCGGGGGCCGGCGCGGACGGAGGCTCCTACGGCGCCGACGCCTTCGAGTCGCAACTCGACGGGGACGGTCATCTCAACGGCGACGGTCACCTCAACGGCGACGGTCACCTCAACGGCGACGGTCACCTGGACGGTCACGGCGCCCCGCTCGAGGGCACCGAGGGCGCCCGGAGCGAGAGCGAGGGCACGGGCACGTGAGCCCCCCGTCGTCGCGCGCCCAGGCACGACGGCAGCGGTCATTGGTGATCAGCCTGGCGATCGTGATTGTGATCGCCGTCGGATCGCTTGCCGGGACGCTGGCCGCGCGCTGGTCGCCGCGCCTCGGGCTCGACCTGGACGGCGGTTTCTCGGTCGTCTACAAGCCGGCGCACAAGGTGTCGACAGCCGACCTGAACCAGACCGTGAGCATTCTCACGAACCGGGTGAACGGGCTCGGCGTGTCGGGCGCGACGGTCGGCACGCAGGGCGGGGACATCCTCGTGCAGGTCCCGGGCATCAAGAACGGCCACAAGATCCTGGAGACGCTCGGCCAGACCGCCCAGCTCTACTTCCGGCCGGCCCTGTGCGGCGCGCCCGTGTTCGCCGGGAAGTCCGCCAAGGGCGCCAAGCCGGCGACGGCGCCGCTTCCCGCGTGCACACCTTCGAGCCAGCTCACCGAGGCCAACCTCGGGGTGCGCCCGTCCTCGGGGACAACATTCGGCGAGAACCACGTTCCGACCGACAACGCCCTCGCGGCGTACCCGAGCACGAAACCGACAAAGGACATCAAGACAAAGACGGTCCTCCTCACAGCCATCAACGGGGCGGGCCAGTACCGGCGCTACCTCCTCGGGCCGGCCCCGCTCACCGGGCACGCGGTCAAGAGCGCGGTCGCCCAGCAGACACAGCTCGGCAGGTGGGTGGTGAACTACACGCTCACCTCGTCGGGATCGCCCGCATGGGACCGGCTCGCCCAGAAGTACTTCCACCAGATCATCGCGATCGAACTCGACGGCAAGATCTACTCGGCACCGATCATCCAGCCCTCGCAGTCCACCTTCAGCTCGTTCGGCGGGAGGGGGGAGATCTCCGGGCATCTCACCGAGACACAGGCCAAGACGCTCGCGATCGCCATGCAGTTCGGCTCGCTGCCGGTGAGGCTCATCCGTGAGACGAGCCAGATCGTGTCGCCCACGCTCGGGCACTCGGCCCTCCTCGCCGGGCTCGGCGCGGGTCTCGCAGGCCTCGTTCTCGTGCTGCTCTACACGATCGTCTACTACCGGCTGCTCGGCATCGTGGTCTTCAGCGGCCTCGCCGTGACGGGCGCGCTGCTCTGGGCGATCATCTCGGCGCTCGGCCACACGTCGATCGCGCCCAGCTTCGACCTCGCCGGCGTCACCGGCATCATCGTGTCGATCGGCATCACCGTCGACTCCTACATCGTGTACTTCGAACGTCTCAAGGACGAGACCAGGGCGGGGCGGACCGTGAGAACCAGCGTGGACCGCGGCTTCGCCAGCGCCTGGCGGACCGTCCTCGCGGCGGACACCGTCTCGCTCGCCGCCGCGGTGGTGCTCTTCTTCGTGGCGGTCGGCGCGGTGAAGGGATTCGCGTTCTTCCTCGGTCTCTCCACGCTCATGGACGTCTTGATGACCTACTTCTTCACCCGGCCCCTCGTCGTGCTGCTCGGCCGCAACGAGCGGCTGGTCGGCGGCCGGCGCATGGGGATCTCGAGGGGCCTCGCGGTGAGCACGGAGGCCGAAGCGGCATGAGCGAGGACCGCGCGACACGCGAGGTCGAGGGGCTCGACCCCGGCGCCGCGGACGGGGACGCAGGGTTCCCGGCCGAAGGCGAGTCCGAAACCGAGATCACGGAGGCCGAGCTCGTCGAAGACGAGGTGGCCCGGCTCGCCGCCAGGGCGCCTTCGGTCGCCGGCCCGAAGCGCCCCGGACCGTTCCGGCGCCTCTACCGGGGCGAGACCTCCTTCGACTTCGTCGGCCGCCGCCGCTGGTGGATCGGCATCTCGCTCGTCATCATCGTGGCCGGCCTGCTCTCGCTCGGCATCCGGGGGCTCAACCTCGGGATCACATTCAAAGGCGGCGACGCCTGGACCGTGAAGGCGCCCCACGTCTCCCAGACCCAGGCGCTGAACGCGGTCGAGGCTGCGGGGCTCAGTCAGCCGACCGTCGAGCTCCTCGGTACCGGCAGCGCGCAGGAGGTGCGGGTCACCGCGGATTTGAACAACCTCAGCGCCTCCCAGCGCGCCGGCGAGACAGCGAGGGTGCGCGCCGCGCTGGCAAAGCTCGCGAAGACGACACGGACAGCGGTGTCGGAGACATCCGTCGGCCCCACCTGGGGAGGCCAGGTCACCCAGAAGGCGGTCATCGCGCTGATCGTCTTCCTGGTGCTCGTCGCCGTCTACATCAGCATCCGGTTCGAGCCGAAGATGGCGATCGCAGCCTTCCTCGCGCTGCTCCACGACCTCCTCGTGACCGCAGGCGTGTACTCGCTGGCGGGCTTCCAGGTCACCCCGGACACGGTGATCGCGGTCCTCACCATCCTCGGCTACTCCCTCTACGACACGGTCGTGGTGTTCGACCGCGTCCGCGACAACACCAAGGGCCTCGGCGCGTCGGGCCGGTTGACCTATTCGGAGATGGTCAACCTCTCGATGAACCAGACCCTGGCCCGCTCGATCAACACCTCCCTCGTCGCGATCCTCCCGGTGCTCTCGGTGCTCCTCATCGGCGCGGAGCTGCTGGGGGCGACGACGCTGCTCAACTACGGCCTGGCGCTGTTCGTGGGCCTGCTCTCCGGGGCGTACTCGTCGATCTTCATCGCCTCCCCGATCCTCGCCTGGCTGAAGGAGCGCGAGCCCCGGTACGTCGCGATCCGCCAGCGCGTCGAGCAGAAGGGTGAGCGCCTCGGGCTGCTCACCCCCAGGGCCGCAGCCGCGCTGCTCGGCGCGTCCGCTTCCGGTGGTGTGCAGCGCCTGACGCGCGACGCGCGGGGCGGGACCATCCGTCCGGGCCAGTCCCGGGCACCCCGCCGGAGCCCGGCGCAGAGCCGGGTGGCCGCCACCGCCACCCGGGAGCCGGCCGTGCCTGCCCCCGCGGGCAACGGGGCCGCCGGGGTGGCCGGGCCGTCGGCGCCGCGCCCGGGGACCCAGGTCCGGTCCACGCAGCGGCCGGCACCGGCTCGCCGTCAGCCTCCCCGCTCGCGCAAGGGGGGCAAGGGCAAGCGGCGGCGCTAGCGCGGCGCTCGGGGGTGCAGTCGGGCGGGCGGGAGTCGGAGCACCGCAAGCGTCGTTCCTCCTAGTAGCGTGAAGGAATGGTGACGCTGGCGACGGTCGGCGGCGAGCACGCCGCCTACGCGGAGCCCGGGCGCCTCGGCGAGTTGCTGGAGCCCGTGCTCCGGACCTTTGCCGCCCGGCATCCCGAGGCGGACACGGCACCGGTGCTCCAGGCCGCGCGCATGGCCGCCGCGGCCCACGAGGGGCAGTTCCGGCGATCGGGAGAACCCTACGTGACGCACCCGATCGCGGTCGCCGGCATCGTCGCAGAGCTCGGGCTCGACACGTCCTCGGTGGCCGCCGCCCTCCTCCACGACGCGGTCGAGGACGGCGGGCTCACCCTCGAGGCGCTGGAGTCCGCCCTCGGAGGGGTCGTGACCGGCATCGTCGACGGAGTGACCAAGCTCGACCGGCTCCAGTTCGACTCCAAGGAGCAGCAGCAGGCGGCGACCATCCGCAAGATGCTGGTCGCGATGGCGAGCGACTGGCGGGTCCTGTTGATCAAGCTCGCCGACCGTCTCCACAACATGCGGACCCTGGGCGTGATGCCCGCATGGAAGCAGCGGCGGATCGCCACCGAGACCTTCGACGTCTACGCACCCCTCGCACACCGCCTGGGTGTCCAGCAGGTCCGCTGGCAGCTGGAGGACCTTGCCTTCGCGACCCTGCACCCGAGGCGCTACGCGGAGATCGAGCAGATGGTCGCGGTCCGCGCGCCCCAGCGCGAGGAGTACCTCGCCCGCGTCCTCATCTCGGTGCGCGAGCGGCTCGCCGCGGCGGGCGTCGAGGCAGAGGTCACCGGCCGGCCCAAGCACCTGTGGAGCATCTACGAGAAGATGGTGGTGCGCGGCAAGGAGTTCGACGACATCCACGACCTCGTCGGCATGCGCGTCGTCGTCGCGAGCGAGAAGGACTGCTGGGCGGCGCTCGGCGCGATCCACGCGATCTGGCCCCCGGTGCAGGGACGCTTCAAGGACTACATCAACACCCCGAAGTTCAACCTCTACCAGTCCCTGCACACCACGGTGATCGGCCTCGACGGCAAGCCGATCGAGGTCCAGATCAGGACCCACGAGATGCACCGCCGCGCGGAGTACGGCATCGCCGCGCACTGGGGGTACAAGGAGAGGGAGGACGTCTCCTCGGAGCTCGCGTGGATGCAGCGGATCTCCGACGTCGACCAGGAGACGACCGATCCGCTGGAGTTCCTCGAGGCGCTCAAGCTCGACCTCGAGCAGGACGAGGTCTACGTGTTCACGCCCAAGGGCAGGGTCATCCCCCTTCCTGCCCGATCGACCCCGGTCGACTTCGCCTACGCGATCCACACCGAGGTGGGCCACCGCTGCATCGGAGCGCGCGTCAACGGCCGGCTCGTGCCGCTCGACACGCGGCTCGCGTCGGCCGACACGGTGGAGATCTTCACCTCGAAGTCTCCTTCGGCGGCGCCCTCGCGCGACTGGCTCGATATCGTCGCCTCGTCGAGGGCGCGCAACAAGATCCGCCAGTGGTTCAGCAGGGAGCGTCGCGAGGACGCGATCGAGACCGGCAAGGAGGAGCTGGCGAAGGCGCTGCGCCGAGAGGGGATGCCGCTGCACAAGGTGATGGCCTCGAGCGCGCTCGCCCAGGTGGCCGCAGCGATGAACCTCGCCGACACCGACTCGCTGTACGCGGCCATCGGCGAGCACCAGGCGTCGGCCCAGTCGGTCGTCCAGCGGCTCGCCCGCGAGCTGCGGCCCGGCGAACCGGACCAGCTCCCCACCACCGCGAGGCTCACCGCGGGGCTCACCGCGCAGCGCACGCGCCGGAGCAGGGTCGCCGCTGCAGGCCTGTACGTCGAGGGCCTCGACGACGTGATGGTCCACCTGGCCCGTTGCTGCACGCCGGTGCCGGGAGACCAGCTCCTCGGGTTCGTCACCCAGGGACGGGGGGTCTCGGTGCACCGCGCCGACTGCTCGAACGCGACGGCGCTCTCGCGCCGTTCCCAGGAGCGCCTGATCGAGGTCGAGTGGGATCGCGGCGTCGAAGGGATCTTCGTCGCCACCGTGGAGGTCCTGGCCTTCGACCGCGAGCGGCTTCTCGCCGACGTGAGCCGTGTGGTGTCCGAGCACCACCTCAACATCGTCTCAGCCCGCACCGTGACGGCGCCCGATCGCGTGAGCCGCATGTCGTTCGAGGTGGAGCTCGCCGATCCCGCCCACCTCCACTCGGTGCTGGCGTCGCTCAAGCACCTCGACGGCGTGTTCGACGCCTACCGGTTGCTTCCCGGCAAGAAGGCCTGACCCGTGGCGCGCACGGCGGACGAGCGTGCGGAGCCGCGCGCCCCGACCGGCACTCGGGACCTGCTGTGGCCGGAGTCCTGGCGGTTCGAGCGGGCGATCGAGCGGTTCGGCGCGCTGGTCGAAGGGTCCGGCTACGGGCTCATCCAGAGCCCCGTGTTCGAGTACGCCTCCGTGTTCCGCCGCGGCATCGGTGAGGAGAACGACGTCGTCGGCAAGGAGATGTACGAGTTCTCCGACCGTGACGGCCAGATGCTCGCGCTGCGACCCGAAGGCACCGCCTCGGTCGTGCGCGCGTACATCCAGCATCATCCGGTCCTGCCGTGGAAGGCGTGGTACATGGCGCCGCTGCTGCGCCACGAGCGCCCCCAGGCGGCGCGCTACCGCCAGCACCACCAGCTCGGGATCGAGGCGCTCGGTGTCGCCGACGCCGACCTCGACGTCGAGGTGATCTGGGTCGCCCAGACGTTCCTCGCGCGCCTCGGTCTCACCGACTACTCGCTGCGCATCGGGTCGATGGGTGACGCCGCGTGCCGGCCGCGCTACCTGGAGCTGTTGGATTCGTACCTCGAGGCGCACCAGGGCGGGCTGTGCGAGGAGCACCGGGCGCGCTTTCGCGCGAACCCGATGCGCGTGCTCGACTGCAAGCGGGACGAGTGCCGCGCGGTCACCGCCGAGGCGCCCACGCTCTTGGAGCACCTGTGCGCCGAGTGCACGGCGCACTTCGTCCGGGTCCAAGAGGGGCTCGGCGCGCTCGGGATCCGCTTCGAGCTCGACGCGCGCTTGGTCCGCGGCTTCGACTACTACACGCGCACGACCTTCGAGTACGCCTCCGGCGCGATCGAGGCCGCCCAGAACGCGCTGTGCGGCGGCGGCCGCTACGACGGGCTGGTCGAGATGCTCGGGGGGGATCCCACCCCCGGCATCGGCTTCGGCATGGGGATCGAGCGTGTCCTCGTCGCCTGCGACGCTGAGGGCGTCTTCCCTGCTGCGCCGCCGCCTCTCGACGCGTTCATCGTCGACGTGGCCGGGGGCGCAGCGGCGCTCGAGCTCACCGTGCGCCTGCGCGAGGCGGGGCTCAGCGCGGACCGCGCCTTCGACGGGCGCTCCATGAAGGCCCAGATGAAGCTCGCCGACCGCTCGGGGGCGACCGTCGCCCTCATCGTCGGGCCGAAGGAAGCTGCGGCCGGGACGGTCCTCGTGCGCTCGCTGCGCAGCGGCGGGGCCCAGGTGTCGGTCCCCGCCGAGGGGGTCGTCGACGCGGTCGCCGGCGCAACGAGGAAGGAGACCGGGAGATGACGAGCGCGACGTCGATGCGCACGGGACTGTGCGGCGAGATCGGCCTCGACGACCTCGGCGCCCGGGTCCGGCTGTGCGGGTGGGTCGCCAGGCGGCGCGAGCACGGAGAGCATCTCGCGTTCGTGGACCTGCGGGACAGGAGCGGGATCGTCCAGTGTGTGGTGGACGGATCGGTCGAGCTGCGCGCCGAGTACGTCGTGTCGGTCACCGGGGTCGTCCGAAGGCGCCCTGCGGGGATGGAGAACCCGGCGCTCGAGACCGGGGAGGTGGAGATCGGCGAGTGCGCGGTCGAGGTCCTTTCGGTCGCGGAGCCGCCCCCCTTCCTCGTGGAGGACCGGGCAGACGTCGACGAGGCCGTGCGGCTTCGCTACCGCTACGTCGACCTCCGGCGCCCCCGGATGCAGGCGAACCTCCGGCTCCGGGCGGCGGTCGTCTCCGCCATTCGGCGCGCCATGGACCGCCAGGGGTTCTGCGAGGTCGAGACCCCGCTCCTGTGGTCGCCCACGCCCGAGGGCGCCCGCGAGTTCGCCGTGCCGAGCCGGCTGCACCGGGGCGACTTCTACGTCCTGCCGCAGAGCCCCCAGATCGCCAAGCAGCTGCTCATGGTCGGGGGCTTCGACCGCTACTACCAGATCGCCCGCTGCCTGCGGGACGAGGACCTGCGGGCCGATCGCCAGTTCGAGTTCACCCAGCTCGACATGGAGGCGTCGTTCGTCACCCAAGACGACGTGCTCGGCTTCGTCTCAGAGGCGGTGCTCGACGCTGCGGAGGCGGCCACGGGGGAGCGGCCTCCCCCGATCGCGCAGATGACGTGGAAGGAGGCGCTCGACCGCTACGGCACCGACAAGCCGGACCTGCGGATCGACCAGACGCTCGTCGACCTGGGCGACGTGTTCGAACAGACCGAGGTCCGCGCCTTCCAGGCGCCCGCCGTGAAGGGGTTGCGCGTCCCGGGAGGTGCCGAGACGACCCGGTCGGCGCTCGACGCGCTGGTCAGCCGGGCCAAGAGGCTCGGCGCCAAGGGTCTGGCGTGGTTCCGTGTCACCGAGCGCGAGGGCGCGGCGGCGCTCGACTCCCCCCTCGCACGGGTCCTCTCGGACCCCGAGCGCGACGGGCTGCTCGCGGCGACGGGCGCGATCCCAGGCGACCTCGTCCTGGCCGTGGCCGACGAGCACACGACCGCATGCACCACGCTCGGCCAGCTTCGCGTGGAGCTGTCGGCGAGGCCGGTGGGCGAGGGGCCGTACCGCTACGTCTGGGTGGTCGAGTTCCCGCTCTTCGAGGGGATCGGGGCCGACGGCCATCCGGTCCCTGCGCACCATCCCTTCACGATGCCCTACCCGGACGACTTTGACCTGATGGAGCGCGATCCGCTCTCGGTGCGCTCGCAGGCCTACGACCTCGTGCTCAACGGCTGGGAGCTCGGGTCGGGAAGCGTCAGGATCCACCGCGCCGACGTCCAGGCCCGGGTCTTCAAGGTGCTCGGGATCTCCGAGGAGGACGCGGCGTCGCGCTTCGGGTTCCTCACGGGCGCCTTTCGCTACGGCGCGCCCCCGCACGCGGGCTTCGCCTTCGGGATCGACCGGCTCGCCGCGGTGCTGGCGGGAGAGGAGAGCATCCGCGAGGTGATCGCCTTCCCGAAGACCCAGTCGGGCGCGGACCCGCTCACGGGCGCGCCGAAGCCGCTGCCCGCGTCGTCGCTCGCCGAGCTCGGGATCCGGGTGGTCGAGCGGTGACCGAGAGCGTCGGCGGGCGAGGTGCGGCCGAGTGACGGGGCTCTTCGAGGCTGCGGCGGAGGCGCGGCTGGCATCCCGGGCCCCGCTCGCCGCGCGGCTCCGGCCGCGCCGGCTCGACGAGGTGGTGGGCCAACGCCACCTCGTCGGCCCCGGCGCGCCGCTGCGGGTGCTCGTCGAGCGCGACCGCGTCGGGTCGGTGGTGCTGTGGGGACCCCCGGGGAGCGGCAAGACCACGCTCGCCCGCCTCATCGCCGAGGCGACGAGGAAGGAGATGGTCGCGCTCTCCGCGGTGACCGCCGGCGTGAAGGAGGTGCGTGAGGCCATCGAGGGGGCCCGCCGCCGCCTGGGTGAGCGGGGACTCGGGACGATCCTCTTCGTCGACGAGGTGCACCGGTTCAACAAGGCCCAGCAGGACGTCCTCTTGCCGGCGGTGGAGGACGGGGTGGTGGTCTTCATCGGCGCGACGACCGAGAACCCCTTCTTCGAGGTGAACCCGCCGCTCATGAGCCGGGCCACGCTCTGGCGGCTCGAGCCGCTCGGAGACGACGACGTGGCCCAGCTCGTCCGGCGGGGGCTCGCGGCGGAGGGTGCGGAGGCGACGGACGAGGCCCTGGGCGCGCTGGTCGGCGCTGCCGAAGGTGACGCCCGGGCCGCGCTCACCACCCTCGAGGTCGCCGTCGCCCTGGCTGCGGCGCGCTCTGACCCCGGCGCCGGGTCGGAAGCGGCGCACGGGGACCGGGGAGACCCGGACGCGGCGCCGATCGCGGTCGGGCTCGACGACGTCGTCCGGGCCCGGGCGGGGCGCCTCTACCACCAGGGGGTCGACGAGCACTACGACCAGGTCAGCGCGTTCATCAAGAGCGTCAGGGGCTCGGACCCCGACGCCGGGCTGTACTGGATGGCGCGGATGCTCGACGCCGGAGAGGACGCGCGCTTCATCGCCCGCAGGCTCGTGATCCTGGCGAGCGAGGACGTCGGCTTGGCCGATCCCCAGGCGCTCGTCGTCGCTGACGCCGCGGCACGGGCCGTCGAGATGGTCGGGCTGCCCGAGGCCGCGCTCAACCTGGCGGAAGCGGTCGTTTACCTCGCCTGCGCCCCCAAGTCGAACCGGGTGACCGTGGCGCTCGCCAAGGCGCGCGAAGACGTCCGCGGGCCGGGCCGCGCCGAGGTGCCCGCGCACCTGCGCGACAGCCACTACCGGGCCGCCGCCGGGATCGGTCACGGCGCCGGCTACCGGTACCCGCACGACGCGCCGGAAGGATGGGTGCGCCAGCAGCACCGGCCGGCGGCCCTGGAGGGCCACGTCTACTACGAGCCCTCGCGCCACGGCGCAGAGGCCGAGGTCGCGGCCCGGCTCCGGCGCCTTGGGGGCGGGGAAGAGGACGCGGCGGGCCAAGCCGGCCCAGCCGGCCCAGCCGGCACAGCCGGCCCAGCCGGCCCGGCCGGCCCAGCGGGCACAGCGGGCTGGGCCTAGAGGGGCCCAGAGGCGAGGCGCTGGAAAGGGATATGGCGTTCCTTTCCCGCTGGCGTCGGGCTGCCTCACTCCAGAGGTTCGGAGATGGTTGACCCGGGAGACCTTGCGCCGTAAGGTAGCGACGAGGCAGTCGCAATCGGTTGTTCGCAATCGGTTGTTCGCAGATGCCGCCGAGTTCGGAGTTCGAGAAGGGGGGCGAGGAAGTGTCCCGATCCGGGCGCATTGCCATCGTGCTTGGCTTGTTCGCCTGCGCGGTGTTCCTCGTCGTGTTCGCCGCGATGTCCTTCGTGGGGACCGAGCCGCAGACGGTGAGCTACCTGGGCGACGTGTCGACAGGTCACGTGCACCTGGTCTTCCAGACGGACTCGGCGGTCGGCACAGGCGCACATCCGACATGGGTCTCGTACCAGACGATGACACCGCGCACCAAGCATTGGGTGCACACGACGCTCGTCCAGCTGCCGGCCCACACGAAGATCGACGTCACCCTCTACCAGTTCGACTCGGGGAGCCCGCTGCGCAACCAGCAGTTTGGCATGGTGACCGGCACGGCCGGGGGCACGGCGAAGCTCGACGGCAAGACGTTCAAGGTCATCAACTCCTACAAGCCGCCCGGTGTCGGCCACACGTTCACGGTGCCCGCGCTGGGGTTGAGCGTGCCGCTCGAAGGCGTCGACACATCCAAGCCGGGCTTCTGCACATCGGGCCCGTGCAACCCGCGCACCCAGCTCCACCAGACGATGACGTTCTCGTTCACCACGCCGGGGCCGGGCAACTACCACTTCCAGTGCTTCATCCCCTGCGGTGCCGGCCACTACGCCGGCAACGGCGGTCCGATGCAGACCCTGGGCTACATGGGCGGCTTCCTCGAGGTGAGAGCATGAGCGACGAGTCCGGCACGACGGGTGGACCTGGCGCGGGCAGAAGCGGTTCCACCGACCAGACCCACCACTTCCGCCGGCTGATCCCGGTGTGGCTGGTGGCGTCGTTGGCGTGCGACCTGATCTGGTGGTTCGTCGCCGGCCCGCACGTCCCGCCCGGGGACATGACCAACGTCGCGCAGGGCGCGCAGTTCGACTTCAACGTCTTGTTCCTCGCCGCCGCGCCGGTCGTGCTCGGCGTGTGGATCTACATGGCTTACGCGATCTACATGTGGCGCGACTCGCGGCCGGGGGCCCCCGAGCCGGTGGGAGGGCCTGCGGCGCGGGGCAACTTCAAGGTCCAGTTCTGGTGGATCGCCATCACCACGGTGGTGGTGCTCGGCGCCTTCGTCTTCGGGACCGTCGAGCTCATCCTGCCCGCAGGCGCCGGCGGCGCGGAAGGCCCCAACCCGATCTGGAAGCCGTCGTCCACCTCCATCCTGCCCGTCCAGGTCATCGCCCAGCAGTGGAAGTTCACGTACCGCTACCCGACCTTCGGAGGCATGGAGACGAGCACACTCGTGCTGCCCGACGACACCGAGATCGCGTTCCACGTGACCTCGCTCGACGTGATCCACAGCTTCTGGGCGTACCAGATCGGGGTGAAGGCGGACGCCAACCCGCAGGTCGACGACGTCGCCTACGCGAAGACCCGCCAGACCGGCACCTTCACAGTGCGCTGCTCGGAGCTCTGCGGCATCTGGCACGGCGCCATGTACGACTACGGCAAGGTCGTCTCGAAGGACGCGTTCGAGAAGTGGGCGCTCTCCACCATGCGCAAGCAGGCCGTTGACACGAAGTACCTGCCGCCGTTCGCCTGGACCTACTCGGCGACAGCGAACGGCGCGACAGGCGTGACAGGCATCAACACAAGCGGCCAGTCGCCCTTCAGCAAGGAGGAGCACTACGGGGCCACAAAGGCTGCCCAGAAGGTCGTGCGGACGCCGTCGGCAGCGACAGTGACAACAGGCACATGATCGACGGCAGTCAGTTCGACAGCAGGCAGATGGTTCGACAGCAGGCAGATCGGCAACGGGCGCAGCGCATGACCCGCCCGCGCCAGGACCGGGACCACAGGAGGCCATACCGATGAGCGTCGACGTGCCGCCCGCAGGCGAGGCCGGGACCGTCGGAGAGGTGCGCCCCCCGATGTCGGGGACGACCAGGAGCCGCCCCGCGTGGCTCGGCCAGCACGTGGGGACCGCGCTCGTCCTCATGGTGGCGGGGTATGCCTTCGGCCACTGGATCGGCAACGTCATCGGCACCGGCCGCCCGTACATCTCCACAGCGGCCGAGAACGACATCGCGATCGTCCTCGGCCTCGTCTTCGGCGTGGTCGGCTGGCTGCTCGGCATCGGCGCGCTCAACTACCCGCTCGCCAAGCTCGTCGGGCGCGAGCCGGTGCCGAAGGAGGCGACCGACTGGACGAAGTACTTCCGCTTCAGCCTCACACACAAGGTCGTGGGCAAGCAGTACCTGATCATGGTGCTGATGTTCCTGTTCACGGGCGGCCTGCTCGCGATGGCCATCCGGACCGAGCTCCTCAATCCGACGACACACATCTACGGTCCGGGGACCTACATCTCGATCGTGGGTGAGCACGGCACGATCATGATGATGATGGCGTCGTCGCTCGTCGTCGGCCCGCTCGGCAACTACCTCGTCCCGCTCATGATCGGCTCCAGGCGCATGGCGTTCCCGCGCATCGAGGCCTTCTCCTTCTGGTTGTTCACCGCCGGGTACTTCGTGATCCTCACCGCCCTGCCGCTCGGCGGGTTCCCGACCGGATGGACCGGCTACGCGCCGCTGCAGAACCAGGCCGATGTCGGCATGGACGCCTACCTCGTCGGGTTCCTCGTGATCTCGCTCGGCATGATCCTCGCGGGGTTCAACCAGATCGCAACCGTCATCCACTACCGAGCGCCCGGGATGAGCTGGGGCCGGCTCCCGATCTTCGTATGGTCGATCCTGGTCACGAGCGTCCTCTTGTCCACCGCGACCCCGACCCTCACGGTCAGCTGCATGCTCGGGATCCTGGACCGGACGGTGCCGACCACGTTCTTCATCGACGTGCACGGCGGGAGCTCCTACCTCTGGGAGAACCTGTTCTGGTTCTTCGGCCATCCCGAGGTGTACATCATGGCGCTGCCGGGCTTCGGGATCGTCGGCGAGCTGCTGCCCGTGTTCTGCCGCAAGCCGCTCTTCGCCTACAAGGTCGGCGCGGCGGGCATGGTCGGCGTGGGGCTGCTGTCGTACTTCGTGTGGCAGCACCACCTCTTCCAGAGCGGTATCAACCCGGACATGCGGCCGCTCTTCATGCTCACCACGGAGCTCATCTCGATCCCCACCGGCTTCATCTACCTCGTCGGTCTCGGCACCATCTACAAGTCGAAGATGCGCTTCGAAGTCCCGATGCTCTTCTGCCTCGCGCTGTACTTCAACTTCCTCATCGGAGGCATCACCGGGGTGTTCCTCTCCGACGTGCCGGTGAACGTCACGGTCCACGGCGGGTTCTTCGTGCTCTCGCACTTCCACTACACGATCCTCGGCGGCCTGGTGTTCGCCTTCTTCGGCGGCGTGTACTACTGGACGCCGAAGGTGACCGGGAAGATGCTGAACAAGAAGCTCGGCCAGATCCACTTCTGGATGATGTTCGTCTTCTTCAACCTCACGTTCTTCCCGCTCTTCTTGGTGGGGCTGTTCGACCAGCCGCGGCGCGTGTTCGAGTACGCGGCGCGCCTGCAGACCCTCAACGACTTCGCGTCGGTCTCGGCGTTCCTGCTCGGCGCCTCCTTCATCGTGTTTGCGGCGAACTTCATCTGGTCGCTGTGGATCGACCCGAAGCCTGCACCTGCCAACCCGTGGGACTCGAACGGGCTCGAGTGGCAGACGGCAAACCCGCCGCCCTGGTACAACTTCGAGCGGATCCCGGTCGTCCTCGCCGACCCCTACCACTACTCCGAGCCCGGGGACGTGGCGGTGGCCGACCTCGAGCCTGCCAATTTCGCCGAGGCGGCGGCGAACGACGGGACCGGCGCGATGGCCGGCGCGGGAGCCGGTCGCGGAACGTCGTCGGACCAAGGCGCATGAGCTGCGAGCGGCCCGATCGTGTGACAGCGAGGAGACCATGACCGAGATCACTTCACACTCGCTCGAGGGGATGGGCACCCCCGAGGAAGCGGCGTACGAGATGCGTGCCGCCGAAGGGGCGCTGTGGACGGGGGGACGGCTCTTCATCGCCATCCTCTCCTTCGCCTTCGCTGCGCTCGCCTTCGCCTACTTCTACCTCCGCTCGGCCAACAGCGACCACCTCTGGCGCCCCGGCGGCGTCACCGCGCCGACGGCGACCGGCGCGGCCATCATCGCGTTCACCGTCGCGACCGCGGTCGTCAACTTCTACGGCGTCCAGCGGCTCCGCAAGGGGTTCCACGTGGACTGGCAGGTCGCAGGCTGGACGTCGCTGCTCGGCGGGCTGATCGCGCTCGGACTGCAGTGCTGGGAGCTGACCGACCTTCCCTTCTATCCCGGCTCGAGCGGCTACGCGTCGGTGTTCGTCGGGTGGGCGGTCATGAACATCATCCTGCTGGTCGCGGCGGTCTACTGGACCGAGACGCTGCTCGCCCGCCATCTTCGGCTCCGGCGCGCGCATGCAGAGGAGGGCGGCGACCGCCACGAGGTGCTGATGCCGCGGATCACGCGGGTCAACATCGTGTCGTCGTCGCACTTCTGGATCTACACCGCGCTGGTGGGGATCTTCTTCTGGGTCTTCATCTACGTGACCGTCTGAGACCCGCCACGGGTATGCTGTCTTGAATCGAGGAGGAACGTTGATCGGAACCGACACCTACATCGGGGCGCAGGTCCTCACGATCGCGATTCCGCTCGGCGCCTTCCTCGTCGGGTTGCTGTGGCTGTTCTTCCAGCGCAGGCCGAACCCGTAGGCTCCGCTGCGGCGCCGGGGGCCCGGCGCGTGAGGACACTGCTCCTGCTCGGCGCGCTGGCGGCACTGCTGCTCGCGGTGCTTCCCCCGATCTTCACCGACGCGCATGGCTACGAATTCGTCGAGACGGTCCAGTTCGACCTGACCGGCTTCGCACTGCCGGCGCTGATCGTGCTGGGGTGGCCGCTGAGGCTCGTGCCGGGCGAGGCGGGGCATCGGCTCGCGCTGTGGGCGCTCCGCCTCAACGGGGCCCGGCGCCGTCATCCGTCCACGTGGCGCGCCATCGGCTTCGCGGCCGTCGATGTGGCGGTGCTGCTGTGCTGGCGCACGCCAGCGCTCATGGACGCGCTCGAGCGCCACCGGTGGCTCGTCGCCCCGGAGATCGTCTCGCTCGTCGTGGTCGGCGTGCCGTTGTGGGTCGAGCTCGTGTCCTGCGCGCCGCTCGAGCCGCGTGCCCCGCACCCGTGGCGAGGCGTGGTCGCCGCGCTCACGATGTGGTCGGTGTGGGTGATGGCGTACTCGATCGGGTTCTCGGACGTGTCGTGGTACGTGGCCTACCACCACGCGGCCGGCGGGATCGGCACCTCGGCGGACCAGGAGCTCTCGACGGGCACTCTGTTCTTCGGGGCCGCGGCGGCGTTCGTGCCCGTGGTGTTCACCGACCTGCTCGCCTGGCTGAAGAGCGGGGAGGATCCCGACGCGGAGCTGCGGTCGATGGTCCGCAAGGAGCGGTGGTGGGGAAAGCCCGACTGACGCACGAGCCTCTGCAGATCACCTGAGCGTCGCGCCCGGCGCGGGCGGCTGGTCAGCCCGGCCCGGCTGGTCAGCCCGGCCCGGCTGGTTGTTCCTGAAGGAGCGGCTCTGGTCAGGAGGAGGACGCCGTCGGGTGCGGGAGGCTGGGGAGCCCGATGCTCGGCAGCGGCAGGCCGTCGAGAGCTGCCTCGGCGGCGCGTATGTCCCTCACTGCAGCCGCGCGGTCGGCGGCGAGCAGCCGCTCCCGTGTCGCGAGGTCCTCGAGGGCTGCCCGGTCCCCCGGCTGGGTGACGAGCGTCTCGATGTCGGCGATCGCGCCGTTGGCGTCGGACGTGCACCACTCGAGGGCGGTCTTGATGATCGCGCTCAGCTGCCGGCCGGCAGCAGAGTTAGGGACTGTGATTGTCGACATGCCGAAGATCCCTGTGTTCACGAAGCTGCACGCCTGCTGGTCCTGGCTCAGGTACTGGTGGGCGAACGTGCGCGAGGCCGCGGGGAGCGTGTCGTGGGTCACCGGGTCGTAGAATGTCCTGAACGCCTCTGAGACTGCGTACTCGCAGGGGTGCACGTCTGTGGAGATCTCCTTCAGGACCGCGGCGACCACGGCCGCCTTCTGCGTGTCGCTCTGAGGTTTGGGAAGGTCCGCGATGATGGCCGCGGCCAGCACCGCGGCCAGGACGACGACCCACAGCGCCCAGCGCTTGTACCAGGGGCGGCCGGGCGCAGGCCGTGTAAAGCCCGGGATCGGTCCGAGCCCTCCGCCCGGCGGCCCGGCAGCAGGCTCCGGCGGCAGGGGCGGGAGCGGGTGCGCCTCGACAGGCGCCTCGACCGGCGCCTGCGGTGCACGCGGCGCGCGGCGGGAGGAGGGGTCGGTCACCGGGCCAGCTTCGCGGCGTACCGGGCGATGCCCTCGGCGAAGCGGGCGATGACCGGCTGGGGGAGGGAGAACGTGCCGTCGGGCGATTCGTCGGCGAACAAAAGCGCGCTCCACTCGAGCGTTCCCTTGCGAGAGATGAAGTACATGAGGTCGTTGTGGGAGGCGACGCCGGTCGCAGGGTCTGCGGTGATGGAGATGCCGTAGTCGACCCATACCCGGTTGAGCCGATGGACCGAGCCAGTGAGGAACATCCACCCCGGGAGCGAGGCGAAGAGCGGCTGGCGGAGGATCGCCGCGTGCGTCGGCGCCGTCTCGAGGGGGTCCGAGTTGACCGTCACGAAGGAGACCGGGACCCGCGTCTTCGCCAGGTCCGCGGCTGCCTGGTGCAGCTCTGCGGCGAGCACGGGGCAGATGTCCTTGCAGTTGGCGTCGGCGAAGGTCAGGACCACCACGTGGCCGGCCAGCGCGGAGAGGGTGACCACCCTTCCGGTCGCGGCGTCGGTGAGCGAGAAGGGCTTCGGCTGGCGGCCCCGCAGGCGCGTGAGGTCGAGGAGGTTCCGGAGCGGCGCGTGGAGCTGGGCCGAGTTCAGCGGCGGCGCGCTGCCCCCGACGACCTGCTGCACCTGCGTGGTCTGCGTGGTGGCGGAGGGCGTCGACGCGGAGCTCGCGATCCTGTTGATCACCACCGTGAGCAAGAGGAGCCCGAGCGCTGCCGCGATCAGCAGCTGGACCGTCCGGCGCGGGATCCTCGGCGGGCCGCTGATGCCAGGCGCAAGGTCCGTGGAGGGTGGGCTCGCATTGGCGACGGGGGCCGGGTCTGTCTCCCCGTGCGCGTCGGGCGCGTCGGGTTCGTCGGGCACGCCACCGGTGCCAGGGACCGCTGCGCCATCCGTCGCCACCTCGGCCATGATGGCCGATCAGGGGTGCCGGACGATCGCGACCACCCCCATCGCGCAGAAGAGCGCTGAGAGGTACGTGATGGAGTACCCGAACAGTTTCATCGCCCGCTTGGGGCTCGCGTCCTTCACGAGAGCGAACGCGTAGTACAAGAACCCCGCGTCCAGGCACGCGGTCACGCCGAAGAGCACCCATCCCAGATGCGTGACGAAGACCAGCAGCACCGACAGCGCCGTGACGAGCACCGTGTACGCGATGATCTGGCGCACGACCTTGGAGGTGTCGGCGACCGATGGCAGCATCGGCACTGATGCCCTCGAGTAGTCGGCGCGGTGGCGGATCGCGAGTGCCCAGAAGTGGGGCGGGGTCCAGACGAAGACGATGCCGAAGAGCACCCAGGCGGGCGCAGCGAGGTGGCCGGTGACCGCGCTCCACCCGACCAGCGTGGGGACGGCCCCGGCAGCGCCGCCGATCACGATGTTGCTCTTGTAGCGGCGCTTCATCCACACCGTGTAGACGCCGACGTAGAAGAGCGCCGCTGCGAGCGCAAGGAGGGCGGACAGCAGGTTGACCGTCGTCCACAGCAGCGCGAACGCCGCGACTTCGAGGGCGATCGAGAGGACCAGGGCGTCGGCCGGCGAGACCGCTCCCGACACGAGGGGCCGGCGCTTGGTGCGGTTCATGACCGCGTCGATGTCGCGGTCGTAGAGCATGTTGAACGCGTTGGCCCCGCCCGCGGCGAACGTGCCGCCGATCACGGTGAGGGCGACCAGCCGGAAGGACGGCACGGTCCTCGAAGCGACGAACATCGTGGGGACCGTCGTGATGAGCAGCAGCTCGATGATCCGCGGCTTGGTGAGAGCCACGAGGCCGGCGAGGCGTGGAGGCACGGTGAAGAGGCTGCGGCTTCGAGCCTCCGCGCCCGAGATCTGCTGCACGTGCAAACGTTAGCCGTTCGGGCGCGCCGACGACAGGACGCAGACCCGCCGAGCCCGTGTCCGGGCGGATACGCTCGTGGGGTGAGCGCCGCAGACGTGGTGGTGGTGGTCGCGGCCTGCGTCGGCTCCCTCGGGGCCGTCGTCTCGCTCGTGGCCGCCTTCGTCCTGGTGAACCAGGTCCGCCGGCTCGAGCGCGGGATCGAGGCCCTGCGCCACGAGGCAGTGCCGCTGGTGGAGGAGGCGCACGCCGCTGCGGGCCACGCGGCGGCGGAGATCGCGCGGGTCGACGCGGTCCTCGCAGACACCGAGGCGGTCACCGCGGCCGTCGACCGCGCCGCGCAGGCGGCGCGCCGTGCCTTCGCCAACCCGGTGGTGAAGCTCCTCGCGTGGCGGGCCGGCGCGGTCGGCGGGGTGCGCCGGCTCCGGGCCGACGGCGCCCGCCCGCACCACGACGCGCGCCCTGACGGCGCCCGCCACCGCCGCCTGGGCGGCGTTCAGGCGGCCGCGCCGCCGCCGTCCTCCGAGCGCCGGTCGCTCGTGGGCCCCCGCCGATGATGCGGCGCCCGATGTGGCTCGGCGCCGGGATCGTCCTGGGGGTCGGAGGGACCCTGTGGACCGAGCAGCGTGTCCGGCGGCGGGTCCGCCGAGCCGTGGCGCGGCTCTCGCCTGCCGTCGCCGGAAGCGACGCGGCGCACGCGGCACGCGAGATGAAGGGGCGCCTCGGCGACGCGCTCGACGCAGCCCGCGCCGAGCGGCGCCGTTGCGAGACCGAGCTGTGGAGCCGGCTCGGCGAGGCGCCGCCGACGCGCCACCACGGCGCCGCCTCCCGCCTCCCGCCGTCGAGCGCACGGCCAACGGGAGCCCGCAGGCAGCACCGCTAGTCTGCCTCGGATGGACGCCAACGAGCTGCGTGCCGCCTTCACCGGGTACTTCGCCGCTCGGGACCACGAGGTGGTCCCGTCCGCGAGCCTCATTCCGCACGACCCGACCGTGCTGTTCACGATCGCGGGGATGGTGCCGTTCAAGCCGTACTTCCTCGGGGACGAGCCTGCGCCCTGGCCGCGGGCCACCACCGTGCAGAAGTGCTTCAGGACCAACGACATCGACGTCGTCGGCCACACGCGGCGCCACTGCACCTTCTTCGAGATGCTCGGCAACTTCAGCTTCGGGGACTACTTCAAAGAGCGCGCCGTACCCTACGCCTGGGAGCTCGTCACCGAGGTCCTCGGCATCGACGCAGATCGCCTGTGGATCACGGTCCACCACAGCGACGACGAGGCCGCCGAGATCTGGACGGACTCGGTGGGGGTGCCCCCGGCCCGGATCCAGAGGATGGGGGAGGACAACTTCTGGCAGATGGGCGACACGGGACCGTGCGGCCCGTGCTCGGAGATCTACTTCGACAAGGGCGACCGCTACGGCGAGGGCGGCGGGCCCGCGCACGGCGCCGCCGAGCGCTACGTCGAGATCTGGAACCTCGTCTTCATGCAGTACAACCGCGCGGCGGACGGCTCGCTCACCGAGCTGCCCAAGAAGAACATCGACACCGGCGCGGGGCTCGAGCGGATCCTGCCGGTCCTGTCGGGCACGGACTCGATCTTCGACACCGACGTCCTCGCGCCGCTCGTCGAGACCGCCGCCGAGCTGACCGGCGTCCGCTACGGGCGCGATGAGGCCCACGACGTGGCCCTCCGGGTGATGGCGGACCACGGACGGGCGATGACCATGCTCGTCTCCGACGGGGTGATCCCGTCCAACGACGGCCGGGGCTACGTGCTCCGCCGCGTCATCCGCCGGGCGGTGCTCGCCGCGCGCCGTGCAGGCGCACGGAGGCTCGTCACCCCCTCGCTCGCGGAGACGACCGCGCGCGTGATGGGGGCGGCGTACCCCAACGTGGCCGCGGAGATCGAGATCATCGCGGACGTCTGCGAACGCGAAGAGTCCGGGTTCGACCGCACGCTGCGGACCGGGCTCACCCTGCTCGAGGAGGCGCTCGCCGAGGTGCGCGCGGCGCGCGGGACCGTGCTCCCCGGCGAGACGGCCTTCCTGCTCCACGACACCCACGGCTTCCCGATCGAGCTCACCGAGGAGCTCGCACGCGACGCGGGCTTGGCGGTCGACCGGGCCGAGTACGACACGCGGATGGAGGCGCAGCGCCGCCGCGCCCGGCTCGCCGCGAAGTCGCCGCCCGGCGCCGACGAGACGGCCTACCGCGCGCTGTTCGACACGGCGGGACCGACGCTGTTCGTCGGCCGGAGCCCCGAGCACTATGCGATCCGTGCGCAGGTCGTCGGCGTGCTCGCGGGCGCCGAGCCCGGCACGGTCGAGGTGTTCTTGGACCGGACGCCGTTCTATGCGGAGGGCGGCGGGCAGGTCGGCGACACCGGGTCGATCGTGACCGAGACCGGGCGCGCGGAGGTGGTGGACACGGTCTCGGCGCTCCCCGGGCTGACCGCGCACCGCGCCACGGTCACCGGCGAGGTCTTTGCAGGTCAGGACGCGCTGGCGGCGATCGACGGCCCGCGCCGGGAGGCGATCCGCAGGAACCACACCGGGACCCACCTGCTCCACGCCGCGCTGCGCGAGGTGCTCGGCGACCAGGTCCGCCAGCAGGGCTCGCTCGTGGCGCCCGACCGGCTCCGGTTCGACTTCAGCCACCGAGGGCCCCCCGAGCCCGAGGAGCTGGATGCCGTCGTCGGCCTCGCCAACCGTGACGTGCTGACCGACGAGCGGGTGGTGACGATGGAGGTGGCCAAGTCGGAGGCCGACCGGATGGGCGCGGTGGCCTTCTTCGGCGACAAGTACGGAGACGTCGTGCGCGTGGTGCGTGCGGGGCCCCACTCGCTCGAGCTGTGCGGTGGCACGCACGTCGACGCGCTCGGCATGGTCGGCCCCGTCTCGATCGTCTCGGAGGGGTCGATCGGCGCCAACACCCGGCGCATCGAGGCGGTCACCGGGACGGCGACGATCGAGCGGCTGCGAGACCGCGAGCGCCTCGTCGCGCAGGCGGCGAGCCTCCTCAAGGTGGAGCCGAGCGGGCTCCTCGACGCGCTCGGGCGACTGGTCGAGCGCGAGCGGGCCGAGGCGCGTGAGCTCTCCCGGCTCCGCGCGTCGGCGCTCGGTGCGGAGGCCGCGGAGCTCGCGGCGGGCGCGGACGCAGGCGTCGTCGTCGCGCGGCGCGACGGCCGGGCTCCCGAGGAGCTGCGCGCGCTCGCCCAGGCAGCCAGGGGCCACGGGCTGCGGGGTGTCGCGATCGGGGGCGCGCTCGACGGCGAGCGAGTGGCGATCGCCGTTGCCACCGGGGGGGAGCCCGACGCGGCCGCGGTCGTGCGGCAGGTCGGCGCGCTGGTGGGCGGCGGCGGGGGCGGCTCGGCACAGCTCGCGCTCGCCGGCGGGCGGGACGCGTCCCGACTGGACCAGGCGCTCGCCGAGGCGCTCCGGCTGCTCCGGGCTCCCTGAGCGGTGGGCGCGGCGCGAAAGGCGGTCGGCGTCGACCTCGGCTCGCGGCGCATCGGGATCGCGGTGAGCGACGGGACCCGCGCGCTCGCCTTCCCGCGCCCCTGCATCGAGCGGCACGGGGAGCGGTCCCTCGACCACCGGGCGATCGCGGCGGTGGTCGAGGAAGAGGGTGCCGACGTCGTCGTGGTCGGGTTGCCGCTCTCGCTCGACGGGAGCCGTGGTCCGGCCGCCCTCGCGGCGACACGGGAGGCGCGCGCGCTCGCGGCGGTGCTCGCCGGCCAAGGGGTGCGCGTCGAGACGTTCGACGAGCGGCTCACCACCGTGTCCGCGACGTCGGCGCTCGCCGCCGCCGGCGCCGACGGGCGGCAACGGCGGGTGCGGGTCGACAGCGCGGCGGCGGCCGTCCTGCTGCAATCATGGCTCGACGCCCGCTGAGCCCGACCCGGCGCGGCCGACCATCTCGATGACCTTGACCGGCCCACCCGACGAGCCACGCGACGAGCCATCCGGCGAGCGGACGGACGACACGCCTCCCCACGGCGTGCCCCCGGTGCGCCGCCTCACGCGGCGCGGTCGGATCCTGGGGGCGCTCGCCGCGGTGCTCGTGGTGCTCGCGGGCGCGATCGGCTGGTACGAGGCGGAGGCGAACCCGTTCGGCGGGCCGGGGAGGGCGGTCCTCGTCCACGTGCATCCCGGTGAGCCGCTCGGGGCCATCACCTCGGCCCTGACCAGCGCACAGGTGATCGGGACATCCGTGGCCTTCGGGCTGTGGTCCGTCGTGCACGGCTCACCGCTGGTGCGACCCGGCACCTACGAGCTCCACCGCAACCTCTCCTTCTCCGCCGCCAAGGCCCTTCTCGACGCCGGGCCGAACGTCGCCGAGCTCACGGTCAGGCCGGGCATGACCATCTCGGAGCTCACCAACGAGCTCGCCTCCCTGCCGGGGAGCGTCGCGCACGCCTTCGCCCGGGCGGGCGTGGCGAGCGGCGTCCGCTCGCCGTTCCAGCCCACCCCCGGCGCGTCGCTCGAGGGACTGATCGGGACCGGCACCTACCGGATCCTCCCCACAGAGACGGGCCGCACGCTCCTGCACCAGATGGTGACGCGCTTTGTCGCCGAGGCGCGTGCCGCCGGGCTCACGCCTGCCACCACGCGCGACGGCCTCGACGCCTACCAGCTCGTGACGCTCGCCTCGATCGCCCAGAAGGAGGGCTACTTCACCCGGTACCTGGGCGACGTCGCACGGGTGATCTTCAACCGCCTCGCGGCGGGGATGCGCCTCGACATGACATCGACCGTGCTCTACTCCCTCGGCAAGGACGGCGGCCCGGTCACCCCGCAGGAAGAGCAGCTCACAACCCCCTACAACACGTACCTCCACGCCGGGCTCACGCCGACGCCGATCTGCACCCCGTCGCTCGACGCGCTGCGCGCCGCCGTCGACCCGCCACCGGGCACGTGGCTCTACTTCGACCTGGTGACAGACCAGCGGGGCATCATGAAGTTCGCCACGACCTACACACAGCAGCTCGCGCTCGTCCAGGAGGCAGCGGCCAACGCGGCGACGCACGCCTCCAGCGCGCCCGCGACATGACCGGCTCGCCTGTCGCGGGCGGACACGGGTGGCCGTCGGGGAGCTCGGCGGTGGTCGGGGTGATGGGGGACCCCGTGCGCCACTCGTTGTCACCGGTGCTGCACAACGCGGCCTTCGCCGCGCTCGGGCTCGACTGGGTCTCGGTCGCCTTCCGGGTCCGCCTCGACGACCTCGGCGCGGCCCTCGGGGGGATGCGCGCCCTGGGCCTCCGGGGCGCCTCGGTCACGATGCCGCTCAAAGAGGCGGTCGCGGCGGCGGTGCAGCGCCGGAGCCCGGCGACCGCCCGGCTCGGGGCGGCGAACTGCGTGGTCGTCGAGGCCGGCGGGCTCCTCGGGGAGAACACCGACGGCGAGGGCTTCCTCGCGGCACTGCGGCGGGGCGCGGCCTTCGAGCCGTCTGGCCGGCGCTGCCTGGTGGTCGGCGCGGGCGGCGCCGGAAGGGCGGTGGCGCTCGCGCTCGGGGCGGCGGGGGCGTCCGAGGTCGTCGTCGTCGCTCGGAGCCCCGAGCGGGCTGCCGAGGCGGCGAGCCTGGCCGGGAGCGCCGGGCGCGTCGGCCGGGCGATCGACGCCACCGGCGCAGACCTGGTGGTGAACGCCACGCCCGTGGGCATGGAGGGGACCCCGGCAGCCGGGGGGCTGCCGGTGGACCCCGAGCTGCTCGTCGCGGGACAGCTCGTGGTCGACCTCGTCTACGCGCCGCGTCCGAGCCGCTGGCTCGAGCTCGCCGCACGGCGAGGAGCGGTGACGCTCGACGGGCTCGGCATGCTCGTCCACCAGGCGGCCCGCCAGATCGAGCTGTGGACCGCGCAGCGCGCGCCCGTCGAGGCGATGTGGCGCGCGGTCGCAGGCGACGGCCCGCACGGGCGTCCGCTGCGCCGGGACCCGGCCCGGTAGCCTTGGCGCTCGTGCAGGCCCAGTACCGGATCGGCGCGAGGTCCTCGCAGCCCACTCTTCCCGCCCGGCGCCGGCTCATGGTGCGCCGCCCGGCGGTGGTGGTGGACCCGTTCCTCATCGGGGGCTCGATCGTCGCAGCGGTCATCGGCGTCGTGATGGTGTACACGGCGACCCGCGGGCCGCTGCTCCTCGCGGGGACAAGCCCGACCCACTACCTGAAGCGCCAGGCGCTCTTCGTGGTCCTCGGGGTCGTCGCGATGGGCGTCGTCGGTCTCTTCGACTATCGCAAGCTCGAAGCCTTCGGCATGGCCATCTACGGCCTGTCGCTGTTCGTCCTCGTAGCGGTGATGGTCCCCCACGTCGGCACGCACTCGCCCCTCGGGTCCGCGCGCTGGTTCAACCTCGGGCCGATCCAGATCCAGCCCTCGGAGTTCGCCGTCCTCGGGCTCGTCGTCGCGGTCGCCACCTACTGCTCGCGCCGGCCCGACGGGCTCACGTGGCTCGATGTCGTGAAGGTCCTGGTCCTGGGTGGGATCCCGATCGGCCTCGTGATGCTCCAACCGGACCTCGGCACCGGGATCGTCATGTCGGTGGTCCTCCTCGTGATGCTCTCGGTTGCGGGGCTCCCGACGCGTGTCCTCGTCGCGTTGCTCGTCGGCGCGGCGGCGCTGGTGGCCCTCGTGCTCGGGGCGGGCCTCCTGCACCACTACCAGGTCCTGCGCATCACGAGCTTCCTCCACCAGTCGACAGCCCACCCCTCGGGCACACTCGCCGGCGCCGTCTACAACCTCCAGCAGGCGAAGGACGCGATCGGCGCCGGGGGGCTCTTCGGCACCGGGATCGGCCACGGCGCGGCGACCAACCTCGGCTACGTTCCCGAGCAGCAGACGGACTTCATCTTCACCGCGGTCGGCGAGCAGCTCGGCTTCGTGGGGGCGGTCGGCGTGCTGGGGCTGCTGTTCTTCCTCGCGTGGCGGGTGCTGCGCATCGGCCAGATCGCGCGCGACGACTTCGGGCGCCTGATCTGCGCCGGGGTCTTCGCCTTCATCGCCTTCAGCACCTTCCAGAACGCCGGGATGACGATGGGCATCATGCCGATCACCGGGATCCCGCTCCCGTTCATCAGCTACGGGGGCACCGCGGTCATCGCCTTCTTCTCGGGAGTCGGCCTCGCGTTGAGCGTGTACGCCCGACGAGGGGGATAGCGGTGGAGGGGGTCTCGGTCGAGACCGCGGCCGCGCCGGTGCCCGGGCGTGCTCGCTCCGCGCGCACCTACCGCATCGTGCGGGTCGCCTCCGTCGACGTCGCCTTGCCCGACCAGTACCCGGTCGTGACGCTCGAGGACACCGAGGCGCGCCGCGACCGGCTCTCCTTCCGGATCGGCACGGCCGAGGGTGTGGCGCTCGCCCACGCGCTCGCGGGCAGCGGCGCGCCGAGGCCGCTCACCCACGACCTCTTCGCGCTGGCGCTCGCACGCTGCGGGGTCGACATCGTGGCGGTCCGCCTCATCGGGCGCATCGGCGCCACCTACCTCGCTGAGATCGAGCTGGCGAGCGCCGCTGGCCGCGACGTGCTCTCGTGCCGCCCGAGCGACGGCATCTGCCTCGCGCTCCGCCAGCGGGTGCCGGCCCCGGTCCTCTGCGACGAACGGCTCTTCACGGAGGCGGGGGATGTCGAGCCCGACGCCGGCGGGGAGCCCGGGCCGGACCGGGCCGCAGAGCTCGGGGCCGACCCCGCCGGAAATGGGGAGCCGGCACGCGGCGAGGCGCACGCAGCACCCGTCCCGCCCTTCCACGCGGGGACGGCCGGGCCTGGCGCCTAGGTCGCGACCCGGAACTCTGTGTCGCTCGGGAGGCTGATGCCCGTTGCCCGCTCGGTCACCGTGGAAGAGCCCTCCTGCGAGATGCGCATGAGCAGCGCGATCAGGATGTAGTTCGCCACGAGCGAGGATCCGCCGTACGCGACGAACGGGAGCGTGATGCCGGTGAACGGGAGCAGCCGGGTCACGCCGGCCATGATGAAGAACGCCTGGAAGCCGAGCACCGCGGTGAGGCCCACGGCGACGAGCCGGGAGAAGTCTGAGCGCGCCACCTGGGCGATCCGGAGGCCCGCGCCGACGAGCAGCACGAATGCGATCACGACGGCGGCCGCGCCGATGAAGCCCAGCTGGTCGCCGATCGCGGCGAAGACCATGTCGGTGGTGATGTGCATCCACGGGTAGAGCTGTCCGCCGGCGAAGGGGTCGGTGCCGAGACCGGACCCCCCGATGCCGCCGTGGGCGAAGTCGAAGAAGCCGTAGCCGAGCTGCGTGTTGGGCGCGGCGTGGAGCCACAGGTCGATGCGTGTGCGCACCTGGTGGAACAGGTGCGCGGCCGCGAAGGCGCCGACGGCGAACAGCACGATCGAAAAGAGGATGTACGCCCAGCGTCCCGTGGTCACCCAGAGCAGCACCACGAACATCGTGAAGATGAGCATCGCGAAGCCGACGTCGTCCTCCAGCCCGATGACCGCCATCGCGAACGCCCAGAAGAGCAGGATCGGCACGAGGGGGCGCGGGTCGAGGAAGAGCCGGTTGCCGACGCGTGCGGTCGGGATCGAGAGCAGCTCCTTCTTCTCGGCGAAGTAGGAGGCGAAGAAGACGACGAGGAGGAGCTTGGCGAACTCGACCGGCTGGAACTCGATCGGCCCGAGGCCGACCCACAGGCGGGTTGTTGTGATGGGCTTTCCGAGGTGTGGGACGAGCGGCGAGAGGAGGAGCGCGATCGCGGCCGCGAGGAGCAGGTAGCGGTAACGGTCCATGTCGCGGGTGTGGCGGACCGCGAGGAGCACCCCGATGTAGCAGATGATGCCGACGGCGGCCCAGGTGGCCTGCGCCTTCGCGGCAGGCGGTGTGAAGCGGACGATGATCACGTAGCCGATGCCGTTCAAGAGGGCGGCGAGCGGGAGCACCACGGCGTTGGCGTCGGGTGCGAGCCAGCGGTTCGCGAGGTGCGCGACGAGCGCCATCACGAGGATGACCGCGAGGATCGGCCCGATGTGGGGCGGCACCTTGCCCCTCGCGCCGAGCGCGGCGACCACGTAGAGCGCGACGGTGATCGCCGCGGCGAAGACCAGCAGCCCGAGCTCGGTCCGCCGCTTGGGCTTCGGCCCGCTTCGCCACGCGGGGATGTGGCGCACGCGGCTCACGCGCGCCTGGAGCGCTGTGGTCGTCGCCACGGCCCGAAGCGTAGCGGGACGTGTACGCTGGAGGGGGTTCATGGCACTCCAGCGCACGCCCCCCGAGCAGGGCGGGGGCGTGCCGGTGACCTCGGACATGCCTGCCGGCGCCAGCGCGCCGGCGGCACCTCCGTCCACCGGCCCCGCCTCCCCTTCACCGCCGCCGTCCAGGGTCATGGCGGTCTCCGCGGTGGGGCGCGAGGAGTCGCTCGCCGGCGAGCGCCGCACGGTGCCGGTCTCCAAGCCCATCGCCGCCTACGGCTACCAGCGTTTCACCAACAAGGAGCTGTCTCGCCTGGACTTCCTCTCGCGCCTCTTGGACCTCGCCGAGGACACGAGCCGGCCGCTGTTGGAGCAGGTGAAGTTCATGGCGATCTTCGCCGAGGCGCTCGACGAGTTCTTCCAGGTGCGGGTGGCGGGGCTCCAGGACAAGCTCGTGGCGGGCGTGCGCACGCGCTCGGTCGACGGCCTGCGCCCCGGCGAGGAGCTCGCGGCGATCCGGGCACGCGTGACCGAGCTCGTGGCCCGCCAGGACACGATCTTCCTCGACGTGCTCGTGCCGGCCCTCGCCGATGCGGGGATCCGCTGGTCGGACTGGACCTCCCTCGACGACGACGACCGTGCCTACCTCGTCGACGTCTTCGACCGGCAGATCTACCCGGTGCTCACCCCGCTCGCCGTCGATCCCGGTCACCCGTTCCCCTACATCTCCAACCTGTCGCTCAACCTGCTCGTCGAGGTGGGCGACCCCGCCACCGGCGAGCAGCGGATCGCCCGGGTGAAGGTACCCCCCCTGCTCCCGCGCTTCGTCGTGATGCCCGACGGCGAGCGGTTCGTCCCCTTGGAGCAGGTCATCGCGGCGCACCTCCACACGCTGTTCCCCGGCATGGCCATCGGTGAGCACGACACCTTCCGTGTCACCCGCAACGCCGACCTAGCCTTGGAGGAGGACGAGGCCGACGACCTGCTCGTGGCGGTCGAGATGGAGCTGCGCCGCCGGCGGTTCGGCAGCGCCGTCCGCCTCGAGATCACCTCGGCCGCGGACCCGGACCTCGTCGAGCGGCTCCGCGCCGAGCTCGAGGTGCCCCACGACGGCGTCTACACCCTCGACGCCCCGATCGACCTCTCGGGGCTGTGGGCCGTCTACGAGCTCGACCGACCGGACCTCCACGCTGAGACGTGGACCCCGATGACGCCGCCGTACCTGGCCACGGCCGGCAACGAGCCCACCGACCTCTTCGGCATCCTGCGCAGTCGCGACGTGCTCGTGCACCATCCCTACGACTCCTTCGCGACGTCGGTCGAGGCCTTCGTGGCCCAGGCGGCGGACGATCCCTCGGTCCTCGGGATCAAGCAGACCCTCTACCGGACCTCGGGAGACAGCCCGATCGTGGCGTCGCTGATCAAGGCCGCCGAGGGCGGAAAGCAGGTGGCGGCGATCGTGGAGCTGAAGGCCCGCTTCGACGAGCAGGCCAACATCGGCTGGGCTCGCGCCCTCGAGGAGGCGGGCGTGCACGTCGTCTACGGCCTCGTCGGGCTGAAGACCCACTCGAAGACGGTCCTGGTCCTGCGCCGGGAAGACGACGGGATCCGCCGCTACTGCCACGTCGGGACCGGCAATTACAACTCGCGGACCGCCGCCGTCTACGAGGACCTGGGGCTGCTCACCTCCGCGGCGGACATCGGCGCGGACGTGGGCGACCTCTTCAACTACCTGACCGGTTACAGCCGCCAGTCGGAGTACCGGGAGATCTTGGTGGCGCCCGTCACGCTGCGCGAGCGGATGCTCGAGCTCATCGAACGCCAGGCCGGTGCGGGCCCGGCCGGGAGGATCGTGCTCAAGGTGAACGGGCTCACCGATCCCGAGATGATCGACGCGCTGTACGCGGCGTCGCGGGCGGGGGTGCCCGTCGACCTCGCGGTGCGCGGGATGTGCAGCCTGCGCCCGGGGGTCCCGGGGCTCTCCGAGACGATCTCGGTCCGCTCGATCGTCGGGCAGTTCCTCGAGCACTCCCGGATCTACCGCTTCGGCGGCTCCCAAGACGACGCGCCGCACCGCCAAGCGGGAGCCGGCGCGGACTCGCCCCCCCTCGAGCTCTACATCGGCTCGGCGGACCTCATGGAACGGAACCTCGACCGGCGCATCGAGGTCCTCGCGCCGGTGCGCGATCTCGAGCTGCAGGGCCGGCTGCTCGAGATCCTCGACCTCGTGTTCACTGATGACGTGAACGCCTGGGTGCTTCATGCGGACGGGGAGTGGGAGCGGCTCCGTCCGCTGAAAGGGATCGACTCCCAGCGCCGGCTGAAGGAGCTTGCGCTGGAGCGGGCGCGTCGGCGCCGGGACGTGGACCCTCGTCACGACGCCTAGCCCGCCGGCGCGAGCCGTCGTGGCCGAGCTTGAGCGAGAGGTAGGCGGCGCCCCCGGCAGGGATCGGCAGCCAGAAATTGACGAGCCGGTACGAGAGCACGCCGAGGATCGCGATGGTCTTCGGGACGTGGAAGCCGACGAGGGTGGTGATGAGCACGCCCTCGACCACCCCGAGGCCGCTCGGCGTGATCGGGATCACCGCCAGGATGTTGGCGAGGCCGTAGGCGACGAGCAGGTCTATCGGCGAGACCACCCTGCCGAAGGCGAGCACGAACACCCAGAGTGACGCCGCGTCGAACAACCAGTTGAGCGCCGCCCACTCGAGCGCGTGGACGAGGAGCGTCCGGTCGCGAAGGAGGATCTGCAGCCGGTCCGCGATCGTCTGGACGAGCGCGGTCAGCTTGTCGGCGTTGACGAGCGGCACCTTCTCGGCGACGGTGTGCAGCCGGTCGAGCGCCCGGCGCTGGCCCTTCGTGAGCAAGAGGACGGTCCCCGCGAACAGGCCGAACAAGATGAGGCCGGCGATGGCGGCGAAACCGTAGAGCGGGTTGTAGCCCCTGAGGGGGATGGAGACGAGCAGGGCCAGGAAGAAGAGGACGTTGAGCACGACCGCCGAGCCCACCCCCTGGGTCGCGAGGCCGAATGCGGCGGTGCCGCTCGGCACGCCGAGCTCGGTGAGGAGCCGGTACGCGACGGCGGTGCCCGGCGCGGTGCCCCCGGGCGCCACGTGGCTCACCGCAAGGCTCGACATGTTCACGCGGAAGAGCACGCCTCGGTGCGGGGCGCCGGGAGAGAGGACCGTGTGGCTGAGCTCGGCGTAGGAGAAGAGGGCCGCGAACTCGAGGCCGACGGCGACCAGCAGCCCGATGATGTTGACGCGCCCGAGCAGGTAGAGCGAGTGCCGGGCGTTCGCGATGTCCGGGAGCAGCACGTACTCGAGGACGAACAGGATGGCGACGATGGCGACGGCCCACCGGAGCGGGGGGGAGCGCAGCCACCGGCGCAGCCTGGTGTGGCGCGCGGGCGTTGCGGGCTCTCCCGGCGCGGGCGCTCCCGCCCCTTTCGGCGGCGCTCCCGGCTCTCCCAGCGGCGCTCCCAGCTCTCCCGGGGCAAGGGGCCCCGCCGCCGGCGGCTCCTGGGGAAGCGGCGCGCCGTCGAGGGGCGCGGCCGGCTCTCGGAGTGGCTCCTCCACGTGCCCATGCTTCCATGTGCGCCGCGCGCGCGGCGGCCCGGCGGCCCGACCGGGGGGGGCGCGGGACCGGGGGTGCGGGGCCGGGGCGCGGGACCGGGTGCGGCCGCACGCCGATCGGCGTCGCACCTCGACGCGTAAGCTCGGGCGCCGTGCGAGTGCTGGTCGTCGTGCCGACCTACAACGAAGCGGACAACATCGAGGCGCTGCTGCGCCAGGTGCACGCGGCGCTGCCCGGGGCCGGCATCCTCGTGGTCGACGACGGCAGCCCCGACGGGACCGCCGACCTCGCCGAGAAGGCGGGGACGGAGCTGGGTGACGTCCACGTGCTCCGCCGCACGGAGAAGTCCGGTCTCGGCAGCGCCTACCGCGCGGGCTTCCGCTGGGGGCTGGCGGCGGGCTACGAGGCGTGCGTCGAGATGGACGCCGACTTCTCTCACGACCCCGGGGCGCTGCCCGCGCTCGTGGCGCCGCTGGAGGACGGCTACGAGCTCGTCGTCGGCTCCCGGTACGTGCCGGGCGGCTCGATCCCCAATTGGTCCTGGCACCGCCACCTTCTGTCCTGGGGAGGCAACCGGTACGCGGACGCGGTGCTCGGGCTCGGGGTGCGGGACTCGACCGCGGGGTTCCGGGTGTACGCCGCGTCGATCCTCGGGCGCCTCGACCTGGACCGGGTCAGGGCCGACGGGTACGGCTTCCAGATCGAGATGACCTATCGCGCCAAGCAGGCCGGCGCGCCGATCACCGAGGTGCCGATCAGCTTCGTCGACCGGGTTGCCGGGGAGTCGAAGATGTCCTCGGCGATCGTCGTCGAGGCGTTCTTCCTCGTGGCGTGGTGGGGCATGGGGCGGCTCGCCCGGCGCCTGACCGGGGGCCGCCGCGCCGGGGCGACCGGGAGGAGCCGGCGGTCTGCGATCATGAGAGGGTGAGCTCGGAGGGCGATCGGATCCTCGTCGTCGACGACGAGCCGTTCATCACGGACCTCCTGTCGGCGGCGCTCCGCTTCGAGGGCTTCGACGTGGAGGTCGCCGGATCGGGACGAGAGGCGCTGCAGCTCGCGCAGCCGAGCCGCTACGACCTCATCATGCTCGACGTCATGATGCCCGATCTGGAGGGCACCGAGGTGTGCCGGCGGCTGCGGGAGACGGGCGTGGGCACCCCGGTCGTCTTCCTCACGGCGCGCGACAGCACCGAGGACAAGGTCCACGGCCTCGGGATGGCCGACGACTACGTGACGAAGCCCTTCAGCTTGGAGGAGCTGGTCGCCCGGGTGCGAGCGGTCCTGCGCCGGACGGGCCACGACGGCCCCGAGGGATCGGAGCTGCGCTACGCGGACCTGACGATGAACGTCGACACCCACGAGGTCTGGCGCGACGGGCGGGCGATCGAGCTGACCGCGACCGAATTCCGGGTCCTTCGGTACCTGCTCGAGCACCCGCGCCGGGTCGTGCCCAAGTCCGAGCTCCTCGACCACGTGTGGGACTACTCCTTCAGCGGGGACCCCAACATCGTCGAGACCTACATCAGCTACGTGAGGAAGAAGCTCGACGAGGGCGGCCCCCCGCTCATCCACACGGTCCGCGGCGTCGGCTACAGCCTCCGGCTGCCCAAGGGCTGAGACCGAGCCGTGCGTCTGCGCCGCAGCCTCACCGTGGCGATGGGGGTCCTGCTCGTCATCGGCCTCCTCGTCGCCGACGTGGTGACCTACACGTCCCTGCGGTCGTTCCTCTACGGCAGGCTTGACTCCCAGCTCGGGTTCGCCCAGAGCAACGCGGTGCGCTACCTCGTGTACCTCCACCGCCGCGGGCACGCCCCCTCGCCCGAGGGGATCGGCGACCGGCTCAGCCCCGACGTCTACGTGATCGTCCTCGGCCACTCCGGCAAGGTGCTCACGACACGGCCCTCGGGCACGCCGCTCAACCCGACACCGCGTCCGGTCGTGCCGCGCGCGGTGCGCTTGTCGCCCGCAATCGGCACCGCCGGCGGCCCCTACCGCCCCAACCCCCACGACTTCACACTCCGCGCGCGCAACGGCCCCACCTACCGCGCGCAAGCGGCGCGCGTCCCTCAGGGGACCGTCATCGTCGCGGTGCCGCTGAAGCAGACCGACGCGACCATGGCGTCGCTCGTCCGCATCGAGCTCGGCGTCTCCGTCGCGGTGCTCCTCGCGCTCTGCGCCGTGGCGCTGTGGACGGTGCGGCGGGGGCTGCGCCCGCTCGACGACATGGCGAGGACCGCCGGCGAGATCGCCACGGGTGCCGACCTCGGGCGGCGCGTCGAGCCGGAGGATCCCGAGAGCGAGGTGGGACGGCTCGGCGTGGCGATCAACACGATGCTCGGCCGCATCGAGGAGGCGTTCGACGAGAAGTCGGCGTCCGAGGCGCGGCTGCGCCAGTTCGTCGCGGACGCGTCCCACGAGCTGCGGACCCCGCTCACCTCGATCCGCGGCTACGTCGAGCTGCTGCGCAAAGGCGCCATCTCCGACCCAGAAGAGCGCAAGAAGGCGCTCGGGAGGGTCGAGCGCGAGGCGACCCGAATGAGCGGCCTCGTCGACGACCTCCTCCTCCTGGCCAGGCTGGACCAGGGCAGGCCGCTCGAGCGCTCGCCGGTGGACCTGCGCCGCATCGGCCGGGACGCGCTGGACGACGCGCAGGTGACCGAGCCGGGCCGGCCCGTGGAGCTGGTCTCGCCCGACGCGGTCAGCGTGGCAGGAGACCGCGACCGGCTCGCGCAGGTGGCGCACAACCTCGTGCGCAACGCCCTCGTCCACACCGCGCCCGGGTCGGCGGTGCGCGTGGAGGTCGTCGCGCAGGGAGGCGAGGGCGTGCTGCGGGTGGTGGACGAGGGGCCCGCGCTCGACGCGGAGTTGCGGGCGAGAGTCTTCGACCGCTTCTACCGGGGGGACCGCTCGCGCACGGGCGAGGGGACGGGGCTGGGCCTCTCGATCGTCCAGGCGATCGTGGAGGCGCTGGGCGGGCGCGCGTGGGTGGAGCCGCGCCCCGATCGCGAGGGGAACGTCTTCGGGATCGCGGTGCCGCTGGCGTCCCAGGACGCGTCCCCGGCGCCCCAGGACGCGTCGCCGGCGCCCCAGGACGCGTCCCCGGCGCCTCCCGGCGCGACGAGCGCGCATGCGGTCGGGGAGGGGCCGGCCGGCGTCGTGCTCGAGCCGGCGCTCAAAGGCGCGAGGAGACCCCCGGCCACAGCGCCTCGAGGACCGGGCGGAGCTTGACGGTGGTCTCCGCGAGCTCGCGCGCGGGCTCGGAGCCCGACACGATCCCCGCGCCCGCCCGGACGCGAGCGCGCCGTCCATCGAGCTCGGCGGAGCGGATGGCGAGGACCCACTCGCCGTCGCCTGCACCGTCGACCCAGCCCGCCACGCCTGCCCAGTAGCCCCGGGGAGCGGGCTCGAGCGCCGCGATCTCCTCGAGGGCGACCGCGCGTGGCACGCCGCCGACGGCAGGGGTGGGATGCAGGCGGGCGAGGAGGCCGAGCACCGAGTCGGGTGCGCCCGCGCCTTGGCGCTGCGCGCCGCGCGGCGCATCGGGAGAGGCCGGCGCGTCGAGCGTCGCGCGGATGAGCGTCCCGAGGCGCGCGTCGGAGCGGAGCCGGACCACGCTGGGTGCGTCGGGCACGGTGAGCGACACGCAACGCGGCTCGAGTGCCGCGACGATCTCGTCGACGACCAGGCGGTGCTCCGCGCGGTCCTTCGCCGACTCGGCCAGCCGGCGCTCGTCGGCCTCCCCGTCGGTGGCCGACAGCGGCACGGTGCCGGCGAACGCATGGGAGACCACGGCGCTCCCGCGTCGCGCGATGATGAGCTCGGGCGACGCGCCGACCAGCCGTCCGAAGGGCGTCGGGACCGAGAAGGGGGAGAACGGCGAGGACAAGCCCCGCGCGCTTGTCCCTTCTTCTTCCCCCTGGAGCTCTCGGAGCAGCGCGGAGGCCGCGACCGGCACCGGGAGCTCGAGCTCCACCATGCGGCCGAGCACGACCTTGGCCAACGCGCCGGCCCGGATGCGACGGACCGCGTGGGCGACCGCCTCGGCGTAGCGCGCGCCGGAGGGGACGAGATGCAGGCTCGGGCGGTCGCCGGCGCCGGCAGGCCCGTCGACGACGCGGCCGCGCCAAGGAGCCGAAGGAGCCGAAGAAGCCGAAGAAGCCGAAGAAGCAGCCTCGGCCGGTGTCTTGTCCGGGGGCCGCCCGTCGCGCCGGCGGACCTCCACGCGCCACACCTGGCCGTCGGGCTCCCTGCACCAGGCCGTCGAGGGCACGACCAGGGAGGTGCGCGCCGCGCGGTCGAACGGGAAGGCACCGAGCGCGACCACGAACCCGGGCCCCCCGGCGAGCGCCCCTCCCCGCCTCCGGCACTCGACGCGGGCGAGCCAGGCGACCAGGGCGTCCAGCGCAGCGGCGTCTTCGAGCCCGTGAGGGAGGGTGAGCGTGGCAGCGACGCCGAGCCCGCCGACCGCCCGCTCGCGGCCCGCCACGAGGACGCCGGCGTCCGCGGCCGCGTCCTGCGCCTCCTGCCATGTCGCGGCCGGCGCGGGCGTGACGGTCGCGACGAAGTCCTCAGGTCCGGGTGCCGTCGCGAGCCCGGGGGCGCCGACGCGCGGCGCGGGGGCGCTCACGGCGCGGGGGCGCTCACGGCGCGTCGGGCGCGCCGGCGTCGGGCGCGCCGGCGTCGGGGGGCATCCCGGCGCGGGTGGCGGTCAGGATCTGGCTCAGGCCGCCTTGGAGGAGCTGG
>JAJYXE010000037.1 GCA_021791145.1 Actinomycetes bacterium | reverse complement strand
CGGCCGCAGCCGACGCGCTTGACACTCCGACCGGCCGCCACGATCATCACGATCGCCGGCTGCGGTGGGCGCGAGGTGGTCCCATGTTGCTGGCAACGGGGTGGTCCCTTGGGACTGGCAAGTGACAGATCGGACTCCCGATTCGTTGAGCTGAGAGGGCGGGGAAGGAACTCCCCAGAATGACCACCACGACCAACCACGCCGTTGACGCGCGCCACGATGGCGCCGTGACGAACCACACCGACCCGGACCCCGAAGTCCCCGAACGCGCGAGGCCGCCCCGGCGTTTCTCGGCCAACTACAAGGCGAGGATCCTCGCTGAGTACGAGCACCTGTCCAAGACGGAGAAGGGTGCCCTGCTGCGAAGAGAAGGCCTCTACAGCTCGCTCGTCACCGAGTGGCGCCGCCAGGCGGGCCAGGGCGCCCACGAGGCGCTCGGCCGGTCTTCGGGTCGCCAGCCCGCCGATCCCCGGGACCGGGAGATCGCGACGCTGAAGAAGAAGAACGAGAAGCTCGTCTCCGACCTCGACAAGGCCCGCAAGGTGATCGAGGTCCAGGGAAAGCTCTCAGCGCTGTTGGAGCAGCTCGCCACCGACAGCGCGCTGGACGAGAGGGGCGAGACCAGGTGATCGACGAGGCGATCGCAGAACTGGCACCGGTCGTCGGCGTGAAGGCGGCGTGCGCGGCGCTGGGTGAGCCTCGGGCCCGTCACTACCGCCGGCACCGCAAGTCGCCCGCACCGCCCAGGCCCGAGCGCGTGCCCGCGCCCCAGCCCCGGGCCCTCTCCGAGGTCGAGCGCAAAGAGCTCCGAGCGGTCTTGAACAGCGACGGGCACGTCGACGAGGCGCCAGCCACCGTGTACGCGAAGCTGCTCGACGAGGGCCGCTACTTGGGATCGGTCTCCACCATGTACCGGGTGCTTCGCGAGCACACAGAGGTGGGCGAACGCCGCCGGCAGGCGACGCATCCAGCGAAGAAGAAGCCCGAGCTCGTGGCCACCCAGCCGAACGAGGTCTGGAGCTGGGACATCTCCAAGCTCCTCGGCCCCGAGAAGTGGAGCTACTACTACCTCTACGTGGTGATCGACATCTTCAGCCGCTACGTGCCCGGCTGGATGCTCGCTCGTGCGGAGAACGCCACGCTCGCCAAGGTCCTCGTGGCTGAGACCCTCGACAAGCAGGGCGTCGGTGCGAACCAGCTCGTGTTGCACTCCGACCGCGGCTCGCCCATGACGGCCAAGCCCTTCGTGTTCTTGATGGCCGACCTCGGCGTCACGAGGTCGTACTCGAGGCCGCACACGTCGAACGACAACCCCTACTCAGAGAGCCAATTCCGCACCATGAAGTACCGGCCCGAGTTCCCTCGGCGCTTTGGCTCCTACGAGGACGCGCACGCCTGGTGCACCCGGTTCTTCGATTGGTACAACCACGAACATCGTCACTCAGGCATCGGGTTCCACACGCCCGCAGACGTCCACTACGGACGCGCCGAGTCACTTCGTCGCCAACGCGCCCTCGTGCTCGATGCCGCCTATGCCGCGCACCCGGAACGCTTCGTACGCAAGCCTCCGGCACCTCCGCGGCTGCCCGTGATCGCGTGGATCAACGAGCCGAAGGAGGTGGCCGCTACGACTCAGTGATTACCGACGGAATCTGCCTCTCAGAGGTTGACACGCGCCGACTCGCGTGGTTCGGGACTGTCGGGTTCCATCGACCCTTCACTCCGGGAACGTAGGGGTTCGCGCTCAGCGCATTGCAGACGACCAAGGTTGTCTTCACCTGTACCACACGTGGTCCACCTCGATCGACGATGACCCGCAACTCGTGGACGGCCATGGGGTGGTGACCGACTCCGATGCACCGCGGCGAGACTGTCTGGAGGGTTCCGATGCCCTCGTACTCCACCAGCGACGACGCCTTGGCGCCACGTCCGTGGAGCACCACGGCGGGGGGCACGCGGTCGCTTGACTCACGACCCTCCAAGCCGCCGAGGTACCCACCGGGCTCGTGGCGCGCGGTGACCTCGGTGCCGGTCGTGCCTGTCACCCCGATGACCGTCGGATACCCAGAGAGGGTGCAGACTTGCGAAGCCGTGTCTTGGTAGACGAGGACCTCCCCGCCGAAATAGGCAGCGCCAGGAGCCGCCGTACCGGTGATGGCAAGCTGCACGGAGCGGCAGGGCGAAGGCGTCGTTTCGATCGGCCGTCGCACAGGGGCAGAGCCTTCGACAGCCGCCAATGAGGCGCCGAGAGCGGCGGCAGCCACGAGGATCGAGACCCCGAGCCCAGCGACACGAAAGGACACCTCGGTGACAGTACGCGTTGTTGCAGCAGGCGCATCGGCAACCGACCGCGGGAGTAGCCCGCCGCCGGCGGTAGGCACCACCTCTGTGGCGCCCGACGCCCGATCTTTCGGGGGCGCGCGATGTGAGTGCCCCTGCCCCTTTGGATCGCCGGGACCAGAGGCTGACATCGACCACCCAGCTTGACGCCACCACTAGTACGTCATACGATCTAGCGTATGGCGCGACAGGGGCGCGGCGAGGACGGACTTGCCCGCTTCGGGGAGCCGGGCGTTCTCGTCCTTCTGTCCTTGAGCAACGGGCCGAAGCACGGCTACGCCATCACCGCGGACGTGTTCGACCAGACCGGTGTGCGTCTTGGTCCTGGCACCTTGTACGGATCGCTGACCAAGCTGACCGAGCGGGGACTGATCGAGCCGGTCCCAAGCGAGGACCGACGGCGGCCGTATCGGATCACGCCAAGCGGACAGTCAGCACTGAAGAACCAGCTCACGAACTGGTCACGAGTGGTCGCCGTGGGTCAGCTTCGGCTTGGAGAGCTCGGATGATCCGCATGCTCCTCGCGCTGTACCCCAAAGAGTGGCGTCGCACCTACGGGGAGGAGTTCGCCGCCCTGCTCGAACAGACCCACTTCACTCCTCGCGTCGTTCTCGACGTCCTTGCTCAGGCGTGCAAGCGGCGTGCCGACGCCCATCCGAGCGGGCTGCGCATGGGCGAGGCGGTACTGGTGTCCCTCGCCGTGGAAGTCGTCGCTCGGGCGGCAGGATTGACGGCCAACATCCTGTGGCCGCCCACCACTCCGGCGCGTGCAGCGGCCCTTCTCGTTTTGTTCGCCCCCTGGGTTGCCTTGTTCATTTGGACCAGAAACAAGGGGGCAAGCGATCGGCCTGAGCGCCTTTCATCGAAGAGGCCGTAGTGGACGCACCGTGAGCACATCGCTGCGTCCACTGATGATTGGCACGCTCGAGGTTGCCGTCGCACTCCCGGTCGCGATTGCGGAATGGGTCGCTCGCGCTCTTCGTGCCGACGCCGTATCCAGACGGCTCCATGTCCTCACGCTCGGAGTCCCGCTTCCGGCGTACGTCGTGACGGCCGTGGTGTGGGTGCCCCTCGTGGCGACGGGCATCTTCTACCCGGTGTCTGATGCGGAGAACCTGAAGAACTCATGGGGTGGCCCACGCTCATCGGAGCATGGCTGGTCCACTTCGCCATCGCCGTGGTCGGACTTCTCGCTGTTGCTTTTCCCTTTGCGGTCTGGAGACGCTGGAGTCGCGCCTCCCGGACCCTCCCATAATCCGCGTACCGACGCTGGGGACTGCCCGGGGATTAGGCGATCGGTGATACGTCCGGTGTGGCCGCGGAGCGGAGATAGGAGACGCCCGGTAGGTGGCGGTTCGTGCTCGGGACGCCACTCGCACGACTGAGCTTAGGGGCCCTGCTTAGGAGTCAGACTGGGCCAATGGACACCACCCAATGGACCCGTGCCCTCGGCCGCTACGCCGAGCGTCTGCACGATCGAGCAGGACTCGACCACCACGCGGTCTCGCCGCTCGGCGGCCCGGCGTTTCAGGGGTCTTCCGAGGTCGGCCGTCCGACCTCAAGCGGGGGCGTTGGTCACGACCCGTGTGGCCGGCGCCTCGGTTCGCGTCTCGGGCGGTCGTGGCTGTACACGGAAGCCAACTCCTTTCAGCCCTACGCAGCGACCCGATGGGGCGCACGACGCTGCGTTCAGCCGGAGCGTTCGGGCCCAGCGCAGGCCACCGTCGTCGGTGACCCGCGCCGAGACGATTGTCAGGCACGAGGTCGCCGAGACGCACTGCAACGTCCAGCTCCTGGCGTTGGGAGCCAGCCCATGAGCAAGGATCCTGTGCCAGGTCCGAGCCCGATCGGTGCTCTCGTAGAAAGACGATGAGCCCCGGTCGTCCGGCACGACCATCATGCACCGAGTGGCCGACACGCACGAGATCGATCCCGCCGACCGGAACTCAGGGGCGCTGATCCGAAGCTCGGGACCGGTCGTGAGGATGACCGGGACGCCCGGCGACCTTTCGTAGAGGGCGCGGCGCCCGGCTGGTGTGTCGACGCCGGCGACGGCTCGCAGGTGGACTCGGCTACCCCACAGCACGCAGAACTTCGACGTCGGGCATGTGACCGACAGTGTGTAGACGTCGCGCGCAGGCGCCGGCGGAAGCTTCAGGATGGACCAGGTCAGCCAGTCGTCGTGAGTCGAGAGGATCTCGCTCGGGAAGACCTGCTCAGCGAGTGACTGCGCGAGGAGGCCGTCGACGGGTGTCGCAGACCTCCAGGTGAGCGCCACGCAGTCTGACGGCGTCGTGCAGTCCAGCTTTCGCACGGAGACCACGGCCGACGAGAGTCGATGGATGGACCAAGACCTCCCCGCGTCGGTGGTGGTGAGCACGACAGCGGTGCCGTGAGTCCGGGGACCGACGCGTGCCCCGACCGCACACGTCATTCGGTTCGGACAACTGAAGGCGGAAGAGGCCCACGCGCGGTCCGGGAGCGCGAGGGCGTGCCAGGACCTTCCACCATCTGTCGATCGGAACTCGCTCGAGACGAAGGGTGTGGACAGGCCAGACGAGTCGACACCCGGTGTGGTGGGCTGACCATTGGGGAGTATGCCGTTTGCGTGGACGGTGACGTAGCAGGTCCGTGCCTCGGTGCCCGCACAGCTGATCGTGGTTGTCGGCCCGAAGAGCGGGGAGTCGGTGGGCACTGTGTGCGCAAAAACTCTGACTCCATCCGTCCTCCACGTCGTCGAGATCGCGCTCCCTGGTCCAGGGTGGGCGGACGACGATCCTCGATGTGTCCCGGTATTCCCGAAGGCGCCCGAGCCCGCGGCAGTGAGCAGCGCCGCCAGCACGACTCCGGCCGTCCCGAGACCCCAGCGACGTCGCTTACGCCTACGTGCCTGTCTGATGACGACTTCGGGTGAAGGTGGTCCTTCGGCCTGTACCCGCTCCAAGGCTGGAGTTCGCGTCGTCATCTCAGCGGTCCGCGCCAATTGAGCCAATGCTCGCTCGATCGGCGTGGTGCCAACACACGGAGGTCGCAGCAGGCGACGAGTAAGTTGTCCATGCCCGCCATGTCGCCAAGCTGCGGTTCGTGTGCACCATCAGCCTGGCGCATTGGTCACGACCCGTGTGGCCCAGACTGTGGCTGTGGCACCGGGCGGCACGTGCGGATCGCGTACACGGAGTTCTCGTAGACCCACACAGACACCGGACGTCGAGCACGAGAGGTCAACCACGTTCGCGTCGGTGCTGATCCAATGGTTGCCCCCATCGTTCGTCTCAAGCTTCACCGATAGGCACGACGTCGTTGACAAGCACCGAAGGGTGTTCCATGTCGCTGTGCCCACGGCACGCGAAAAGTGAGCATGGAGCTTCGACCACGTCTGCCCTCCGTTTGTTGATGCGAAAACATGCGACACCGCTATCTCGTGGCGACCTATCCGCGCATTCACCATCAGACAATGGGTGCTGGAAACGCACGAGAGCGGGCCGGATGGGTGCAGCTCGATGGTCGTGCTTCGTGGACCGGTGCTCACGATGACGACTGTCGTCGTGCCGCTGACAACGTAGCTGTGCACGTGGTGGATGCTTGTGTACCCGGGCGCCATCCCGACATGGTCCCGCTGGCCCGTGAAGATGCAGAGGCGGGCGCTTGGGCATGTCACCCAACCGAGCGTGTAGACGTCGCCTGGGGGCTGTTTGGGGAGCGGGAGCGCCACCCATGAGGCTCCTCCGTCGTGCGTCGTGTACACCTCGCTCGGATAGACCCTTGTGGCACCGTTGTTCGGGATCATGCCGTCCGCCCACGAGCCCGCTGGTGAGGTGACGGCGACGCAAGAATCGACGGTTCGGCAGACGAGGTCACTTACCAGGCCCGCGGATGCCGGGAGGGGGTGGAGCACCCAGGTGCGGCCCCCGTCTCGGGTGGTGAGGAGGACGGAAGTGCCCAAGAACTTCCCGAGGGACTGCCGCCCATCGACGAGTGCTCCGACGGCGCAGTCCCGCTGCATCGGGCAGCTGAAGGCGGTCGAGACCCATGCATTGTCGGGAAGGACGATCGGGTGCCAGGTGCGTCCGGCATCTGTCGATCGGAACTCGCTCGAGACGAAGGGTGTCACTGCAGCACCCGACTTGCCCCTGGTGCTGGGCTGGCCGTTGGGGAGGATCCCGTTGGTGCGGACGGCGAGATAGCAGATCTGTGCTTCTGGACCTGCACACGTGATCATCGTCGTCGGCTGGAACTCAACGTCGTTGTCCGGGATCCAGTGTTCGAAGAGCATGGTGCCGTCTGACCGCCAGACCGTCCGGATAGCGGTTGGTATCCCGGACCCCTTCGACGAATTGGCTGGCGACCCCGGTGTCGAGTTTCCGGCCGAGCCGTATGCGATCCCAGCGACAAGTACGGCGGCCGCGAGCCCACCCGCGCCCAAGGCCCACCGACGTCGCTGACGCCGACGTGCCTGTCTGATGACGACTTCGGGTGAAGGTGGTCCCTGCTCCACCCCTCGCTCCAAGGTGCGAGTTCGTGTCATCTCATCCGAATTGCGGCTGCACAACCCGACATGGTCGCTACCAGCTCTCGCGAAGCAGCCGGATGACCTCCTCGCGTCCAAAGCCGTCTCGCCTAGCGGTCTTCACAAGGTCGCGCACTTGACGCACCACACGGCTTCGCTCGGGGGTGCCGGCCACGGTCACTCCCCGGCCGCGCCCAAAAATGAGGAGGCCCTCATCACGGAGCTGATGGAACGCCTTCAAGACCGTATGCAGGTTGCATCCGCAGACCGCGGCGATGTCCTTCGCCGGGGGAAGCCGGTCTCCGGGCTTCGCCTCACCGTTCGCGAGTGAGCGGCGGATCTCTGCGGCGACCTGTTCGTGAAGTTCGAGCGGGTCGTCCCTGTCGATGTTGACCTTCAACATGGTTCTAGCCATACTATAATCATGCTGGAGTCCTTGTCGAGCCCCGTCCTTCCGGCTCGACGCTCCTGGTTCGCCCTCAACTCGATCTTTGGGGTCGTGGATGAGGCACGGGGCCGGCAGCGGCACCGTCGGCGCGTCTGGCTTCTTGCAACTGCGGCCGCCTTCGCCGCGGCGCTGGCGACCGCCGGGTGGCAGCTGAGCAGCCAACCCTCTCAGGAGCATGGAAGGTCGGCTGTGAGTGTCGCGAGCGCCCGCTGCGATTCACGCATAGTCATGCAGATACCGAAGGGGACATCGCCGCTCGATGCGCGCGCTGTCGCCACCTTGTTCTCTCGGCGTGTCACAACGAGATACGGCTCGATGCGCTCTGCGGCGAAGGCGGCAGGAGGATGCGTCTCGGCGACTCTCACGCCGTCGTACACACCAAATGCGACACCGACCGCGTACGGGGACATCCGAACGGGGTCTACGAAGGTCAAGGTCGGGCCCGACCAAGGCTTCGTCACGTACCTACGCGGTTCTGGCAAGAGCCTCGAGCTTCAGCTGACCGTGCTCTTGCCCCAGCCCGGCCACAGGATGCGGGACTTGGACATCGGAGCGCTCGGGCTCTCAGAAGCTGCTCTCGTGCGGATCGCCGCAAAGGGACTGTTGTAGGGGTCGCGATGAGCCCGATAGCCGGAGACCAAGAACACGTCCTTACCGACCTTCCGACAACGTCTGAGCTCGGCATGGCGGCCGGCAAACCCGAGGTCGTCATCCGGCAGGCGCGTCGCCGAAAGCGACGCCGGCGGGCGTTCTCGGTGGTTGCACTGGTTGCAGCAGCGGGGCTCATCGCAGGTCTCCTGGCTACCTCGGGATCCGCTCCTCCGCCGAAGTCCCCACGGACGACTCCTTCGTCGCAGCCCGCGACAACCAAGACCACGACGGGTCCGACGACGCCGAGCGGCGAACCTGCGACACTGAGCTCGTCCGCGGAGATCCGACTGCTCGACAGCTCAGCGTCCCCGCTCATGGGGATCGTCGGGGTCGCCCCGAGGGGACCAGGAAGCGGCATCTCCGCCCTCTACGTGACCCACAATTTCGTCACCTACACAGACATCTCGCTGCCGGTCATTCCCGAGACAGTTCGTGCTCCGCTCACCACGGTCTCCGACGTGTCCTTTCTCACTGCGACAGTCGGCTGGGTGGTGACCGCCGCGCTCGGTTCCGGGGTGTACCTCTCCCGAACGACCGACGGCGGCCTGCACTGGCAGCTCAAAAGGGAGATCCGAGCCAACACGAGCGAAGGGTTCGTCTGGCTCCAGTTCGTGACCGCCACAGTCGGCTGGGTGGCGACCGGGGACATCGGGGGGAACCGCCTCCCCTGGACGCTCCTGCACACGGTCGATGGCGGACGTACCTGGGTGACCCTCTCCGGCAGAGTGTCAACAGGCGAGCTGTCGTCGATGTCCTTCGTGAACTCGACATTGGGCTTCATGCAGGGAACGCCCGGGCCTGGCGGAGGAAGCACTCACCTCCTCATGACGACCGACGGCGGGAAGGTCTGGAGTCCCGTCGCCATCCCGGTCGCCCCCTCGCTTTCGGGCACAGTCTTCCCGGCGTTGCCGAGGCTCTTCGGAGAGAACGGGGTTCTCCCGATCGTCGTCACTCCCCAACCGACCGAGCTCACCTCCGCACAGCAGGTCCCGGTGGCGATCACCTTCGACACGACGGACGATGAAGGAAAGACCTGGAGGGCCGGGCCAACGCTGCGTGCAAGAGCGGTCACCGGTTTCTCTACCGTGCGGAGCACAGTGGGCTCGATTGCGGCCGGCCCCGCAGCGGCAGCAGCCACCCCCACGGACTGGTGGGTGCTCTCCCCGAAGAGGACAGGGAAGATCACCGTCCGCGTCACTGACGACGCGGGATCGACGTGGAGGACCAAGGCAGGGAAGGGGCTGCCGATCCTCCATGTCGCAAGCCTCCTCGACCATCAGGTCAATACACCTCTCATCCTCCAAGCGATCACCCCAAAGGTCGCGTTCCTCCTCGTGCAGACATCGCTGCAGGGATGGTCCAGCTACGTCACGACCGATGGGGGTGTCAGGTGGTCGCTGCTCACACCGGCAACCGTGACGACGCTTCCGAGCACACGAGAGCTCAGGACAGCAACCGTCCATGTCTCACCGTCGAGAGACCTGGTCAATGGCGAGACGGTGAGCGTGAGCGTCTCGGGCTTCGGGGCAAACGGCCGGTTCCACATCTCGGAGTGTGCGAGCGACGTCGACGTCTCGGAGGCCGGGTGCGGAATCGGTCTCACACGGCAGCCGACGGTCTCAACTAACGGGTCGGGCAAGGGACGCATCCAATTCGTCGTGTCGGCCTCGGCAGCGCTCTCGGCCGACGCATTGAAGACAAAGGTGCCGTGCGCGAACCGCTGTGTACTCGTCGTCTCTGGTGGTCTCGGCCACGGCCTGGTGTTCGTGCCGCTGACGTTCAGGCACTGAGCAGATGAGGGCGATCCGTTGACCTTGACGCTGAGTAGGAACCGGCGACAGCCCGAGCTCGCCGTCGGCAATCATTGCGACGCGGACGAGCTCGAGGGGTGATCGAGTGGTGATCGGCGCAGCTCGCAGCCGCCAACAACGTCGATGGGGTGTGCAGGTGGCATTGCTGTGCATCGTGGTTGGGCTCGCTGCCTATGCAGGCGTGCTCGCCGAAAGCTCGACGCAGCCCGCTCCTCCTCACCACACCCACTGCGCGGTGCTTGTCCGTAGCCGCTCCGGTTGTGGTCCTCCGTCGTCAAAGCGACGCTGGTTCTCTCCTTCTGGACTCACAATCACCACAAACGGCGCGGAGACTGCTGACTTGGCGCCGCCTTCGTGGATGCAGGACGCAACCACAGCGGCCTCGGAGTCGTCGTCGACTTCAGGGTTGCAGTACTCGACCCCACCCGCGTCGATTCCACCGTCGTCGCAGTCGGTGCCCTCGAGGTGATGCGCAAGACAGTATCCAAGTTCGGCTGTGGACCGTTGTTCGCCTCTGTCAGGATCATTCCGTGACGCCTCGGGTATCGAAGCGGGGACTGCTCCTGCTTCGGCGTTCCGCTGAGCTCCATGACCATCGTTAGCCGGTCGTGGATGCGCGTTTGGACCGACGGATCAGGGAATCGGTGGCCGTCTGGGCCAGGGGATTTCATCCTCGACAACGCGTCCATCGGCAAGTCGCACGCGGAGAATCTCGGGCGGATCGTCTGCTGGGAGAGCCGCGGCTCCGAAGCGCAGCCCGAACTCCTCGATCTCCGGCGAGAGCGCGATCTGGATCGCCTCTCCTCCGTTGGTGAGAACCGTGGCCTCTTCGATCGAAGGAATCCCCCGAATAAGAATGAACGGTGGAGTGCCGTCGCTCTTTCCCACCCAGACGTTCACGGCGCTGTCGCCCCACAGCTTCGGCCCACCCATCCCCGAGCGGGCCGAGTGCCCGTCGGCTGCGGTCCGGCGCACGAAGGTGTAGAGCCCGTCTTCACAGGTGGGATCTGGTCGGACCCCGACTGACCACGTGGTCCCATCCAGTTCGTGTCCTGGGAGGACCACCTGGAGTGTTTGGTCCTCGTTCCGCACGTTGCTGTCCTCGTGTTCCTACGAGCAGGCAGGGTTCCGTGAGCGCACCCAGGTCCACGCGCCACCGTCTTCGTAGAGGACTTCCCACTCCTCGCCGAGCTCATCCTGCGCGCGCTCGGCGAGATCGAGCTTCATGGCTCTCCAGCGCGTCACTTGCTCCTGGTCAGGGTCGATCACTCGTCCGTTGAAGAGCCGCTCAGCCCAGTCATTCCATTGCTTCAGGTCCTCGTGAAGCCCAGGTGAGAGCACAGCCCCGAGTGCCGGCTGGCAGGCCGTCGGATCACTTGGGAGAAGCCAGATCCCGGAAGCGCCGTAGTCCCAGGAGATGAGGCAACGGCGCACCGCGTCAATCTACTGGCCACAGACCGGACCACGGAATCCACCTCCCAGCTGTGGACATGAACGTCGCAGTACCGGCGGTATGCCGCACGTGCATCGTCAGTGCGGATTCACCTTCCGGGGCACGCGGTGGGGGCTTCCGACTCCGGCTCCCACGGCCATCCCACTTCGAGCACGCCGGTGTCGCATGCGGACACCACCGAGTCAGACTGGTCCCGTGGAAACCAGCCAGTGCACGCGGGCCTTGGGTCGTTACGCCGCGCAGCTGCACGCCAGAGCGGGTGACGGCCACCACGTGGTCTCGCCGCTCGGCGCGTGGATGCTTGTGGCACTATGCGCGCCGGCCGCAGGAGATGCCGCGGATCGAGAAGCGCTTTCTCGTGTTCTCGGGACCGATCCCGACGCTGCTTTCGCTCTGGCGTCAGACCTCCTCGCCGATCGGCACCCGCTCGTTGCTGCAGCTGCGGGGCTGTGGCTCCGATGGAGTGCCGAGACTCCCGGGTTCAAGGCGTGGCGCGAGTCGCTCCCTTCGGTGGTCGACACGGGCGACCTGCCAAGCCAGGCCGAACTCGACGCCTGGGCAGATGAGCACACGCTCGGGCTCATCGACCACTTCCCGCTCGAGATCACCCCGACAGTGGTCTGCCTCCTCGCCAGCGCGCTCGCGACCAAGGTGTCCTGGGAGGTCCCCTTCGAGGTCGTCGACGCAGCCGAGCTCGGAGCGAACCGATGGCCGACCAGGCTGCACTCGGTCCTCCGCGCCCCTCGAGGAGACCCGCGTCATCGCCAGTTCCTGGCGAGGTCCGAGCGTGCCGGGATCGTCTGCGTTCACCTGGCCCAGGCGCGCGGCGGCCTCCTGGTCGGCTCGGTGATCGCCGCCGAAGAGGACGTTCAACCGGGCGACGTCCTCGCAGCCGCCGAGGAGATCGTGACCGCCGAAGCCCGCGAGGGCGGGAGCGCCCCCCGTCTCTCGCTCTTCGACCTCCCACTGGGCGACGGGCAGCTCTGGACGATCAGCGAGGAGCCGGCAGCCAACGTGAAGGCGCCAAGCGGGCGCGTGGAGCAGGTGGTCTCGGTCCTCCCGGCCTGGAAGGCGCGGACGGAGGTGGACCTCGCCGGAGTCGAGACCCTCGGCTTCGACGACGCGGCTCGTATCGTCGCCTCGGCGCTCGAGCTCGATCGCTGGAGCTATGAGGCGTGCCAGGTGTGCGTGGCTCGCTACAGCGCCATCGGCTTCGAGGCCGCAGCGATCACGGGACTCATGGTCGCGGTCTCTGCCGGACGCCCAGGGGTTCGGCGGGCCGCCACCGTGCGTTTCGCCCACCCCTACGCGGTGGTCGCCGCCGCCTTCGACGACGACCGAGCGCGATCGAGCGGCGGTTCGCGGTCACCTTGGCATGGCCTCCCCGTCTTCGCGGCGTGGGTGGCCGATCCGAGCGACGCGGAGTAGGCCCCTGCGCGCGTAGCCGGCGGTAGGTGTCAAAACTGCGTCGTCCTTCCGGCGGCGGTAGGGGACACGACGCCGGAAGCGGTCCGGCGTGACTGACACATTGGGCTGAAAGGCAGCGGGCCTGGCCCAAGGCACGAGGATGGGAGGTCGTCCGTCTTCTATAAGTCTTATAGTATAGCTCACTGCTATAGTGACCCGAGTATGAGCACTGACGGCCCTCCTCGACCCAATCCCTACACGCCCGGGGCGGGCGATCGTCCTCGGGCCCTGGTCGGCAGGACGGACCAGCTCGCTCTCGCCGAGAGCGTCCGCACCCAACTTGAGGCCGGCTATTCGGCCAACAGTCTTATGTACGTGGGGCTGCGGGGCGTCGGCAAGACGGTTCTGCTGAAGGAGATCGCCGATCGGTTGGCGCACGCAGGCTGGTACGCGCCCTATCTCGAACTGCGCCGCGGTCTGGCCGTCGATGTGGCACTGGCGGCAGTTGCCGGTCGGTTCGCCGGGCATTTGCGACCGGGCGCCAAGTTGACCCGTCGGGTGGGTCAGTTCCTCCGTCGAGGCGGTGGCCTGCAGGTCCTCGGCAGTGGCGGCAACGTCGGTGCTGGTCGATCTATGCCGGCATACGACGACCTCGCTAGGGTGCTCACCTCGCTCGGAGAAGCTGCGCTCGACGATGGCCTCGGGGTCGCGTTGATCGCGGACGAGCTGCAGTCGGTCAGCCTCGCGAGCTTGGGCGCGCTTGTACATGTGGTTCAGGATCTACGTGACCGACTGCCGTTCGCATTCATCGGTGCGGGCTTGCCTCACCTTCCCTCGTACATTGCCAGAGCCGCCACCTACACCGAGCGGTTCCGTTACGAGCCGACGGACAACCTGCATGAAAGGGAGGCACGAGCAGCAGTGGTCGACCCAGCGGCGGAAGAAGGTGTGAGCTGGGCCGAAGACGCGCTAGGGAGGGTCGTCTCCGTAGCCGATGGATACCCCTACTTTCTCCAGCTCTACGCGTTCGAAGCGTGGGAGGCCGCTGCCCGGGACGGAGCGATTGAAATCACGCTCGGCCACGTAGCGGCGGCGGAGCCCTACGCGCAACGCCAGATCGAGTCCGGCATCTACGGAGCGCGCTTCGAGGGTGCCACTGAGTCCGAACGCCGGTACCTGTTCGCGATGTCGGAACTGATGAACTTCGAAGGAGACCGGGTGCGTTCAGGTGACGTTGCGCGAGCACTCAATCGGGAGCTCTCCGCAGTGTCTCCCACTCGGGACGCGCTGATCCGCAAGGGCATCATCCACGCACCTGATCACGGCCTTCTCGTCTTCTCGATCCCGGGCTTCCGCCAATACGTAGTGGATCGATCCGGCGCTGGCTGAGTCGGAAGAACGTACTGCGACCGGCGGATCAAACTGCGGACCGGATCGAGGTGACAACACTTTGGTGAACGGGGATTGACCCGGCGATATGCCGCGCGCGCAGGCTCCGTCCAGGCTCACATTTGGGGGCGCACGGTACGTGGCACTGCGGCCGAGCACGCCGGCCAGCGCGTTAGGTAAGCCGTGCCGCGGCGCGCATCACGAACGAACCTCGCGGAGCGCATCGCAGACCCCCGCTCGTACAAAGTAGGAGCGCCGATGGCCACTGCGAGTCGCGTCGCTGGCGTGGTCGAGGATGCCCCAGGTCACAAGCGGGCCGAGGGGACGGGTCGGCCCTCCAAGCGCGTGCGCAACGTCCCAGGCGGAGATAGCCACGCCTGGCGCCTTTCCCTGGCTCGCCTTGCAGCACGCCACGACGGATGCCCGCTCCGCAGGCGGAGGGACAACCGGAGCACCACCGCAAGCGGCTATCCCGGAGCCTTTGCTCGCGTAGATCGGCCTACAAACCCGGGGAACGCATGTGTGCCGTCGTGGGACGTGGCGCCACCAGCCGGGGTATGGGCGAGTTCCCTGTCATCGGATACGCGGACGTTCGGGGACGGGGTGACGGGAAGTACAGGACCACGGGAGTAGCGTTCAGTCGTGCCGGTGGCCTTGATTTGCGTTGGGGAGCGCTCCTTGTCCTGTTCTGGCTTCTCGCTTTCACGCTTAACGGCATCGTGTTTGGCATCCTTGGTCTCGCCGTTGCCGGGGTAGGCATCGTGATGCTGATGAGTAGGACCATTCCTAAGCCCGATAAGGACCCACCGCGTTAGGTAGTGACCGAGCCTGACGGCGCCATGTCGGCGCGCGCAGACCCGGCGGTGCTGTGGGGCGAGGCTGCCAGAATTCGGAGCGTGGTAGGTGACGGAGTACGGGACGCGTCTGAAGTTCAGCCGCCGGGCACGACAAGGCTGTACACCGCGGCGTAACCGGAGCCCTCTGCGGCCCCTCCTCTCGCCAGGCAGACCCTTGTCGTCGGGCAGGTGACCGAGCCCATCGAGATGTAGGACTGGCCTGTGGTGTCCGGCGCTGTCGCCGGGACGCTGAACACGACCTTTGACCACGTCGAGCCTCCGTCCGTCGTACCGATGAGGACTGGGGAGCTCATGTCGGTCGTCTTTCCAACCTGTTCGCGGACCAGTTCTGTGCCAGCGGCCCAGCACTCGGTGGCCGTTGGGCACGAAAGGCCGTCGAGCCGTGGCTTCGGCACGTCGGATGGCAGCATCTCAGGCGTCCAGGTCAACCCGCCGTCGCTGCTCGAGGCGACGTCAGCGACTGTTGTGACGCGGCCGTTCGTGCACGAGGTGACGCCTGTCGTCACCTGCTCTTTGGCGGCCGCCGCGGCGGCGAGCTTCGTCTCCACCTTCGAGATCGCCGCCACCTGTGGGCTCATCGCCGGCATTCCGTGTGTCCCAGGCGGCGGTGTCTTGAACCTGTTCGGCATCGACGCACACTTCGCCGGGTTGTGGACCGGGATGGGGATGGACCCGGTCACGAAGCAGTGCTGTGCGTCGGCGCACGCCAGTGACGTGCTGTCCGCATTGATCCCAAAGCCGGTGGGAAGAGAACGGGACGTCCACGTCCGTCCCTGGTTGGTCGTGACCGCCGAGACGCCCACGGGTACTCTTGTGTCGACCGAGGCGCCCGTCGAGCCGACGACCGTGCAGACTCTGCTCGACGCGCACGCGAGGTCGATCATCGAATCGCCCGCGACGATCGGCTCGTCGTGGAAGGTCGAGCCTCCGTCGTCGGTCACGAGGAGCGTGGCGTCGCTCGGTGGTGTGTGGCCCGTCGCCACCAGACCTGCGCAGACACCCGTCGAAGGGCATGACAGCGACCGGAGCGTGCCGACTCCTGTAGGGAGCGGGTCGATCGTGAACGCGTGACCGCCGTCTCTCGTCACCGCGAGCACCGGCTGGCCGTCGTAGGACCCACCAGCGGCGCACCACTGTGCGCCGCTGCACTCGAGCGGGGTCGTGGTCAAGAACCCCGAGGGCAGCGGTAGCACCGTCCATGTGGCGCCGTCGTCCGTGGTCACGTAGAGGGACTCGGAGACCGGTGCCGCGGCGCTCGCCGAAAGGTACTTTCCAGCGAGTACATAGCATGCGCCGGCCGGCGAGCACGAGAACTGCCCCGGAGGGGGGCCGTAGACGTTCTGCTGCCAGGACCCTGTGAGGAGGTCGTCGACCAGCCGCCACGTGCCGCGCCGCGTCGTGGCTCCTCGGGAGCTCGCGTGGACGAACGGCCGTGCGGCCTTCCACGAGGTCGTGAAGGATCGGCCGAGCCCTCCGCCGCCGAGGACACCGACACCTGCGAGGGTGGAGAGGACCACGACGACTGCCGCCGCTACGGCCACCAGCACGGGCCAGCGGCGTCTGGCCGACCGACGGGGCGGGAATCGGCGCACCATCACGGGTTCGACGGAACGCTCCACTGGATCGGCGACCAGTTGGTCGAACAACTCGTCGAAGACCGCATGCGAGAGCGCGCGCTCGACTGCGCGGCGGTCGACGGGGTCGGCTCCCTCCAACACAGTGAACTCGTCCATGGCGCTCATCCCTGTTCTTGGGTGCCGCTGATCGCGGCACCCTCTCCCTCTTCATGTCCGGCAGGCACCGGACGTTTCTCTCTTGTGTCTTCACCCGAGAGGTCCGCGACCTTCTCTGCGAGCCGCCTCCTCGCGCGATGGAGCCTGATCCGGGCTGCAGTTGGTGAACAGCCGAGGACGCGACCGATGGCAACGGAGTCCAACCCTTCCCACGCGGCGAGCATGAGCACCTCGCGGTCTTCGTCGGAGAGTGCCCGCAGGGCGGCGATGGCGATCAAGGCGCCCTCGTCGATTGGCCGCACCGTGGTCTCCTGATCCGCGAGGACCGAACCGATCCGTGCGACGAGGTTCGAGCGCGTCTGGGCACGGCGTGCCTCGTTGGCGAGGACATGTCGCGCGGTGACGTAGAGCCAGAGAAGCGCGTCGTCGCCCTCCGGCACGTCGTCGAGCCGCCGCCAGGCGATGGCGAAGGTCTCGGCGACCACGTCGGCAGCGTCTTGGGCGGTCGCGGCCCGGCGGAGCGCGTATGCCAGGACCCGCGGCCGCGCTGAGAGGTACAGGGTGCGGAAGCGCTCCTTTCGCCCGTCGTCCATCGCCCCCCGAACCTTGTCCCTCTGCCCGTCCTGCTCCCTATCTACATGTACCGAGGCGGTCGAGTGTTTCAGGGTTCGCGTGTCTTTTTCGCCGGCACGTATGTCGAAGGCGGAACGGACTGTGGCCCCGGCCCGAGGCGCGACGCTGCACGCCTAGCCGGCGTTGCTGTGCTTCATCGACGGCGTTGGCGTCGACGATAAGGGCAGTCACTTTCGTACGTGATCACGATTGGGAGAGCAGCTTCGCTTTCTGGCCGTCGTATTCCTCTTGGCTCAAAGCCCCCGCATCTCGCATCCCCGCCAGCTTCCTCAGCTCGTCCGCCACGAACGACCCGAGCATCGACGTGACGCTTGCTTCCGCGATCGAGGCCACCATCACGTCGGGCTGCAGCGCCCTCCGCCTCGCCGGCCCATTTCTCTGTTGCCTTCTCCAGCTGTGTCACCTGCAGCTCGAGCCGCTTACGCGCGGTGGCGACGTCCGCCACGCTGCGACGGACCGATTGGAGCACCTCGAGCTGCTTCTCGTAGAGGAGATCGAGGGTCGACCGAAGGTTCGCTCGTCCGCCTTCGACGATCTCGTGGAGCCAGAGGACGGCCTGAGCGGCGACTGCCCGCTCGCCGTCGAAGCTCAGTGCTGGCGCGCCGGCCAGCTGGTAGCCGAGGTCGAGGGCCTCGCTCACCCGAGCGCAGAACGTGGCGTCGTCGGGGCCCGTCAACATGCGGTATCTGGGGAGCCCGTCAGGTGGTGTCTGACTCATGCGTCCATTGTTGTTCGTGGAGTCGCGGAGAGCGACAGGCCCATGTGCGGTCCCTGGGGCAAGCGAGCATCTCGATCCCGGGTAACGGTCGGAGACGCGTCCAGCGAGGCCGACGTGCGGCAATAGGAGACGCGCCACTTGTCCCCTGAACGTGAAGGAACCGCACGACACGGCTCGGCATAGAGTCCGTTGCGAGACCGCCATGCCTCGTTCTGCCCCGCAGTCAGTAGTCGTGCCCGCCTTCGTCGGGCTTTCGATCGAGAGCGCTCGCGGCTTCGCCAATTCTGCCGACGTCGTTCTCACCAGCGGGCGCCTTGATGGCCCCCCTCTCGGTGCTCTCACCTGGCCAGGCAATTGAGTCGTCACCGGTCAGGACCCATCAGCAGGAGCGGTCGTCGAGCGTGGCTCATGGGTGGTGATCAGCTTCGAGAATCGCGGTGGAGGAGATGCCGGCGATCGTGAGCCACGAGTGCCACGCCCACCGAACCAACGGTTGGAAGAGGAGCTGCGGGATCTAGGAGCCAGGGCGGCTGACTGACGTGTCCCGCCCCCGGCGTTCGGTCGCGGGTGCAGGTATCTCTGCGACCGGCATTCGGGGGCGCGCGGTTGGGGGCGGCCTCGCTGTAGAGGTCTTGATCTCTACACAGACTGACGCTAGAGTTACTAGTGTTATGGCGAAGAGCCCTCGAGGGTCCCAGAGCACCGAGGAGGCGCGTCTCCGCCTTGCCGCCGTCGATCGCAGCGACCCCACGCTGCTTCACGAACAGGTCGCAATCGAGCTGCGCCGGGCGATTTCGGAAGGAGAGGCGAAGGCGGGCGACCGGATGCCCCAGGCGAAGGATCTCGCAGCGGTCCTGGAAGTGAACACGAACACCGTGTTCAAGGCGCTCCGTCTCCTGCGAGACCAAGGACTTCTCGAGATCGGCAGGGGACGGGGCATCAAGGTTGCAGGCACCCCCGAGCGAACCGAGGTCATCGAGCGGATGAAGGAACTCCTCGAGCTCGGCCGCCTCAACGGGTACCGCCGAGACGACCTGGTCGCCCTGCTCCAGACCTTTCCGAACTGAGCCCAGCGTGAAGCTGCTCGAACGTCCTTCCTATACCGTGGCGGTCGAACCGCGGCAAGCCCCCCAGGCCATCATCCCCGAGGCTCGCTCGCGAGAAAGGTCGCGCCGTCTTCGCATCGGCCTGGTCGTTGTGCTCATCCTCGCGATCGCAGGGACCGTAGGCGGGGTGGTCGCGAGCGGTGGAGGTCGAACCCCGACCACCCCCGCAGCGCTGCCGGACAACGTCCCCTCGGTCGATGCGAACGCGTTGGCCCACACGACAGTCCTTCTGTGGCCCCCCGGGGTGTTGCCGGCGACAACGCGATGGCCAGCCGGGCCGTTGATCAACGTGACACCCGTGCTCGTCGAACACGTCGGGACCGGCCGCCTCTCGATTCGGGTGCTTCCGGGTAGTGACTTCCGCGAGTCGATCCTCGACGTCGGCAGGTACCTCGTCTATGACGGCGACCGCGGCGTGTCCGCTCTGGCGAACAATTTCAAAGGTCGTGTCCGCTTGCTCGGACATGCCACAAGCTTCGTTCCTTCTATAACGCCCGACCAGGTCTGGCTCGTTCACAGACACGGTGTCCAGCCCGTTTCGGTCACGAGCGGCCGACTCGGCCCCGTCGTGACGCTTCCGCCCCACACGCGGATCATCCGGGGAACCGACGCGGGGTTTCTCTTGTTGACCCAACGTGGAGAGCTCGAGCTCTGGCGGTCGGGTGCCGCGCCGCGAGTTGTCGGGCGAGTCGGCGCGCGGGGTTCAGACGCCGTGTTCGCAGCCGATGCCCGGCTCCTCGCCTATGGATCCGGCTGTCGCTATGTGAAGGCCACACCCGGCAACTACGAGTACACAGTCTGTAGGACGCTCCGCGTCGTCGATCTCGTCACGGGCGGGCGACGCTCGTTCCCAGCGCAACCCGGAACCGTTGGCTGGGTTCCCCTCGGCGTCTATGACACAGGGTATGTACGCGACGCTGGATTCGCGCCAGGAGGAGGGGAGCTCGCGGCCGAAGCCGCGGTTGCGCCTGCTCGGAAGGCCAGGACCGAGGAGGTGATCCTGTCGCTTTCAGGACAACGGCATACGGTGACGCGCGTTCCCTCGTGGAATGCACAGTTGTACGGCAGGACGGCTTGGTCGCCTGACGGTTCCTCGCTCTTCTATCAAGGGCTGCACAACCGCCTCGATGTGTTTCTGCCGACCCAGAACAGCTGGTACCAATCCAAGCTACCTTGCTGTCAATTCGCCATTGGGATGTTTGCGGTCTCACGTGCACGGTAGCTGGGTGCGCACGAGCAAGTAACCGCAGACCGGCGGTAGGTGTCGGAGTGAGCTGGCGAGCGGGGTGCGGATAGGGGGCGCCCGAAGGCGCGACTATGTCAGCATGAGTGATCGGGAAGCGGCGCTGCCCACACGTTCCAATCCCCTCGCGACCGAAGTCTACGCGCTCGGTACTTCCCGCTACAGCGATGTCTACGGAGGGCTTCAGCCAGCGGCCACAGACACGCTGCACATCTTCGTCGTCGAGTCAAGCAGTCGGGTCAGCCGCTTCGTAGAGGAGATCGAGCGATTGGCGACCGAGCTGGGCAGGAAGTTCGTCGTCTCTCGGGTGGCTCACACCTGGCAGGAGCTCGCGTCAATGACGCCCACGATCGGCGAAACTCGGCGCCTCCTGGACAATGCGGGCATCACGCCAGTCGCCTGGGGGCCAGACCCCGCGTCGAACTCGATCTTGGTCCGCGTGCTCGGGAATGTGGACACTGCGCGAGCACTCCTCGACGAGCAGTTCGGCTCGGGTTGGGTCACGGTTGAGCCCTGGGTCGGTGACCACCCTCGGAGGCTTTGACGGACCACTCAGCCTCGCGACTACCCGGCGTTCGGAGTCACCTCGGCGGCAACTGGCCCTCGATGGTATGGGGCAGCTCCGCTTGTCATCGTTCTACTTCGGTTTGGGCCCTCCGGACGAGTGTCCGGGCCGCCCTGACAGCATCAGACGCCTTGCGGGCCGATACGAAGTAGATGCCGTAGTGAGCCTCATCCTTCACGTCCAGAAGTCGACCAAGCTTCGTCGCCAACTGCTTGCCGTCCGGGACGGCACTGCGCAACAGATCGGCGGCTCCTCGGTGATCGTCCCCCCGGTGGACCTTCCTCAGACGCTTGCCACAGATGGCATCCGATGCTGCGATTCCCGCAAGGACGGCGTTTCCTGCGGCAACCGAGAGGTTTTCTTCCTTCAACCCGGAGCGTTCCTTGAGGATGCAGTCGGCTGCCTCCAGGTAGGCCATGGCAATCGCCGCTCGTTTCTTCGCCGCGTCCGGAGTGCATGAAACCGTTCGATGCGTGCGCGGCATCCTCACTCAACCCTCTGATGAGAACAAGGCATCAGCAAGCACTGATCTCGGAGTGACCTCGATCGCGTCGCGACGCATCTCATCGAAGAGGCCAGGATCGCCTCTGTGCGTTACCCACTCTGCCCACGAGAGGTCCACGACCTGGACAGGGTTGCCAGTCCAGCTCCGCACTTTCTCTCGCAGACGCTCGATTTGGCCCGGCCATCGCTTGGCTTCGCTCGACACAACCGGTGGTGGCGTGGAGAACATCTGCATGAGGGAGTCGCTGATCCGCTTTTGCTTCGGTGGCTTCGGGTCCCCCGGAAAGGGCGCATGAACGAGTAGCAGATCAATGTCGCTGGTGGTTCCCCCGTCCGCGCGGGCGGCTGAGCCGAACACGCACGCGTAGTAGGGCTTGGGGCGCCATTTGCTCAGCTCTGCACGAATGCGGCCGAACAGCTCAGGCCGCAATTTGGCGAGCAGTTCTGCCACGGGGGCGGCCAGGTGCTCCCGGTTCAGTTCGTGGACCCGATTCCGACCCATCTCCGTCGATTTGACGATCCCCTCATCGACGAGTCGAGCAAGACAGCGGCGGACACCAATCTCGGACCCGCGTACAACCAGCTTGGCGACGTCCCCTACCGTCATGGGGTGGCCCGCTGCCGCGAGGACCGCGAGAACTGGCCCGTCGAGGGTCGGCGTTACGGCCCGGGTCGGATCAGATAGGTCCACGTCAGAAAGTATAGTGACCTATCGTTTAGGATAGCTAGCCCCACAGCATCCGCATCCCGGGGTTCGGCATCAGTCACACTCCCCGGATGCGCCGCACTTCGCGGATGTGCAGAATCTCTCGACCTACCCAGTCGCCGTGCGGGTGCTCGGGCGCGGTGCTTCGCGGAAGTGGTTGACGCCTGCCGGCTCAAAGTCGCCATGGAGCACCGCCGGGTCGAGATCCAAGCCGTTGGGCCAGGTGACCGTCCGGCTCTCGGGGTCTACCCGCACCTGGGCGAAGTACTCAGGGTCGTCTAGCGGTGAGAAGACCGTTCCGCTGTTCGAACCGGGCACGAACTCGAGCTCGCGAACGAGCCCATCGTCGAAGGTGAGCCGGATCACGTGCGCGCGAGGGACCTCGACCTTCTCGACGTGGGGGATCCGGTAGTTGGTCTTCATGGCAACGGTTCTATGGTACCGGGAGCCTGGTTGGCCTTGGCCTTCGCCCAGGCATCCTCCAGATCGCCGTGATGCAGGCGGTGCCACGTGCGCACGAGGTGCAGTGCCCGTCTGGGGAGCGAACCTTGGAGCACGGACGCGTCGGCGATCACAATCCATGCCTCGTGCTCGCCGTAGGTGGCGTGGTAGTGCGGAGGATTGTGATCGTCCCAGTAGATGTAGATGGAGATCCCGTAGAAATACGACAGCCGCGGCACGACCGCACGCTACGTCGAGCCTGTGACGCGACTATCGGTGATCGCCCACAACCGTGGCGCCGCGACAGTTCGGGTGTGCCCCCTACCAACGAGTTCACCTGTCCCATTACGGCGCCGCGCCCCTGTCCTCAAGGTGCCGGTAGGGGCGTAGGGCACAGGAACCCGGATAGGTCCCTCGCGTTGCGCAATGCAGCGTCTACCGTGGCACGGAATGGCGCCGTCACGGCCCCTTCAGGTGGGATCGCACGAGGTGGTCCCCGTCGCACTTCCCCGGGGGTGGGCAAGAACGGTCCACCTGACCGAGCACTCCTGGGGAGGCGATCTCGCCTCGGCGACACCGGAGTTCGTCACCGACGCCGGTTCGCCTCGGTTGGTCGAAGCGGCGCCCGCGAGGAAGACCCTGTGTGGTCGACCCTACGTGGCGATCGTGACCGAGCCCGGCGTTGACCTGCTCGGTGACGACGCCGGCCGGATGTGCAAGTCCTGCTGGCGCAGCGTCGAGCGATGGCTCAGCCCACCTCCTGCAGCCGTTGGTGAAGACGAGGTCGTTCGCTGGCTCACGACAGCGGTGCTCGAGATCGGCGAGGCCATGGTCCAAGGTGTGCCGGTTCCCCGTCTCGAAGCGATCCGCCGACGGGTCCGAAAAGAACTGAAGGCGGCGATCGGCGGGAGCGTCAACACTCATGTGATCGGGCGCAACGCGCTGTGGGTGCGCTCGGGGCTGGTCATCGACGCCAAGACCCCCGAACAGTGGCAGCGAGAGCTGCACGCAGCCATGGAAGAGATGTGGGCCATCGAGGTCCATCAGCCGGTCGATGCTCCGAGGTGGCGTCGCCACTGGGACGACATCGTCGGCATCGAATAGGCACCCGATCATCGGTCGCCCGTTGGCGGGCGTCGTGCTCCAAGCGCGCGATGGCCCTCCCGTTCCTGCGTGTGCTCATGGTGGTTCGACTCCACGCTGCACCTGCATCTCGACCTCGAGAACTGGTCCAGCCGGCTGCACCGTCGCGGTCTTGCTGATGGCGAAGGCTCGCTTCATGGCGGCCTGTGCCCGCTTCCTCTGGGTCTGCTGTTCGATACTGGCCGCGTCGGTCTCGGCGCCGAGGGGTCGCTCGCTGGTGAGGTGCCAGCGATCCCGGTAGGCGGCGACAGTCGAGACCTCGCGCAGCCACCGTTCCCGGCGGAGCGGCTCGGTCGGTGGGCTCCCGAGCCCTGCGACCCAGGATCGGCCCGCTTCGATTGCCTGTGCCGCCAAGGCCCTGGCACGCTCTTGCATCGCGAGGTCCCGCTCGGCGAGCGCCCTCGCCAGCTCGGCGTCGTTGACCCTTTTCGCCCTCGGAATGAGCCCGGCGATCAGGTCCTCCGACCGCCAGCGCCGGTCGCCCGCGGCATCCGGCCAGCGCTCGACGCGGCGGTGGAGCACGGCCGCGATGTCGTCGACGTCGTCCAGGCTGCGGCCAGCGACAAGGAGGGGGAAGGCAGTCTCGATGTCGAGCCCTCGGGCCTCGGCGCCCCAGAAGGCAGCGAGCAGCGGCCCGTGAGCTTCGCTCGTCCGCACCGCGTCGAGCTGTGCATCGCTGAGCCCCGAGCGCGCCAACATTGCGTCGAAGCGCTCGGCCTGGGCGGCGGTGGCAAGGGTGAGGTACTCGGCCGACAGACGCTCCATGGACTCTGCTTCGTCATGGACTCGATGGATCATTTCGTGCGCTGCGACGTCGGCGCCTTCGTGGCGGAGCACCGCGGCCAACACCGCACGGCCACTGACCGGCTCGGCCATCCCATCGTGGGAAGTCTCTGGCTCCGGGTCGAAGTGGGTGTCGACGTAGAGCCGATTGGACTCTTGGCCCCGGGTCGCAGACACGTACAAGACCTCACGGGTGGTCGCAGGCGAGACCATCGCGTGCGCGGTGTCGACCGTGCGGCCTTGGCAGCGGTACGCGGTCGCGGCGTACGCCAGCTCGACGTGTTCGGTCACATAGTTGGCCGCCAGACGCAGCTCGCCGGTGCCATGGAGCCTCCTGACGGTCATGGAACCATCGGCGTGCGTGGCGGTGACGCTCCACTGGTCCCCGTTTCTGACCCACCGCCTCCCCGTTACAAGACGCCGGTCGTTCTCTCTGGTCACCACCTTGTCCCCGACCCCCGCCGTCGCCCCACCGGCCACCGACACGCCGTGTTCGGTGACGGCTCCAGCTGCGATGCGGTCTGCTCGCGCACGGGCGTTCAGCTCGTTCACGGTGGAAAGGTCGCCTGCGATCATGAGGCTCACGAGGCCGGCCCCGGTGTCGGCTTTCCAGGCTCGGTACAGCGCATCGAGCATCTGGGCCCGGTCCCCTTCTTGGATCCGGCCGTGGGACGCGTACGCGTCGATCGCGTCGGTGGAACCGGTGCGCAGCTCGACGCTCGCCTCTTTCTCCCACTCGTTGCGGAACCGGCGGACGTCGCTCAGTGCGGGCACGAGACCGTCGCGATCACGCACCAGTGCAGCGAACATGCCGCCGGCTTCCACGGCGGAGAGCTGTGCGTCGTCACCGACCAAGAGCACCTTCGCGCCAGCATCTCCGGCCGCAGAGACCAGCTCGTCCAATGCGAACGTTCCGGCCAGGCTGGCTTCGTCCACGATCACCAACTGCCCCGCTCGGAGCCGCCACGCGTCGACCTCGGCCTCCATTCGGTCCGCGTGGGAACGGAGCGTCGACCGGTGTCGTGGGGAGGTTGCCGGGTCCGCCAGTTCCCGGCGAGCGTGGGCGATCATCGCCATCCGCTCAGCCTCTCGGCGGTGTTCGTAGCACCACTTCGCGGTGTTCTCGGTTGCGATCCGAAGCTCTTCAGCGAGCACCTCTGCTGCAGCAGCCGAGGGGGCGAGGCCGAGCACCGAGCCCGGACCGTGCTCTGCCTCCCACACCGCGCGCAGGCCGGCCATCGTCGTGGACTTCCCCGTCCCCGCCGGCCCGACCAATACGTCCAAGCAACGCCCCGAGGTGGCAACCTGTTCCACCGCGAGCGCTTGGTCGAGGGACAGTCCATGGTCTCTGCCGTCGAGGTTCGCGTCGGTGACGGCCGCGACCGTCGCCCGTGTCACACCCGGCCCGCCGATCCGTCGGCCCGCATCGAGCAGCCGAGCTTCTGCTTCCAAGAGGGTCGTGGTGGTGTAGACCTCGTGGCCCTTGGCCAGGAACCTGCTCGTGCCATCGGCCCGGCGGAACAGCTCGGGCGTCGTGTGCAGCTCGGGCGCGGAGATGAGCAGGGAGCGGGAGACCGCCAGGTCGGCGGTGCGCTCGGCGACTGCGATCCGCTCAGAAGGAGAAGCGAAGCGCACCCCGTGGAGCTGGCGGTGCACCTCGGCCAAGACGTTGGCCCGGGAGAACGTGGCGCGGCGCTCGGCCACCTTTTTGACCGCGACTGCGGACATGTCCTCCAAGATCGCGTCGGCCAGGTCCGAGCCGCGGAGAGCTGGGAGGTCGCTTCGCTCAGCCAGGCTCGCCACCCATGCCTCGGTGTCCTGCCCGACGAAGGTCGCAGCCCGTTCCCGCCACCTTTCGGTCAGCTCGGAGAGGCTGTAGTGGGACTTTTCCGGGCGGGTCTCGAGCGTGGCGCGCTGGCGGAGCCGGAGCACCTCCACATTGGTCGGCTGACGGCCGTGGGCGGCTGCGAACTCGGTCACCAGCGTGTCCTTGCGCGCCTCGATGGACGCCGCGCGCCGGGAGAACTCGGCCATGAGAGCCTCGGGGACGCCGGTCACCTCGAAACGCAGCTGGTCCGAGTGCTGCCTGCTCCGCCCGTCGAAGCCCCACCCGAGCTGCTGGGTCAACAGGTCCGCAAGCACGCCTTGGTGGAGTTCTGAGAGCATCACCGTCGACTTGAACAGCCCCCGGGAATCCAGGGTCCGCCACACCCCGTCCGATCTCGACCGTGCGCGATTGGCCACGACCACATGGTCGTGGAGCTGGGGGTCGCCTGCGCGTGAGTCGAAGTGGGTGAACGCCGCGGCCACGACGCCACAGATGTCCTCTTGGACCACGCCGTGGGTGCCCGAGCGCGAGCAGAACACCTCGCGCTCTGCATACGCGAGCACCACGTCGATCGCCCGGCGATGGCACTCGTAGATCGCCGCCTTGGTCTCCTCGTCCGCGAGGGCCCAGGCGGCAGAGATGGACTTGGAGACCGAGAAGGTGAGGTCGAACCCGGCGACGGGCGCCCGCTGGGTACGCGTCTTGGCCCGCTCCTCGGCCTCGATCGCAATCACCAGTGCTGTGCGCGCGGTCTCGGTGGCCGTCGCTTCGATGGCCGCGACCCGTGCTGCGATCCGCTTGGCCACTGACAGGTGGGAGCGGTTGGGCTGGCGGCCGAGGGGGGTGCCGGTGAGCGGATCGGCGCACATGCCGAGGAGGTTGAACAGATGCTCCTCGGTCACCTGCGTCCGGGGCTCGATTCCTCGGCCGTCGTCGAGGCCGGCCAGCCCCGCACCCAGGAAGACGCCGGGCGGGGTGCCCGACTGGGCGTAGTAGGAGGTCAGGCTCGACGACCCGCGGGGCGCGCCGTCGCCGACGGCCACCGACTCCATCAGGTAGCGGTAGCCGGTTCCGAGGCTCATCCGGCGAAGCGAGATCACGGCCCGATCCGATCTTCGGGACGCACCTCGCCCCGCGGTTACCCGGCCGTCAGGCGTCCACCGTCTGCCCCCTCCAGCCCGGGGGGTGTCCTCGAGTGCCAGACGAGTGCGGGAAATGGTGGTCGGAGGTTGTGGTCGGAGGTTGTGGTCGGGGGTGGAGGTCGTGGTCGGGGGTTGGGGATTGTGGAGGTCGGGGGTCGTGGTCGGGAGTTGCGGTAGTGAGGGGCTGTCGTGGGGCGGTGGTGCTGGGGTGTTTGGGGACTGTCGTGGAGCTGGCCTGTTGGGGGTCGGTCGACGCGGCTCAGTGAGGAAGACGACACGACGGTGTTCCGGTGGGTGGTCGTACAACGCGGGAGTAGGACGTCGGCATTGCAGGTATCGACTGCATTGGGTGGAGGTGGTCCACGTGGTCGCACACCGCCCGCGGAGTGTCCACTGACAGCGACCGCTTCGGTGAGGCCGCCGCATGGGCCGGCGAGTCAGCGGACTCGACCGTCGGTGGCACCCAGTCGCGGATCAGCCGAGACGCCCAGGTGAGCGTCGACGGCTCGCCGGCTGAGTACGAGCCGGAATACGAGCCGGGGAGCCAGCTACCGGGCGCTGAGCTCGCGCTCGGCGCGATGCGCAAGATCGACTACGTGGCCGGGCCCCGCTGCCTTTACGAGATCGGAGGCTCTCTCTTCTGGCCCTACCTCGCGCCGGCCAACACTTGAGGGGAATGGGCGTCGCTGCCCGCCTGGGTCGAGGTGCTCGTCGAGCGATTCGGTCACCTCGACCCCACCACGCCATCCCGCCGTTGGTACCGGCACCCCGGCCACGTCAAAGCCATGGCGGTGCTTCGCGACGCGAAGCGGGTTAACCACGCCGAGTTGACGAGGACGTGGCCCGCGGCTCGAAGCGCGCCATCAGGGCGATCCGCGGAGACGGCGAGGGCCAGTGATGGTCGTCAGTCGGCCACCCAACAGCGGCCCGACGCCTGGGCTGAAGGAGGTCCCGATGCTCACCTGGCTCGACACGCAACCGGCCGCCATCTTCCACCACGCGCTCGACACCATCAACGGCAGCGAGTCGGGATGCCGGTTCGCGCTGTGGTTGGGGCTCGTAGCGCCGCTGCTCGATCAGCGTCACCTCGGTCAGCTCCATGTCGGACGGCACCAGCTCGAGCGGGACTGGGGGAGCGTGCACGACCAGAGTTCCTCGCCCCCGACCGCTGCGTTGGCGCCGCGGGCCACGCACCTCGCCGCCAGCGGCGACCCCGCCGGCCCGGACGCCAACCTCGAATGGGCCGCCCGCATCGCGCTTGGCCACCGAGAGTCGGTTGTCACTGCTTGGCCCGAGGGACACGACCCCGAGGGCCGGAAGTTCCCTCGTCTGGCGCCGCCTGGTCCCATGCCCGAACGTCTATAGGAGCGCGTCGATGCAAGCATTTCTCACTCGGGAGGAAGCTGCCGAAACCTTGCGTGTCTCGGTCTCCACCGTGGACCGCCTGGTGAAGTCCGGCAAGCTCAGAGCGACGATCTTGGGCCGTCGGGTGTTGATCTCGCCGGCCGCGATCGCTGAGCTAGAGGGCCGAGTCGTCGTCGTGTCGGTATGAGGGCGATCGTTTCGCTCGGGCCGTGCGCTCGCTACGACCAGAGCGCGTCCATGACGTCGGCGGCCGTCTCCAGATCTCGGGGGACCAGGTGCCCGTAGACGTCGGCCGTGACCCGGATCGACGAGTGCCCGAGTACCTTCGACACCCGTTCGATCGGCACGCCGTTCGCGAGCATGAGCGTGGCGGCGGTATGGCGCAGCTCGTGGAGATCCCAGCGCCCGGCACCGGCCCGCTCGCAGATCGGGCGGAACACCCGCAGCGTGAGGTTCCGGTCGCTCACCGCCGTGCCGATGGTCGTCGTGAAGATCAGCCCGCTGTCGGTCCACGACTCGCCGCACCGGAGACGGTCGGCCGACTGAGCGGTCTTGCGTGCCCGGAGGAGCGGCACGAGTCTGGCCGTCAGGGTGAGCTGCCGGCGGGATCCGTCATTCTTCGCGTCGCTCATGCTCCCGTCGCGCTTGAGACTGTGGCGTACGCGGAGCGTCCGGGCGTCGAGGTCGATGTCGGACCATGCGAGCGCAAGGCACTCACCGGGCCGTAGTCCGAGTGTCATCATCACGGCGAACGCCGCCTCGAATGGAGTGCCCGCGGCTGCGGCCTTGAACGCCTTCGCCTCGTCCATGGTCATGGCGCGGTGCTCGCTCGGGCGTTGCTTAGGGGGCTCGGTGAACTTCACGACGTTGCGCTGCGCGATGCCCTGCTGCACCGCCCAATCGATCGACGCGCGCAACACGTCCCTGATCGCCTTGCACGTCCGCGGCGAGAGCCCAGCGTCGCGCTTTGATCGAAGCAGCGCGTTGACGTCGCGCACGGTGAGAGCTGCGACGGCCTTGCGCCCGACGACCGATCCGTCTATGTGCGTGCGCGCGATGCTCCGGTGGAGGTCGAGCGTTGTGGTCGAGACCTTGCCCTCGCGGCTCTCGAGCCATGTTGCAACCAACGCCGAGACGGTGACCCTGCGGTTCGCAGGTTCCACGCCGAGATCGAGGTCGGCGCGCGCACGGTTCGCCTCCCGCACTACCAACGCACGGGTGCGCGCGCGTACGGCCTTGCGACGTCGCTCGCCCGACGACCCTGCCGGCAGCTCGAGCCATAGTTGCCACCGACCTGTGGTGAGCTTGAACGGCTTCGCTTCGCCTCTCGCCGCACGTCCGGCCACTTTGGGTACCTCCGCTCGGTTTGGGTACCACTTAGGGTACCAACCGGATCGGAGGTTGTGCGTAAATGCCCGTTACGCTGGACCTTTGGGTGGAGGCGATGGGACTTGAACCCACGAACCTCTTGACTGCCAGTCAAGCGCTCTACCAACTGAGCTACGCCCCCGTGGTACGAGCGCCCAGGCTACCAGCCGGCCGCAGCCCTCCACGGCGGCGGGCCTCCCAGGGGGAGGGTGGTGACCCGGCGGTAGCATCGCCTGCCATGACGAGGGCCTACGACGTGCAGGCGGTCGAGCAGAAGTGGCAGGCGCGTTGGCGCGACGAGGGCACCTATGAGGTCGACAACGACGATCCTCGGCCGCCCTTCTACGCGCTTTGCATGTACCCGTACCCGTCTGGGCCGGCCCACCAGGGGCATGTCCGCAACTACACGTTCGGCGACCTGGTCGTGCGCTATCAGACGATGCGCGGCAAGGCCGTGCTCTCACCGCTCGGGTTCGACTCCTTCGGGCTCCCCGCGGAGAACGCGGCGATCCGGACCGGCACCCATCCCCGCGCCTTCACCGATGCGCGCATCGCAGAGCTCAAGGAGTCCCTCGTGCGCCTCGGCGCCGTCTACGACTGGCGACGGGAGGTCCGAAGCCACGAACCCAGCTACATCCACTGGACCCAGCTCATCTTTCTCCGCCTGTTGAAGGCCGGCCTCGCCTACCGCGCCAACGCCCCGGTCAACTGGTGCCCTGGATGCCAGACGGTCCTCGCCAACGAGCAGGTGCTGGCCGACGGGACCTGCGAGCGGTCGGGAGACGTCGTCGAGCTGCGTGACCTCGAGCAGTGGTTCTTCAAGATCACCGCCTACGCCGACGAGCTGCTCACGGGCCTCGACGCGCTCGAGTGGCCAGAGCGGGTGAAGGTGATGCAGCGCAACTGGATCGGCCGTTCCGAAGGGGCCGAGATCGATCTCGAGGTGGTGGGGCGACCCGGCGTCCGCCTGACGGTCTTCACCACCCGCCCCGACACCACGTTCGGCATGACGTACGCGGTCATGGCGCCCGAGCACCCGCTGGTCGACGAGCTGACCACGCCGGAGCGCCGCAGCGCGGTCGACGAGCTCCGCACCCGGGCGGCGTCGGCGACCGAGATCGAGCGGACGGCCGCAGCAGAGAGCGGCCCCGCGCTTGAAAAGCGCGGCGCCTTCACGGGCAGCTTCGTGGTCAACCCCTTCAACGACGAGCAGGTCCCTCTGTACGTCGCGGACTACGTCCTCATGGGCTACGGCACCGGTGCGATCATGGCCGTGCCGGCCGAGGACCAGCGCGACTGGACGTTCGCCGTGCTCCACGGCCTTCCCATCGTGCGCACCGTCGCACCGCCGCCAGGCTGGGAGGAGCAGGGGGGCGAGGCGTACGCGGGCGACGGGGTGAAGGTGAACAGCGGCTTCCTCGACGGGATGCGCGTGGCGGAGGCGAAGGAGGCGGCGGTCCGCTTCCTCGAGCGCGAAGGCCGTGGCCGGCGCAAGGTGAACTACCGGCTCCGAGACTGGCTCGTCTCGCGTCAGCGGTTCTGGGGCTGCCCGATCCCCGTCGTCCACTGCCCGGTCCACGGCGTGGTGCCCGTGCCCGAGGACCAGCTGCCGGTGCTCGCCCCCGACGACGTCGAGTTCCTCCCGACGGGGCAGTCGCCTCTCGCGCTCCACGAGGGCTTCAAACACACGGTCTGCCCGGTCGGCGGGGAGCCGGCCGAGCGGGAGACGGACACGATGGACACGTTCGTCGACTCCAGCTGGTACTTCCTCAGGTTCTGCGACCCCTTCGACGCCGACGCGCCCTTCGGCGCCGAGGCCGTCCTCCACTGGATGCCGGTCGACCAGTACATCGGCGGGATCGAGCACGCGATCTTGCACCTCATGTACGCGAGGTTCTTCACCCGGGCGCTCGTCGACGTCGGCCTGGCGCCGCGGGGCCTGCCACGCGAACCGTTCCGCCGCCTGTTCACCCAGGGAATGATCCGGATGGAAGGTTCCAAGATGTCGAAGTCCAAGGGGAACCTCATCGCTCCCGCCCGCTACTACGAGAGCATCGGTGCGGACGCGCTCCGGCTGTTCCACCTCTTCGTCGGCCCTCCCACCGACGACTTCGACTGGACGGACCAGACCGACGAGGTGATCGACGGCTGCGGCCGCTTCCTTGACCGCGTGTGGCGACTCGCCGATCAGGTGGCGGGCCGGACCGGCGAGCCCCGCGAGGCGGACGCCGAGGTGCGCAGGGCGACGCACCGGACGATCGAACGCGTGACCGCCGACATCGAGCGCTGGTCGTACAACACGGCGGTCGCGCGCTGCATGGAGCAGGTCAACCTCCTCCAGCGCTACGTGCGCGACGATCCCCACGCGGACGTCCTCGGCGAGGCGGTGGACGCGCTGCTGCTCCTCCTCGCGCCCATGGCGCCCCACGTCACGGCGGAGCTGTGGGAGCGGCGCCATGGCGACCGCCTCCACGCGCAGCCATGGCCTGAATTCGACCCCGCGCTCGTGACCGAGGAGACCGTGACCATGGTGGTCCAGGTGGACGGCAAGGTCCGTGACCGCTTGGTGGTCCCCGCCGGCATCGGCGGCGATGCGGCCCGCGACGCCGCGCTCGCGTCCGAGCGGATCGCCGAGGTTCTCGCAGGCGCCGCTCCCGCACGGGTGGTCGTGCGCGCGCCGCGGCTCGTCAACGTCGTGACCAGGTGACTAGGCGCGCTTGAGCTCGGCGAGCACGGACGCCATTTTCGGCGCCGGGAGCGCGGCGTAGAAGCTGAACCTGTCGACGAGCCTCCCCCAGCGGTCGTGCACGGCCGCGGCGATGCGGTCGAGGGGCGCGACGACCGCGAACGTGTGGAGGACCTCGTCGTCGATCAGCTGGCCCATCGTGTCCCACTCGCCTCGCTTGGTACGTGCGTGGAGCTCGGACTGGAGCTCGCCCCAGCCGTGGAGCTCCAGGACGGGCCGGTAGGCAGGGGTCGATCCGTAGAAGGCGAGCTGGGCCCTGGCAGCATCCGCGCTGGCGGCCATCTCCTCTTCGGTCGCCCCGGTCACGACGAACCCGGGCAGCGCCACCACGAGGTCCTCGCGCGCCTTGCCGGCCTTGGCGGCGCCGCGTTCGAGCGCCGGGATGCTCACCTCGCTCAGGTAGCGCGCCGTCGTGAACGGGTGGACGAGAAGACCGTCGCCTGCTTCGCCCGCGACCTCCGCCATGAGCGTGCCGACCGCTGCCAGGACGATCTTCGGGTTCCCGTAGGGATTGGGGCCCGGGTCGAAGAACGGGGTCATGAGGGTGTGCGTGTAGAACTCCCCGCGAAAGTCGAGCGGCGAGCCGGTGCCCCAGGCCGTCCAGATCGCGCGGATCGCGAGGATCAGCTCCCGCATGCGCGGCGCTGGGTGCGACCAGGGCATCGAGTAGCGCTTGGTGATGTGCGGCTTGATCTGCGAGCCGAGCCCCAGGATGAAGCGCCCCTTCGAGAGCTGATGCAGGTCGTTCGCCGCCATTGCGAGCGTCATCGGGTTGCGCGCGAAGGCGACCGCGATGCCGGTCGCGAGTTCGAGGCGCTCGGTGGCGCCGGCCGCGACGGCGAGCGGCAGGAACGGGTCGCGGCCGGTCTCGGCGGACCACGCGCCGTCGTAGCCCGCCTCCTCGAGCCGGTGTGCGGACGCGGCGATCCCCGACGGGTCGAATCCGTCGAAGCCGATGGCACCGTCGATCTTCACGTTGTCTCCTCGTGTGGGGCCTGTGCGCGTGGCCAGCGGGCGACGCGTCGTCCTCAGTGCTGCTCTCCGCGCAGGAAACGTTCGAGCTCGGCGGCGAGCTCGTCCGCCGAGGGGACCTCCTCCAGACCCATCGCGTTCCCCTCGGAGCTGTCGATCACCTCTTCGAGCTTGGCGACCATCGCCGCGTGCTCGGGGTTGCCGGCGATCATCTCGTCGACCTGGCTCCGTGCGCGGTCGCCGGCGGCACGGAGGGCCGCCGAGTCGAGCTGGAGCCCGGCCGCGGCGGCCAGCCCCTCCACGAGCGCCGCGCTGGCCATGGGGAACGGCATCGCCGAGACGTAGTGGGGGACGCGCGCCCAGAGGCTCACTGCGGGGATGTGCGCCTCGCCGAGCGCGATCTCCAGCGCCGAGAGCACGCCCGCGGGGACCTCGAGCTCTCCTTGGATGATGCCGACCTGCGCGACGAGGTCCGACGAGCTCGGTGGTGCGGTCGCGGCGAGCCGCACCGGGCGGGTGTGGGGTGCAGCCGCGGGGAACGCGCCGAGCCCGACGACCAGCCGGACGCCGTGGCGGAGGGCGAGCTGGACGACGGCCCCGACGAAGTCGTGCCAGTGGTAGTCGGGCTCAGGGCCGACGAGGAAGAGCACGTCGGCACCCGCCTGGTCGTGCCCGTAGCGCAGCTGGGTACGCGGCCACTGCAGCCCGGTCGTGATCCCGTCGACGATGCGGACGATCGGCCGCCGGGCGCGCAGGTCGAGGAAGTGGTCGCAGTCGAAGGTGACGAGCTCGTCGGCGGGCGGCCGCTCGGTGAGCGAAGCGACGGCGTTGGCGGCGCCGAGACCGGCGTCGATCCATCCCTCCATCGCGACCACGAGGACCGGCGCGGTCAGTACCGGCGACCTGTGCACCTCGAAGAGCTCGCTCACTGTCTCCCGAGGGTAGTGGCAGCGAGCCGGGCGAGCCGAGCCACGGTGTCGGGCAGGTGCTCCACGCTCTCGGGATCCCCTGCCCTGGCACCGGCGACGTACCGGGCGTAGACGCCTTGGAGGATGCACGCCAGCCGCCAGTAGCCGAACGCCATGAAGTAGCCGACGTCCGAGACGTCCGCTCCCGAGACGGTTGCGTACCGGTCGCAAAGCTCTTCTGGCGCGGGGAACCCGTCGAGCGCGCTCGCGGGGACGCGGCCGAGCACGGGCTCACCGTCGGGAGGGACGGCCCAGTAGTCGAGGAACGTGCCGACGTCCGCCATGGGATCCCCGAGCGTGCAGAGCTCCCAGTCGAGGATGGCCGCGACCGAGCCGTCTTGGCGGAGCACGGCGTTGTCGATGCGGAAGTCCCCGTGGACCACCGACGTCCGGCGCTGCGGCGGCACGTGGGCTCCCAGCTGGGCGCCGACGCGCTCTACGAGACCGGGATCGGAGACGCCTGCGGCGGCCGTCTGCCCGAACTGCGCGCTCCATCTGCGAAGCTGGCGCTCCACGTAGCCGGCCCGCTTCGCCAGGTCGCCGAGCCCGATCGCGTCGGGGTCGAGCGCGTGCAGCGCGGCGAGCGTGTCGACCAGGCAGAGCCCAGCCGTCCGCCTCTCAGCCAGGCCCGGGAGGAGCGGGCCCCCGCTCGGCGCGTCCCGGAGCACCAGCCCCTCGACGAACGTCATCACGTAGAAGGGGGCGCCCGTCACGGCTGGGTCCTGGCAGAGCCCGAGCGGGACTGGCGCCGGGACGGGGGTCGGCGCGAGCGCGGCAAGGATGCGGTGCTCGCGCGCCATGTCGTGCGCGGTGGGGAGGACGTGGCTCACCGGCGGCCGCCGCAGCGCGACCGGCGGCCCGCCGGCCCCGTCGACGCGGTACGTCAGGTTGGACCGGCCACCGGCGACGAGCGCGAAGCGCAGCGGCGGAACGACGTCGGGCACGTGGACCGCGAACCACGCGGTCACGCCCTCGACGTCGATGCCGACCGGTGGGACGTGGTCGGCTGGCGCTCTCGATCCGGGCACTCCCGTCGACGCTAGTGCCGCGCCCTGAGCGGCTCCCGGCATCCGGCCCGGTATCGTCGGTGGCGATGCCAGACGTCACCGACGCCACGTTCCAGTCCCAGGTGCTCGATCGGTCCTCGATGGTCCCGGTCGTCGTCGACCTCTGGGCGCCGTGGTGCGGACCTTGCCGCACGCTCGGTCCGATGCTCGAGCACGCGGTGGGCGCGACGGGTGGAGCCGTCGAGCTCGCAAAGGTCAATGTCGACGAGAACCCCCAGGTCGCCGCGTCCTTCCGGGTGCAGTCGATTCCCGCGGTGTTCGCCGTGCGCGACGGCCAGGTCGTCGACTCCTTCATCGGGGCGATCCCCCAGTCCCAGGTGGAGGAGTTCGTCGCGAGGCTCGCGCCGGCCCCGCCAAGCGAGGCAGACCTGCTGGTCGCCGCCGGCGACGAGGCGTCGCTCCGCAAGGCGCTCGTCCTCCAGCGGGACCACCCGGACGCAGTCCTCGGGCTCGCCAGGATCCTCGTCGACCGCGGCGAGCCGCAGGAGGCGCTCGAGCTCCTCGCCCGGGTGCCCGAGACGTCCGACGTCCGCGCCCTCGCCGCTGAGGCCCGGCTGTCCCTCCGGGGCGTGGCGTCGGACGGGGACGTCACCCGGGCCCTCGACGAGCTCCTCGAGCGGGTGCGTGACGACGAGGACGCCCGCCAGGAGTTCCTCGACGTCCTCGAGACCCTCGGGCCCGACGACCCGCGTACGGCCCGGTACCGCCGGGCGCTCGCGAGCCGCCTGTTCTGACGCTCCGGCTCGCCCCTGACGCTCCGGCTCGCCCCTGACGCTCCGGCTCGCCCCTGACGCTCCGGCTCGCCCCTGACGCTCCGGCTCGCCCCCCCAGGCGGGTCAAAGCCCTCGGGCGAGCGCGTTCTCCAGGGTCCCCAGCGCCACGAGGTCGATCCCGCCCTGGACGAGGATCTGGCGGAGTTCCTCTGGAGGCAGCGGGCGCGAGAGGAGGTACCCCTGCCCACGCCGGCATCCCAGCCGCACGAGCGTCGAGAGGTCCTCCGCGCGCTCGATGCCCTCTCCCACCACGTCGAGCTTGAAGGCGCGCGCGAGCCCCACGATCGTCTCGACGATCGCCTGGTCGGTCGGATCGTCGGCGATGCGGTCGACGAAGACTCGGTCGATCTTGAGGACGTCGACAGGAAGGGACTTGAGCTGGCTCATCGAGCTGAAGCCAGTCCCGAAGTCGTCGATGGCGAGCCTGACACCCATCGCACGGATGTCCTCGAGGACGCGCACCGCCTGCTCCATGTCCTCGATGACCGCCTGCTCGGTGATCTCCAGGCAGAGCAGCTCAGGCGGGATCCCCGACCGCCGGATGCAGTCTTCGACCGTCTGGACGACGCCCACGACGCCGAGCTGGGCGGGGGAGATGTTGACCCGCACGACGATGTCCAGCCCGTAGGTGCGACGCCAGGAGGCCAGTTGCTCGCAGGCGCGCGCGAGCACCCAGCGGTCGATGTCGGCGATGAGGTGGGTCTCCTCGGCGATGGGCACGAACTTCGCCGCTTCGACGAACCCCTCGCCCGCCCGGAACCACCGGACGAGTGCCTCGACGGCGAGCAGCTTGCCGGTCACGAGATCGAATTCGGGCTGGTACATCACCCTCAGCGCGTCGTCTTCGAGAGCCTGTCGCAGCAGCAGCTCCATCGTGGAGCGTTGGGCGACGCTCGCTTCGAGCTCGCGGTCGAACACCACTGCGCGGCTCCCCCCTTGCGACTTGGCCGCGTAGAGCGCCATGTCCGCCTGGCCGAGCAGCTCCTCGGCGGTGACGGTCGTGGACTCGGTGAGCGCGATGCCCACGCTGCCCGTGTGGGCGACGCGCTGGCCGCGGAGGTCGATGGGCAGCGAGATGAGCTCGAGGAGCCGGCTCGCGGCTGCCACCGCCGCCAAGCTGTCCGCGCCGTCGAGGAGCACGACGAACTCGTCACCGCCCAGCCGGGCGGCGAAGTCGCTCGGCCGCAGGGAGGTGCGGATGCGGTCGGCGATCACCCGGAGCACCGTGTCGCCGGCGCGGTGGCCGAGCTGGTCGTTCATCACTTTGAACCGGTCGAGGTCGATGAAGAGCAGTGCGGTCGGCCCTTTGTCAGCCTCGTGGCGGGCCGCGACCTCTTCGATGAGCGCCCTGCGGTTCGCAAGGCCCGTGAGCTCGTCGGTCAGGGCGCTGTGACGGAGCCGTTCCTCGGCGTCGATGCGGTGGAGCAACTGCACGAGGAGCGCGGCGACGGCGCGTAGCGCGTTGATCTCGTGCTCCGACCACGTGTAGGAGGTGAGATAGACGAAGGCAAGGACCCCCTCGGTCGAGTCGCCGTGCACGAGGGGGACGCCGGCACCCGCGAACTGGTCCGACCAGCCGGCGTCGCGGACCCGCTGGAGGTAGCGGTCGTCGGTCTCCGCGGCATTGCGCACGATGAAGGGGACCTTCAGGTCCTTGGTCGCGGCAAAGATGGGGTCGGCGTCGAACGGGACGATGCCGAGCGGGTCCTCCTCCAGCGGGATGCCGCGCGGGGGGTAGAAGGCCATGAGAACGCTCATGCCGCGAGCGTGGTCGTTGCGGCGGAGGAACGCGACGTCCGCACCCAGGTACTCGCACAGCACCTCGACCGCCCAGTCGAGCGCATCTCTCAAGGTCGGGCCGGTCGTGGACATCAGCCGTTCGCTGATGGTCGACACGAGATCGTCGAGGCCGCGCCGCCTCGACGTTGTGCGTGTGGCCTCTCTCGGGCCGACGACCGCGTTTGCGAGCCGGGCGAACAGGCGGACCGTGTCGATCTCGTTGTCGGCGAGCGGCGGGCGCTCCCTGAAGGCGACGGCGAACGCCCCCCGTGCCACGTGCCCGTCGTCGGGAGCGACGACGTCGGTCGGATCCAGCGGCTCGATCCACGCCAGGTTCGCGCCGAGGCGAGCCTCCCCCCACGGGCCGCCGGACACGAGCCGCCCCGACACCAGCGTGTGGAGCGCCGCGGTCGCGGCCGCGTGTGTCAGATCGGCCCAGACCACCGGGGTGCGGGCCAAGGACGCCGGCAGGTACTCGACGGCCACGGCGCCTCGCAAGAGCCTGAGCGCGCCCGCGAGAACCTCACCGAGATTTTCGCCGCCGACACGGTCGTCCCCAGCAAAGAGGTCTGAACTCATCACCATCCCCACTCCTCCGACCTTGTAATCGTACCTGCTCACGAGGCGGAATGCACGAGAGCGGCAGAATTTCTGCGCAAACTGTTTGTGCGCTTCAGCGATTGGGGGCGCGAACGATCACGCCTAGGGCGCTGCCCGGCGCCGCAGCACCTGGTCGAGGGGAAGCCGGGCGCTCCGGACGTGCGGGGGGGCGGCCCGGCTGAGCCGCAGGGTGAGGATCCCCGCTGTGTGGGTCCCGAGGTCGACGAGGGCACGGAAGCGTTCGGCGAGGCGCCGCAGCTCCTCAGCCCAGCGGGTGCCGCCGAGCGTCTGGTAGTCCCTCTGCTGGACGGCGTAGAGGAAGGCGGGGGCGATCGCCTGCACGGCCCAGCCCGAACGCTGCGCCTCGATCCACACGCGCTCGAGCGCCATCCCCCCGCTGAGATAGGACGCGGGACTTGCGCTCTCGACGGTCACGATCGCGACCGCCGAGCTCGCGCCGATCGCCCGTGCCAGGTAGTCGCCGAGTGCCCCGCCCGCGTCCCAGTGCTCGAGGAGGTCCATGACGTCGCCACGACCGAGCATCTGGAGCGACCCGGCCTCGGGACCCGACAGCTCGAGCGTGGCGAGGTCGATCCCGGTGCGCACGTCCTCGCCCGGCCAGCGCATCTCTCGCAAGGTGTCTTCGCGCAGCTGCGGGCTGAGGAAGCGGATGCGCTCAGCGGCGGCGAAGATCTCCGCGCACTCCGTCAGCCGATCCGTGCCGGTGACGAGATGCAGCTGCGCGTGCTCCTCGGTGGCCGCCCGCGACATCCGGCTCACCTCCGCGAGGTCGAGCGGAGTCGGCGTGCCCTGCCGGCGGTTCGAGCACCGCTCGAGCATGGCCCCGTGGAGCTCGGCGAGCGACGGGTCCGACGCCGTGCCGAGCTCCAAGGAGGCGACGACGTCCGAGCTCGGTCCCTCAGGGAAGAGCCGGTACGGGCCGAGCCGGCCGGCGGCGGCGGCGGCCACTCGAGCATTGAAGAGCGCTGCGCCCAGTCCGACGAAGCTCGCCCGTGAGCTGAGGTCCATCGTCCCGCAGCTCCTCGAGCGGTCGAGCGCGATCACGAGGTCCCGGCTGCTCAGCTCGAACCGCCAAGGCTGGCCGTTGCCGCACGACGGCGCGAGGGTGGCCGCGTGGACGATCGCCCGCCCGACGTCGGCGGCTCCCGACGGCGGCACCGGCGGCACCCGCGGCTTCGGCGCACCGCTCACCTGCACGGGCGGCTCGAGCGACGAGACGGCCGCGTCGAGGTCGATGCGCGTCCTGCCAGAGGGGACGTCGTCACCGAGCCCGAGGCGCCGGACGACCGCGGCGACCGCCGCTCCGCCGAGCGTGACGTCGGAGCCGAGCTGGGGCCAGCTCGACACCGTCCGTCCGATCTCCGCGAGCGACGCGGTGCCACGCGCCGACCCCTGCGGCGCGTCGACGATCGCGAGGACGTAGGGAACCTTCTGGGCGACCGTGAGCGAGTCGAGCTCGTCGGCGCTGACGTCGCCGAGCAACCCGTGGAACGCGGGACGGTCGGGCTCGAGGTCGAAGCGCTCCACGTCGAGCATCCCTCTGTCGCTGGTCTCCATCACGACGGTCACGCGCTGGCGACGGGCAGCTTCACGCACGAGCAGCTTCATCGCGAGGTCGTCGCACTCCTCGACGACCACGTCGAGGCCCGCGATGAACTCGTCGACATTGTCAGGGTCGATGCCCTCGGGGACCACGTGGACAGGAAGGTAGGGGTCAAGCTCTGCCACCCGGCGGGCTGCCACCACCGCCTTGTTGGTGCCGATGTCGAGCAAGGAGGCGGGAAGCCGGTTGAGGTTCGACGCCTCGAGCTCGTCGTAGTCGGCGACGCGGAGCTCCCCGCAGAGCCCCTCGAGCGCGATCGTCACCGCAGCGGCGTGGCCCGCGCTCAGCCCGACGATCCCCACCCGCTGGCGGGCGAGCCGCTCCTGCTCCTCGCGGGTGATCCGGTGACGGTTCCTGTCCAACCGCAGGACCGCGTAGGCGCGCGGTCCCAGCATGTGGACGACCGCGCGGCGCCACGGAAGGTACACGTGGCACGTCGGCTCCTCGAGGACCTCTGGCGTCGCCGGAGGGATGAGCCGTTGCAGCTCGGCGCGCTGGCGTTCGACCACGTCGAGGACGTCGATGCCGGGGTCGGATCGCAGGTTCGTGAGGACATGGCGGTCCGCCCGCTTCCGGACGTCCAAGACGATCGGCCGCCATCCGGTCGTGAGGGAGCTCGCGGGTGGACGGCTCAGCTGCTCCTGGTCCTCGCGCACGAGGCGAGCTTGGGCTGGGTCGAGGAGCCCCCGGTAGCGGGGTCGCCGCATGCCCGTGAGGATCGTGCGGTACTGCTCAGAGGGGTACGGTGCGGACTCCGTGCCCAGCATCATGCTGCCGACCGACGCCATGATCGGCTCCATGCGGTCGGCGACCGCGGCGAGGAGGACCTCCGCGCCGAGCCAGTCGATCGCGTGGGCGCAGCAGCGGACCATTGCCGACGCGACAAGACGGCTGCCGTCACCGCTCAGCTCGCGCCATGCGCCCTTCATCTCGATCACCCCGTACGCCGAGACCTCCTCCATGGCGGCCCGGTGCTCTTCCCACTCGGGCGACGCAGCCATCTCCGCGAGCGCCTGTGCCGCTGCCGCGTCGTCCAGCGGCCCATGGCAACGCAGCCCGGCGACCACGCGGTCGTTCGCGTCGACGCCGACGAAGAAGAGGGACACCCCGTCCCCCCTTTCGAGGGCGCGCTGGTCGACCAGACCGGCGATCCCGTAGCGGGAGTACTCCCGAGCTGCGCCCTTGAGATACGCGCGCCAGCGGTCAGGCCTGCTCAGGGGATGGTGCCCCTCGAAGCGCAGCCCGCTCGCGCGGTCGTAGAACGACGCGCCGTAGCGGAACGCGCTCATCCGGAGGAGGAGCCCCTCGTCAGATGTCGGTTCAGCGCGCCGAGCGTCGCACGGCTTGCGGCCTCCACGTCCTCCCTGCCCGTCGCGACGCCGAGGCGCTCCACGATCTGGCCGGGAGGCGCAGCGCTGCCGCCGTCACGCTTGGGCGCGAGCACGACGACGACCGGCTCACCGGGCACGCCGTGCGCGTGCTCAGCGGACACGAGGTAGAAGGGGACGTCGATGGAGAGCGCGCTGAGCGCGTTGAGCGTCGCCTGCGCCCCGCCGGCGAGGGGACCGGCAGGCGCTCGCCCGGTCCCGCGTCGCGCGCCGAGCGCCAAGGTCACTTCGCTCGTGCCGCGCGACGCATCGAATGCGGTGCTGAGGAGCTCCACCCGCGACCCTTCCCTTTGCGCTGTGACCCGCTCGCTGCCCGGCGCGGTCGCCAAGATGGCCCGGGGAGCCGATTCCTCTGGCAGAGCGGCGCCCTTCCCCCCGGTGCTCCCCTGCGCCGCTCCGGCGTTCCCGTAACCGTTCCTGTAACCGTGCTCGCGCGCTCTGCCGTGCTCGCTCTCGTAGCCGCTGTCGCCGCCGTTGCCGTTGCTGCCGCCATTGCCGTTGCCGTGCTCGCGCCCGTTGCTGCCTCCATTGCCGTTGCCGTGCTCGCGCCCGTTGCCCGCGCGCGCGCCCGACACCTCTGGTGCACGCTCGGGGGCCCACGCCTCGTCGGCGACCGCGAGCATGCGGACCGAGGCGTGCGGGAGACGGGCGCGGACCAGGTCGAGGACTCGCTCATGGAGGGATGCAGAGGGCGACGCCGAGAAGACCAGGATCGGTGTGGCCATCGTCACGCACACGACCCCAGGAAGGACGCGCAGCTCGAGCTCGACAAGAGACGGGTCGGCCGGCATCGCCGGCGCGTCGAGCCCTGCGTCTGCCAGCCGCTCGGCCGCGAGTCGGGCGAGCTCCGCCGGGTCGACGGTCTCCTCGGGGGTCCTCGCGGTCGCCGCGTGCAGGTCGACGTCCTCCCACCCAGCTGCGCTCAGCGCGGCGCGGACCCGGGCGATGAAGGGCCGGACGGCGTCGGGGCCGGCGTTCCCGAGGAGGGCGAGCGCCACTCCCGGGGTTGTCACCCCGACCTCGTCGCCGCTCCGCAGCGCCTTGCCGAGCGCTGCCGCGAGTGCAAGCCAGCGCGCCTCTGGGGGCGCCTCCCCACCCGTCGTGAGGACGACGAGCGTACTGGACCATCCGTAGCGTGCCCCGCATGCCGCAGCCCGGCTGATCCCCTCTCGGATCACCGGGCTGCTCGAGATGCCCGTCGCGGGGTCGATGGCGCTGCCGAGGGACGCCGCCCACGCGCGGAAGGTGGCACTGCACATGGTGCCGAGCGCCGCGTTCGTGACGGCGTCGATCCCGGTCGGCTCGTCGTGCACCCCGGCCGGCTCGCGGTGCACGTCCCCCGGGGTGCGGTGCACCCCGGGGGGCCGGTGGAGGAGTGAGCGAACAGCGTCGAGGGACGCCGCGCTGGCGCGCAGCGCGAACAGCTGGAAGCCCCCTCCCACCTGCCCCGCGCTTCGTGGTCCGGGCACCACGCTCGGGTTCCCGGGCACCACGCTCGGGTTCCCGGGCACCACGCTCGGGTTCCCGGGCACCACGCTCGGCTCGAGGACGAGCCAGAGGTCGGAGAGCTCGTGACGCGACTCGAGCTCTCCGAGCAAGCGGTAAGCCCAAGAGACGCCGCTTCCGTGACGAAGGATCTCGGCGGCCGCGGTGACGTCTTCTCGGAAGGTGCAGGGAAAGTCGGCCACGCTTCTCTTCGCCTCCCCAGGTTCCACGGGTGCTGTCACTCGCTCGATCGCATTCACTCTCGTGGCACGCACGACCCGTTGACGGCAAGTTGAGCGCGTGTTGTGCCGTGAGGCCTTGTCGCACTGGGCTGTACCGACAATGGTAGGTCGCGTGCCGCGAAGGGTGGTGGATCTCCATCGACGAGAGGTATCGCGTTGGCGTGCGTCCGCCGCGACTGCGCGCGCCGGGGCAGTCTGCAGACCGTTTTGGTCGCGCACTACGGTTGCAGTGTCGTGGGAACGGTAGCGATGGGGGACCCGGCGCTGGAGAGCGATTCGATCGAGGAGGTGCTTCGCACCGCGCTCGATCTCTGCCTGGGGCTCGGCTCGTTCGCGGTCGACATGGCAGGCGTGGTGCACCGGGTCCTCTCCGACGAGATGCCACCGGTCGACGGGTGGCATCGCGTCGAGGTGCTCGCTCGCAACTGCCTTTCGCATCCGGCCGCCCACGGCCGCGACCTCTTTTGGAACGCAGAGGTGTCCACAGAGGCGGGCGCCGCGGACGCTTCGCTCGCGTGCGTCGTGGTGCCCGTATGGATGGGGAGCGCCGAATTGGGGCTCCTCGGAGTGGTCGACACCTGGTTGCCCGAGCCTGACGAGTACCAGCGGGCTCAGCTCGCCCGGCTCGCGACGGGGCTCGCGCCGCTCCTCCGAGGCGCCACAGGGCAGACGGCGGAGGCAGCGGCCGCCTCGCGGGCCTCCGACACGTACCCCCGAGCGGAGCGGGCGCGTCCCGCCGCGGCGCCCGACAACGACCGAGTGTCGACCCGGATCGACGCAGCGCAGCTGATCGCGGGTCTCGACGACGGGATCATGTACCTCGACGAGGCGGGGATCGTGGTGCTGTCGAACCGGGCCGCCGACGCCATGCACGGGCTGGCGCCGGAGCGCACGCTCGTCGGGTCGCCGCTCCCCGCAGCGAGCAGGCTCAGGTCGGAAGACGGCCAGCTGCTGGCCAACGACCTCCATCCTGCAACCCTGGCGCTCCGAGACGGCGTCCCACGCGAGGTCCGCCTCACCGTGGGCGAGGAAGGCGAGGGACAACGTCACGTGACCATCTCCGCGAGACCGTTCCTCGTCGAGGGGGAGAGAGGCGTGCTCGTCGTGCTGCGCGACACGACTGCGGAGTGGATGGAGCAGCAGCGCCTCACCCACTACGCCCTCTACGACCCGTTGACCGGACTTGCCAACCGCTATCTGCTGCTGGAGGAGCTCCGGCGCATGCTGCAGGGTCTTGGTCGGCGCGGGGGGGCGGTCGCCCTCATCTACATGGACCTCGACGACTTCAAGTTGATCAACGACGAGCACGGGCACGACATGGGCGACGAGGTGCTCAGTGCCTTCGCCCGGCGCCTTCGCGGGGCGGTGCGCAGCGACGACGTCGTCGCCAGGCTCGGCGGGGACGAGTTCGTCATCGCCCACGCGACGGCCGAGCGGCCTCCCGACGGCGACCTCGTCGTCTCCCGGCTGCGCAAGGTGCTGTCCGCGCCGTTCACGGTGCGCGGCATCGTCTTCGACCTCGGGGCCTCCATCGGCTGGGTGAGCACGGACCGGGGCGACGACGGCCCCGACGCGCTGCTCGCTCGAGCGGACCGCGCCATGTACCGCCACAAGCGTGACCGTGCAGCGGCACGGCGCCGGACGGTCTGAGCTCGAGCTCGCCATGCCTGTCGGTGCGACCACCGTGGAGAACCTGCTTCGTGTCGCCCGGCGCGACGCGGCGGCGATCGCCGCCTTCGCGGCGTTCCAGGCGGTCGGCAGGCCGGCACGGATCATCGCGGTGCCCGAGGTGGGGTCTTCAGAGGGGCTCACCGAAGACGAGCTCGACGAGCTGGTCCTCCAGGCATCCGTCGATCCCGAATTCCTGCACGCCCGGGTGTTCGTGAGACGGGTCCAGCTGCGACGCGCCCTCACGGTCGCGGTCGTGCCGCTGCGTGACGGCAGCCGGGACATGATCGGCGCCGTCGCAGAGCCCGACCGTCGCTTCGAGACCGCGCAGCTCGACGTCCTCCAGCGGCTTGGCGAGCGATTGGCACGCCATGTCAGGGTCGTCGAGCAGATGAACGGGCGCGGCGAGGGAAGGGGAAGTGGGACGACGGCGCCCGCCGCCGACGCCTCCGCTGGAGGATTCCACTCCGAGGGCGTCCTCGACGAGCGACCCTGGTGGACAATCCGATCAGAAGACCGTTCGGAGGGTGTGAGCGCGAGCGCCGCCGGATCGGCCGCGCAGTCGCCCGGATCGGGGCACGTGCCCGCTGTCTCGGCTCCATGGAGCAACCCGATCGTCTCGTCGGTCGAACTGCCCCGCGACGTGGCGCAAGATGTCGAGCACGGAGCCGTCACCGTGACCGGGTCGCCGTCGAGCGCGCCGCGCTCACCGAGCACGATGCCCCCGCCGCCGGAGCCCCTGCCGACCGAGCCCTCCGCACCGCCGGGGCCCTCGCCGACCGAGCCCTCGGCACCACCCGGACCTTCGGCGCCGCCGTGGGTGCTCCCCGATCAGCTCACCGGCCTTCCCGGTGCCGGGCAGTTCTTCAGCAGGGCAGGGCGGATGCTCGCGTCCGACGGCGGTTCGACAGCAGCGTTCGTGCTCGTCGTCGTCGAGGTGCCCGACGAGCGGTCGACCGCTGCGGCCGCCAGTGCACTGCGCTCGGCCCTCCGGGTCACCGACTCGGTGGCCCGGCTCGACACCACGCTGCTCGGCGCGGCCCTCCTCGTGTCGCCCGCCGACCGTGGCGAGGTGGTGGAGCGCCGGCTCGCCGCAGCGGTGCGCTCGATCGTCGAGAAGGAGCAGGAGGTCCACACCGCCTACGTCGTGGCAGAGCCCGGTGGCCGTCGCGACGCAGACGAGCTGCTGAGAGAAGCGGTGTCGCGGCTGCCAGGCCGTTGAGACCGGCGGCGGCGGAGCCCCCTGGCGGGGGGCGGGGGGCTCCGCCGCTCGGCTCCCTATCCCCTGAGGCGAACTTGGGGGGAACCCGCGCCGCGCTCCCGACCGACACGCAGTCGGACAGGCGCTGGTCCACGACGAGCCGAGCGACAAGCCTGGCCGCCCCGCAGGCGGCTGGTGCTCTCTCTCATCCGTACGGTTCCCCTCCGCTTCGAAGCTCCAAGAGCCGTCCGGGGAACGCCGGAGATGGCACGCCTACGGCGGGCCGATTCGGCGGTCCGGCTAGCTCCAGGAGCCCCGTGACTTTGCGTCCCCACCTCACGGTGGGTTTGCCCTTTCGTCGGCGCCTGCACGAGCGCACCGAGACCCAAGCACTATACGCCGCTGCCGGACCGGCGCGCAAGTGGAGTTTCCCGACGGCCGTCCGCCGCCTCTTCGGCAGGGTCGGCTTCGGTAGGGTCGGCTTCGGTAGGGTCGGCGTCCGTGGAGGAGGGCGCTGTGCCGGGCGGGGGGATCGCGACCCACATGCGTGGTGTGCAGGCGGCGACGCCGCTGGGCCGTTCGGTCTCCCGGCTGGCACTCGGCGCTCGCCGCTACGACATCGCACACCGCGCGCTCGTGATGGGAATCTTGAACCGCACGCCTGACTCCTTCTACGACCACGGCGCCACGTTCGGGCTCGACGCGCTGCTCCGCCGCGCCGACGAGCTCGTCGCGCAGGGCGCGGACATTCTCGACGTCGGGGGCGTAAAGGCCGGACCCGGTCCGGAGGTGACCGAGCAAGAGGAGCTCGACCGCGTCGTCCCCGCAGTGGGAGCGATCACGGCGCGTTTCGAGGTGCCCGTGTCGGTGGACACGTGGCGGGCGAACGTCGCTCGGGCGGCCTACCAGGCGGGCGCGGTCGTCGGCAACGACATCAGCGGCTTCGCCGACCCCGACTACCTCCTCGCCGCCGCCGGCGCGGGGGCGTCGGTCGTCGCGACTCACATCCGGCTCGCGCCCCGCGTCCCCGATCCCGCCCCCCTTTATGACGACGTCGTCGCCACGGTCGCCGCATTCCTCGCAGAGCGGGCGCGACGCGCCATCGCGGCGGGGGTGCCTGCCGAGAGGGTGGTGCTCGATGCCGGCCTCGACCTCGGCAAGACCGCCGACCAGTCCCTCGCGCTGCTGCGGGCGTCCGACGTGCTCGCCGGGCTGGGCTTCCCCCTCCTCCTCTCGGCGTCCAACAAGACGTTCCTGGGCGTCGTGCTCGGGCTCGGGCTCGACGAGCGGCGGGAGGCGTCCCTCTCCGCCGCCGCCCTCGGCATCGCCTTGGGGTGCAGGGTCCTGCGCGTCCACGACGTCGCGGGGACCGTGCGCGTCCGTGACGCCCTCGCAGAGATCCTCTCCGCGCGCGGGAGCTCGCCGGTGCCCATACGCCGGCTCCGATGACGGGCCGCGCCCTGGGTGAGGAGGGGGAGGGAACCCCGCGCGCCGCCGGGACCTCGCGCGCCGGCCCAGCCGGCACCTCGCGCGCCGGCTCCCCCGGCACCGTCCACGTGGTCCGTGGGGATGATCCGGCGCTCGTCGTCCAGGCGGCGCGCGCGCTCGTCGAACGGCTGTCCGGCGGCGTCGACCAGTCGCTGGCGGTCGAAGAGCACGGTGCCGCCGACGAGCTCGACGTCGGAGCGATCGTGGACGCGTGCACGACGCCGCCCCTCCTGGCCGACCGACGGGTGGTCGTCGTGCGCGAGGCCGGCAGGCTTGGCGCGTCGGACGCGGCGCGCCTCGCGCAGGCCCTCGACCACGCCGTCCCCTCGGTCCACCTCGTGCTCGTCGCAGGGGGCGGGTCGATCCCCGCTCCGCTGGTGAAGCTCGCGGCCGCATCCGGCGAGGTGGTCGAGGCGGCGGCCGGCCGCGGCCGTGAACGCGGGCGCTGGATGGCCGAGCAGCTCCGCCACGCGCCCGTGCGGCTCGACGCCGCCGCGAGCCGCCGGCTGGAGGAGCACCTCGGCGAGGATCTCGGTCGGCTGGCGGGCCTTCTCGAGTCGCTCGCCGCCGCCTACGGAAAGGGCGCGTCCGTGAGCCTCGCGGCGCTCGAGCCGTTCCTCGGGGAAGCCGGCGCGGTCCCTCCCTGGGAGCTCACCGACGCGGTCGACCAGGGCGACGCCCGTGCCGCCCTCCGCGCGCTCCACCGACTGGTCGGGTCCGGCCGGCCGGCCCCGCTGGTCCTCGCCACCCTGCACAGCCACTTCTCCAACATGCTGCGCCTGGACGGGGCTGCGGTCGTCACCGCAGACGCCGCCGCCGCCCTCCTCGGCGTGAAGAGCCCGTTCGTCGCCAAGAAGGCGCTGGAGCGGGCCCGCCAGCTTGGCAGCGAGCGCATCGGCCAGGCCGTCACCTTGATCGCGGACGCAGACCTCGACGTGAAGGGGAGGACGGCACTGCCGGCCGAGGTGGTGCTCGAGGTGCTCGTCGCGCGGCTGGCCCGCCTCGCCCGGACCCGGGCCGCAGCCCCGCACGCGCAGCGCAGCGCGCCCGCTCCTCGGGGCGGCCGGGCGCGCCGCTGACCCCGACGTCGAGGCGCGCAGCCTCAGGACGAGAGCTTCGCGATGCGCCGCATCAGCCGCGACTTGCGGTTCGCGGCCTGGTTCTTGTGGATCACGCCCTGTGAGGCGGCCTTGTCGATCCGCTTCACCGCGGCACGGAGCGCGTCGATCGCGTCCTCCGCGCCGGACTCGGCTGCTGCGACAGCGGTCTTGGCCCGGGTGCGCATCTCGGAGCGGACAGACCGGTTGCGCAGCCGCCGGCGCTCGTTCTGGAGATTGCGCTTGATCTGGGACTTGATGTTCGCCACGGTGCGAATTCCTCGGATCTGCGGTCAGGGTGCCACCGGCATGCCAATGGCGCGCGGGCCCGGGCTCGTCCCGGGACGCGGCGGGCGCCCATCGTAGCAGGCGACCTGGCGCGGTCGCCCGGTCGCGCCACGTGCTCGGGCAAGGGAGTCGCCGCCGCTACGATCGATGGACCGTGCCCTCGTCTGGCGGGCCGGCACCCGGGAAGGTGCCGACCGCGCGCATCCGCAACTTCTCGATCATCAGCCACGTCGACCACGGCAAGTCGACGCTCTCGGACCGTATCCTCGAGCTGACCGGCGCGGTCGACCCCCGCCTGATGCGCGAGCAGTACCTGGACTCGATGGACATCGAGCGCGAGCGCGGCATCACGATCAAGGCGCAGAACGTGCGGGTCGTCTACCGGGACCACGTGCTGCACCTGATCGACACCCCTGGCCACGTCGACTTCGGCTACGAGGTGAGCCGGTCGCTCGCGGCCTGCGAAGGGGCGGTGCTGCTCGTCGACGCGTCGCAGGGGATCCAGGCGCAGACCCTCGCCAACAGCTACCAGGCCATCGAGCACGACCTCGAGATCGTGGCCGTGCTGAACAAGATCGACCTGCCCGCGGCGGACCCCGAGCGGGCGGCGAAGGAGATCGAGCAGGTCCTCGGGATCGCGGCGGACCAGATCCTGCGCATCTCGGCGAAGACGGGCGAGGGCGTGCCCGAGCTGCTCGACGCAATCGTCGAACGGATCCCCCCGCCCGAGGGGCGGCGCGACGCCCCGCTGCGAGCGCTGATCTTCGACTCGTCCTACGACCAGTACCGGGGAGTGGTCTCCTCGGTGCGGGTGGTCGACGGTGTGCTGTCCAACGCGAGCCGCCTGCGGTTCATGCAGGCGGGGGCGGTGCATGACGTCGAGGAGATCGGCGTGCGCACGCCCGACCCCCAGCGCGCCGAGGAGCTCGGCCCCGGAGAGGTGGGCTACCTCATCGCAGGGATCAAGAACGTCGGGGAGGCCCGCTCGGGCGAGACGGTGACCGACGCCGCGTCCCCGGCGCCCGCCCCGCTTGCGGGTTACCGCGACCCGAAGCCGATGGTCTTCTGCGGCCTGTACCCGATCGACGGCGACGAGCTCCCCGAGCTGCGCGACGCGCTCGACAAGCTGAAGCTCAACGACGCCAGCTTCACCTACGAGCCCGAGTCGTCGCACGCGCTCGGCTTCGGCTTCCGCTGCGGCTTCCTCGGGCTCTTGCACATGGAGATCATCAGGGAGCGGCTCGAGCGGGAGTTCGATCTCTCGCTCATCGCCACCGCGCCGTCTGTCGAGTACCGGGCGTACCTGACCGACGGGACGGTCGCAGAGGTGGACAACCCCACCGGTCTCCCCGATGCCGCACGGATCGACCATGTCGACGAGCCGATGCTGACCGCCACCGTCCTCACGCCCTCGGAGTACACCGGCACGGTCATGGACCTGTGCCAGAGCCGCCGCGGCGAGATGCAACGCATGGAGTACCTCTCGCCCGAGCGGGTCGAGCTCGTCTACTCGATCCCGCTCGCCGAGGTCGTCGTCGACTTCTTCGACCAGCTGAAGAGCCGGACGAAGGGCTATGCGAGCCTCGACTACGAGCCTGCGGGCTACGCGACGGCCGACCTCGTGCGCGTCGACCTGCTCATCAACCACGTCCCGGTGGACGCCTTCTCGACGATCGTCCACCGCTCGGCGGCCGACGCCTACGGGCGGCGGATGACCGAGAAGCTGCGCGAGCTGATCCCCCGCCAGCTCTTCGACGTCCCGATCCAGGCGGCGATCGGCGGGCGGGTCGTCGCGCGCGAGACCGTGAAGGCGAGGCGCAAGGATGTGCTGGCGAAGTGCTATGGGGGTGACATCACGCGCAAGCGCAAGCTGCTCGAGCGCCAGAAGGAGGGGAAGAAGCGGATGAAGAGCATCGGACGCGTCGAGGTGCCCCAGGAGGCGTTCATCTCGGCGCTCCGCCTCGACGATTGACCGGCGCACGACCGCCCGCGCGAGCCTGGCACTCGGTAGAATCGAGTGCCAAGGACGACGTTGCCGACGGAGACGCACCCATGCCCGACACCCAGGACCTCGACCCCCGCAAGGCCGCGATCCTCGAGGCCGTCGTGACCGAGTACATCGGCACGGCCCAGCCGGTCGGGTCCCACCACGTGGCCCAGGCCGCCGGCATCAACGTCTCGTCGGCGACGATCCGCTCCGAGATGGTGGCGCTGGAGCGCGAGGGGTACCTCGCGCAGCCGCACACGAGCGCCGGGCGGATCCCGACCGACAAGGGCTACCGGTTCTTCGTCGACCAGCTGACCGAGCCCGGCGTGCTCAGCCCGTCGCAGCGCCACAAGGTGAGCCGGTTCTTCGACCAGGTCCACGGGGAGATGGAGGAGATGCTCGAGCGGACCTCTGGGCTGCTCTGCGAGCTCACCTCCTACGCGTCGGTGGTGCTCCCGCCGAGCCACGAAGCCGCCGCGGTGCGCTCCGTGCAGCTCGTGGGGCTCGGGCCGAGGTTGGCCCTGCTCGTGGCGGTCCTCGCCGACGGCACGGTCGAGAAGCGCTCGATCGACTTCGCCGAAGAGGTCTCCGACGAGGTGCTGGCAACGGCGTCGGCCCGGTTGCAGGCGGCCGCGAAGTCGCGTTCGCTCGGTGCGGTCATCGCGCCGGAGCCGAGCGGCGACCCTGCGGTCGACAAGGTGGTGTCGCTCGCGCAGCCGGTGCTCGCGGACCTCGCCTCGGAGGCCCACGACCGCGTGTTCGTCGGAGGCCCCTCCAAGCTTGCTGCGGCCTTCGACGCGGTCGACACCGTCCGCGCAGTGCTCGCCACGCTCGAGAAGCAGCTCGTCGTGGTCTCCCTCCTTCGCGACGTGATCGAGCGGGGCCTGTCCGTGGCGATCGGGGCGGAGCACGGCTACGAGCCGCTCTCCTCGTGCGCCGTGGTAGTGACGCCGGTCAACGTCGACGGGCATGCGGCGGGTGCCGTGGGGCTGCTCGGGCCGACCCGCATGAATTATCCGCAGGCGCTCGCCGCAGCCCGGGTCGTCTCGGAGCACCTCGGCCGGCGGCTCGGCGAATCGTTCGATCCCGGGTCGGCGCGCCGGCCGGCCGGGAGGGCCGCTCCAAGGAGGCGTGCACGTGGCAGGCGCTGAGACGATGGGCGACCTCTACGAGCTTCTCGGGGTCCGGCCGGACGCGACCGAAGAGGAGATCAAGCGCGCCTACCGGCGCCGGGCGCGCGAGTACCACCCGGACGCGAACGGAGGCGACCCGGAGCTCGAGGCCAAGTTCAAGGAGATCTCCTTCGCCTACGAGGTGCTGCGCGACCCCGAGCGCCGCGCCCGCTACGACCGGCTCGGCCCCGCGAGCTTCGGCGGCGCAGGCGCCGCAGGCGGCGCCGGCTTCGGGTTCGACGGCGGGCTCTCGGACCTCTTCGAGATGTTCTTCGGGACGATGACCGGCGCACCCCGCGGGAGGCAGCGTGGCCCCCAGCAGGGCAGCGACGCCGAGGTCACCTTGCACCTCGAATTCGCCGAGGCGGTCTTCGGGGCGCACAAGCAGCTCTCGGTGCGGCTGCCGGTCACCTGCAGCGAGTGCGGCGGCAGCGGGGCGGCGCCGGGGACCCAGCCCGTCGCGTGCACCGACTGCCAGGGGACGGGCGAGATCCGCCGCCTCCGCAACTCCCTGCTGGGCCAGGTGATGACCACGATCGGCTGCTCGAGGTGCCAGGGGACCGGCGAGGTGATCGCCGACCCCTGCAGGGCCTGTCGCGGCGACGGACGGCGGATGGAGGACAGGGACTTCATGGTCGAAGTGCCCGCCGGCGTGGACGACGGGTCGACGCTCCGCCTCGCGGGCCGGGGCCCGGCAGGGCCGCGCGGCGGGCCCAACGGGTCGCTCTTCGTCCACCTCGTGGTGGAGCCCGACGAGCGTTTCGAGCGCGCAGGCGACGACCTGCACACGACCCTGCACATCGGCATGGCACAAGCGGCGCTCGGCACGTCGGTCGAGGTGGAGACGCTCGAGGAGCCTCGCCAGATCGCGGTCGCGCAGGGCACCCAGACCGGGACGGTGGTGCGGATCCGAGGGCTCGGCGTGCCCCACCTCCGAGGACGCGGCCGGGGCGACCTCTACGTCCACCTCGCGGTCGACACGCCGACCGAGCTCTCGCCCCGCCAGCGTGAGCTCTTGGCCGAGCTCGCCGCTGAGCGCGGCGAGGAGGTCCACGGACACGACGGCGTCCTCTCCCGGATCCGCTCCGCGCTCGGCTGATCCCCGGGCAGGCATGCCACCGGGGCTCGTCGCGCGCCGCCGCGCCGCCGCGCAGGTGCTCGTCGGCGACCCAGGCGCCCCGGTCCTCGCGAGCGAGTCCGCCCACCACCTGGAGCGAGTCCTGCGGTTGGCCGACGGCGAGACGGTCGTGGCGACCGACGGACGCGGCCGATGGACGCGGTGCCGCTATCGCCGGCAGGGCACCCTCGAGCTGGACGGGACGACGGAGCTCGAAGCCGCGCCGGTCCCGGCCCTTACCGTCGCCTTCACCCCTGTGAAGGCTGCTCGCCCCGAGTGGGTGGTCCAGAAGCTCACCGAGCTCGGCATCGACCGGATCGTCATCCTCTCGTCGGCCCGCTCGGTCGTCCGTTGGGACGCGGACCGTGCCGGCGCCCTCCTCGGCCGCCTTCGCCGGGTGGCGGCCGAGGCGTCAGCCCAGTCCCGGCGGGTGTGGCTCCCAGAGGTCGTCGGCGTCGTCGGCCTCGACGACCTCGAACCCGCAGGCACGGCCCTCGCCGAGCCCGGCGGCCCTGCGCTCGCCGCGGAGGTCACCGGCATCGCCGTCGGGCCCGAAGGCGGGTGGAGCGCCGACGAGCTCTCGTCGGGCTGGCCGACGGTCGGGCTCGCGGCGTACGTGCTTCGCACCGAGACCGCCGCGATCGCTGCCGGGGTGCTCCTCGGCGCCCGGCGCGCCGGTACGGTGTCAGGCCACGGAGAATGAGTCTCCGACGGCACATCGCAGTGGGAGTATGAACGTGATGGCGGAGCAGGTGCGCTGGCTCAGCACCAAGGATGCGTCGGCGCGCCTCGGCGTGACGCTGCGGAGCCTGTACCGGTTCATTGACGGCGGCGACCTCGCGGCCTATAAGTTCGGCCGGGTGATCCGCCTGAAGGAGGAGGACGTCGACCGGTTCATCGAGTCCTGCAGGATCGCCCCCGGCGATCTGGAGCACCTCCTGCCGCCCCGCCGATCGACCGACGGACGGGAACCCTGACGCCGGCCGGCTGCCTCTTCTGCGGGATCGTGGCCGGCGAGGTGCCCGCCGAGGTGGTCTGCACCACCGCACGCACCGTCGCGTTCCGTGACATCCACCCCCAGGCGCCAGTCCACGTGCTCGTCGTGCCCCGGCGCCACATCGACCACGCCGGCGTCGTCTCGCCGGAGGACGCCCCGGACGTCGCGGAGATGTTCACGACCGCCCGCGCGGTCGCCGAGGCCGAAGGGATCGGCGCCCCCGAGCGCGGGTACCGCCTGGTGCTCAACGTCGGGAAGGACTCTTTGAACTCCGTGCCCCACCTCCACCTCCACGTGCTCGGCGGCAGGCCGATGACGTGGCCCCCCGGGTGACGGCAGCCGACCGCGCGCCGGGGTTGCAGGCGCCCGGCACGGCTGGCGGGCACGGCGAGGCCGGCACGGCAGGCGGGCCAGGCGAGCCCCAGAGGGGGGTCCCCACGACCTCGCGCCGGGAGACCTTGGTGCCCAACACGCACCTCATGGCGAGCCTCCTCGGACCGCACGACGAGCTGCTGCGGCTCGTCGAGCGCGCCTTTACCGAAGATCGGATCGCCGTGCAGGGCAACCGGATCGCGGTCGACGGGCCCGACGCCGAGAAGCTGTCGCGTCTGTTCGAAGAGCTGGTCCTCGTGCTCGAGTCCGGGCAGGCGCTGGACGCGGCGAAAGTTCGCCGGACCATCGACATGGTGCGCGACGACGTCCGCCCCTCCGAGGTGCTCAACGCCGAGGTCGTGCGCGGCGCGCGAGGACGCTCGATCCGCCCCTACACCGCCGGCCAGAAGCGCTACACCGACGCGATCGGCGCGAGCACCGTCACCTTCGGCATCGGCCCGGCGGGGACCGGCAAGTCCTACCTCGCGGTCGCGCTCGCCGTGCAGGCGCTCCAGACCCGGGCCGTCAACCGCATCATCCTCACGCGCCCGGCGGTCGAGGCGGGGGAGCGGCTCGGGTTCCTGCCGGGCGACCTGATGGCCAAGGTCGACCCCTACCTGCGCCCCCTCTACGACGCCCTTTACGACCTCCTCGAGCCCGACGGCGCCCAGCGGCTCTTGGACCGCGGGACGATCGAGGTCGCACCGCTCGCGTTCATGCGGGGACGGACGTTGAACAGCTCGTTCATGATCCTCGACGAGGCGCAGAACACGACGCCCGAGCAGATGAAGATGTTCCTCACCCGCATCGGCTTCGGCTCCAAGTGCGTGGTGACCGGCGACGTCACGCAGATCGACGTCCCCGGCGGCCGATCGGGCCTCGTGGGCCTCGAGGAGGTGCTCGGCGCGGTGCCCGGGGTCTCCTTCGTGCAGCTGACGCGTCGTGACGTCGTGCGGCACCAGATCGTGGGGGACATCATCCACGCGTACGAGGAGGCTGAGCGCGCCGCCAATGGCCGCTGACGTCTACGCCGCCGACGAGCAGGCGGAGCATGCGGTCGACCTCGACCGGTGGGCGGCGCTCGCTCGCGCGGTGCTCGAGGACCGCCGGGTGCGCGGCGAGGTCGAGGTGTCGCTCCTCTTCGTCGACGAGCCGTCGATCGCCGCGCTCAACGAGCAATTCCTCGGGCGAGAGGGCCCGACCGACGTCCTTGCGTTCCCTATCGAGGACGAACCCCTCCCCGGTGGCCGCTCCCCGGACTCGGGCGGGACCGGCCCGGGCGTGGACGTCGGCGAGGAGCCGCTGACCCTCCTCGGCGACGTGGTGATCTGCCCCGCGGTCGCTGCTCGGAATGCCGACGAGCACGGCGCGACGGTCGAAGACGAGCTGGCCCTGCTCGTGGTCCACGGCGTCCTGCACCTCCTCGGGATGGACCACGAGACAGACCTCGAGGCAGAGGAGATGGAGCGCCTCGAGCGCGAGCTCCTGGCTCGCCACCACAGAAGCGGTCAGCACGGCGCCGGCGGCTCGCCGTGACCGGCGCACCCGTCGTCGCGGCCGCGGGGTTCCGCGCGACCGACTGGGTGCTGATCGCGGTCATCGTCGTGCTCCTCGCCGCGTCCGGCCTCCTCGCCCTCGCGGAGACCGGCCTCGTGCGGACCAGCCGCGTGAAGGCGAAGGCGCTCTTGGACGAGCATCGCCGCGGCGCGCGCCAGCTCGTGCGGCTCGTCGAGCACCCCGAGCAGTTCCTCAATCCCGTGCTCCTCCTCGTGCTGATCTGCCAGCTCGTCTCGGCGACGCTCGTCGGCGTGCTCGCCTCGGCATGGCTGGGCGCGTGGGGCGTCGTGGTCGGGACGGTGTTCGAGGTGGTCGTGATCTTCGTCTTGTTCGAAGCCGTGCCGAAGAACTGGGCCGTGCACAATCACGAGCGAGCCGCCCTGCTCACCGCGCCGGTCGTCACCGCGATCGTCCGCTTCCCACCGGTCCGTGCCATCTCGACGGTCCTGATCGGCCTCGCCAACCTGCTCATCGGCCGGTTCGGCGGGGGCGGCGCCCCCGCCCCGAGGGTGACCGAGTCGGAGCTCTTGGCGATGGCCGACGTGGCCCAGGCCGAGGATGTGATCGAGCTTCAGGAGCGGACGCTGATCCACTCGATCATCGACTTCGGGGACGCGGTCGTGCGCGAGGTCATGGTGCCGCGCCTCGACATGCTCACGCTGGACGCGGGTGTCACCGTCCACGACGCGCTCGAAGAGGTGCTCGCTGCAGGTCGCAGCCGCGTGCCGGTGCACGAAGGGGACGTCGACGACGTGGTGGGCATCGCCTACGCCAAGGACCTCATGCGCGCGGAACACGAGGGGCGCGGTGACGAGGTCGTGCGCGCGCATCTGCGCCCGGCGCACTTCGTCCCCGAGACCAAGAGGCTCACGACGCTCCTGCGGGAGATGCAGGAGAAGAAGTTCCACATGTCGATCGTCGTCGACGAGTACGGGAGCACGGTCGGCCTCGTCACCCTCGAGGACCTCATCGAGGAGCTCGTCGGCGAGATCGTGGACGAGTACGACGTCGAGGAGCCGGTGGTGGAGTCCCTGCCCGACGGGAGCGTCGTGGTGACGGGGCGCATGGCGATCGACGACGTCGACGATCTGCTCGGGACCGAGCTCCCCCAGGAGGGCTGGGACACGGTCGGCGGTCTCATGCTCGCCGTCGGCGGCCATGTCCCCGCACAGGGCGAGTCGGTCGACGTCGACGGGGTGCGCCTCGTCGCCGAGCGGGTCCAGGGACGGCGCATCTCCCGGGTGCGGATCGAGCGCACGGCCCCGGCCGGGCCCGCCGACGACGCCGAGGAGTGAGCTCGCCGATGAAGACGGGGTTCGCCGCGGTCGTCGGCCGTCCGAACGTCGGCAAGTCGACGCTCGTCAACCGGATCGTCGGCGCGAAGGTCTCGATCGTCTCGTCGCGGCCCAACACCACGCGCCACGTCGTGCGCGGCGTGCTCCACCGTCCCGGTGCCCAGCTCGTGCTCGTGGACACCCCGGGCTTCCACCGGCCCCGCAGCGCGCTCGGCGCCCGTCTCGTCGAGGCGGCCGACGCGTCGCTCGACGACGTGGACGTCGCGGTCGCCGTGCTCGATGCCACCGCCCCGGTCGGGCCCGGGGACCGGATCGTCCTCGCCCGTGCGATCGCCGGGAGGGAGGCGCCGCGGGCTCCCGACGCCGGCGGCCGCCTCCTCGTCGTCGTCAACAAGGTCGACCGCGTCCGCCCCGCGCAGCTCCTCGGCCAGCTGGCCGCCGCGGCCGCCGCGGTCGACGAGCTGGGTGGGAGCGGCTCGGCGGAATATTTCCCCGTGTCGGCGCGCACCGGTGAGGGTGTCGACGCGCTCGTCGGCTCGATCGTCGACCGGCTGCCCGAAGGACCCGCGTACTACCCCTCCGACATGACGACCGACACGCCCGAGGCGCTCTCGGTGGCAGAGCTCGTGCGCGAGCAGCTCCTGCGGCGCGCCCGGGAGGAGCTTCCCCACTCGATCGCCTGTCGGGTGACCGAGTGGGACTGGCCGCGGATCCGCTGCGAGATCGTGGTGGAGCGCGACTCGCAGAAGGGCATCGTCATCGGCCGCAAGGGCGCGGTGCTGAAGGAGGTCGGGACGGCTGTCCGAGCGCAGCTGCCGCCGGGTGCCTACCTCGAGCTCTACGTGCGGGTGGAGAAGCGCTGGCAGCAGCGTCCCGACGCCCTCGACCGGCTCGGTTACTGACCCGCAGGCCGAAGAGGGGAGACCGCGTCCAGCACGCGCGCGAGGTCGTCGACGAGCGCGCCGGCGGCGTCGGGGCGGACCGCCAACTTCTTGCGCGTGCCTTCGCGGACCTCGGCGACGAGGCCGGCGTCGCGGAGCAGCTTCACGTGGTTGCTCACCGTCGGCTGGGCGAGGCCGAAGCGCGTGGCCAGCTCGGTCACCGTGAGTGCCCGAGCGCGCAGGCTGTCGACGATCGCGAGCCTCGTCGGGTCCGAGAGCGCGCGCAGCCTCTTGGCGAGGTCCTCGTTGCGCTCGCGCGCAGCGCTTGCCGGCTCCTCGGCGCGGATGCCGAGCACGACGTGTCCCGGGACGTCGTAGAGCAGGCCCAGGTGGGCGAAGTAGGCGGGCACGACCACGATCTCCACGTCGGGCGCGAGGGCGGCCACCACCCTCTCCGCGTGCTCACCGAAGTGCCACGAGCCCCTCACGAGGTCACGCCATCCTGCGCCCCTGGACAACATCGCCTGTTTCGACGCGATCGCGTCGGCCACCGCGGCGCGGCCGTGCTGCTCCCAGCTGGGCCCCGCGGCCTCCCAGACCCGCGAGACGACGTCGACGAACCGGCGGCGCACCTGTGCCGAGCGGCGGAGGCGGGCCAGGCGCAAGAGCGCGGTCCGCCGGTCGACGTCGCTCTCCGCCAGGAGCGGCCAGTCCGACGGGGCGGTGGGCACCGACGAGCAGAGACCGCCGAGCGCCGCGAGCAACGCCGACGGCTCCTCTTCGAAGAGGAGCCCCCCGTGGTGGGCGAGGAGCACCAGCTCGGTGAAGGCCCCCGGTGCCCGAGTCTCCTCAGCGGGCTCCTCGCCGGCCCACAGCGCGCGCACCTCCTCGCGAAGGTCGGGCCGCTCTTCGTCGTAGAGGGCGTGGAGGGCTGGGTGGTCGGCGCGGAAGTCCTCGCGGACGGCCGAGTGGAGCACCCACTCGAGCTCGATGGCTGCTGAGCCTCGGACGGCCACCTTGGGCTCGACCGCCTCTCCCGGCTCTTCGAAGATAGGCATAGCGAGATGACTATATCCCTCTATCGTTCGAACTCAAACTAGAGCTGCTACACTGGTGGCATGTTGCACCAACCATGGACGACGGCGAGCAAGCTCGCTGCGCAGCGGAGCTCCGACCTCTCTCACCTGGCGGCGTCGCGTCGCCGCCGCTCGGCGCCCCGAGCGGAGGGGAAGCCGGGCACGGTGGCGCTCGCCGCCGGCAGGGCGCTGGTGGCCGCAGGCTGGCGGCTCGGCGGCGACGGGGCGCTCCCCCCGCCGGCCGTCCCCCCGCCGGCCGTCCCCCCGCCGGCGCGCCGCCGGGCAGCCTGAGCGAGGCCAGTGCCCGACCACGATCAGCCAGGACCCTGGGGGACGAAGAGCCGCTCGAGGAATGCCTCAACCTCGGCGCGCTGGACGGTGCGGCGCATGGGGGGCAGCGCGTCGAGGAGCGTCTTTCGGTACGGAGCCGTCGCCAGGCGGGGATCGAGGACGGCGACCACCCCCTGGTCGGTGGAGCTGCGGATGAGCCGCCCGACGCCCTGAGCGAGCAGCGCGGCGGCCCTCGGCAGGTCGACGAGCGCGAACGCCCGCTCCCCGGCGCGCGCGCGTCGCGCCTCGAGCAACGGGTCGTCGGGACGGCCGAAGGGGAGCCGGTCCAGCGTCACAAGGCTGAGGGCGCGGCCCGGCACGTCGACGCCTTGCCAGAACCCGAGCGTCGCGAAGAGACAGGACGTCTCTGCGCGCGTGAACCGCTCGAGCAGCTGCGCCTTGGGAAGCCCTCCTTGGGCAAGCACCTCGAAGGGCAGGCGTGCCGCGAGCGCTTCGGCGGCCTCGTCGGCCGCCCGCCGGCTCGTGAACAAGGCGAGCGTCCGCCCGCCGGCGGCCGAGATCAGGGCCTCGAGCTCGTCGAGGACCGCGCCCTGCGCGCCGGGGCGGCGAGGGTCGGGGAGGTGGCGGGCGACGTAGAGCAGCGCGTGGGTCCGGTAGTCGAACGGGCTCCCGACGTCGAGGTGGTCGACGTCGAAATGGTCCAGCTGCAGCCGGGCCGCCAGGTGCGGCGGGACGGTCGCGCTGGTGAGCACCGCGCTCACCGAGCCCCACAGCGTCCCGGCGAGCACCGGCCCCACGTCGACCGGCGAGAGCCGGAGCACCGGCCCGTTGGCCGTGGCGTCGATCCAGCAGACGTCGCCCTCGCCGGGCGAGAGCAGCCGCCTCACGTCCTCTTCGAGGTGGGCTGCTGCGGTGAGCGCCCGGGTGCTCCGGGCCGCGGTGCCCGCGCCGTCGTGGCCCGCGCCGTCGTGGCCTCCTGCGGGGTTCCCCGCGTCGGCGAGGCGGCCGCGTAGCCGCTCGAGCCGCGTGCGTGCGAGCTCGAGAAGGCGGCGAAGCTCCGCGTCGAGCCCGGCGTCCGTGCCGCCTGCGCCGCCTTCGCCGCCTGCGCCGCCTTCGCCGCCTGCGCCGCCTGCGGTGGACGGTCGTCGGCGCACCGGAGCGCCAGTGCTGTCGATCCCGAAGAAGTCGCGTGCTCTGAGGGGGGCTCCGCCGGCCGGCGCGCGGGGTGCCGGGCCCTGGCCACCGGCGTGTCGCGCCGGCTCCTCGGGTCGCAGCACGCGCCGCCCGGCGCGCGCAGCGAGGAGCGCGCGCAGGCTCTCGGCCACGTCGTCGAGGCCGGGGGAATTTGCGGGATCACCGAGCGCGGCCCGAACCGAGGCGTGGAGCGCGCGGAGCCTCCCCGGGGCGAGGTCGACGCCGAGGCTCTGGGTCATGACCTCTTCGACCTCGTGCGCTTCGTCGAAGATCACAACGTTGTGCGGGGGGAGGACCGCGCCGCCGCTCGCGAGGTGGGCTCCGTAGAGGTGGGTGTTCACGATCACCACGTCAGCTTCGGCCGCGCGCTGGCGCGCCCGCTCGGCGAAGCACCGCGCACCCTCGGGGCAGCGGTGCGCGCCGGGGCACTCGCGCGCGCCGACGCTCACCGCCGCCCAGGCGCGCTCGTGGGGCTCGAAGTCGAGGTCCCCCCGGTCGCCGCTCTCGGTCGTCACCGACCATGCGAGGAGGCGCTGGAGATCGCCGGCGAGACGTCCGGCGCCGGACGCGCCGGTCGGGCTCGCGGCTCCGCGATCGCCGGCCAGCTCCACGTCCGTCCACTGCCCGCCGGCCGCCGCGCCGAGGTCGGGCTGGACGCCGCGGCCGGCGACCTCGGCCGCCCGCTGAAGGCAGAGGTAGTTGCTCCGTCCCTTGAGCACGGCGAACGACAGCGGCCGCCCGAGCGCGCGGGCCACCTGCGGGAGGTCCTTGCCCGCGAGCTGGTCCTGGAGCGCCTTGGTCGCGGTGGCGACCACCGTTCGCTCGCCCGACGCGACGGCCGCGACGAGGTACGCCAGGGACTTCCCGGTCCCGGTGCCGGCTTGGACGACAAGGTGGCGTCCCGAGGCGATCGCACGCGCCGCTGCACGCGCCATCTCGACCTGGCCCGGCCGCTCCTCTCCGCCGTCGGGCAGGCCGGCCGTCACCTTCTCGAGGAGCGCGACGAGGTCATCGGCGCCCATGGCCCGCCACCGTAGCGGGGCGGCGTGCCCGCCCCGTGCCGCCGCCACGTAGGGTGGTGGCCCGTGAAAGGCGTCCTCCTCGCCGGCGGGACGGGCTCGCGCCTCTACCCGCTCACCCGCATCACCAACAAGCACCTGCTGCCCATCTACGACCGGCCGATGGTGCAGTGGGCGATCGAGGCCGTGGTGAACGCCGGGATCGCCGACATCATGCTCGTCACCGGCGGGACGCACGCCGGCGAGTTCCTCCGGCTGCTCGGGAACGGCCACGAGTTCGGCATCGACCGGCTCAGCTACGCCTATCAGGAGCGCCCGGGCGGGATCGCCGAGGCGCTCGGCCTCGCGGAGCGCTTCTGCGACGGCGACCCGGTCCTCGTGATGCTCGCCGACAACGTGGTCGAGCGCTCGATCCGCCCGATGGTCGAGAGCTTCCTGGCCGAGCCCCACGGGGCGCGGATCCTCCTCACGCGGGTGGACGAGCCCGAGCACCTCCGCCATCTGGGCGTTCCCGAGCTCGACGCAGAAGGGCGGGTCACCCGGATCGTCGAGAAGCCGGAGGACCCGCCCTCGCACTTCGGCGTCACGGGCATCTACTGCTACGACGCCGGCGTCTTCGAGGTGATCAAGACGCTCGAACCCTCCGGCCGCGGCGAGCTCGAGATCACCGACGTCAACAACTACTACGTGTCGGCGGGTTCGATGGGCTACGACGTCCTCGAGGGCTTCTGGGGGGATGCAGGCGAGTCGATCGAGGCCTACTACTCCGTCAACGACTTCGTGCGCACCTACGGGGCCAACAAGTCCTGACCGCTCAGGGCGTGAAGAGCGTCCTGTCGTGGAGCGGCGCTGCTCGCCGCATCGCCTGCCGCACGCTCGCCGCCACCCCGGGGCCGTCGAGCCCGAGCTCCGCGAGGATCGCGTCGGGCTTGTCGTGGGGGAGGTAGGCGCGGGGGATCCCGAGGATCCTGATCGCCGGCGCCTCACGGTCCGTCTCGTCGGCCGCGCGGCCGACGGCGTCGGCGAGGAAGGACCCCGCGCCGCCCGTCGCCAGCCCGTCCTCTGCGGTCACGACGAGCCGGTGACGCGCAGCGTCGTCGATCATGGCCTCGTCGGGCGGGCTGACCGCCCGCACGTCCCAGACCGTCGCGTCGATCCCTGTGGCCGCGAGCTCCTCCGCCGCGGCCGCGCACGCCTCGAGGAGCTTGCCGACCCCAAGGAGGCACACCGACCCGTCGCCTTGGCGCACGAGGCGGGCGTCGAGCCCGCAGCCGGCTTCCGCGTGGCGTGCCGGGGCGGTGGCAGGGAAGCGGATGGTCGCCGGACCGTCAAGCTCGACGGCCGTCTCGAGCATCGCCTCGAGGTCCTCGGCGCTCGAGGGCGCGAGCACGGTCATGCCGGGGACCGCGAGCGACAGCACGAGGTCGAAGATCCCGTGGTGGCTCGGGCCGTTCTCCCCCGTGATCCCCGCCCGGTCGAGGGCGAAGACCACCGGCAAGCGGTGCAGCCCGACGTCGAGGTTCATCTGGTCGAAGGCGCGCGACAAGAAGGTCGAGTAGACCGCCACGACCGGGTGCAGGCCCCCCATCGCCATGCCGGCGGCGGCGGTGACCTCGTGCTGCTCGGCGATCCCCACGTCGAAGAAGCGATCGGGGAAGCGCGCCTGGAAGGCGAGCAAGCCGGTCGGCCCGGGCATCGCCGCGGTGAGCGCGACCACGTCCGGCCGCCGCTCGGCGATGCGGATGAGGGCCCGCGCGAAGGCGTCGGTGTAGGTGGGCGCCGGGGACGCCGAGCCGTCCGGAGCAGACGTGGCCGGGGGGGGCGTGCGCACGCTTCCCACAGCTGGGGTCGGGGGGCTTGGAGCCGGAGCCCCGGCCTGTGCGCGCCCAGTCGCCTTCACGTCGTGGAGGCACTGCACTTCGTCCTCTTCGGCCGGTGCGTAGCCCCTGCCCTTCTGGGTGAGCACGTGCACCACGATCGGCCCGTCCCACCCGGCGGCGTGCAGGAGCGCCTGCTCGGTCTGCGCGACGTCGTGGCCGTCGATCGGGCCCGCGTACCGGACGCCCAGGGCCTCGAAGAAGGTGTGCGGGGAGACGACCTCGCGCAGCGCCGTGGTGAGGCCGTGCACGCCGCTGTAGGCGAGGTCGCCGACGCCGGGGAGGTCGCGCAGCATGTGGCGCAGCCGCTCGCGCGTCTGGACATAGGTCGGGTTGAGCCGCAGGGACGTCACCCCGCGCGAGAGCAGCGAGACCGTCGGCGCGTACGACCGTCCGTTGTCATTGAGCACCACGAGCACCCGCCGGCCCGAGTGGCCGAGGTTGTTGAGCGCCTCGTACGCCATGCCGCCGGTGAGGGCCCCGTCGCCGACGACGGCGACGACGTGCCGGTCCCCACCTGAGCCGACGAGCTGACCGTCGAGCGCCCAGGCGCTCGCGAGACCGTGCGCGTACGAAAGGACGGTGGACGCGTGGCTGTTCTCGATCCAGTCGTGGTCCGACTCATTGCGGTTCGGGTAGCCCGACAGACCCCCCTTCTGGCGCAGCGAGCGGAAGCCGTAGCGGCGGCCCGTGACGAGCTTGTGGATGTACGCCTGGTGGCCGGTGTCCCAGAGGACCGCGTCCCGGGGCGACTCGAAGACCCGGTGGAGCGCGAGCGTCAGCTCGACGACCCCAAGGTTCGATCCCAGGTGGCCGCCGGTGGTCGTGACCGACTCGACGATGAAGGCGCGGATCTCCCCGGCGAGGGTCGCGAGCTCCTCGGGGGTGAGGGACCGGAGGTCGGCTGGGGTCTCGATGCGGGGAAGGATCGTCATCACGAGCGAGCACCGTGCCGGGGAAAGTCCGGCCGCAGCGTCCACGCTAGCTGTTCTGCGCTTCCGGGCCGCGTCACGCTCACTCGGAGGCGCAGGTCTGTGGTCCGGCGGCCCGGGCGTCCCCGGGAGTGGGGCCGGCGGCGCGGGTGGCGCCCGTGCCGGGGGGGCACTCTTCGGTGGGGACGGGCTGGTCGACGCAGCGTGCCTTCGCCAGGAACGCCAGGCGCTGCACCACGACCCGGGTGAGCCTTCCGGCCGCGACGAGGGCGGCCCGGTCGTCCGCCACCAGCGCGACCGAGAGCGTGAAGACGAGGCGCCGGCCCTCGACCTTCTCGAGCGTCGCCTCAGCCCGCACGGTGGAGCCCACCGACACCGGCAGGAGATGGTCGAACTGCACGCGCGAGGCGACGCTCGTCGTGCCGGAAAGGAGGCGGCCGTCGAGCGCTCGGCAGCTGGCTTCCTCGCAGAGCGCGACGAGCCTCGGCGTGCCGAGCACCGGCACGTCCCCCGAGTGGAGGCTCATCGCGGTGTCGGCCTCGGTCACCGTCAGCGACGACGACGCGCTCAGTCCCGCGTGCAGCGCGGGGAGCGTGCGGGGCGCTGCCGTCCGGGCTGCGGTGCGAGGCATGACCAGTACGATACCGCCCGTGCCCCAGACCCCTGAGAACGCATCGCGTGCGAACGCATCGCGTGCGAACGCATCGCGTGCGAACGCATCGGGCGACCGCAGGCCTGTCGCGCCGCTTGTCGATCCCGCCGTCTTGGAGCGGGTCCTCGCGGCCGCCGTACGCCGGGGCGGCGACATGGCGGAGGTGTTCGTCGAGGATCGCGAGCTGTCGGGCGCCTCGCTCGACGACCGCAAGGTCGAAGAGCTTTCCTCGGGGAGAGAGCGCGGCGCGGGAATCCGGGTCGTCGTCGGAGAGACGACCGGCTTCGCCCATACCGCCGACCTGAGCGAGCCCGGGCTCCTCCGGGCGGCTGAGGCCGCGGCCGCGGTGGCGAGGCGGGGCGGCGGCGGGGTCAGGCGTGTCGCGCTGGGACCCCGCCGAGCTGAGCCGCCGCGCGCAGAGGTGCTGCCGGCGAGCGTGGCCAAAGCGCGCAAGCTCGAGCTGCTCGCGCGCGCCGACGACGCCGCGCGTGCGGCAGGCGGCCAGATCACCCAGGTCCAGGTCGGCTACGGCGACTCGCGCCGGCGCGTGCTCGTCGCCAGCACCGAGGGCGTGCTCGCCGAGGACGACCAGGTCCGGACCAGGCTCAACGTCGTGTGCATCGCGTCGGGCGACACCGGGATGCAGACCGGCTACGAGAGCGTCGCCCGCACGGTGGGCTTCGAGCTGTTCGACCAGGTGGACGTCGACGAGATCGCCCGCACCGCCGCCCGCCGTGCCCTCGGAAAGCTGTCCGCCCGGCCCGCGCCCTCGGGCGAGGTCCCCGTCGTCCTCGCCGGGGGGTCCGGCGGGATCCTGTTCCACGAGGCGTGCGGCCACGGACTCGAGGCGGACCACATCGCAAAGGACTCCTCGGTCTACACCGGCCGGATCGGCGAGCAGGTCGCGAGCCCGCTCGTGACGCTGGTCGACGACGGGACGATCGCCGGCGAGTGGGGCAACTACGCGGTGGACGACGAAGGGCGCCGCGCGGCGCGAAACGTGCTCATCGACCACGGCGTGCTCACCGACTACATGTGGGACTGGCTGCGGGCGCGCAAGGAGGGGCGCCGGTCGTCGGGGAACGGCCGGCGTCAGAGCTACCAGCACCTCCCGATGGTCCGGATGACGAACACCTTCCTCTTGGCGGGCGACGAGGATCCTGAAGAGATCGTCGCCCAGACTCGCCACGGCGTGTACGTGGCGAAGCTCGGCGGCGGACAGGTCAACACCGCGACGGGAGACTTCGTCTTCGGGACGACCGAGGCGTACCTCATCGAGGACGGCCGGATCACCGAGCCGCTCCGTGACGCGAACCTTATCGGGAACGGCCCCGAGGTGCTGCGGCGGATCGACGCGGTCGCCCACGACTTCTCGATGACCCCGGGGACGTGCGGCAAGGACGGCCAGAGCGTGCCCGTGGGATGCGGTCAGGCGACGCTCCGCATCACGGGGGTGACCATCGGCGGGACGGCTGCGTGAGCGAGCTCCTCGACCTTGCCAGGTCGGTCGTCGACCGGGCGCGTCCCGGCGAAGGCGTCGAGGCCTACGTCGCGCGCGGCCACGACACCGACGTGCGCGCGTACGGCGGGGAGATCGAGCAGCTCTCGTCGGCGAGCTCCGCGGGCATCGGCGTCCGGGTGGTGCTCGACGGCGCGGACGGCGAGGGAAGCCGCGTCGGCTTCGCGTGGGCGGGCTCCCTCGAGCCCCAGGTCGTCGAAGCGGTGCTCGACGACGCCCGCGACAACGCGACCTACGCCACGCCCGACCCGCACGTGGCGCTCGCCGTCCCCGACGGGGTGGAGCCTGCCGTGCTCGACCTGTGGGACCCCTCCTTTGGGACCGTGTCGACCGACGAGAAGGTGCAGATGGCCCTCGAGCTCGAGCGGATGGCCCGGGGCGCGGACCCCCGCGTGCGCCAGGTGGACTCTGCGGACTACGGCGACGCGAGCGTGGAGGTGGCGCTCGCGTCGACGACCGGGATCCGCGCGGTGAGCCGGCGGACCTCCGCGTACGTCTCGGTGTCGGCGATCGCGGGCGACGGGGCGCAGTCCCAGACCGGCAGCGGCTTCAGCGTGGGCAGGTCCGCGACGGCGCTCGACCTGGGGCGGGCCGCAGACGACGCCGTCGTGCGCGCGGTGCGCCTCCTCGGCGCGGGCAAGATCCGCTCGGGACGCGTCGTCGCCGTCTTCGACCCGCGGGTGGTGACGACCCTCCTCTCGATCGTGGCCGGCGCCCTTTCCGGAGAGGCCGTCGTGAAGGGGCGGTCCTTCTTCGCCGGGAGGCTGGGGGAGGAGGTCGCCAGCCCGGGCGTGACGCTCGTCGACGACCCCACCGACCCCCGCGCCTTCGGCGCATCGGCGTTCGACGGAGAGGGGCTCGCATGCCGTCGCAACGTCCTCATCGACGAAGGCGTGCTGCGCGCCTTCGTCTACGACAGCGTGTCGGCGCGGCGCGCCGGCACGCTGTCGACTGGGTCCGCGGTGCGCGGCGGGTACGCGGGCACGCCCGGGGCTGGTTGCCGGGCGCTCGTCCTCTCGCCAGGGGCGCTGGACCAGACGGGGATCCTGAAGGCGGTGGGCGAGGGCCTGTTCGTCCAGTCGGTCACCGGCGTCCACTCGGGCGTCAACCCGGTGAGCGGCGACTTCTCGGTCGGTGCAGAGGGTCTCATGATCCGCACAGGCGCGCTGGCCGAGCCGGTGCGCGAGGTGACGGTGGCCTCGACGCTCCAGCGCATGCTCCGCTCCGTGCTCCACGTCGGCTCGGACCTGGAGTGGCTCCCGGGGAACGCGGCCGGCCAGACGCTCGCGATCGGGGACATGCAGGTCAGCGGGAGCTGACCCGAGCCCACGACCCTCACCCGCCGGCGCAGGCGGTCGGGGAGGTCGCGCCGCTCAGCCCGCGGCTGCCGCCGCGCTCGAGGCGCCCGAGGCGCCCGAGGAGATGGGGGCCGAGGTGGGGGTGCTCGACCCTGCTGCGGCGGAGTCGCCCCCAGAGGACGACGAGGCTGCGTCCTTCTTGGGCGCGTCTGCCTTGTCCTTGCCGTTCTCCCCGGCGGCCTTCTCGCCCGACGTGCTCTTGGCGCTGGAGCCGTTCCGGTTGTCGGTGCGGTAGAAGCCGCTGCCCTTCAAGACGATGCCGATGGAGCCGAACACCTTGCGGAGGCTGCCGCCGCAGCTCGGGCACGTGGAGAGCGGCTCGTCGGAGAACGACTGGAAGATCTCGACATGGTGCCCGCAGCTCGTGCACGCGTACTCGTACGTTGGCATGGACCTCTCCCTCGCCGTCCACTCCGCCGGCGCCGCCGGCATCGACCATGTTGGCACTCTCTGCCTTCGAGTGCCAATCCTAGCGGCTGGTGCGTCGTCTCCGGTCGCATCCGGCGTGCGAAGAGGGCGCCGCCAACCCCACTCGAGGTGCCACGCGGCACTGCGGCTGCGAGGTGCCTCCGCCCTCGTCCTAGACTTCGCCTGTGGCCGAACGCAGCCTGACCCATCTGGACCCCCTCGGCGGCGCCCGCATGGTCGACGTCAGCCCGAGGGAGCCGACCCATCGCCGCGCGCTCGCCCGCTGCCGCGTGTGGATGCTCCCGGAGACGACGACCCAGGTGGCGAACAACGCGATCACCAAGGGGGACGTGCTGGCGGCCGCCCGCATCGCCGGGATCCAGGCAGCGAAGCGGACCGCCGACATGATCCCGATGTGCCACCCGGTCCTCGTGGGCTCGGTCGCGGTCAACTTCTCGATCGGCGACGACTACGTGGAGGTGGAGGCCCAGGTGGAGACCGTCGACCGGACCGGGGTCGAGATGGAGGCGCTGACGGCGTGCACCGTGGCAGCGCTCACCGTCTACGACATGTGCAAGTCGGCGGACCGGTCGATGACGATCGCCGACGTCGCGTTGTGGGAGAAGTCGGGTGGGCGCTCCGGACCGTGGCGGCGCAGCGACCTCTCCGGCGACGCCCACGCCCGCTGACCGGCGCGGGATCGATCAGCGCCGGCGCCAGCCCGCCCGGGCGAAGAAGTCCGGCGTGATCGCCGGCGGCGGCGGCTCCTCCTCTGTGACCCCGCCAGGCTGTTGGTCGATCGCCAGCCCGGCGCCCGGGACGCTCGCCGAGGCGTGGTCCTGGCGAAGGCTCTCGAACGCACGCGCGGCGTCGAAGGCACTGGCGCCTGCGTCCGGGGGTTGGACCGTGGCCTGCTGCGCGTCGACAGGGCGGACGATCGTGTAGCCGAGCGGCGGGGGCGGTGGCGCTGCGTCGAGGCCGCTGCCGAACGGGGACAGGCCCGCGCTCGGGGCCGGGTCGGTCGGCGCCCCCACGGCAGTGAAGCCCGCCGGCGGGGGCGGGGGCACCGATCCGCCGAACGGGTCCTCGACGTGGAACCCCAAAGGGGCCACGGGCGGAGGTGGCGGGGGGGGCGGAGGCGGCGCGGATGCGCCGAGGGGGCCGTCAACCTGGAAGCCGGCCGGCGGCGGCTCTTCGAACCACGCCCCTTGTTCCCCTTGTCCCCCTTGTCGCCCGAGCTGGAAGTCGGTCGACGACGACGTGTCCGCATGGAAGCCCGGAGGCGGCGGGGGCGGGGGTGGCTCGGACGCGGGTCCGGCGTCCACCCCGTTCAAGATCTGCGGTAAGGCGGCCCGCGGGTTGTCCGCGCCGTCGGGCTCGGCCTCGGGCACGTGCCAGGTGAAGGAGAGCTCGTCTGCGCCCTCGCCGACCCCTGTCGTTCCGAGGAGCGGCGCCGACGCAGCCGCGGGGTTCGTGAGCCACGAGAGCGCGGGAGGCTCGAGCGACGCGCCCTCGAGCGACGCGCCCTCGTACGGCGCCGACGTCGCCGGGGGGAGCGCGGCACCGGCGACGTCGTTCGCCCCGCTCCCGAGCGCCCCGCTCCCCAGCGCGTTGCTCCCGAGAGCGTCGCTCCCGATTGCGGCCGGCAGCGCTCCTTGGATCCTGGCGACGAGCTCGTGCAGCTCGGACTGCGCGCGCTCGATCCGGCCCAGTCGTTGAAAGAGCTCCTCCCAGAGCCTCGCCGACGCGAGGGCGAGCGAGCGGAACAGGTCCGTCGTGTCGTCCTGCCCGTAGTCGTCGCCGTACGGACCGTGCATGGTCATGGCATCCCCCTGCCGCTCACCGCTTCCCCATCTCTCTGCGCTCGACGCACGACGCAGCCTTTCCTCACGTGCTCGCCGTCGCCTCGATGCGCTCCCGCGCGCCAGCGTAGCTCGCGCCGGGGAGGAAATCGAGCTTCTTCGTGCACAGCCCCGCCGGTGACGAGGCGCGTCGTTTGCGCTCTCGAGGAAAACTCCACTTGCGCAACGCGGATCTTGCGCTATGATGTCGGCACGGGTCGATGGGGACTCGTGAGCGACACGTCCTAGGACGTGCGAACGAGAAGGGGAAACCACATGAGTACATCCTGGAGCGGCGCGCTTCGGCGCGCGGCCACAGCCCTCGGACGTCGGCGCCGTCTCGCCGAAGGCGAGGAAGCGGAGCTGACCGACGAGTCGGGCTTCACGCTCATCGAGCTCATGGTCGTGCTGGTGATCATGGGCATCCTGATGGCGATCGCCATCCCGACCTTCCTCGGGGTGACGTCTACGGCCAACGACACGTCGACGCAGTCCAACCTGGCCAACGTGGTCACCGCGGCGAAGGCGATCTACGCGAAGACCGGGTCCTACCTGACAACGACGAAGATGGTGACCGCGTTGGGCAAGGACGAGCCTGAGTTCGGCTTCACGGCAGGTGCGACCAAGGCGCAGCACACACTGTCGATCCTCACCACCACGTCGGCGACAGGCGGAACATTCTTCGCCGCAGCCGACTACATGACAAAGACCTTCGTCTGCTGGGTGGCGGTGGACACAGCCCAGAAGGGCATCAAGTACGGCTACGTCACGTCTGGCGCCGGAACGAAGTCGACAACGTGCTCGGCGGCAACAATCACGTACACAGCGACGACCGTCACGTGGGGCAAGGGCAACGCGTGGCCGTTGGCTCCGACAGGCCACTGATCGCAGCTTGAGGTAAAGGCGTCGCGCTCGTGGGAGCGGGCGCCGGATGTTCCAACGCAGCGGGGCCCCGATCAGCGGGGCCCCGCTGCCGTTTCCACCGCGAGCTGGCGCGCCGACCAAACCGCCCCTGATTGGGAGAGAAACGTGGCACTCAACTTGCAGGTTCGCGTCGCATGCGCCAGGACCGAGACCGTCGATCCACTCAGATCATCAGTCGTCTCGTGGTCCCGGCAGCACGCGGCACCGCTGTGGGGCGCGCTGTTCATTGTGATCTCGGGTATGGCGGTGTCGCTGCTCTGGCCGATCGTGGGACATGGGGGCGGGTGGCTGACCCCTGCGGACCTGTGGGGGACCTTTCGCGACGCCCACCTCGTCGGCTGGGGAGGAGAGGCCGACATCTACCAAGCGCGAACCGGCTACCTCAGCCCGCCGGCCTTCCCGGTGCTCCTCGCACCGGTCGCGATGCTGTCGGGCGCGCTCCATCTCAGCGAGTCGTTCCCGTTCTACCTGCACCATCCGACCGCATGGCTGCTCCTCGGACCGGTGGAGCTCGCCTGCGGCGCATGGGTCCTGTTCCCCATCGACGCGCTTGCCCGCCGGCTCGGCGTCCCGCGGGGCCGGCGGCTCGGAGCGATGTGGGCGAGCGCGGTGCTCGCGGTGCCGCTGCTCGTGATCTGGGGGCATCCCGAAGACCTCCTCGCCCTCGGCTGCACCCTCTACGCGCTCTTGGCCGCCTTTGACGCGCGTTGGACAAGGAGCGCAGCGCTGCTCGGCGTGGGCCTGGCGTTCCAGCCGCTCGTCGTGCTCTGCGCTCCGCTCCTGATCGCGCGAATGCCCTGGAGGACGTGGGCCAGGGCAGCGGGGATCGCCGTCCTGCCGAGCGCGCTGCTCCTGATCGCGCCGCTCCTCCACGCATGGCGCACAACGCTCCACGCGATCGTCGATCAGCCGACGTACCCGAGGATCGGACGTGCGACTCCGTGGGTCGCGCTGGCGCCGATCATCCAGCGCGCCCACGCGCTCGATACCCACGCCGCCGCGCGCACTGCGGCGGCAGGGCGGCTCTTGGGCGCCACGACCGAGGTGACCGCGGGAGGCCCCGGACGGCTCATCGCGATCGGGATCGCCCTGGCGATCGGGCTCGTCGTGGCCCTCCGAGGGACCTCCGACAAGACCCTGGTGGCGCTCGCCGCGCTGTGCCTTGCCCTGCGCTGCGTCTTCGAGTCGGTGATGTTTCCCTACTACGTGGTGCCGGCCCTGCTCGTCGGCGTGGTCGCGGCGGCTGGCGTGAGCCGGCGACGCCTCGTGTCGTCAACGGTCGCGGCGGGTGCATGCGCGAGTGTGGCGTACCTCCACGCGGGTCCGTGGACCTACTACCTCGCCGTCACCGCTCTTCTGCTCGGTGCAGCTGCGCTTGGTGCGCCGGGAAGGAAGGGAGCACCGGAGGGGCGCACCCGCGTCCTCGAGGAAGGCACGACCGGCGCCACCGGCTGCGCGCAGGCGAAGGACCTTCTCGCAGAGCCCTCCGTCTGAGCGCTCAGCAGCGGGCGGCGGAGCCGGCCGGCGGGGGCGTCGCGCTCGGGTCGAACGGATCACGAGCTGCCCCGCAGCCCGGCAGTGTGCGCGTCGCCTGCGTCTTCGTGCTCGCAGCCTTCGTCGGAGCGTTCGGCGAGCTCGGGGTCCTCGGAGAGACTGTCGACAGCGTGTGCGCGGCCGGCGACGGGGTCGTCGCGCGGGCTGCCGCGCCGTGGCAACCTGCCAGGGTCGCAGCCGCAGCGATCAGCGCGGCGGCTGCGAGTGCCTTGCGGTGACGCTGTCTCATGACGCGCCTCCCGACGATGGCTTCTGCGAGGTGAAGATGGCGAGCTGGAAGGAGGCCGAGAGGACCGTGGCGCGGTTGGTGCCCGGGCCCCCGCCGGAGACGCTGAGCGCGTTCACGTCGGTGAGGCGGGGCAGGTCGTAGAGGCTCTTGATGAAGGCGAGCAGCTGGTCGTAGGTGCCCTTCACCGAGGCGGTGACCGGGATCGCGGAGTACGGCGTGCCGGTGATCGCGACGAGGGTGCTCGGAGCGAGCGATGTGATCGTGACGCCCGCTGCCTTGGCGCTGTGCGAGATCGTCTGGACGTATGTGTAGAGCTTCTCTGTCGCCGGGACGTAGCCGTTGAGGCGGTCGTACATCGCCCGGATCTCGGTGACGTGGTGCGCCTCCTTCTGCAGCTGCTGGAGGCGTGCCTGGTCGGCGGCGAGCGTCGAGCGGAGCGAGGACTGCTGGGAGTCGAGCGCGGCCAGCTTGTGGGTCTGCGGCAGGTACAACGCGAGGACCCACGCGACGAGGACTGCGAGCGTGCCGAGGGTGACGAGCACCGACCGGCGGGTGATCGTGATGCGGGTGGGCTTGGGGCTCATTGGGCTCATGGGACCTGCTCCTCGAAGAGCTGCGCCCGCTGGCTGTGCGCCGCGGTGGTGATGGAGAAGGAGACCGGGAAGGTCACCTGTGTCGAGGCGGCAGCGACCGAGCCACTCAGGTTCACACCCGCAAGGGCCGGCGACTTCGCCATCTCGAGGCCGAATTGGGTCACCTCTGTGAGCGTTTGCGTGTAGACGGTCGTGGTCCCGGTGCCGATGGTGGTCGCACTGCGCCCCGTGGCCGGGGCGCCGCTCGTGGTTCCCGTCGGCGAGCTCGCGGTGAGCTGCACCCCGTTGAGCACCGCGCTCGGGGGCAGGTACTGGCCGAGCTGGTTCAAGACGACGAGCCAGTCGACCTCGTGGGACACGAGCGGCGAGAGCTGGTGCTCGAGCGCGGTGACCCGGTCGCCCAGCTGCACCGCCTTGTCGTAGCGGGGCATCTCGACCGTGTTGATCGTGTGGATCGTCGACTGGAGCACCGCGACCTGGTGCTCTGCCCTCCGGACGGCGAGCACGCGCCAGGCGGACGCGGCGAGCAGCACGACCACGAGCCCGACCAGGGCGATCGTGAAGAGCCGCTTGCGCCGGCGCGCCACCCGTCGCCGCTCGACCTCTGGGGGCATGAGCTCGAAGCGGGTTCGCGTCGGCCCGTTGAGCGCCAGCCCGAGGGGCACCGCGATCGTCTGGTTGATCGACTCCGCCTCGTCGTAGGAGACCTCGATCCGGCTCGTGTCGACGAAGGAGAGGGGTGAGGCCTCGAGGACCGGCACGTCGATGGTGGCTTGGAGCTGCTCCAACAGACCGGCCGTGCGCGCCGCGCCGCCGGTGAGGAGCACGCGGACCGGTCGTGTGCGTCCCGGCAGGGTCGTGTAGAAGCGCAACGAGTCGCGCACCTCGTCGGTGAGCTGGTGGACGACGTCCGCGACCGTGTGGGCTGCGGTCGTGTCGTGCGGTCCCGGCTCGCCGAGGCGCCGCTTCACGTTCTCGGCGTCGGCGAGGGGGAGGTCGAGCGCCGACGCGATGGCGCGGGTCACCGTGTCGCCGCCGATGTCGATGGTCCGGACGAACTGGAGCGTGCCGCCGTCGTGCACGACGAGCATGGTGAGCCCGGCGCCGACCGACACCACCGCCTCGGGCTCGCTCCCGCTGCCCGGCAGCGTGAACGCCCGCGAGAGCGCCGCGGTGTCCAAGTCGATCGCCTCGGGCTCGAGCCCCGCCTCCTCGACCGCCGCGACCGCGCCGTCGACGAGGTCCCGGTGCGCCGCCGCCACCAGGACCCGGATGAGCGGGAGCCCGTCGCCGTCCTCGGTGCGCGAGATGACCGCCGAGGACACCGATGCCTCTTCGATCGGGAACGGGACGATGTCCTCTGCCTGCAGGCTCACCGCCGCGTCGACCTCCTCGGGGGGGACCGGCGGCAGCTCGATCTCCCGGGTGATCGCCCGCAGCCCGGCCACGCCAAGCCGCACCCGGTTGGTCTTGAACCCCCCCTTGCGCCACAGGCGCCGGATCGCCGCGACGACCTCTGCGCGGTCCCGGATCTCCCCGTCGACGATGATGCCCAGCGGCAAGCCGACCTGGCCGAACGCCTCGAGCACCGGCGGGCGGCCCTCTTCGACCACGACCTCGACCGCGCGCAGCGCGCTCGTGCCGATGTCGAGACCGACGATTCGATCACCCATCCCCGTCACTCCCCTCGCTCCGCCCGGGCCGCCGGTGCGGCTTCCCGAGGCGGCCGCCGGTCCCCACCGGCGGGTGCGTCCCCATCCGGTCGCGCCAGCTGGCGCGACGTGGACGAATCATAGCGCGATCCGCCTGCGCTGTCAGCTGGGTTGTCAAAAGGGATGCAATTCGGTCCGCCCGCCGGGCCGGCGCCGTAGGATCCGCGGGCGGTGAGCGCCGTCGAGACCCTGAGCCGTGGAGTGCGCGTGCGCGGCGGCATCGACGGCACCGTCGAGGTCCGGCTCGACGAGGTGGATGGGCGTCGCGTCGTGCGGGCGCGCACCGCCTCGGACCGCCGTCGCGGCGCGCTCGCCAGGGAGGACGGGGAGTCGCTCGCCCGAGCGGCGCAGCTCGCCCGAGAGTCCCGGGTGCCGCTCCTCATCGAGCTCTCCTCGAGCGGCGCCGACATCGCCGTGGGCCTCGACGCGCTCCACGGCTGGGGGACCGCGGCCGCCGCGGTCGCCGCGTGCTCGGGGGTGGTGCCGGTCCTCGCCGCAGCGGTCGGGCCGGTGATCTCGGGACCCGCCCTGCTCCTCGGCGTGAGCGACCTCGTCGTGATGAGCCCATCGGCGGTGGCGTTCGTCTCGGGACCCGCGATGGTCGAGGCGTTCACCGGCGTGCGGCTCAGCCCCCAGGCGCTCGGCGGTACGGGGGTGCACGCTACGACGAGCGGGGTGTGCGCGCTCGAAGCCGGCGACGTGACCGAGGCGATGACGGAGCTGCTCGGCTTTCTGCCCGACCACACCGACGCACACGCGCCGCCGGTCGCCACCGACGACCCGGCGGACCGCCTCACCCCGGAGCTCCGGTCTGTGGTGCCCGACCAGGAGCGAGCGTCCTACGACGTGCGCGACGTGGTCGGTCTTGTGGTCGACGACGGGGTCGTTTGCGAGCTGTGGCGGCGCTGGGCTCCGCAGATCGTGACCGCGTTCGGCCGGCTCGGCGGGAGCGCGGTGGGGATCGTCGCCAACCAGCCCCGGTCGCTCGCCGGGACGCTGGACATCGCTGCGTCCCAGAAAGGGGCGCGGTTCGTCCGTCTCTGCGACACGTTCAACCTGCCGATCCTGACCTTCGTGGACACGCCGGGGTTCCTCCCGGGCAAGGACCTCGAATGGCGGGGGATGATCCGCCACGGCGCCGAGCTCGCCTTCGCCTACGCCGAGGCGACGGTGCCGCGCCTGTGCGTCATCCTGCGCAAGGCCTTCGGCGGGGCCTACATCGTCATGGACTCCAAGGGCCTCGGCAACGACCTGTGCTTCGCCTGGCCCCAGGCGCAGATCGCGGTGATGGGCGCGCCGGGCGCCGTCCAGATCCTCTACCGAAGGACATCGGAGGAAGCACGCCGCGCCCAAGAGGTCGAGTACAAGGACCGCTACCTCACGCCCTGGCCCGCGGCGGAGCGCGGGTTCGTCGATGCCGTCATCGACCCGGCGGAGACGAGGTCCGTCCTTGCGGCGGGGCTAAGGGAGCTGTGCACGAAGCGCGAGGTCCTTCGCGGCCGCAAGCACGACGCCGGCCCGCTCTGAGGCCGGGCGTCGAGGGTCGCGCGTCGAGGGTCGCGCGTCGAGGGCACCCACCAGGCGCCCCGATTTCGGGTCGCCCGCGTGGAAACCCCCGTTGAGCTGGAGAAACCGTGGTCACGGGGCAGACGGCGGCCGCGCGCTCCGCCGCCTCGGGCCTTCGTCACCCAACTGCAATCGACGTCATAGCTTATCCTCATGGGTTGTGGGCAAGATGATGTCGTGATTCGACCCACATCTGAGCGGCCATTGGTGTTGGAGTCCTGCCACAGCACGTGGCTCTTCGACACCGAGCGCATGCGTTTTCGCCGGATCCTGAAGGGCCTCGACCTGGACCCCCGCCAGGCTTCGACTGCCTGGCGGCCGTATTACGGCCTGGAACTGGACTCGCTGTCGGAGTCGTTTGTGGTGCTGTTGAACCCTGAGGGGACGCGCCTTTTGCGCTCGTGGCGCCACGTCGACCACTGCCCGCAGTGCGGCGGCGAGGCGACCGCCGAGCTCTCCCTCGACGAGCTCCGGAGCGCGGCGCTCGGCTGATCGTCGCGGCCTTGTTCCGTGCCGTCTTCGAGCGTCGCCGGCCTTGTTCCGTGCCGTCTTCGAGCGTCGCCGGCCCTGTTCCGTGCCGTCTTCGAGCGTCGCCGGCCCTGTTCCGTGCCGTCTTCGAGCGTCGCCGGCCTTGCGGCGGGCGCTGAGTAGGATCTGCCGGCGTGGACCGGCGCGACCTGGACCGCCTCTTGAGCTTGCTCAGCCAGTGGGAGGGCTCCGACCTTCACCTGAAGGCCGGCGTGTCGCCCCGGGTCCGCATCGACGGGGAGCTGCGCCAGATGGCGAGCGAGGCGAAGTGCACCCACGCCGACACCGCAGCCATCGCACGGGAGATCATGCCCCCAGGGGTCGCCGCGCACTTCGACCGTCATCGTGAGGCGGACTTCGCGTACTCGGTCTCGGGGCTCGGCCGCTTTCGGGTGAACGCCTACTACCAGCGCAGCTCGGTGGCGCTCGCCTTCCGCCGGGTGCGTGGCAACCCCGAATCGACCGAGGACCTCGGGCTGCCTCCCGCCGTCGCGAAGCTCGCAGAGGCGCAGCGGGGCCTCATCCTCGTTACCGGACCGACCGGGTCGGGGAAGACCACGACGCTCGCCGCGATGATCGACCACATCAACCGGACCCGCTCGTGCCACATCATCACGATCGAGGACCCGATCGAGTACCTCCATTCCGACGTCCTCGCCTCGATCAGCCAGCGCGAGGTCGGCTTCGACACGGACTCGTTCCCCGCAGCGATGCGCGTCGTCCTCCGCCAGGATCCCGACGTCATCTTGGTCGGTGAGATGCGCGACATCGAGACCACGTCCGCGGCGCTCACCGCGGCAGAGACCGGCCACCTCGTCCTCTCGACGCTCCACACGATCGATGCCACCGAGACGATCACGCGCATCGTCGACTTCTTCCCGCCGCACCAGCAGCAGCAGATCCGCACGTCGCTCGCGGGGGCGCTGCGCGGCACGATCGCGCAGCGCCTCGTCCGTCGGGCCGATGGGAGCGGCCGGGTGCCGGCCGTGGAGCTCATGGTCGTGAACGGGCGGATTCGCCAGTGCATCGAGGACGTCCAGCACACGAGCGACATCGCCGACATCATCGCCGACGGCGCCTACTACGGCATGCAGAGCTTCGACCAGAGCCTGGCCGGCCACTTCGAAGCCGGCGCCATCACCCTGGCGGAAGCGCTGGAGATGGCGACGAACCCGCACGATCTGCGCGTCACGCTCGAGCGGCGCGGCCTGGTGCAGACGGGGTCCGGGATGCCGGTGACCGAGGTGCCCGGGACCGAGGTGCCCGCAGGGACGTAGCCTCTAAGGCCTTCTAAGGCCTGTTGATCAGCGCCGAGGCGAACACTGCGACGACCGATCCGGCCGCGAGCATCGCAAAGGGTGCCCGGCGCACCGTGCCGAGGCCGGTCGCCGCGGTCGCCACGACGATCCACGCGGCGACGAACGCGCCTCCTCCGGGCCAGAGCCACCCAGCCGTCCATGCGAGGCATGCGAGGAGGGCGATCCTGACCCAGCGTCGTGCCTCGCCCGCGCGATCCCCGACGAGCCCTCCCAGCGACGCGAGCAGCGCGCCGAGCCCTGCCCATGCCAGCCGGTCCGCGTGCCCGCCGATCAGCGCGATCGGCACGAGCGAGACGGCGGCGAGCGCGCCCACGACCGCGAAGGCGCCGGGCACCGTCGCGTCGTCCGCGTCGGTGATCGACGCACCGAGGGCGCAGACGAGCACCACCGCGATCGACGGGAGTGGCAAGACCGACCCGAGAGACGCCGCCGCGGCGGCGCACAGGACCCCGGTGGCGAGCTCGACCACCGGGTAGCGCCAGGAGATGTGCGCGCCGCAGTGCCGGCACCGCCCGCGCAGCCACAGCCACGACAGCACGGGGACCAGATCGACGACGGTGAGCTGGGCGTCGCACGACGGGCAGTGCGACGGGGGTTCGACCACCGACATCGAGCGAGGGAGCCGGTAGGCGACGACGTTCAAGAAGGACCCCACCACGAGCCCGGTGACACCGCTCGCGAGGATTGCCGTGACCTGAGATGCCTCGGTGGACCCCACCGGGGCGGGACTGTAGTGCCAGGGCACGGGTCGTCACGGGACCGCTGGGTCCGTTGCTCGGATCGAGCGGACCGGGTCTCGAGGGCCCCCACTTTCGCGCAGGGGAGAACGGGGGTATGCTGACGTCGGCACTTCGCTCGCGAAGCGGCCGTGGGGATGGGGAGCTAGGGGAGCGGCGACGCACACGTGGGCTGCCACGGTGCCTCGTGGCGCTGTCGTCTTCTGGTTCGGGTCTGTCCGCCGGTCGTTCCGCTCGGCTCGGCCAGGGGACAGGGGATGACAGGGGAAGCCGCAGAATCGGTCGGGGAGCTCACGGAGCAGCTGGGGTTCTGCTACGTCGACCTCTCGCGTACGGGGTTCGCCCCCGGGGCGGCCGCGCTGCTTCCCGAGGAGGTGGCGCGCCGAGAGCGCGCGGTGCCGATCGAGCGCAGAGGCAACGTGACGGTCGTCGCCGTGTCCTCGCCCGCCGACCAGCTCACCCTCGACGCCTTGCGTGCGGCGACGCGAGGAGAGGTCGTCGCCGTCGTGGCGCCGTCGGCGCAGATCACCGCGGCACAGGCGCAGCTCTACGGCGACGGGGCCGCCCGTCATGGGCGTCGCCGTGGCCAGTACCCCGGGCACTGGGAGCGCGCGGCCCGCCGGAGCGGGCTGTGGACCGGGTCCTCCGAGCCCGGTGCAGGCCCGATGGCGGCGGCGGACGCCGCACCTCCCACTTGGGATGCCGCCCTCGACGCGGACCTGCGGCTCGAGGCCGGAGCCCCGAGAAAGGATGAGCCGCTTGCAAGAGCGCCCGGCGCGGCCACGGTCGCGCACCCCTCCGAGGCGGCACCGCCCGAGCCACTTTCCGCCGAGGTGGCACCGCCCGAGCCGGCCGCCACCGAGGCGGCACCGCCCGAGGCGGGCACCGCCGAGGTGGCAGCGCCCGAGCCACCGCTCCTTCAACTCCCGCCGGTGCTCCCGATGAACGGCTCCGCGGCCGTGGCGAGCACAGAGCCCATGGACCTGGAAGCGGTGGTGTTCACGACGAGCACGCCGAGCACGACGAGCACGCCGACAGGATCGTCACCGCCCCCACCGCTGCCCGGCTCAGGCTCCCCCGGCGGTGCGGCGGCCGACGCCGTCGACCTGGTCGGCGGCACCCTCGAGGGTGCCGCCGCCGGGTCGGACGGTGACCCGAGCTGGCCCGCCTTGGCGCGCACCCTGGTCGCCAGCGGCAAGGTCAGCGTCGACAACATGGCCCGAGCGGTGCGCGACCACGACGCGTCCGGAGAGTCCCTTCCCCGCTTCTTGCTGAGGGAGCGGCTGGTCGCCGAGGACGACCTCGTCGAAGCCATGGCCGGCGAGGTCGGCTTGCCCTTCGTCGACCTCGCGACGACCGAGCCCGACCCCGAGGCGGCCGCACTGGTCCCCGCGTCCGTCGCTCGTCGCCATACGGTCCTGCCAATCGGGTTCGACGGCAACGTGCTGGTGGTCGCGATGGCCGATCCCACGGACGTCTTCGCGCTCGACGACCTGCGGAGCATCCTCGGGCGCAACTTCCGACCGGTCGTGGCCACCCGCGCCCAGATCGAGCTCTACACCCGACGCCTCCAAGAGCCCGGCGCCGATGTCCAGGAGGCGGCCCAGCATGCCGCAGGACGCGCCGCGCCCGATGCAGGCGCGTTCGAGCTCGAGAGCCTCCAAGCGGTCGTCGAGGACGCGCCGATCATCCGCTACGTCAACCTCTTGATCCTCCAGGCCCTCAACGATCGGGCGTCCGACATCCACATCGAGCCGACACCGAAGCGGCTGCGGGTCCGATTCCGGATCGACGGGGTCATGCACGACGCCGGCTCGGCATCGCCAGCGATCCATGCTGCTGTCATCAGCCGGCTGAAGGTGCTGGGGGATATGGACATCACCGAGCACCGGATCCCCCAAGAAGGACGCGTCTCGGTCTCGGTGCGCGACCGGCAGATCGACCTGCGCCTTGCAGTCCTGCCGACCCTCTACGGCGAGTCCTGCGTCATGCGGCTGCTCGACAAGTCGGCGAGCATCCGCCAGCTCTCCGAGCTCGGGTTCTTCCCGGACACCCTGCAGCGGTACGCGCAGGCCTACCACCAGCCCTACGGGGTCATCCTCGTCACCGGTCCGACCGGCGCCGGCAAGACGACCACGTTGTACGCGACGCTCCAAGAGGTCACGTCGGCGGAGAAGTCGGTCGTGACCGTCGAGGACCCGGTCGAGTACCAGATCGCCGGCATCACCCAGGTGCAGATCAATCCCAAGGTCGGCATGCCCTTCTCCTCGGCCCTCCGCTCGATCCTGCGCGCCGATCCCGACATCATCCTCGTCGGCGAGATCCGGGACATGGAGACGGCCACCATCGCCATGGAAGCCGCGCTGTCGGGTCACCTTGTCCTGTCCACGCTGCACACCAACACTGCGGCGAGCACCCCCCTGCGCCTCACCGAGATGGGGATCGAGCCCTTCCTCGTGACCTCGGCGGTGAGCGGCGTCCTCACCCAACGCCTCGCACGGGTGCTCTGCGAGCGTTGCAAGGTGCCCTTCGACGCTTCGACCGCGGACTTCTACGCGGCGGGCTACAAGGACGCCGACCTCGAGGGCCTCGACATCTCCCGCCTCTATCGCGCGAGCGGCTGCGCGACGTGCGCGAACACCGGCTACTTCGGGCGGATGCTGCTCGGAGAGATGATGCCGATGACCGAGGAGATCCAGCGGATGATCATCGAGCACCAGTCGATCCTCGCCATGGAACGCCAGGCGGTCGACCAAGGCATGCGGACGCTGCGCCAGGACGGCCTCCGCAAGGCGATCGCCGGCTACACGACCCTGGAGGAAGTGTTGAGGGTGGTCGCATGACCCAGTTCTTTCCCACCGGCCCCGGCGGCTCCAACGGGGCCCCTGGAGTGTCGAGTCCCGCCGCGCCGCCGCCTGTCGCGCCGCCGCCTCCCGCGCCACCGCCTGTAGCGCCGCCGCCTCCCGCGCCACCGCCTGTAGCGCCGCGTCCCGGGCCGCCGTCTCCCGCCCACGCCGCCCGGCCGACAAGGGGGCCGACCGGGGTGGAAGCCTCCGTCCAGCCCGCCACGGCCAGCGCGCCGGTGCCGCTGCACGTCGACGACCTTCTCCGCTTCGCCGTGAGGATCGGGGCATCCGACCTCCACCTGACCGCGTCGATGCCCCCCACCCTCCGCCTCCACGGGGCCCTGCGTCCCATGGAGGAGGTGGGCGCGATCGACAACGAGACGTTGCGCGACCTCGTCTACGGCATCCTGACGCAGTCCCAGCGTGAGCAGTTCGAAGCCGAGCACGAGCTGGACACCTCGCACGAGATCGCCGGCGTCGGAAGGTTCCGCGTGAACGTCTGCCTCCAGCGGGGCACGGTCGCGGTCGCGCTGCGTCCGATCCCGAGCGAGGTCCCCGAGCTCACCACATTGGGCCTCCCCGACGCGGTGGCCACCTTCGCGCACCTGCGCCGTGGCCTTGTCCTCGTGACCGGGCCGACCGGGTCCGGAAAGTCGACGACGCTCGCCGCGCTGGTGGACGTCATCAACCGGACCCGCCCGGTCCACATCGTGACCGTCGAGGACCCGATCGAGTTCATCCACAACCACAAGCGCTCGATCGTGACCCAGCGGGAGGTGGGCGAGGACACGGCGTCGTTCGCCGAAGCTCTGCGGCGCGCGCTGCGCCAGGACCCCGACGTGATCCTCGTCGGCGAGATGCGCGACCTCGAGACGATCGCGACGGCCCTGACCGCAGCCGAGACCGGCCACGTGGTCTTCGCCACCCTGCACACCCAGGACGCGCCGTCGACGATCGACCGTGTGATCGACGTGTTCCCGGCCAACCAGCAAGAGCAGATCCGCATCCAGCTCTCCTCGTGCCTCGCAGGCGTCGTCACCCAGCAGCTGGTGCCGACCGAGGACGGGAAGGGGCGCCGCGTGGCCGCAGAGGTCCTCGTGTGCACGCCGGCGGTCCAGAACCTCATCCGCGGGTCGAAGACCCATCAGATCTACTCGCTGATGCAGACCGGGGCGCAGCACGGCATGCAGACGATGGACCAGAGCCTCGCGACGCTGGTGCGCCAACGTGCCGTGAGCGAAGGGGTGGCGCTCGACCGGTGCCGCAGTGCCGAGGACTTCCGCAACCACCTGATGGGGAGGTGAAATGGCGACGACCTTCGACTACAGGGTCCGGGACCGCAATGGCAAGCTGATCGAGGGCTCGCTCGACGGCGACAGCCTGGGGCTCGTCGTGAGCCGGCTCCGGTCGATGGGGTACTTGCCGGTGACGGTCACGCCGAAGAGCAGGGTCGGCCTGCGCGGCGACTTCGAGATCCCGGGCGTCACGGACAGGATCAAGAAGAGGGACGTGGCGGTGTTCACCCGCCAGTTCGCGACCATGGTCGAATCCGGGCTGTCCATCAGCCGTGCGCTCGCGGTCCTCTCGGTGCAGATGTCCAACAAGAATCTGGCCCAGGTGATCCGTGAGGTACGCGAGAGCGTGGAGGGAGGTCATGCGCTCTCCGACGCGCTGGCCGAGCACCCGAAGATCTTCGACGAGCTCTACGTGTCGATGGTCCGAGCCGGGGAGCTGGGCGGGTCGATCGACGTGGTGCTGAAGACCGTCGCGACAGAGCTGGAGAAGGAGGTCGCGCTCTCGCGCAAGATCCGCGGCGCGATGACCTACCCGATCGTCGTCGTGAGCGTCATCTCGATCCTCTTCGTCGTGATGATGGTCTTCATCGTGCCGGTCTTCAAGAAGCTCTTCACGACCCTCGACGCTCCCCTGCCGGTCCCCACCAAGATCGTCATCGGGATCTCCAACACGCTCTTGAGCTGGCACGCAGGGATCGTGATCGTGGTCGTGGTCCTCGCCGTCACGGGCGTCCGGCGTTGGATCTCGACCGAGGCGGGCCGGGAGAAGTGGGACGCCTGGAAGCTTCGGCCGCCGATCTTCGGCACCCTCGTCCACAAGGCTGCGCTCGCACGGTTCGCCTTCACCTTGTCGTCGCTCGTCTCCTCCGGCGTGCCGGTCATGGAGTCTCTCGACATCGTCGGACGCGCGGCCGGCAACGTGATGCTGACGAAGGCGACCCAAGAGATCAAGCGCGCCGTGCGAGAGGGGAAGCCCTTCGCCGAGCCCATGCGGGCCAACCCGATCTTCCCCCAGCTGATGATCCAGATGGTGGAGGTAGGCGAGCAGACCGGAGCTCTCGACGACATGCTCGGCAAGGCCGCCGCCTACTACCAGGGCGAGGTCGACCAGACCGTGGACAACCTCTCCTCGATCCTCGAGCCTGTCCTCGTCGTCGTCATGGGGAGCATGGTGGGGTCCGTCATCATCAGCCTCTACCTGCCGATGCTGACCTACATCAAGTACGTCCACGGATAGGAGGCATTCGCCACGAGCGGTCAGCCGCTCTTCGGGCGCGCGCCGCCTCCCTGACGCTCGCGGCGCGCGACCCGCTCGAGCTCTCGCTCGACGTCCGCCCAGGTGAGCGGCTCGGGGTCACCCCCGTGCTCGGCGACGCGCTCCGCCTTCATGACGACGACGAACGCGACGGTCCACAAGACGACGATCGTGCCGAGCTTCGCGACGAAGCCCGAGAGCTCCTGATCCGCGAGCGGGCTCAACGAGAACGCCCGCTCGTGCGCGTAGGGCGGGTACAGCGGGTGCCGGGCGAAGATCCACACGACCGAGAGGAAGCTCGGCACGATGGACTGGACGACCAGGTAGCCGGCCCGGGCGAGCGCAGAGCCCGCGCCCGTCGCGGGCACCGGCCGCAGCACCGGCATCCACAGCACGATGCCTGCGCCGAGCACGAGCAGGTCGAAGCCCCCCCGCGCGACCGCGGAGTGAGACTGGAGGACGACAGCCGGCACGTTCAGCGTGCCCATCGCCACCGCGGTCACGATCGCGACCGCCGGCGCGGGACGGCTGCATACCCGAGCGAGCGCGTCGAGGAACGCCGGCCGGGTGAGCGACGCGACGAGCGGTCGCGGCACCGCCGCCAGCAGCAGCGGCGGCACGGCGAGCAGGAGCAGCAGGCGCTGGACGACGAGCGCGACGAGGAGACGGTGGGCGGCCAGCCCTGCGAGCGGCCAGGTGGTGGCTGCGAGCAGTGCGGCCATGGCGGCAACGAACGACCAGACCTGCCCCCGCGTCGCGCGGTGACGGGGATCGCGCAGCCACCACGCAAAGAGCGCGCAGCACGCGAGGACACCCGCCCACGCTGCCGGGTGGAGCGCGAACGGGGGCACGCTCTGGGCGGCGGTGGCGGTGGCCGGGGTCATGCTCGCAACGGCGCCCTACGCTTTGCCCGATGGCGACGCTCGATCGGCTCGAACGACTGACTGACCTCGTGCTCGTCCTGCTCCACACCGCTACGCCGCGCACGCTGGACGAGGTCGCCGCCATGGTCCCCGGCTATCCGGAGGCGCACGCGGCTCGGCGCCAGGCGTTCGAGCGCGACAAGCGCATCCTGCGCGACGAGGGGATCCCCGTGGTGACCGAGCCGATCGAGGGGCCCGCGCAGTACGGCTACCGGATCGATCCCGACGCCTTCTACCTGCCTGACCTCGAGCTCGCGCCCGACGAGCAGGCGGCACTGCACCTCGCCGTCGCCGGCGTCCACCTCGGCGATCCTAGCGGCAGGGACGCGCTGGCGAAGTTGGGCGCGTCGGGTGTCGCAGAGGTCGCGACGGTCGCACAGGTCGACGCGCCGGGCGCGCTCGTCCCGCTCTTCGACGCGGTGCGGTCGCAGGCCGAGACGCGCTTCACCTACCACGGAACGCCGCGCGCCGTCGCCCCGGCCACCCTCGAGTTCCGCGCTGGGCGCTGGTACCTCGTCGGCTGGGACCGCGCACGCCAGGCGGCCCGCACCTTCCGGGTCGACCGCATCGAGTCGCTCGCCGCGCCGGGCCCGCCCGGAAGCGGGGCCGTGCCCCCGGGCTTCAACCCCGGCGACGCCACGGCCGAACCCTGGCGGGTCGACGAGGACGGCGACCAGGTGCTCGTCAGGGTCGACGCGGTGGAGGGGCCCCGCGTGGTCGCAGAGGTGGGCGAGCGCGCGGTCCGCGCGCGGTCCGAGGACGGGTCGGTCCTCCTCAGCCTCGGGGTCACCAACTTCGCGGTGCTCCGGTCCTGGGTCCTCGGGCTCCTCGACCACGCGGAGGTCGTGGGGCCGCCCTGGGCCCGTAAGGCCGTCGTCTCGTGGCTGAACGAGATCGCCGCGGCAACCGGGCGGGGCGTGCCCGAGCAGGTTCCCCTCCAGGGTGGGCGCAGCCGGCTCGTCGGCGCGCCCGTCGGAGCGCACGGTGGCGCGCCCGCTGGCGCGCACGCTGGACCCCGTCTCCGCGCGGGGACGAAGGCGCGGCCGGCCGCGGCCGCGCCACGCGCGCGGCTGAGGCGGCTCCTCGCGATCGTCGCCTGGCTCGCTGAGGCCGGCGAGGCGCCGATCGCCGAGCTCGCCCAGCGCTTCTCCACGACGCCCGAGGAGGTGGTGCACGAGCTCGAGCTCGCCGCGTGCTGCGGCACCCCGCCGTACACGCCGGACACGCTGCTCGAGATCGTGGTGAGCGACGAGCGCGTGCAGGCCTTCCTCCCAAAGGATCTCTCCCGGCCGCGGCGGCTCACCCCCGCCGAGGGCCTGGCGCTCGCCGCGTCCGCCCGCACGATCCTCGCGGTCCCCGGCGCTGACCGGAACGGCGCCCTCAGCCGGGCGCTGCACAAGCTCGACGCCGTCCTCGGCGACCAGCGCCGCCTCGTCATTCGGATCGACGCGCCCCCGCTGCTCGAGGCGGTGCAGGCCGTGGCCGCGCGCCATGAGCAAGCGGAGATCGTGTACCACTCCGCGTCCGCGGACGAGACCACGGCGCGCGTCGTCGACCCGCTCGACGTCGTATCGCTCGAAGGCCACTGGTACCTCGACGCGTACTGTCAGCGCGCACAGGGAGTGCGGCGCTTCCGCATCGATCGGATCCGCGAGGTGCGCCCGCGCGGCGTGCCGGCCGAGCCGCACCCCGAGCTGCGTCCGGGAGAGAAGGTGTTCGTCCCGGGCCCCAGTGCTGAGGCAGTGACCGTCCTGTGCGACGGCGACGCACGGTGGGTGGCGGACTCGGTGCCGGTGCTCGACGAGCGGCCGGGCCCGGGGTCCTCGGTCGAGCTCACCCTGGCGGTGGGCGGACGCGCGTGGCTCGAGCGGCTGCTCCTCCAGGCGGGCCCCCGGGCGCGCGTCGTCGCCCCTGCACACGGCACCGCCGCCGGTCCGCAGGCGGCGACCCGGCTCCTGCGCAGGGTGTACTCAGATACAATAGAAGAACATGAAGGCGATGGAGAGTGAGCTGCTTGGGGAGAAAGGACTCGGCCGCATCACCCCAACCACTTCGGCGTTGGCGGACTAGAGCGCCGTGCTTCGCGTGGCCCGGGTCGCTGACCGCACCGGTCGGTACTACCTGGCAGACCTCGCCGCAGACCTGGCCCTGCCGACCGCCGGCGGCGCGCGGGCGCGGCCGTCGGGTCCGGGGGGTCGTTGGCTGGGTGCCGGTGCGGAAGGACTTGCGCTGCGCGGCACGGTGGACGCGGACGCGCTGGCGGCCGTGCTCTCCGGCCGGCATCCCTCCGGTCGCCATCAGCTCCGGTTGCGCGAGACCACCGTCTGCGCGTACGACCTCACGTTCGCCGCGCCCAAGTCGGTGAGCGCGCTGTCGGCGCTCGGTGAACCGGACACGGCGGCCGCGGTGCGTGCGGCGCACGACGACGCGCTCGTGGCAGCGACCAGCTACGTGGCGCTCCACGCCGCCGCGGTGCGGGTCACCTCGGCCGAGGGGCGCACGGCGAACGCCGCGTGCGGGCTCGTCGCGGCGGTGTTCACTCACGGGACGAGCAGGGCGCTCGATCCGCACCTCCACTCCCACGTGGTCGTGGCCAACCTCGCCCAGGGCAGCGACGGGCGCTGGCGGGCCCTCGACGGGCGCGGGTTGTACGCGCACGCACATGCGGCGGGGGCGCTCTACGACGCGGCGCTCCGCCATGGCGTCACCGCCCGTACGGGCCTCGACTGGTCGCCGAGGGCCTCGGGGAGCTGGGAGCTCTCCTCGGTGGGCCCGGCCGTGCTCGGCGCCTTGTCGAACCGGCGCGCGGAGATCCTCGCCTATCTTGGCGCGCGCTCGGCTCACCCGTCGCCCTCGCGTCGCGCGCGGGCCGTCGCATGGGCGGCGACGCGAGAGCCGAAACGGCCGGCGCCCTCCGTCGACGAGCTGCGCGCCCGGTGGCGTGCAGCCGCACGGGAAGCGGGCTGGACGGGTGAGCTCGCGATCGACGGCGCGGCGCGGTCGGTCTCCCTCGAGCACGTCGACGAACACCGCTTCGCGGGGTCGATCTTCGAGACGGGCAGTCGCGGGGTCGCCAGGCGCGACGCGCTCGTTGCGTGGGCTCGATCGCTCCGGAAAGGAGCGCCCGCAGACGACGTGTCGCGATGTGTCGACATGCTCGCCGAATGGGGCGTTGGCTGCGGGGTCGCCGAGCGGCGGCACGCGCCGGGAGCCGTGGTCCCGCCGGCGCATCTGCGTGCGCTGCTCGGCCCGCGCCCTGCCTCCCCCGAGTCGCTCGAGATCTGGATGGGCGCGGCGGGTTCGATCGCGCGCTACCGCGCGCGATGGGGGGTGCGCGATCCGTCGCGAGCGCTCGGCGCAGAGACGCGTGCCGAGCTGGCAGCGCTCCCGAGTCGGCGCCTCTCCGACCACCTGGCGACCGCGCGGGTGATTGAGGAGTCGCTCAAGAGGCTGGGCCGAAGACGCGACCTCGAGCGTGGCCGGCAGCTCGAGGTCGCCCGCGGACTGGACCGCGGGTGCTGATTGCGACGGCGAGGCACCCCATCAGCGCTGGCGCGCGGGTGTGGGCGCGAGGTCGGCCGCGACGCGCGGCGACCCGAGCGATCGATCGCTCCTCTCGCGCGTCGGCGCGGGGACGCACGCCCGCCATGGCCACGTTTCGTGAGCCGGGGTGAGCCGGACCCAGCCCAGCCGGTTGCGGGCGTCGACGCACAGGGCCCACCCCCGCGCTCCTCGGGCGACCACGTCCACGGGCAGCCGGCGTCGAAGCACCGCGGAGTCGGTCGCAGACACCTGCCGTCCACCGGCGCCCTCCGAGAAGCCGACCGCGCGGCTGCGCACCTCTCTGTCCCCACCCAGCGCCGAGATTCCCTCGAGGGTCCGTCTGTCCGCAATGCCTCCCAGCACGACCGTGGTGCCGAACAGGGAGACGAAGGCGTCGGCCTCCTCGCCCCAGCGCGCGCGAGCCTGGGAGAGGTCCTGGAGGCAGGCAAGCGTGAGGAGACCCTGCCCCGGACCCTCGGTCACCAGCGAAGGGAGGTCCGGCAGCGGCGCGATGTTGGCCACTTCGTCGAGCGCGAAGACGACAGGATGCGCGCCGCTCGGCGCGCCGGGTGCCCCGTCGCGTGAAGCACGCCGGTAGGCGGCGTCCCGGACCTGGGAGAGCATCGCGACGACGAGCGGTGCGAGCAGCTGCTGCTGCGCCGCAGGCGCGCACACGTAGAGGGTGTGCGGTCCGTTGCAGAACTCGTCGGCGTCGAGCAACGGCGCCTCGGTGGATGCCAGCGCGCCAGGAGACCTGTACGCGGCGAGGATCCCCGAGGCGGTCGACCAGATGCCCGACTGCTCTCGCTCGTCGGTGCTCAGGATGCCGGCAAGGAGGTCGGTGGGAACCGCGTCGTCCCCGAGCCGTGCCGCGAGGACGTCGAGCGCGGGCACGCCGTCGTGGCGATCCACCCAGTGGAGCACCTTTCGCATCGGGACCTTGTCGAGCGACGCGGCATGCAGGAGCGGCGCGAGCAGCGCGCCCGCCCGCTCGGTCCAGTGGCCTTCTGCCCCTGCCCCCAGCGCACCGGACGGTCGTCCCCGTGCGGTTCGCACCATGGCGTCCGCGACGCCCAGCGCGCCATGCCATGTGCTGGCCGCATGCACCGGCGACCACCCGACCCGGTGGACCCCCGGCGGCAGCTCCGTCCGCCCGGTCGGGTCGAACGCGAGACACCAACCCACCGCGGACCGTGCGCCAGCGGTCAAGCGGAGAACGTCGGGCTTCGTCGACGTCGCAACGACCGCGCCTGGTGCCGACAGGACGTTGGGCACGACGAGCGCCGAGGTCTTGCCCGAGCGCGAGGGCCCGAGCACGAGCATCGCGCGCTCTGCTCCCGCCCACGCCCATCCCGCCGCTCCGAGACCGATGTACAGACCGCGTCCAGCACGCGCCGCGTCCTGCACCTTGCCAACCGGTTCGGCGAACGTGTCAGCGACGCCGCGCGAAGGTGCGCCGGGCATCATGGGCGTGCCGAGCCGGCGCGCCGGGCCTTGACACTCAAAATTCTTTGCACGACCGCATCGTCATCGGCAGCGCGACCCAGGCGCCAGCGCGTCACGCAGCTCACAACGACACTGCCGCACAGACATCAACTGTGCCAACAGCTTCTACTGTCGCCACGAACGTCCGCCCGACTGCTCGTCGACATCACTCGTCACGCGGCACGGCTGCTCGCCGACGCGCGCGGCGATGCGTGAGGTGCCCGATGCTTGACCTGCGCACCGCGACACACGGAAAATAGGTGCAACCCGACGCGTGGTGGGCGCAGGACGACGGTGCGCGAAGGTACGGAGACGTGCGAGGCGGCCGAGACGCATCGCACGGAACTGTCCTTTCGCACGCGAGTGCCGCGTGCCACCGACGAGCCGGGGACAGAGTGGTGCGCCACGCGGCGAAGAACAAGGAGCGACGGCGAGTGGCGCACCAGTTGACAACCAATCAAGCGGTGCAGCGATGCGGAGACCGATCGTAGGAGCATCGGTTGCCGCAGGCTCCACCTCGAGTCAGCGTTGACCTAGTCAGGGAGGTGCACCTGTGGCGAATGCCGCAACCAAGAGAGCGCCCGCGAAGCGGGCGTCTACGCGCAGCACGGCCAAGCGGGCCACGGCGTCCAAGGCGGTGAAGCAGACGACCAGGAGGGCGACCGGAGCCCGCAAGACCACGGCCCGCAAGACCACGGCCCGCAAGACCACGGCGACGAGGGCGCCGGCCCGCAAGACCACGGCCCGCAAGACCACGGCCCGCAAGACCACGGCGACGAGGGCACCGGCCCGCAAGACCGCCGCGAAGCGGGCCACCGCGAGGAAGACCACCGCGACGCGTGCGCCGGCCAAGCGCACGACCAGGAAGGTGGCCGCGAAGAAGACCACGGCCAAACGGACCAGCGCGGGACGCGCGACGTCTGGGACTCGCGCGACGGCCAAGCGCACGACCAGGAAGGTGGCCGCGAAGAAGACCACGGCAAAGCGCACGAGCGCGACGGCCAAGAGGACCACCAAGAAGGCGCCCGCGAAGAAGACCACGGCGAAGAAGACCACGACGAAGCGGACCACGGCGAAGAGGACCACGGCGAAGCGGGCGACCGCCGCCAGGACCGCGGCCCCGCGGCCGGTCCGCAGGACGGCCGCGAGGAGGACGACGAAGGCGACGACCCCGGCAACGGCCTGACCCCCAGCAGGCCGGCGCCGTTCGGCGAGAGCGTGCCTGCAGCAAGGAAGGCGCTGGACGGCCGGGCTCCCAGAGGACGTCGCTCCGGGGACCCGGCCGCTCCGCGCCTCACGCCTGCACGTTCGCGTCTGCGCGTTCGCTGCTAGCCGGACCTCGACGGCCGGCCGCTCGTGCCGTCACCGATGTCGGCAAGGTCGCTCGGCCAGTCGACGTCGAAGGAGAGCGTCGGCTCTCGCAGGACTCGGACTTTCAGTCCGAGCCGCTCGGCCTCTGCGCGGTGGCGTGCGAACGAGCCCGGCCCGTACGAGAAGGAGAAGCCGGTGCCGACGGGGAGCCCGATCACGTTGGTGCCGTCGTCCCTGCGGTCGGGGACCAGCGTGATCCCGTCGAAGCGTGCGACGACCGGGAGGTCCTGAGCGAGGGGCAGGTCAGCGTGTGCCACGACTACACGTCGCACGCCCATCGCCTCGAGCTGGGCGACACCCGACTGGACCGCGCCGTTGAGTCCGCGTCCTGGCTCCCAGAGCACCAGCGCTCCCCGTCCCCGCGCCCAGTCGGCCACCTCGCGGTCGTCGCAGACGACGGCGACCGGCAGCGGTGCCGCCGCACTCAGCACGCGCTCGGCCATACGGCGGACGAGCGCTCGGCGGTCGTCGTCTCGCAGCTCTTGGGTGAGCCGGCGCTTCGCCTGAGCGAAGGACTTGACCGGCACGAGCACCGCGTGCGGGCCGAGCAGGGGCGAGAGGGTCCTTTTGCCCGGACTCCGAGGGGCGGCGCGGGCGACGCCGTCGTCGCCGTTCACCGATGCCATCGTAGGGCAGCCGATGGAGGGTCGCGACGGGCGAGAGCGGCTCGCAGAGTGGTGGACGTCGTCCGTAGGCTCGGGTCGCGTGGCAGCCACCTCCGAGGACACCGCCGGCGTCGTGGTCGTGGGCGCCGGGTCATGGGGAACCACGATCGCGCGCCTGCTCTCGTCGAAGGGACCGACCACCCTGTGGGTGCGCTCCCCCGAGCTCGCCGAGCTGATGAGGACGACCCGTGAGAACCCTCGCTACCTGCCAGGCGTGGCGTTGCCCGAGACGCTCCGCCCGACGTCGTCGCTCGCCGACGCGGTGGGCCACGCCGCGGTGGTCCTCGTGGCCGTCCCCTCGCACGGCTTCCGTGCCGTCCTCGAGTCGATGGCGACCGTGCTGCCGCCCGATGCCGCGGTGATCAGCCTCGCCAAGGGGATCGAGGCGGGCAGCAACCGGCGGATGTCAGAGATCGTCGAGGAGGTGCTGCCCGGGAGGCCTCCGGGCGTGCTCACCGGTCCCAACCTCTCCCACGAGGTGGCGGCGGGGCAGCCCGCGGCGACCCTGGTCGTCTGTGGCGACCAGGAGGTCGCCCACCGTGTCCAACAGCTCCTGCACTGCGCGACGTTCCGGGTGTACACGGGTACCGACGTCGTCGGCTGCGAGGTCGCCGGGGCGAGCAAGAACGTGATCGCGATCGCAGCCGGCGCTTCCGACGGGCTCGGCTTCGGAGAGAACACTCGGGCGGTGCTGGTGACTCGCGGACTGGCGGAGCAGGTGCGCCTCGGCGTCGCGCTCGGTGGCCACGCCTTGACGTTCGGTGGGCTCGCGGGGGTCGGGGACCTCGTCGCGACCTGCACGAGCAGCCAGAGCCGGAACCGGTCGGTGGGCTTCGAGCTCGGCAGGGGCCGCCGGCTCGACGAGGTCCTGTCCGGCATGCGCATGGTTGCCGAGGGCGTCCGCTCCGCCGGCCCGATCGTCGAGCTCGCACGCGCGCACGGCGTGGAGCTGCCGATCGCCGAGCAGGTCGCCGCTCTCGTCGCCGGGGAGACGTCTCCGGCGGACGCGGTGAGCGCGCTCATGGAGCGGCCGCCGCGCCCCGAGTGGGACGACGCGCTCGTGCGGGAGCAGAGGCGCGTGAGGGCGCGAGGCCGACGGTGAGCCCGCCGGCAACGCCTCAGCTCCCTGCGAGGCGGACGGTGGCGATGCCGTAGGGTCGGAGCTCGAAGGCGCCGTCGAACGGCTCGACCGGCGAGCCGAGGAGGTCGACGAGCCAGCCGGAGCGCTCCCCGAGGTGCACCGTGGTCGCAGTGCCCGACGGATTGAAGACGCGCATCTCGAGCATGCCGCCCTCGCGTCGCAGCGCGCTCACCTCTGCGCCACGCACGGCCAGCGCGCTGCCGGTGGCCGGTCGCCAGCCGCCGCCGAAGGAGCCCACCACCTCCAAGGGCATGAGCACGTCATCGGCGAGCGCCCAGGGATCGACGTCGCCGGTGACGACGGCGTAGCGGAGCTCGACGAGCTTGCCGAGGAGCTGGAGCCCCTCGGCGGGCGTGAGCGGTCCAGCGGGGAACGGTCGGTAGGCCATGCCGAGGCGCGAGAGCATGCCGGTGGAGCGAAGGACGGTGAGGGCGAGCGTGTGCGCCCGGGCTCGGGCGCCCCTGCCGGTGATGTCGATGAGCTCGTACTCGGTCACCCGCTCGCAGACGACGGTGAGCCCCCCGGCGCGCACGAACCGCCGGGCAGGGAACGTGGGGAGACCGCGCTCGTCGGGGCGGCCCTCCGCGTCGAGACCCCGCTCGACGGTGCCGAAGGCGGACTCCGCCTCCGAGCTCGACGCGGGCCGGGGCAAAGGCAGGTGCACCCGCACGCGGTGATCCCGCACCGGGTTGGCAAAGCGCGTCAGCACCCGGAGCGCCCGCTCGTCGGCGCGCAGCTCGAGCGCGGTGGTGACCTCGACGAGCCGTGTGCCCGAGCGACGCTGCGAGTGGGGATCCGCGTGCTCGGGCCAGCGGTAGGTGGCCGTGAGGGTCGCCCGGGCCCGTAGCGGGCCGCGCTCGAGGACCTCGACCGACGCCGTCTCGGGCCGCTCGACGAGGAGGTCGTTCGCAGGCGGCGAGTAGTTGTAGGAGTCGCCCAGGTCACCGCCGTCGACGAGCCGGCCGAAGCCGTCGAGGTCGCCGAGCGAGTAGGTGCCGGCGGACGCGTCGATGCGCACGGTGACGAGCCGGTTGTCGAGGCGGACGCCCTCCCCCGAGTCCGTCACCACCACCGGGTCCTCGATCTTCGCCGGCGCGAACGCCCGCCATCCGAAGCCGGGGACCGGCGCCGTGCGGGCGAGGATCCTGCGGATCGGCTGCTGATCGAGGCGGATCCGGACCGGTGCGGTGGGCCGGGCGCCCAGGCGCGCCATGAGGTCCTCCTTCGCCTGGGCGATCACGAGGCCCGGGGGCTCGTCCGGGCCGATGGACACTGCGACGTCGACACCGGTCTCGTCTTCTTCGATCGTGACGCCCTGCACCCATGCGTCCGCGTCGACCCTCGCGCCGTCGATCGCGCCGAGGAGCGTCCGCACGGTCTGGGCGTCGAGCGTCAGCGTCCCGGGGAGCCCTGCGCGCTCGGAGACGAGCTGGATGTCGCGTGGCTGACCGGGCGTCCTCGCGCCTCGCGGGTCTTGGGGGTCCCCTGACACGACGAGCTCGACGAGCCCGGCGCGCTCGCGCGCCGACGGGTTCACGACCACATGACCGGATGCGGCGATCGAAGCGGCGAGCGAGGCGAGGGCGCGCGCGGAGACCCCGTCGGCGATCGCTCGCGCCGAGGCGTACCTCGTCAGCACCTCGTCGTCGACCTCGTCGACCGAGCACGCGCAGATCGAGTCGTGCGCGGCGTTCCGCACGACCTCCTTCCACGCGAGGTCGAGCTGGCGTCCCGGCCATGCCGCAGGATCGAGGAACAACGCGGCGTAGGGCTCCGCTCGCCGTTCGAGGGCACGCTCGGTCGCGGCGGCGGCGTGCTTTACGTCCACCCGGTTCGACGCCACCCCCATGAGCATGTTCGCCCGCGCGCCCGACCGCAGCTCGCCGGTCCAGCGTGGAAGTCCGTCGGTCGAGGTCCCGGCGAGGTACTCGGGCAGCGAGGTGATCTCGAACCGAAGCTCGTCTTGGAGCGCGTTCGCCTCGGCCACGACCCGCCCGAGGCCCGGCTGGGGGGGCAGGTGGTCGGAGCCGTTCATGAGCAGGAGGCCGGAGACGAGGAACGGCTCGATCTGCTCGAGGTGGTCGCGTACGCGCCGGACGAGCGCCTTCGCATCGTCTGGGAGCAGCGAACCGTTGCCGTAGCCGAAGGGGAGGTACTCCGCTCGCACCGACGACCCGTCGGGTGCCTTCCAGACGAAGCCCGTCTTGGAGATCGCAGAGGGGACGCCCCGCCAGACCACCGCGTGCTCGAAGCCTGCGAGCCGGAGGATCTGGGGCATCTGGGCGACATGGCCGAACATGTCCGGGAGATAGCCGACCTGCATCGCCCCGCCGAAGGCGGCGCTCCGTCGAACTCCCAGCTGCAGGTCGCGCACGATGGTCTCGGGCGAGACGAGGAACTCGTCGAGCAGCGTGTACCAGGGACCCACGGTCAGCCGCCCGGAGGCCGCGAGGCTCCGGATGCGCTCTTCGGCCTCCGGGCGGACTTCCAAGTAGTCGTCAATCGCCGCGACCTGGCCGTCGAAGAGGAAGCGGGCGTAGGAGGGATCGGACTCCATGAGGGTGAGGAGCTGGTCGACCATCTCGACGAGCCGCAAGCGAAAGGATTGGAACGGCTCGTACCACTCCCTGTCCCAATGGGTGTGCGGCACGATCGCGACTCGTCGGGGCTCCATGGCGTCCCAGGTTACGGCGGGACCCGGCGCGCCCATGGGTCCGGTGCGTCGCGGCGCCCCGACGACGCCTCCGGTGGCGTACCCGATCGCCCCACGGCGGGCCCCGCCTCGGTACGGTGGACCACCATGAGGATCGCTTTCGGGACGGACGAACGGACGCCGTTGACCGTCCGGGTGGTCGAGCTCCTCCGGTCGTCGGGCCATCAGGTGGAGGTCGTGGCCGAGGGCGCGGACTGGCCCGACGCGGGCCGAGCCGTCGGCGAGGCCGTCGCGTCGGGAGCCGCGGACAGAGGAGTGGTGTGCTGCACGACCGGGACCGGGGTGTCCATCGCAGCCAACAAGGTCCGAGGGGCACGTGCGGCGTTGTGCACGGATGCATCGACGGCCGCCGGGGCGCGCCGGTGGAACGACGCGAACGTGCTCGCCTTCGGGCTGCGGCTCACCACCGAGGCGCTCGCCACCGAGATGCTCGACGCGTTCTTGCACACCGACGCGGAGCCCGGAGAGGCGATGTCGGTCGCCCGCCTCGAAACGTGAGCGCCGCGCCGTGAGCGCGAGCGACTCGGGCGGGAGGTCCCCCGGTGTGCCGGTGCGACGGCCGTCGCTCGACCTGGAGCGGCGCCTGTGGCGGGAGGGCCATCGCTGGGTGGCAGGCGTTGACGAGGTTGGTCGCGGCGCGTGGGCGGGACCGCTCAGCGTCGGCGTCGCCGTCGTGCACGCGGGGGCCCGTACCCGGAGCCTCCCTGCATGGCTCCGGGATTCGAAGCTGCTGACCGAGGACCGGCGCGAGCTCGTCTTCGACGAGGTCGCCCGTTGGTGCGCGGACGGCGCGGTGGGGCACGCCACCGCGGACGAGTGCGACCGGTTCGGCATGACGCGGGCGTGGCGGCTCGCCGCGCACCGCGCGCTCGCGGCGCTCGAGCTCGTCCCCGACGCACTGGTGATCGACGGGCCCTATGACCTGCTTCGGGGGCACGAGACGCCGCCTCTGACAGACGACCTCGAAGGTCCGCAGCTCGGCGCACTCGATGCTCCGGCATCACCCCACCAGGATGCGTGCGCCGGCGGGCGAAGGGACAAGGAGGACCGGTCATCGCCCGACGACGGCTTCGTCCTTCCCGCGGCACCCGTCCCGTCGACGGTGCTCACCGTGGTGGGCGGCGATGCGCGCTGCGCGACTGTCGCGGCGGCGTCGGTGCTCGCCAAGGTGGTGCGGGACCGGGAGATGCGGGCCGAGGCCGTCCACTTCCCGCCGTACGGGTTCGACCGCAACAAGGGCTACCCGTCCGTGCGCCACCAGATCGCACTACGCGGTTACGGGTTGTCGGCGATCCACCGCCGCAGCTGGTCGTACGTGGCGGACCTGCCCGGGCGCCGGTCGGCGCCGCCCGGCGCCGAGCTCCACCGGGCAGGGACCAGCGGCGATGAGCGACGCGGGGCCTCCTAGGATAGACGGGCACCGATGGTCTACCTCCTCGCAGTCGGCTCGGCGCTCGCCAATGCGCTGACGAGCATCCTCCAGCGCATGGGGGTCGAGGACGCCCCGGAGTCCGACAGGCTGCGTTTCCGCCTGATCGCCCATGCGGTCCGCAACCGTGTGTGGCTCTCGGGGCTGGGGTTCATGGTGCTCTCCTTTGTCATGCAGGCGACGGCGCTGCATCTCGGCCGCCTCTCGGAAGTCCAGCCGATCCTCATCAGCGAGCTGCTGTTCCTCGTCGTCATCCTGGGGATCTGGTTCCAATTCTCGCTGGGCTGGAGGGAGTGGTCGGGCTCCGCCGCGGCGGCCGCCGGGCTTGCAGGGTTCCTGATCTTCGCCGACCCCGGGCGCGGCAACAGCCAACCCACGACTGCCGACTGGTCCGAAGTGGGCGCGGCCTGCGCGCTCGCCGTCGCGGTCGGGGTCGTGCTCGCACGGCGCGGGCCGCGCTGGTGGCGCGCGGCCAGCTTCGGGTTCTCCGGTGCCGTCGCCTACGCCTTTGCGGCGGCGTGCACCAAGGAGGTCTCGGGGTTCGTCGCCCGTGACTGGGTCTCGATCTTCTGGCATTGGCAGACCTACGGGCTCGCGGTGTCCGGCGGGCTCGCCGTGTTCCTCGCGCAGAACGCCTACCACGCGGGGCCCATCGCAGCGTCGCAGTCGACGCTCGTGCTCGTGGACCCGCTGGCGAGCATCCTCATCGGGATCGCGCTCTTCGACGACGACCTGCGCACGAGCGGGGCGTGGGGCCCTCTCGAGGCGCTGTCGCTGTTGGTCCTGTTCGCGGGCGGGCTGCTGCTCAGCAACTCGCCGCTCATCACCGGCGTCGGTGCCGGCGAGCCCTCCGATGGCGACCGCCTGGGTCCACGGTTCCGCCGGCGGCTCGTCGTTGGCCATCCGGAGCCGGCCTCCGGCGTGCACTCGAGCTGCTCCTGACTCCTCGGGCAATGACGCTTCGTGCACGCAGGGCAGCTCCGTTCACGGTGTCCCCGTCGGCAGGCCCGGCGCCCTGGACGGGCATCACCGCAACAGGGGAGCGCGACGTGAGGAGCGCCACGTGAGGGAGCAGCGGCTCGTGTTCGGAGAGGTGCCCGAGCTCTACGACCGGGTGCGTCCGGGCTACTCGGGCGCGGTGGTCGACGACGTGCTCACCTTCGGCGGCCTCGAGGCGGCAACCTGCCGCGCGCTCGAGGTCGGGGCGGGCACGGGGAAGGCGACCGTCGCGTTCGCCTCCCGAGGGGTTGGCGTGCACGCGCTCGAGCCCGACCCCGCGATGGCGGCGGTCGCCAGCCGCAATTGCAGGCGCTACCCCCACGTGGAGGTGGAGATCTCCTCCTTCGAGGACTGGGACCTCCGCGAGGGCGCGTTCGATCTCGTGTTCTCCGCCCAGGCGTGGCACTGGGTCAGCCCAGAGGTGCGTTGCACCCGGGCGCGCGCCGCCCTCGACGCTGGCGGATCCCTGGCACTCCTGTGGCACCGGGTCAGCTGGGACGCGGACGACCCGGTACGCGTGGAACTCGACGCGTGCTATCGGAGGTTCGCCCCCGAGCTGCACGCCCGGCAGCCAGGGTTCCCCGGGCACACATGGAGCGGGTCGGAGGGGCAGGCGCAACAAGAGCTCTCGAGTTGCGCCGGCTTCGACGACGTCGCCGTGCACGAGCACCGCTGGACCCAGTCCCTGGACGCCGCCGCATACCTCGACCGGCTCCGGACCCAGTCGGACCACCGCCTGTTGCCCGCAGCCGAACTGGAGCGGCTGCTCGAAGCCGTACGCGCGGTCATCGACGCGCGCGGCGGGGCTGTCACGGTGCCGCACTCCACGCTCATTGTGCTCGCCCGCAGGCGCTAGCGCCGCAGTGCCGGCTCGCGCGGGGTGGTCACCGCCGCGCCGGGTCGCTCAGGCAGGTCGCGGCACTCGGCACCTTCGTGCCGCGCGCGAAGCGTGCGAAGGTCATCGAGACCGGGACGACAGTCCCGGCGCGTCGGGGGCGTCAGCGGCCGCTGCTGCCCGCGAGGCGAGGCCGGCGACCTCCCGGACCAGCGCGGCGAACGCGTCGGGATGGCTGAGATGGGCACCGTGCCCCGCCTCGGGGATCGTCGAGCGGCGCGCTGCAGGGACGTGCGACGCGAGCCAGTCCACCGTGTCGCGGTGGTGGGGGAAGCTCGCGGCCCCGCCTGACGAAACGATCGCTGGCACCGACAGCGTCGTGACGTCGAACGGGGTCCCGCTGCGGATGGCGCGGAGGTCCGCCAGCAGCGCCGGCCCGTCCCTCCGCCGTCCTTCGCGCTGCTCTTCGCCGAGCCGCTCCCATGCGGCGTCACCGACCATGCGCCGGAAGAACCGCTCGGCTTCGAGCCCGGGATCGGCCGCGCCGCCGTGTCGGGTCCTCGAACCGGGCGCGTCGCGGCGGTGGAAGCCCAGCCAGGGCATCGAGGCTTCGTAGGCGCCCACGGCGCGCAAGGCCTCGGGCGACGCCACGGCGGCTCCCAGGACGATCGTGGCGCCGACGCTGTGGCCGACGGCGACGACGCCCCTGCCCCCCGCCCGATGGCGGTCGACGGCGGCCGCGATCTGCAGGAGGTCGTCGATGTGGACGCCGAGGTCGTCGGAGACCGGGGCCGCGCGCGAGTGCTGGTAGCCGCGGCGGTCGTAGGTGACGACGCCGAGATCCCCCAGACGTCGAGCGACCCGAGCGAAGCTCCAAGAGCGGTCGAGGGACCCGTGGACGAGGATGGCCACGGCGGCCCCAGACCCCCACCCGCCCGTCGGAGGCCGCTCGGCGACGAACAATCCCTTGGGGAGCCCCGGCAGCTCGAGCGGGCGGCCGACGACGTGCTGCTCGTCGCCGACCGAGGCCCGGGTCGCGCCCATCAGGTCACCGACGATAACGGATGCCGTCTCCGCCACCCGACGCCGTGCTGCTCGGAGCAGGCGGGTGAGGGGCGCGCCGGTAGGGTTGGAGCGTGACAACGCCTGTACCAGACGATCGCCGAAGTGCGACGGCGGCACCGCCGCGGCGTTCCTCCGACGGCGCGTTCGGCCCCAACGCGTGGCTCGTCGACGACATGTACGACCGGTACCTGGCGGACCCGACCTCGGTCAGCGAGAGCTGGCGCGACTTCTTCGCCGACTACCGCCCCGCCCCCGTCCCCGCGCCGATGGACGCGTTGGCGAGAGAGGTGGCCGAGAAGGGTCTTTCGCCCGGCGAAGAGGCTCCGAGCGAAGAGGCTCCGAGCGAAGAGGCTCCGCGAGAAGAGGCTCCGAGAGAGGTGCTCGGCGGCG
>JAJYXE010000034.1 GCA_021791145.1 Actinomycetes bacterium | reverse complement strand
GAGATCGTCGCTCGCCTCGCCGCATGAGTGCAGCCGCTACTCGCACGCGCCCCGTCGGTCCGGCGGGCGCTCGGCGCGCCGATCCTGCTCGACGTCGGCCGCTTCGGCGTGGTCGTCGACCCCGGGCGCGCGATGGTCCGGAGGGCCGAGCCCCACGACGCGGACGAAGCCGGCCACGTCTTCTCCTTCGACGAATCGCTCCTCCAGTCGCTTCTCGAGCGGAGGGTCGAGGACTGGGTGAACGAGCTCTTCCTCTCGTGCCGGTTCGAGGCGACGCGCCGAGGCGGGTACAACGAGGCCGTCTTCAGCTTCTTCAAGTGCCTCTCGGCGCGTCGGATCGCCTACCTCGAGGCGTCGCTCGAGCTCGCCTTGCGCACGCAGGACGAGGGAGCGGCGGGCGAGCTGTGGCGTGCCGGTGACTACCTGGTGCAGCGCCGGTGCCCCCACCTCGGCGCCGATCTCCTTCGGTTCGGCCGGCTCGACGACGGAGTGCTCACCTGCTCGCTCCACGGGAACCGCTACGACCTCGTCACCGGACGCTGCCTCACGGCGGAGGGGTTCGACCTCTTCACCGTCCGGGTGCAGGACAGACCGGGAGGGGCCGGTGCGGCTGCGAGCACACCGGGAGGGGCCGGTGCGGCCGCGAGCACACCGGGAGCGGCCGGTGCGGCCGAGGACGCGCCGGAGGTCCGGGGCGCCTGACGAGCGCCTGCCGCGCTATGCGACGCCGCGCGCCTCTTCGGCGCGGTGGCGCCAGACGATGAGCGCGCCGAACGCGAGCGTGTAGCCCGCCAGCGCCAGCCAGTGCGGCGCCGCGAGCGCGTGGCCGTTGAGGACCTCGAGCCCGAGGGAGAGGTGGTGGAAGTTCGGGAGGACCCGCGCCGCCGCCTGGAGCGCGGCCGGCATGCGGCTGACCGGGGTGAAGAGCCCGCCGAAGTACGCCAGCACGAACATGAGCCCGGTCACGACCGGGAAGACCGCCTCGGTGCCAACGGCGAAGCCGACCAGCACCCCGAGCGCGGCGAACGGCAGTGCGGTGACCCACAGCAGCGCGCTGATCCCCACCCAGGTCGCAGGCGACAACGACACGCCGCCGAAGGTCCCGGCCACGAGCTCGACGAGGACGACCACCGGGAGGACGACCAGCATGCTCGCGGTCAGCTTCACGCCGACGTAGGACCACGCGGGCATGGGCGTGACGCGCAGCTGGCGTGCCCAACCGCCGGCGCGCTCCATCGCGACGCGGCTGCCGCCCGCGTTGAGCGCGGCGATCAGCGCGCCGAATGAGCACATCGAGACCATCAGGTACTCACGCCACTGCACGCCGCCGTAGACGATCTGGCCGGCACGATGGTCTCCGAGGAAGAGCATGTAGAAGAGCACCGGGAACCCCACCGTGATGGCGAGGAACTTCCAGCTGCGAAAGAGCCGCCCCACCTCGAAGCGGCCGAAGGCGACGAGCGCGCTCACCTGGACGTGGCTGTGTCGGGGCGTCGCGGCGCTGACGTCAGCGCGAGGAACGCCTCTTCGAGCCCCGCGCTCTTCACCTCGAGGTCTCGGAAGTCGACGCCGAGGTGGACGAGGACGCGCACGGACGCGTCGGCGTCGAGAGAGTCGAGCGTGACGGTGGTCCCATGCACCGTCACGTCGGTGACGCCCTCGATCGAGTTCAGCAGGTCCACGTCCGGCCGCTCACAGACGAAGCGCACCTGGCGGCTCGCGACCGCGGCCTTCAACGTCGCGCCGGGACCGTCGGCGACGACGCGCCCGTGGTGCAGCACGACGACGCGGTCCGCGACCTGGTCTGCCTCGAGGAGGTGGTGAGTCGCGAACACGATCGTGCGCCCCTCGTCGCCGAGCGCACGGATCATCTTCCAGAACTTTCGGCGCGCCTCGACGTCCATTGCGGCGGTGGGCTCGTCGAGGAAGACGACGTCCGGGTCGCCGGCGATGGCGAGCGCGAAGCGGACCCGCTGCGCCTGGCCGCCAGAGAGCTGGTCCGTCCGGCGGTAGAGCAAGGTGGCGATGGCCGCGCGCTCGACCACCACGTCCAGCGCGGCGGGATTGCGATAGAGCCGCCGGACCATGCGCACGACGTCGACGACGCGCACCCCGGGCGGAAGGCCGCTGCCGGAGCCGGTCTGGAGCATCGCCCCGACGCGACCGGACGCGACGGCCTGCCTGGGTGGACGACCGAGGACCTCCACCCGCCCGGCGCCGGGACGCACCAGGCCGAGCAGCACCGAGATGGTCGTGGACTTGCCGGCGCCGTTCGGTCCGAGGAGCGCCAACGTCTGCCCGCGCTCGACGGTGAGGTGGAGGTCGTCGAGCGCGCGGTGCTTGCCGTAGTGGTGGGTGACGCCCGAGAAGCACAGGGCCGGACCCTCGGCCCGCGCCTGCGCGAGATCGCCGCGTCGACCGAGCACCTCCGGACGCGCCTCGAGTCCCCGAGGTACCGGCGACGCCGAGCTCTCCACACCCTTCACTGCCGCTGCCACGTGCACTCTCCTCGCAGCGCCTCGGCGCGCGGCGCTGAAGGGCATGGTACGGGCTCTCGGAGCGTCGACGCAGGTCGGAAAGGCCCAATTTCCGCTCTTGGTCCGGCGTGGCGTCCCTACACTCGAGCGGTGCCCAGCACCTCCGACGACCGCCCCCCGCGCCCCGCGCGCCCGGCTCGGCGCGCCAGCGTGCGTCGAGCTGGCGCGGCGGGCGGCGTGGCGCGTCCTGCACGCGGGGCGCACCAGGCCCCGAGGCGAACAGGCGGCGCGGGCTCGCGCACCGGCGACAGGCGCGCTGGTCTGCGTGAGGAACGGGAACGCCGGGGCAACCGGGACCGCCGGGGGGAGCTGCCGCCGGCCGCCCGCCGCTGGGGCGGGGTCGCGAGGCGGGGTGCCCACGAGGTGTCGAGGCCAGAGGGCCGGGACGCTCCTGGCCGCAGCACGCGGGAGGGCCGGGGCCAGCGTGCGGAGGCTCACGCGTCGAAGGCACCGCCCCCGCCGATGGACGTGTGGGTGCGTGTCGACGCCGACGAGCCCAGGAGGGCCCCGCTGCCCTCGCCGGGCCGCTCCGAGGGGAAGGTGCGTACGGCCCCGCAGGTCCCGGCGGAGGTCGCAGCCGAGATCCGGCGGGTCGCGGCCGCCGCGACGGCCCAACACCGCGAGGCGCTGGTCGAGCGCATGGAGAAGGCGGTCGGCGCGTACGAGCGCGGACGGTACCTGGAGGCGTTCCGTTACGGGACCGAGCTCGTCCGTGAGGTCGGGTCGGTGCCGGCGGTGCGCCGCCTCGCGGGGCTCTCCGCGTACCGGCTCGGGCGGTGGCGGGACGCCGCGCGCCACCTCGACGCCTACGTCGAGCTCAGCGACGACGCCGACGCGATCCCTTCGCTGATGGACTCGCTACGCGCGCTCGGACGCCACGGGGCGGTCGGCGCCGCGTGGGGCGAGCTCCGGCGCCGCTCGCCCGACGCGGACGTGCTCGCAGAAGCGCGGATCGTGGCGGCGGGCAGCCTGGCCGACCGGGGACGGTTGCCCGAGGCGATCGAGCTGCTCGTGTCCGGGGGGGCCGGACGCGCGTTGCGCAACCCCTCGGAGCGGCATCTGCGGCAGTGGTACGCGCTCGGCGACCTCTACGAGCGGGCGGGGGACCTCCCGAGGGCGCGCGAGCTGTTCCAGCGGGTCGCACGCGTGGACCGCGAGGCCTACGACGTCTCCGAGCGGCTCGACGCGCTCGGCCGCGCGCGACCGCGCACCAGGAAGCGCCGCGCACGCACCGGCACGCCAGGAGGTCCGCCGCCAGCTGCGAAGGAGCCTCGGCGATCCACCCGAGGTGTGAAGTAGCCTCGGTCCATGGCGATCGACGTCCAGGAGCTGCTCGGCGACGAGGCGGACTTCCTGCTGGACCACGAGGCGAAGGCGTTCCCCGCCGACGGCCTCGTCCTGCCGGGGCCCGACTTCTTGGAACGCACCTTTCGCGACTCGGACCGCTCCTCGGCGGTGTTGCGCGCTCTCGGCACCCTCTACTCGCACGGGCGGCTCAAGGGCACGGGCTACCTGTCGATCCTGCCGGTCGACCAGGGCATCGAGCACTCCGCCGCGGCGAGCTTCGCGAAGAACCCCAGGTACTTCGACCCGGCGAACCTGTGCGAGCTCGCGTTGGAAGGCGAGTGCAGCGCGATCGCCACGACCCTCGGGGTGCTCGGCGCAGTGTCCCGCCGCTACGTCCACCGCATCCCCTTCATCGTCAAGCTGAACCACAACGACTTCCTCCACCTGCCCAACACCTACGACCAGGTGCCGTTCGGCTCCGTGCGCCAAGCGTTCGAGCTGGGTGCGCTGGGGGTCGGAGCCACCGTCTACTTCGGGTCCGACCAGGCAGACCGGCAGCTGCAGGAGGTGTCCGAGGCCTTCGCGCAAGCCCACGAGCTCGGCATGTTCACGGTGCTGTGGTGCTACCTGAGAAACCCCGGCTTCACGAAGGACGGCGTGAACTACGAGGTGTCCGCCGACCTGACCGGACAGGCGAACCACCTCGGCGTGACGATCGAGGCCGACCTGATCAAGCAGAAGCAGCCCGAGAACAACGGCGGGTACGTCGCGCTGGGCTTCGGGAGGACCGATCCGCTCGTCTACGACCAGCTCACGACCGAGCACCCGGTCGACCTCACTCGCTGGCAGGTCGTGAACTGCTACGCGGGCAGGATCGGCCTGATCAACTCGGGTGGCGAGTCCCGTGGCGCCGGCGACCTCGCGCAAGCGGTGCGCACGGCAGTCGTCAACAAGCGGGCCGGCGGCCAGGGGCTCATCGTCGGCCGAAAGGCCTTCCAGCGTCCCATGGAGGAGGGCGCCGCCCTCATCCACGCCATCCAGGACGTCTACCTCGACCCCGGTATCACGATCGCGTAGCTGACCGGCCCGTGCGCGAGGACGCGCCGGTAAGCTCCGCCTGCCGTGACCACCACCCGAGCGCACCCCCACGGGCACCGCCGGCTCGACCGGGTCGTCGTCCGCTTCGCCGGGGACTCGGGCGACGGCATGCAGCTGACCGGCGACCGGTTCACCCTTTCCAGCGCGCTCTTCGGCAACGACCTGTCGACCTTCCCGGACTTCCCAGCCGAGATCCGGGCTCCGGCGGGCACCCTGGCAGGTGTGTCGGCCTTCCAGGTCCAGATCGCCGGCCACGACATCATGACGCCAGGCGACGCGCCCAACGTGCTCGTCGCGATGAACCCTGCGGCGTTGAAGGCGAACCTCGGCGTGCTGGAGCAGGGCGCGACGCTCCTGGTCAACTCGGACGCGTTCGACGAGCGCAGCCTCGCGAAGGCCGGCTACCAGTCGAACCCGCTCGCGGACGGGAGCCTCGCGGCCTTCAGGGTCTACGAGGTCCCGATGACCTCGCTCACCAAGGAGGTGTGCAAGGACGCGGGGATCAAACCGAGAGACGCGGAACGCTCGAAGAACTTCTTCGCGCTCGGGCTGGTCAGCTGGCTCTACACGCGCCCGGTGGAGCCCACGATCGAGTGGATCCTCGAGCGGTTCGCCGACAGGCCGCTCGTGGCGGAGGCGAACACGAGGGCGTTGCGCGCCGGCTACCACTTCGGCGAGACGGCCGAGCTGTTCCAGGCGAACTACGAGGTGCCGCCGGCGCGCTTTGCGCCCGGCGAGTACACCCAGGTGAGCGGGAACCAGGCGCTCGCCTGGGGGCTCGTCGCCGCGTCGGCGCTCTCGGGCCTTCCGCTGTTCCTCGGGAGCTATCCGATCACGCCGGCCTCGGACATCCTCCACGAGCTCTCCCGACGCAAGGAGTTCGGCATCCGGACCTTCCAGGCCGAGGACGAGATCGCCGGCATCGGCGCCGCGATCGGTGCCGCCTTCGGGGGCGCGCTCGGGGTCACGACGACGAGCGGCCCGGGGTTGGACCTCAAGTCCGAGGCGATCGGTCTCGCGGTCAGCCTCGAGCTGCCGCTCGTGGTCGTCGACGTCCAGCGGGCCGGGCCTTCGACGGGGCTCCCGACGAAGGCCGAGCAGGCGGACCTCCTCCAGGCGATGTACGGGCGCCACGGCGAGGCGCCGGTCCCCATCGTCGCGGCGAGAACGCCGTCGCACTGCTTCGACGCCGCGATCGAGGCCGCGAGGATCGCGGTCAGGTACCGGACGCCGGTGATCCTCCTGTCCGACGGCTACCTGGCCAACGGCGCCGAGCCGTGGCGCCTCCCGGACGTCGACTCCCTGCCTCCGATCGACCCGGGGTTCGCCGCCGGGGCCAACCACGTCGACGAGCAGGGGACCCCGGCGTTCTGGCCCTACGTGCGCGACCCCCAGACGCTCGCCCGTCCATGGGCGCCGCCCGGGGTGCCCGGCCTCGAGCACCGCATCGGCGGGCTCGAGAAGGCGGACGGCTCGGGGAACGTCTCCTACGACCCGGCGAACCACGAGCGGATGGTCCGCCTTCGGGCGGCCAAGGTCGCCCGTGTCGCTCAGGACATCCCGCCGGTCGAGGTCGACGACGAGACCGGCGACGCCGAGCTGCTCGTCCTGGGCTGGGGCTCCACCTACGGCGCGATCGTCGCGGGAGTCCGGCGCGTGCGTGCGCGCAAGCACAAGGTCGCGCACGCGCACCTGGTGCACGTGCATCCGTTCCCGCCGAACCTCGGTCAGCTGCTCGGGCGCTATCGGATCGTGCTCGTGCCGGAGATGAACCTGGGACAGCTCTCGCGTCTGGTGCGCGCAGAGTTCCTCGTCGACGCAAGGCCCCTCTCCAAGGTCCAGGGCGTTCCGTTCCGCGCCGGGGAGATCGAGGCCGCGATCGAGTCGCTTCTCGGAGAGCATCCATGACGAGCACCGCCGTGCCACCCACGACCGGCACCGCCGTGCCGACGACGACGCCCGGCACCGCCGTGCCGCCCACGACCGGCACCGCCGTGCCGCCGCCCACGCCCGCCACCGCCGTGCCACCGACGACGAGGAAGGACTGGGCGAGCGACCAGGAGGTGCGGTGGTGCCCCGGCTGCGGCGACTACTCGGTCCTCGCCGCGGTGCAGATGCTGCTCCCCGAGCTCGGGGTCCGCCGCGAGAACACCGTCTTTGTGTCCGGGATCGGCTGCGCGGCGCGATTCCCCTACTACATGTCCACCTACGGGATGCACTCGATCCACGGGCGTGCGCCCGCGATCGCGACGGGCCTCTCCGTCACCCGCCCCGACCTCGACGTCTGGGTCGTCACCGGCGACGGCGACGCGCTGTCGATCGGTGGGAACCACCTCATCCACGCGTTGCGCCGCAACGTGCGGATGACGATCCTCATGTTCAACAACCAGATCTACGGCCTCACGAAGGGCCAGTACTCGCCGACGTCCGAGGTCGCCAAGGTCACGAAGTCCACGCCGTTCGGCTCATTGGACGTGCCGTTCAACCCGGTCAGCCTCGCGCTCGGTGCAGAGGCGTCCTTCGTGGCGCGCACCCACGACATGGACCGCCAGCACATGCAGGAGACGTTCCGCAGAGCCCACGAGCACGACGGCGCGGCCTTCGTGGAGGTCTACCAGAACTGCAACGTCTTCAACGATGGCGCGTTCGAGCAGATCACCGGACGGGACGCGCGCGCGTCCATGCTCGTGCCGCTCGTGCACGGCGAGCCGGTCCGCTTCGGCGCCGACAAGGAGAAGGGCGTCGTCCAACGGGCAGACGGCCGCCTCGAGATCGTCGACGTCGCCGACGTCGGCGAGGACGCGATCCTCGTCCACGACGAGCGCCGCGAGGACCCCAGCCTCGCGTTCGCGCTTTCTCGCCTCTCGAGCGGCCCGCGAGAACCGACGCCGATCGGGGTCTTCCGCGCGGTGCAGCGGCCGGAGTACGGCGCCTCCATGGCGAAGCAGATCGCGGCTGCCCAGGAGCGTCGCGGGGTCGGGGACCTGAAGGCGCTGCTGCGTTCCGGCGCGACCTGGACGGTCGGCTAGCCGCTGTCGCTGTCGGCGGACCGAGCCGTCACGGGCCGACGCTGCCAGAGTCCCGGCACGGTGCAGTCGGGCCCCCCTGCCGGGCTCCCTCAGTCGGGCTCGCTCAGTTTTGGGTCCGTGCAGAAGGGTCCGCTCAGTCGGGCCCCCTCAGTCGGGCCCGCTCGATAGCGTCCGGAAGACCATCCCGGTCCGCGGCTTCGGGCTGAAGTAGGTCGTCTTCGGCGGCATGCGCCGCCGCGCCGAGGCCCACTGGGAGATCTGTCGGACCGTCACCGGGCGGAGGAGCACGGCCATCTGCGCGCGGCCTGCGCCGATCTCGCCGAGCGCTTCCCGCCACTCGGTGGTGTAGGTCACCGAGGCATCCGGGACCTCGCGCAGCGCGAGGTCGACCAGTCCGGCCTCGAGGTCCGTGCCGGCCTCCTCGAACGCGCCCGACCTCACGGTGAGGAGCGACGCGCCCTCGGGGGTGAGCGCGGCGATCGAGCCGGACCCGACGAGCGCTCCGACGACCCGCTCGGTCGAGGGGCCGGCGTGCACCACGTCGAAGTAGCGACCGAGGAGCCCGGCCGCGTCGGTCCCCGGCGGCAACCCGGCGAGCACCCGGTGGATCGCAGCCACGTGCAGCTCGGACTCCGCGAGCTCGACCACGAAGGCCATCACGAAGTCGTGGTCGCCCGGCAGGTCGCCGTTCGCCCGGCGGACCTCGTCTCGGTAGGTGCGAGCGGTGTCGTAGCGGTGGTGCCCGTCGGCGATGACGACCGGCGACGCTCCGAGCGTGTCGCGCACCTTGGCGATCGCCACGGGATCGTCGAGCACCCAGAGCTGATGGCGCACTCCGTCGTCGTCGTAGGCCTCCTCGGCAGGCGGTCCCTCGGGCGCGAACGTCTCGGTGAGGCCTGGGGTGAGCGAGAGGCCCCAGACCGGAGACAGGTTGGTCTCGGTGGCGCGCAACAGCTCCAGCCGGTCGCCCTTGGGCTTGGGCATCGTCTCTTCGTGGGGGAGCACGTCGGCGCCGATCTCGAGCGCGCCCACGACCCCGGTCGTGGTCGCGCCGTCAGGAGTGGTCATCCGGTAGGGATAGAGCGCGGGTGCGGAGTCCTGGACGAGGATGTGGCGCTCGAGCCACGAGCCGAGGAGGCAGGCCGCCGTGAGGTAGCGGTCCCGTCCGGACGCGAGGTCCGCCTCGGGGAGCTCGAGACGGATCGCGTTGTAGGGGCTGCGATGGGCGAGCACGTCCCGCTCCCGGGACCCGACGACGTCGTAGGGCGGCGCGATCACCTGGTCCAAGCGGACGGCGGCGGTGTCATAGCGCGTCCCTCTGAATGCGTGGAAGCCTGGCACGGGCACAGACTGGCACACGGGCCGCACCTAGACTTCATTCCATGGTGGCTCCGGTTCCCGCGCCCGACGCCCCGGAGCCGGACGTCGGTGTGGACGTCCGTGCGGACGCAAGTGCGGATGTCAGTGCGGATGTCGGTGCGGACCAAGGACGCAGCGTGGGCACGCCGCACGTGGACCCAGAGGACCGCGTGCTCACCGCGGCGAACGTGGTCACCTCGCTGCGCCTCGCGGGGGTCGGCGTGTTCCTCTGGCTGCTCTTCGGGGCCGGCCAGCAGACCGGCGCAGCGATGCTCCTCGGCGTGCTCGGCGCCACCGACTGGCTGGACGGCCAGCTCGCCCGCCGTCTGCACCAGGTGTCTCGGATCGGCAAGGTCCTGGACCCGGCGGTCGACCGCGTGCTGGTCGGCGTCGCTGTCGTCGCGGTGATCGTCCACGGCGCAGTGCCGCTGTGGTTCGGCCTTCTCACGGTGGTGCGCGAGGCGGTCGTCTCGGGGAGCGTGCTCGTGCTCGCGGCGCTGGGTGCCCGGCGGATCGACGTGCGCTGGATCGGCAAGGCAGGGACGTTCGGTCTCATGATCGCCTACCCCGGTTTCCTCATCAGCCACGGCGCTCAGAGCTGGCAGCAGCCCTTCCACGTCGTGGCGTGGGTCGCCGGCGGCGCGGGGATCGTGCTCGCATGGGTGGCCGCCGTCGGCTACCTCTCGCCCGCGCGCCGGGCGCTCGCCGAAGGGCGCGCGGCCCGAGGATCGGGCGGCGTCCCGCCGCATCGAGGTGCCCTGCGCGAACCGCGGGAGGTCGGCGCATGAAGGCGGTCATCATGGCGGGCGGCGAAGGCACCCGGCTGCGCCCGCTCACCTCGAACCAGCCCAAGCCCATGCTCCCGATGGCGAACCGGCCGATGATGGAGCACGTCGTCAAGCTGCTCCGACGCCACGGGATGACCGACATCGTCGTGACGCTGGCGTTCATGGCGAACTCCGTGCGCAACTACTTCGGCGACGGCTCGGAGCTCGGCGTTCGCATGGTGTACGCGACCGAGGAGACGCCGCTCGGCACCGCGGGCTCCGTGCTGAACGCGCGCGACGAGCTCGACGAGCGCTTCCTCGTGATCTCAGGGGACGTGCTGACCGACGTCGACCTCACCTCGGTGGTGGAGTTCCACGAGCGCAAGGGGGCGCTCGCGACCCTCGCGCTGTACGCGGTGGAGAACCCCCTCGAATTCGGCATCGTCATCACCCGGGAGGACGGCTCCATCGACCGCTTCCTCGAGAAGCCGACCTGGGGCCAGGTGTTCAGCGACACCATCAACACCGGCATCTACGTGCTCGAGCCTGAGATCTTCGACTACATCGCGCCCGACCGGCCGGTGGACTTCTCAGCAGAGGTCTTCCCCGAGGTGCTCGCCCGCGGCCGCCCGATCTACGGCTACGTCGCGCAAGGCTACTGGGAGGACGTCGGCACGACCGAGGCGTACCTGCGCGCGCACCAAGACGTCCTGGACCGCAAGGTGCAGGTCGAGATCGGCGGCTTCGAGATCCGCCCCGGTGTCTGGGTGGGAAAGGGCTGCACCATCGACCCTGCGGCGACCGTCGAGGGCCCCGCGGTCATCGCGGACAACTGCGTGATCGGCGCGTCGGTCGTCCTCGGCGAGTACTCCACGCTGGGCTCGAACGTCCGGGTGGCCGACGGCGCGGAGGTGCGGCGCTGCGTCGTGCACGACAACGTCTACGTCGGCCCCGGCACCCGCATCGCCGGCGCCGTGATCGGGCGATCGTGCGACCTGCGGCGAGGCGCGACGTGCGAGCCCGGGTCCGTGCTCGGCGAGGGTTGCCTGATCGGGGCGCACGCGCACGTGCGCGGCGGCGTGAAGGTCTACCCCTTCAAGACCGTCGAGACCGGCGCAGTCGTGAACTCGTCGATCGTCTGGGAGTCCCGCGGGGCTCGCAGCCTGTTCGGCCGCGACGGGGTCCGGGGCATCGCGAACGTGGACATCAGCCCGGAGCTCGTGGTGCGCCTCTCGATGGCATGGGCGTCGACCCTCGACCGCGGGATGACCGTCACCGTGTCTCGCGACACGAGCCGCGCCGCACGCGTGCTCAAGCGCGCCTTCATGATCGGCTGCAATGCCGCGGGCGTGAACGTGGAGGACCTCGAGGTCGCGACCGTTCCTGTGACGCGCCATCACATCCGCTCCTCGGGGAACCAGGGGGGAGTCACGGTCCGCCTCGCCAAGGACGACCCCCAGTCGGTCATCATCCGTTTCTTCGACGAGGAAGGCTTGGACCTCGCCGAGAGCGGCCAACGCAAGGTCGAGCGCCTGTACCACAGGGAGGACTTCCGCCGTGTGCTCGCGGGCGAGATCGGCGACATCGACTTCCCCGCGCACGCGGTCGAGCAGTACACGAGGGACATGGTCGGCTCGGTCGACCTGTCGGCGGCCAGAGCGGCCAACATGAAGCTCGTCTTGGACCTGTCCTTCGGCTCGGCGAGCTTCGTCATGCCAAACCTGCTCGCGAAGCTCGACGCCGACGTGCTGGTCGTGAACCCGTACGCGCACACGACCGGGATGCTCTCCTTCGACCTCGACGCGCACGGGCGACAGGTCGCGGACCTCGTGCGGGCATCGGGCGCGCAGCTCGGCGCAGTGGTCGACGCCGACTGCGAGCACGTCGTCGTGGTCGACGACGCAGGGACGGTGCTCTCCGGCGACCAGGCCCTCCTCGCGCTGCTCAGGCTCGTCATCGAGACGCGCCAGGGCGTCGCGGTCGCGCTGCCGGTCGCGGTCAGCCGTTGGGCAGAGGTGATGTGCGCCGAGGCGGGCGTCCCGATCGTCTCGACGAAGATGTCCTCGGCCAATGTCATGGAGGTGGCCGCGTCGGGGGAGGTCGCGTTCGCGGCCGACACTTCCGGAGGGTTCGTCTGGCCGGAGATCCTCCCCGCGTACGACGCCGCGGGCACCCTCGTGGAGCTCGTGTCGATGCTGTCGCTCACGGGCCAGCCCCTCTCGAAGCTCGTGGGCGACCTCCCGGCGGTGAACATCGTGCACGAGGTGGTGACGACGCCCTGGGAGCAGAAGGGCATGGTCATGCGCACCCTCGTCGAGCAGCTCGACGGCCAGGACCTCGTGCTGGTCGACGGCGTCAAGGTGCGCTTCGAAGACGGCTGGGCGCTGGTGCTGCCGGACCCCGACGACCCGGTCACCCACGTCTGGGCGGAGGGGCCCAGCGAGGTGCGCGCGAGGGCGCGCGCCCAGCAGTTCGCCGTACGGCTGCGCCAGCTGCTCCGGTCCGGGGGATAGGGTTCCTGCGTGCTCGTTCCCGACGACCTCCGGTACTCGACCGACCACGAATGGGCCCGTGCGGAGGGCGGGCGCGTACGGGTGGGCGTCACGGACTACGCGCAGGACGCGTTGGGCGACGTCGTCTTCGTCGACCTCCCGAAGGTCGGGACGAGCGTCGCGCGCGGCGACGTGCTCGGCGAGGTGGAGTCGACGAAGTCCGTGTCCGAGGTGTACGCACCCGTAGGGGGGACGGTCGTCGCGGTGAACGACGCGCTCGCGGACGCGCCCGAGAAGCTCAACCACGACCCATACGGGGAGGGGTGGCTGTGCGAGATCGAGGTGGCCTCCTCCGACGCCATGGAGGGGCTCCTCGACGCCGCCGGCTACCGGCAGCTCATCGAGGGCTCCGAGGGCTGACCCCCCGGTGCTCGCCTTCGGGGGAGCTCCGGACTGGGCCTTCGACCTCGGACGGGCCGTCTCGGAGCGACTACCGTGGAGCGCGTGTTCTGCCGGAAATGCGGGCACCGCAACCCTGATGACGCGAACTTCTGCTCTTCGTGCGGTGCCTCGCTCGCGTCCGAGAGGTCCGAGACGACGATCACGCTCGTCCCCGTCGACGACCAGAGCGAGAGCGCCGAGGTGGAGCCCGCGGTCGCCCTCGTCCAGGTGCCGCGCGGCACGCCGGCGCTCGTCGTCAAGCGGGGACCGACCGTGGGCGCGCGCTATCTGCTCGACTCCCAGGTGACGCGAGCTGGGCGGCACCCAGAGAGCGACATCTTCCTCGACGACATCACCGTGTCACGGCGACATGCCGAGTTCGCCCGCACTGCGGAGGGCACGATGACCGTGCGCGACCTCGGCTCCCTGAACGGCACGTACGTGAACCGCGAACGGATCGAAGAGCACGTGCTCGCGCCCGGCGACGAGGTCCAGATCGGCAAGTTCAAGCTCGTCTACTGGGTGGCTGGCGACGAGTGAGCGCCGGCGAAGGGGGGAGGGCACCGAGATGGTGGCGCGGGTGATGGGCGGACGTTCGTACCTGTCGATCGGCGACGTCCTGAGCCTGCTCCGCGAGGAGTTCCCCGACGTCACGATCTCCAAGATCCGCTTCTTGGAGAGCCAGGGCCTCGTGGACCCAGAGCGGTCCCCGTCTGGGTACCGCAAGTTCTACGAGGACGACGTCGCCCGGCTCCGTTGGGTGCTCCGAAAGCAGCGCGACCAGTTCCTTCCTCTGAAGGTGATCCGCGACCGGCTCGCGGCGGCGGGCAACGGCGTGCCGCCCGACGACGAGCCGGTCCCGGACGGCGAGCCGGAGGGCCGGCGCTCGGAGGCAGACCCCGCTTCGGCGCACGAGCCGGGGACGCGCGCAGAGGCCCACGCCGGGACCGATGCCGGCTCACCGGTCGGCAACGGGTCGGCCGAGCCCGAGGCGCCGCCCGCGTCCGCGGTGCCGCCCGCGTCGCCGGTGCCACCCGCTGAGGTGCCACCCGCGTCGCCGGTGCCACCCGCGCCGCCGGTGCCACCCGCTCAGGGGGTCGAGCGCGCCCGGGAGGCTGGCGAGCCGCAGCGACTTCGCGCCGGCGCGCATGTCGCGGACGCGGCGCTCAGGGGATCGACCCCACCGGGCCCGCCCGGCGTCGCCGCCGACCTGCTCGGTCCGGCGGTGTCCGGGGTGAGCCTCACGCTCGAGGAGCTGTGCGCGGCGACCGGGCTCACCCCCGAGCTGGTCGCGTCGCTCGAGGCGCTCGGGCTCGTGTCGAAGATGCTCGTCGGGGGCGGGGGGTTCTACGACGAAGAGGCCCTCACCATCGGTAAGCTCGTGGTCGAGTTCGGCCGCTATGGCGTCGAGCCGCGGCACCTGCGGATGTACCGGAACGCGGTCGACCGTGAGGTCGGCCTGGTCGAGCAGGTCATCATGCCCCTGCTGCGGCAGCGCAACCCCGAGGCGCGCCAGCGTGCCGTCGACGCGGCCGCCGACCTCGCGAGGCTGGGCCAGAGCATGCGGGCCTCGCTTTTCCGTACCCAGCTCCGGCGGCAGCTTGGCGGCTGAGCCGCACGCCGCACACCGCTGCCGAGGCCACGCTACATTGCTCTCATGGTCGAAGTCCGCCTGAGGGCTGTCCGGGTCGACCTCCAGTCGAACACCCCGGTGCTCTTGCTCCAGGAGACCGAAGGGGAAGGGCGCACGCTGCCGATCTTCATCGGCACCCCGGAGGCCGCCGCGATCGCGTACGCGCTGCAGGGCGTCACGATGCCCCGGCCGATGACCCATGACCTCATCCGGGACATCCTCTCGTCGCTCGATGTCTTGGTGGAGCGCGTCGTGATCACCGAGCTCCGTTCCTCCACCTACTTCGCCGAGCTCCAGCTGCGCCGTGGCGGCGAGCGATCGGTCGTGTCGAGCCGGCCCTCCGACGCGGTCGCGCTCGCCGTGCGCACGGGCAGCCCGCTGTACGTGGCCGACGACCTGATGGACGCCGAGGGCATCCTGATCGCGATCGAGCCCTCCGACGACGAGGACGAGGAGAGCCCCGACGAGCTCGTCGGCCAGTTCCGCCAGTTCCTCGACTCCATCAAGCCCGAAGACTTCAGCAGCTGATCCCCGGCTGATCCCCGGCACGCTGCGCGATCAGCGCGGAGGGTCCGTCGCTGCAGGGCGCACGAGCACGCGCCCTTGCACACGCGCGGCGAGGACGTCGTCGAGCGCGCCGCGCAGCTCGTCCAGACCGACTTCCCTCGAGACCATCGTGTCGACTGCCGAGCCGGGGAGGACTTCGGAGATCGTCGCCCAGATGCGCCGGCGCTCTTCGATCGGCGTCTTGACGGAGTCGACGCCGAGCAGTGCCACTCCGCGGACGATGAACGGGTAGACGGTCGTCTCGAGCGAGCTCCCCGCCGTGAGGCCGCTTGCGGCGACCGCGCCCCCGTAGCCCAGTGCCCGCAGCACCGCTGCGAGCGTCTCGCCGCCCACGCAGTCGACCGCGCCCGCCCAGCGCTCGTCGGACAGCACGCGTCCGCTGCCTGCGATGCCGTCGCGACCGATCACCTCGGACGCCCCCAGCGCGCGCAGGTAGTCGTGCGCGGCCTGCTTGCCGGTGCTGGCGACGACCTCGTAGCCCGCTGCGGCGAGCGCGGCGACCGCCATGCTGCCGACGCCTCCCGATGCTCCCGTGACGAGCACCCGGCCTTGACCGGGGTGCAGGCCGGCTCGCCGGAGCTTGTCCAACGAGAGCACCGCGGTGAACCCTGCAGTCCCGATCGTGGCCGCGCGTCGCGTGCTGAGGCCGTCCGGCAGCGTCACGACCCATGTGGCAGGCACGCGAGCCCTCGTCGCGAACCCGCCGTGCCGGGCGACCCCGAGGTCGTAGCCGTGGACGAGCACCGCGCTGCCCGCAGGCACGCTCTCGTCGTCGCTCTCGAGGACCCGCCCGGCGAGGTCGATGCCGGGCACCAGCGGCGACCTGCGGGCGACCCGGTTGCCCGGGAGGGTCACCATGGCGTCTTTGTAGTTGACCGCCGACCACTCGACCTCCACGAGCACGTCGCCATCGGGGAGCTCGTCGTCGTCCAGCTGCTCGACACCGGCGAGGACCGCGTCGTCGGCGCGGGTGGCCAGGAAGGCACGCCAGGGCACGGGGCACACTGTAGGGGCCTGCGCGTTCGGGGCAGCGGGTAACGTTGCTCCCCAGTGGGCACGTCCTCGGTGGACAGGTCCTCGACGGGCGGGTCCCCGGTGGATCGGTCCTCGACGGGCACGCGCGCCGTGAAGGCACGGCCCGATACCCGCTTCCGCGCGCCGAGCTGGGCGAGCGTTGCCCCGGTCGCCTGGAGCGCACGCACCGCCGAGCGCGCGTTGGGCTGGGCGCGGCGCACCTCGAGCACGCTCATGACCGCGTGGAGCCCTGAGGGTGGCGACGCGGTGCTGTACGGCCTGGCAGCCCTGTTCGCGATGCTGACCGGGATCTTCGCGGGGCTTCCCGGCTACCGCGTCTGGGCGTGGTTCGCGATCGGTCCGTACGCAGGCGGCGCGCTCGCCTCCGCCTACCTCGGGCGGCGCCGGAGCAAGCGGGGCGCGACCGGCGAGCGCGGCTCCCACTGGGGGCCGGCTCGGGTGTGGATCCTGCTGTTCCTGCTGGTGGGCACCGCGCTCGCGCCGCTCGCAGCGGAGGTCTCGCTGCGCAACGACGGCCCGACGCTCTCCCACGTCCAACCCGAGGTCCCGGTGATCGCCCAGGCGGGAGAGCTGCTCGCCCACGGCAAGGACGTGTACCAGGCCACCGTGCGCGACGGCGTGGTGCACGAGGCAGTGCGAGGCGAGCCGAGCTTCGAGTCGTTCTTCCCCTACCTCCCGCTCATGGCGGTGTTCGGGCTGCCGAAGATCGGCAAAGGCCCGGTGCGGGTGACCGACACCCGCGTGCTCTTCAGCATCGTCACGCTCCTCGTGGTGGGAGCCGCGTTGCTGCTCCTGCGCGCCCCGAGGGATCGCAAGATCCGGGTCCTGCAGTTCCTGACCGTCCTGCCGACCGCGGCCCTCCCGCTCGCGACCGGTGGCGACGACATGCCGATCGTCGCGTTCTTGCTGCTTGCGATCGTCCTCGCGCAGCGTCGCGAGCCGGGCTGGAGCGGCGTCGTGCTCGGCGTCGTCTCTGCGATGAAGTTCACTGCGTGGCCGCTGGCCGCGCTCGCGCTGTTCTGCGCGCGCGACCGCTCCGGGAGCCGTGCGCCCGGGCGGATGCTGCTCGGGATCTCGGCCGTCGCCGGCCCGGTCGTCGTGCCGTTCGCGATCTGGAACGCGCGCGCGTTCGTCGACAACGTGATCCTGTTCCCGCTCGGCCTTTCCGGGGTCGCCTCGCCGGCGGCGAGCAACCTCCCCGGGCACGTGCTCGTCACCGAGCTCCCGGCGCTGCACGCCGCCGTTCCGCTCGTCGTGGCCGCGATCGGCGGCACGCTGCTCGTGCGCAGGCTGTGGCGGCGCCCGCCGGTCACCACGGCCGAGGTCGTGACGCTCGCCGGCTGGGCGATGCTCGTGGCCATCCTGTTCGCTCCCGCCACGCGCGTTGGCTACCTGCTCTACCCGGTCGACTTCTTCGCCTGGGCGGCGATGCTCTCCTCTGCCGAGCCCGTGGAGGCAGGCGAGCCCGAGGCGGCGGTGGAGGCGGCCCCGGGGGTGCTCGTGTCTCAGGTCGCGTCGGGAAGCTCGTAGAGGTCGACGCTGAACCGGGTCGTGTCCCTGGACGCGGGCCGGTGGCCGAAGGTCGTCGGGAAGACCACGACGCCGGCCTCCCAGAACCATCCGTCGCTGCTCGCGCGCTGCGCGAGCAGCTCGATGGCCTCCCGGTCCCCGTGGGCGGGACCTACGCTCACGGGCGACCATCGGTGCGCGCGCAGCTCGGTGCGGAAGAAGGCCACGACTTGGGCCTGCGATGCGGCGAGCCGGAACGACATCGTGCCGTTGTACTGTGTCGTCCCGCTCCACGGCGAGTCGGACACCACGCGAGCGCCCCTGGGGAGCACGAGGGCGTCGAGGACGTCCGCCGGAGGTGTCCCGAGGATCTCGATCGGGCGGAGCGTGGCGGCGGACGGCTCGGCCACGAGGCCGGTTCCCGTGACCGCCGCAGGTCGCGGAGGCCTCGGGGTCGGGTTGTTGGTGAGCGCGGCGCCGATCCCGAAGACGAGGACGACGAGGAGCGCGAGCCCCACGACGACCATCGCGGGACGGACGCTCGGCCCCTGCGTGCGCCGGGCCGGGAGCTCGCCGGGGCCCGCCGTCTCGGGCCCCGGGGCCGCCCGAGGGACGTGCCACGCGCTCACGGGCCCCAGCCGAAGTGGTCGATCGGGCCGTGGCCGCTTCCCAGCCTCCAGGAGGCCGCGCCCTCGAGCGCGGCGTGCACGTAGGACTTGGCGCGCTCGACCGCCCGAGCCGGGGTCGCCCCGAGAGCGAGCTGCGCGGCGACGGCCGCCGAGAGCGAGCAACCGGTCCCGTGGTCGTTCACAGTGTCGACGCGTCCGGCTTCCAAGACGGCGGTGCCCTCCGTCCCGACGACCACGTCGGGGGAGGGACCGTGCTCGAGGTGCCCGCCTTTCAGGACGACCGTTCGGGGTCCGAGCTTGCGGAGCTCCACGGCCAGCTCGATCATCGCCTCCACGCTGCGCAGCTCGCGCACGTCGACACCCATGAGCAACGCGCCCTCCCGCAGGTTCGGCGTCACGACGAGCGCGTGGGGGAAGAGGAGCTCGCGGTACGCATGGATGCCGCCTTCGTCCATGAGCGAGTGGCCGCTCGTCGAGACGAGCACCGGGTCCACGACGAGGTTCGGGAGCGCGCCGCGCGCCGCCAGGTCCGCGACGGCCTTCACGATCTCGGGGTTGGCGAGCATGCCCGTCTTCACAGCTGCGGGCTGCAGGTCTTCCAGCACCGCGTGGACTTGCGCGAGCACCATGTCGGGGTCGATGCTCAGGACCCGCAGCACCCCGGCGGTGTGCTGGGCGGTCACGGCGGTGACGGCGCAGGTCCCGTAGACGCCGAGAGCCGCGAAGGTCTTGAGGTCGGCCTGGATCCCGGCCCCGCCGCCCGAGTCCGAGCCCGCGATGGTCAGGGCGACCTTCGGGGTCATCGCCTCGACGCTACCGTCTGGTCGCGGAGCTCCCGTGCGGTCGCGGAGCTCCCGTGCGGTCGCGGAGCTCCCGTGCGGTCGCGGAGCTCCCGTGCGGTCGCGGAGCTCCGACGTCGACGCCAGGTAGGATCGCGGTGCAGTGAGCGGTCCCACCGATGCAGTTCCCGGCACGACCCGCTCCCGAGCCGCGGACTCGATGGAGCCGTTCGTGCTCGCCGGCGAGGAGCTCGGCTCGCGCGTGATCGTCGGGACCGGCGGCATGACGAGCCTCGCAGCACTGCAGGCGGCCATCGAGGCGTCGGGTGCACAGGTGGCCACCGTCGCGGTGCGCCGCGTGGACCCCGCGGCGCCCGGTGGGCTGGTCGAGCTGCTGACGTCGATGGGGCTGCGCGTGCTTCCGAACACGGCCGGGTGCTTCACCGCCGCGGACGCGGTGCTCACGGCCAAGCTCGCGCGTGATGCCTTCGAGACCGACTGGGTCAAGCTGGAGGTGATCGGTGACGACCGGACGCTGCTGCCCGACGTCGCAGAGTTGCTCGCCGCGGCTGAGCAGCTCTGCGAGGATGGCTTCGTCGTCCTGCCGTACACGACGGACGACCCCGTGCTCGCCCACCGTCTCGAGCAGGTCGGCTGCGCCGCGGTGATGCCCGCCGGCTCGCCGATCGGGACCGGCCTCGGCATCCGCAACCCTCACAACCTCGCGCTCGTGCGCGAGGCGGTCACGGTGCCGGTCGTCCTGGACGCCGGGATCGGCACCGCGTCCGACGCCGCGCGTGCGATGGAGCTGGGATGCGACGCGGTGCTCGTGGCTTCTGCGGTCAACCGGGCCGAGGATCCGGCAGCGATGGCACGCGCCATCTCGCTCGCGGTGGAGGCGGGCTGGCTCGCTCGCCGTGCCGGCCGCATCCCCCCGCGCTTCCACGCGATCGCGTCGAGCCCCTGGGAGGGGCTCATCGGGAGCTGAGGTTCTCCGAGGTTCGCTCTCGAGGCTTGCCGAGGGCTTGTCCGAGCCGGTCGCCGGGGCCTACGCGTGCACCTCTCCAGCCGCCGGTCGCCGGCTCGCCCGGTGCCGGCCTCGGAGGAACGCGCCAACCGCAACGAGGAGGTAGACGACGTAGACGGACAGCTGGATCGCGGTCGGGCGGTCTGCGTAGCCGAAGAAGGTGTGGAACACGTCGCCGAGCGAGCTGGACTCGGAGAGCGCGCTCGTCGTGTTCCACAGATGCGGGCCGAGGACCGGGAGCCAGCCGAGCTGCTGGAGGTTCTCGACCGCGTCGGCGAGGATGCCGGCGGCGAAGACCATCAACAGCGCGCCCACGACGGTGAAGAAGCGCCCGACGTCGATCTTCGTGCCGAGCCGGTACATCGCGAACGCGATCCCGAGCGCGAGCGCGAGCCCGCCCGCCCCGCCCGCGATGACCCCCTTGCCGTGGGAGGCGAAGACGATCGCGAGCGTGAAGACGACCGTCTCCAAGCCTTCGCGCCCCACGGCCTGGAACGCGAGGATCCCGAGGCCCCACCGTGCGCCTCCGTCGAGGGCCTCCTCGGCCTTGGCGCGCAACCCCGAGGACAAGCTGCGAGCGTGGCGCTGCATCCAGAAGGTCATGTAGGTCAGCACCGTGGCAGCGACCAGGTACGTCGCAGTCTCGAAGATCGTCTGGACGCGCGAGCCCGCGTACGTCTCGAGCAGCAGATAGGCCGCGACTCCGCCGCCGAGCACCGTCACCACGGCGAGGCCCACCCCCAACAGGACGTCGCGGAAGTGACGGCGCTGTCCGATCCGGTCCAAGTAGGCGAGGAGGATCGACACGATCATGGACGCCTCGACGCCCTCTCGAAGGAAGATCACGAAGGTCGCGAGCATTGGTGCTTAGGTTCTCCGAACGTGCTCTAGAAGGAAACCCTCTACAGAGCATACGGCGGACGTCGGCCTCGCGCCGGCACCGTGCGACCCGTGGGATCGCGGATCGCTCGGCCCGAACTACGTCGGTGTGACTTCATCGGCTACGATCACCGGCGGAACGATCGCAGGAGGGCTGATGGCCAAGACGCACAGCGAAGAGGTCGCCGAGCCGGTGGGCGCTGGCGGGTTCCCCGGCCCCCAGGTCTGCAAGCTGATCGGCATCACCTACCGCCAGCTCGACTACTGGGCACGGACGGGGCTGCTGCGCCCCTCGGTGGCCGACGCCCGCGGCAGCGGCAGCAAGCGCCTGTACTCCTATCGGGACCTGCTCGAGCTCAAGGTGATCAAGCAGCTCCTCGACGCAGGGGTCTCGCTGCGTTCCGCACGACGCGCCGTCGACTGCCTCCGTCAGAACCTCGGAGCGGACCTCGCGTCCGCGAAGCTCGTCCTCTCGGAGGGACGATCGGTGCTCGCACAGTCGAACGGGGAGGTGGTGGACCTGCTCGCCGGGGGTCAGGGCGTGTTCAACGTCGTGCCCCTGTCCGGAGTCGTCGACGAGGTCGACGCGGCGATCGTCCAGCTGGCCCGCTCGGCCCGCTCTGGGGAGCCGTCCCTTCCGCTCGGTTGGCGGGGTGGCGAGGGCACCGTCGCTGCTCGTCGCGGCGCCCGTGTCGGGCTGGTGCGCTCCTGAGCCGCATCCGCAGGCGAGGGGCGAGCGGTGTGCCGCACGGCGTGGGCGAGACGCACGCCCATGCTCCTCGATCGCGCTCTCGCCGAGCGCCGAGCGAGCCGCACGGCGTGAGCGTGGAGCACACCTTGGACCAAGGTGGCGGGCTGCGGCGCGAGGGAGCGCGGCTCGCTCACCGGCGGCGTCATCCCTCCGCCTCCCCCGCGGCAGGGATCCGCTTCGCCCATCCCTCCGAGCGGTTCTTTGCGTCTCTGCTGGACCTGCACGGGATCCGCTGGGAGTACGAACCGGTCGAGTTCGCGCTGGGATGGGACGAGGGAGGCTCACCGAACGCCGGCTTCCGTCCGGACTTCTGGCTCCCTGACCTTGGTTGCTTCGTCGAGCTCACGACGGCCGACCAGCGACTGGTCACCCGAAAGCACAGGAAGATCCGGCGGATGCACGACCTGTACCCCGAGGTGGAGGTCGTGGTCCTCTACCAGCGCGACTTCCTCGAGCTCCTCGCCCGCCACGGGCTGGACGCGAGCCTTTCCGGCGTGACCCGCACGCCCCGCACGCCCCGCACGCCCCGCACGCCCCGCACGCCCCGCACGCCCCGCACGCCCGGGGTGGCCGGGGTGCCCGGCGCCGCATGAGCCGCGCCAGGGGCTCGACGCGTCGGTGGCGAACCCGGCTCCTGCACTGCGCCACGGCGGCACTGCCGATCCGCGGCGCACCGGCGCCAGAGAGCCTCGAGCCCTCGACGTAGCCTTCCAGAGGTGGACCCGACCGTCGGTGCGCTGCGCCGCACCCCCCTCTACGACATGCACCTCGAGCTCGGCGCGAAGCTCGTCGCCTTCGGCGGCTGGGAGATGCCGCTCGCGTACCCCTCGGGCACCCTCGCCGAGCATCTGGCATGCCGGAGGGCAGCGGCGGCCTTCGACGTGAGCCACCTCGGGACCGTACGCGTGGAGGGGCCCGGGGCGTTCGAATCGCTGCAGCGGACGCTCACGAACGACCTCGGAAAGATCGCGCCGGGGCGCGCGCAGTACACGCACCTGCTCGAGGAGGACGGCTCGGTCGCGGACGACCTCATCGTGTGGTGGATCGCAGAGGACGTCTTCGACGCGATGCCGAACGCTTCCAACACCTCGCGAGTGGTGGCGGCGCTCGGCGGGACGGACACGACCGCGACGCGCGCGGTCATCGCGGTGCAAGGCCCGGATGCCCGTGCGCGGCTCGGGTCCTTCGCTCCCAGCGCTGCAGCCGTCGGCCGCTTCCGCGTGGCGCCTTTCGAGTGGAAAGGCACCATGTGCATGGCTGCCGGCACCGGCTACACCGGCGAGGACGGGGTGGAGTGCGCGCTTCCAGCGCGTGTGGCACCCGGGTTCTTCGCCGCGCTGGTCGATGCCGGCGTCGTCCCCGCCGGGCTCGGCGCACGCGACACGCTGCGGCTCGAAGCCGGCCTGCCACTGCACGGTCACGAGCTCGGCCCCGGCATCACGCCGCTGCAGGCGGGCCTCGGCTGGGTCGTCGCCTGGGAGAAGGGCGACTTCAAGGGTCGGGACGCGCTCGAGCGCGAGCGCGCCGAGGGGCCGCGCCGCAAGCTCCGCGGCCTCGTCGCGGACGGCCGCCAGCCGCCACGTGAGGGCGCGGAGGTGCTCTCCGGCTCGACGAGGGTGGGCGCGGTGACGAGCGGCAACTTCTCGCCCATGCTCGAGCGCGGGATCGCGCTCGCGTTCGTGGACACGGATGCGGCCGTCACGGACGGCGCGCGCCTCGCAGCGGTCGTGCGCGGACGCGAGGTGCCCGTCACCGTCGGCAAGACCCGGTTCTGGCCACCTGCGAGGATCGACTGATGCCCGACTACCTCCCGCACACCGACCAAGAGGTGGCCGCGATGCTCGCGTTCCTCGGGCTCTCGGATCCAGACGAGCTGTTCGCCGCGGTGCCGCACGCACTGAGGCTGGCAGGCGGGCTCGACCTGCCCGAAGGTGAGCCCGAGCCCGACGTGCTCGCCCACCTCACCACGCTCGCCCGAGCGAACGACGCCGCGGACCTCGTGTGCTTCGCCGGTGCGGGCGCGTACGACCACGAGGTGCCCCCGGTGGTGCGCGCGCTGGCGAGCCGCTCGGAGTTCGTGACCGCGTACACGCCGTACCAGCCAGAGGTCGCCCAGGGCGTCCTGCAGGCCCTGTTCGAGTACCAGACGATGGTGGCGAGGCTCGCAGGGCTGCCGGTCGCCAACGCGTCGCTCTACGACGGCGCGAACGCGCTCGTGGAGGCCGTGAACCTCGGCACCGCCGCGAGCGGCCGCCAGACCGTATGGGTGTCCTCGGGCGTGCACCCGCACTGGCGAGCGTGTCTTCGCACGTTCTCACGCGGCTCGGGGCACCGGATCGTCGAGGTCCCGCTGGCCGGCGGTCGCAGCGCGTGGCCCGACCCGGCGGCGACGCCGGGGGGCGAGCCGCCCGGGGTCGTCGTCGCCGCGTACCCGAACTACCTGGGCTGCCTGGAGGAGCTCGGCACCCTCCGGCGCCTTGCCGACGCCCACGGAGCGATCATGGTCGTCGCCGCCGATCCGGTGGCGGCGGGGATCCTGCGCTCCGCGGGGGAGTGGGGCGCCGACGTCGTGGTGGGCGAAGGGCAAGCCTTCGGCACGCCCCTCTCCTTCGGCGGCCCGTACCTCGGGCTGTTCTGCTGCACCCTGGCGCAGGTTCGGCGGTTGCCGGGCAGGCTCGTCGGCGAGACCGTCGACGCAGACGGAAAACGAGCGTACGTCACCACCTTGCGCGCTCGCGAGCAAGACATCCGGCGCGAGAGGGCGACCTCGAACGTCTGCACGAACCAGACGCTCATGGCCGTGACCGCCGCAGTGCAGCTCGGCTGGCTCGGGACCGGCGGACTGGCGGAGGTCGCGTTGCGGTGCGCCCGGGCCACCCGGTACCTGGGCGACGCGCTTGGCGGCGTCGACGGGGTGTCGGTGCTCACCGGGGACGCACCGGTGGTGCGTGAGCTCGCGTTGCGCACCGCGGCTCCCGCGCGCGTCGTGGTCGACCGCATGGTCGCAGAGGGCTTCCTCGCCGGGGTCGCGCTGGCGGACCTCGTCGGCGACGGCGGCGACGGGTCCGCCTCCCCCGAGGACGCGCGGCACGGCCTGTTGGTGGCGGTGACCGAGCGCCGCACCAGGGCGGAGATCGACGCCTACGTGGCGGCCCTGAGCAAGGCGGCGCTCCCGTGACCGCCGCGGCCGGCGGACGTGCGGCGAGCGCTCCGCTCGTGGGCCGTGCCGAGGAGCCGACGATCTTCGAGCTCTCCCAGCCGGGCCGGCGGAGCTGGCAGCTGCCGACGACCGGGGTCCCCGAATGGAGCGCCGAGGAGCTCGTTCCCGACGCCCATCGCCGTCGAGCGCCGGTCCCGCTCGCAGAGGTGTCCGAACGCGACCTCGTCGCCCACGTGACGCGCCTGTCGCACCGTCAGTACTCCGTGGACCTCGGGGCCTACCCGCTCGGGTCCTGCACGATGAAGTACAACCCGAAGATGTGCGACGCGTTGGCCTCGCTGCCGGGGCTCGCCGATGTGCATCCAGCGGCGCCGGCCAAGGCGACGCAGGGCTGGCTCGCCCTGCTCGTCGAGCTCGAGGAGCTGCTGTGCGAGGTGACCGGGATGGCCGCCGCGACCTTCCAGCCGGCAGCCGGCGCGGCGGGCGAGCTGACCGGCCTGCTGCTCGTGCGCGCGTACCACGACGCGCACGGCGAGCAGCGCCACCGGGTGATCATCCCGGACTCCGCCCATGGCACGAACCCTGCGTCGGTCTCCCTCGGAGGCTACGAGGTGACGACGGTGCCGTCGGACGAACGGGGCTGCGTCGACGCGGCCGCGCTGCGCTCGGTGCTCGACCGGGACGTCGCGGGCATCATGCTCACGAACCCGAACACCCTCGGGCTCTTCGAGGAGGACATCGCTGCGATCGCTGCGGCGGTGCACGACGTGGGCGGGCTCCTCTACTACGACGGCGCGAACCTGAACGCGATCCTCGGCGTCGTACGACCCGGCGACATGGGGTTCGACATCGTCCACCTGAACCTCCACAAGACCTTCGCTACCCCTCACGGCGGCGGCGGCCCCGGTGCAGGGCCGGTCGCCGTCTCCGACCGGCTCGTCGACTTCCTCCCGGGTCCCCGGCCGGTCCGGCTCTCCGAGGACCGCGATCTGGGCTCGGCCGGGACCCAGGCGAGCTACGGCTGGGCGATGCCCGCGCGCTCGATCGGGCGTGTCCACTCCTGGCACGGCAACGCGCTCGTGCTCGCCAGAGCGCTCGCCTACGTCCGCGTGCACGGGCGCGACGGGCTCCGGCGCGTCGCCGAGCGCGCGGTGATGAACGCGAACTGGCTACGCGTCCGGTTGTCGGGGACCTACGACGTCCCCTTCGACCGCCCCTGCATGCACGAAGTCGTGCTCTCGGCGTCCACGCTCAAGCGCCGCTACGGGCTTCGCGCGCTCGATGTCGCCAAGCGCCTGCTCGAGGAGGGCTTCCACGCGCCGACCGTCTACTTCCCCCACGTCGTCGAGGAAGCCCTGATGGTGGAGCCGACCGAGACCGAGAGCCCTCAGACGCTCGAGGCGCTGGCGGAGGCCTTCGAGCGGATCGCCGCAGAGGCGGCCGAAGAAGCCGGGATCGCGGCCGCGCACGCCGCCCCCCGCACGACGCCGGTCCGCCGCGTGGACGAGGCGAGGGCTGCGCGCGCGCTCGTCCCCACGTTCGACGCGCGCGGCGGCAGAGATGGTCCGAGCTGCGTCGAAGACTGACCGGGGGCGGGCCGGCCGAACGCTGGCCTCGTCACCGCTCACCCCTCGCCGAGCCTGCCGCCGTCGGACCTGACTGCTCCGCAACGGGCGGAGCACGGCGTCGCCACGGGCCATAATGAGCTGACCCGCTGGGGCGCCGCCGCGACACGCTGCGGCGACGTCCAACCGACGCTTGGAGACACGGCCATCGCACGCATCACGCTCGAGCAGGTGACGAAGGTCTACCCGAACGGCTTCGAGGCGGTGCACGCGCCCTGTACCCACACATGACGGTGCCGAGACCATCGGCCATTCACTGAAAGAACGTCGGCCAGTCACTGAAAGTACACAAAGTGGCGAGGGCCGACATCTCCCGAAGCGTGCAAGAGATCGCGAAGTTCCTGGGCTCCACGGAGTGGCTCGACCAGCTCTGTCGTCTCTCAGCGCTGGTTCAAGAGCGGCGTCTCGCTCGGCGGGATCCGCTGAGTGCTCGGCGCGGCCTCGTACGCAGAGAGGTCGATCCCGACGCGGGCGAGCGCGTCGGCGAACGACGGCTCCCAGCGGGCCAGCCGAGGGCCGGGCGTAGCGTGGCCCGGTGTGTCGAGGAACGCGCGCACGGCGTCGACCACGTCGCCGGGCTCCGGGCCGAGCGGCCGGGCGCTGCCCAGCTCGAGCTCGTGGACGAGGTTCTCCCGACCGTGCCCGGGCATCAGGTCGAGCAGCAGGAGCGGCCTCCCGACGACCCGAGCTTCGCTGCAGGTGGTGGCCCCCGGCAGGCTGATGACCACGTCCGCGGCGGCCATGAGGCGCGCGACGTCGTCGACGAAGCCGAAGGGGACGACGTGCTCGTCGATCTGCGCGAGCGCACGGAGCCTGAGCTCTACGTCCCGCTGGCGCCCGGCGACCGCGAGCACGTGGATCCCTGCACGCGCGAGCGCGACGACGCTCGCGTCGAGCAGGCCGAAGCCCCAGCCGCTGTCGATCACGAGCACGCAGGATGCGTCCTCGGGCAGTCCGAGCTCCGCTCGGGCTTTGGGCTTGGGCGGCGCGTCGTAGAAGGAGGGCCGCACCGGAGGGGGGACGACCGCGACGTTCGCACGGGGCAGGTACCGAAGCACGGACGCCGCGGCAGCGGGCGACGTCGCGAGGAACAGATCGGTCCCTGGCTGCACCCAGATCCGGTGCAAGGTGATGTCGGTGCACAGCACCACCGCCGGCGCGCGCAGCGTGCCGCTCGCGCGGAGCTTCGCAGCGGCGGACGCGCCGGTGGCGAAGACGCTGAGGACGAGGTCGGGCGGCTCGCGATCGAACCGCTCGCCGAGGACCGGCACGAGGCGCGCGGACGCGGCGGCGTCGAGCGCGCGCGTGAGCCGGCCTCCGGGGCGCAGGTGCGCGAAGTGGAGCGCGTCGTAGGCGCCGGGGCACGTCCGGACAGCGCGCGCGAAGAGCCCTCGTCCGACGGGCCCGTTTCGACGCCCGAGGAGGCTCATGCAGTCCAGGCTCTCGACATGCCATCCACACTTCTCCAGGAGCGCGCCGCAACTCTGGACGAGCATCTCGTGGCCCAGTCCGAGCGAGCCCGACAGCAGGACGGCGCGCGGATCGCTCATCGACTCTCCTCGGCGTTGCTCGGGGTGCATGCTCGGGGTGCGTGCGCTGCGTGCTCGGGGTGCGTGCGCTGCGTGCTCGGGGTGCGTGCGCTGCGTGCTCTGCGTGCTTCGGCACGGGTCGGCCGCACGACCCGCTCTCGTCCACCATACCCACGTGCTAGCGTGCGGTCCGCCAGATGAGTCCCTGGCGGGCGCGCAGCCCGAACTGCCCTGAGGGGGTGCACCGACCGAAGGGCTGATGGTCTCTACGCAATTGCCGGTTGCGTAGAGGAGCGTCGCACGTTGGGTCTCGCGGTCATCGCGCCGAAGGGCGTCCAGGCCCTCCAGGTGCTCACCATCCTGCTCGGCGCGCCGCTCGTGAGCGGGGTCGTCGCCCGCGCCGAGGCTCGCTTGCAGGGCCGGCGAGGACCGCGGATCCTTCAGCCCTACTACGACATCGTGAAGCTCTTCGGCAAGGAGACGCTGGTCACCGACCAGTCGAGCTGGGTGTTCCTCGCGGCGCCCGTCGTCGCCTTCGGCTGCTATCTGGTCGTGCCGCTGCTCATCCCGGTGCTCACGACCTACGGCCTACCTCTCGGCTACATGGGCGACATCCTCGGAGGAGGGTTCCTGCTCGCGTTCGCAGGGTTCTGCGTCGCGCTCGCCGGCGCGGAGTCCGGCGCCCCGTACGCGCAGCTCGGCAGCAGCAGGTCGATGACCTTCGGCGCCCTCGTCGAGCCGACGATCCTCTTCGTGGTCTTCGCGGTGGGCCTGATCACCGGCACCGACCTTCCCTACGCGCTCGCCGCGACGGTCCGGACGTCCTCGGAGATCCTCCGGCCCGGCCACGTGCTGGCCGCCGTGGCGTTCTTCCTGGTGGTGCTCGCCGACACGGGGCGGATCCCGGTCGAGACGCACACCGGCACGCTCGAGCTCGGCATGATCGATGAGGCGCGCACGCTCGAGCACTCCGGGCCGGCCCTCGCCCTCTTGCAGTGGGGGTCCGCGATGAAGCAGCTCATCCTCTACACGATCCTCGTGAACGTCTTCGTCGCGCCCTTCGGCCTCTCCTCGAACGGTGCACCGCTGTCGGTCGTCGGCGCGATCGCCGCCTTGCTCGGCAAGGCCATGGGGCTGGGCCTCGTCTTCGCGGTGATCGACGACCTCTTCTCCAAGCTGCGGCTGTTCAAGATCCCCGAGTTCCTCGCCGCCGCCTTCGGGATCGCGCTGCTCGCGGTCGTCGTCTTCTACGTGGGCCCGGTCTGATGGCGGTCCCGGTCCCCTCCGTCACCGCCGGCGTCGAGGAGCTCGTCGCCGTCGTCGTCCTGCTCAGTGAGCTCGCGATGCTTCGCGGCCCGCTGCTGCGCTCGCAGGTCCGCCTGTACGCCTTCCAGTCGCTCGCGGTGAGCGTGCTCGCGGTCGTGGTCGCCGCCACGAGGCACCTGGCCGACGTGTACGCGCTTGCCGGGCTGTCGTTCGCGTTGAAGGTCGTGGTCGTCCCCGGCGTCATGACGCGTCTGCTTGGCAACGCCAAGGTCGACCTCGCCGGCAGCTCGAGGCTCGGCGTCGCGAGCTCGATCCTCGTGGCGCTCGGCGCGACGGTCTTCGCCTTCTTCGCGATCGGGGCCCTGCACGTGCGCTCCTCGCTCCTGCCCTCGACGACGTTGGGGGTGGCGTTCGCGGTGGCGCTCGTGCTCTCGCTCTGGCTCGTGCAGA
>JAJYXE010000053.1 GCA_021791145.1 Actinomycetes bacterium | reverse complement strand
TGAACGGCGTGCCGGTTCGCGAGCACCTGCTGGTCAGCGGTGACGAGATCACCGTCGGGTCCACGACGCTCGTGTTCGAGCTCTCGTGAGGGCCATGGTCGCTGGGCTCCACTCCGCGATCGCGACCACCGGCTACTCCGGCGCCGTGCGCATCGCCCAGTGGTGCGTCATCGCCCTCGTCTTCTTGTTCTTCCTCCGGGTGGTCCGAGCCGTGTGGGTCGAGGTGCGTCCGGCGGGACCTCGGCAGGCACGGACGAGCACCGCGGCCACCGCGGAGGCGCGAGACGCCCCGAGCCCGCCGCCGCGGCGAGGCAGGCGCCCTTGGTCCCTCGAGGTGCTCGAACCGTTCGACCGCGTGGGAGATCGATTCGAGGTGGACGAGGAGCTCACCATCGGACGGTCGCCGAGCTGCGCGATCTCCACCGCCTATGACGTCTACAGCTCGACGATGCACGCCCGACTGTTCCACCAGGACGGGCGTGTCTACGTGGAGGACCTGGGCTCGACGAACGGCACCTTCGTGAACTCCGAGCGCATCGTGAAGCCGACGAGGCTGGGCAAGGGTGACCTCCTCCAAGTGGGCGCGACGGTCTTCCAGGTGACCAGGTGACCACCACCGTTCGCTCAGGGTCTGCGACCGATGTCGGGAAGGTCAGGACGACGAACCAGGACGTCGTGCTCGAAGACCCTGATCTCTTCGCGGTCGCAGACGGGATGGGCGGTCATGCCGGCGGCGAGGTCGCGGCACGCATCGCGGTGGACTCACTGCGCGCGGCGTTCCAACGCGAACCGACCGTCGAAGGGCTCCGGAAAGCGGTGGCCGAGGCGAACCGCTCGGTGTGGCGTCAGGGGCAGTCGGACAGCCGGCTACGCGGCATGGGGACCACGCTGACCGCGACGGCCCTGGTCCAGGAGCCGGACGGCCGGCAGGCGATCGCGCTCGCCAACGTCGGCGACTCCCGCGCCTACGTCTTCTCGAGGGGCCAGGTCATCCAGATCACCTCGGATCACAGCCTCGCCGAGGAGCGGGTGCGCCAAGGGCAGTTGACGGAGGCAGAGGCCTCGGTCCATCCCCACCGGCACATCCTCACGCGGGCGCTCGGGGTGTCCTCGGACGTCGACGTCGACCTGTGGGAGCTCCACCTCCACGACGGCGACCGGATCCTCCTTTGCAGCGACGGGCTGACGAACGAGATCGACGACGCGCGCATCGGCCAGATCCTGGGCACCGTGCCGGAGCCGGCGGACGCGGCGAAGACCCTCGTGCAGGCCGCGCTCGACCACGGCGGCAGTGACAACGTGACCTGCGTCGTCATCGACGTCGCCGGCGCGAAGCAGCCCCCCGAGTCCGTCGGTGCGTCGACCTCCACAGCCGCGCCCCCTCCTGCAGGGGACGGCCCGGCGGGCTCCGGGACCCAGGCGGCCCGAGCGCGGCAGAAGGAGGTGCAGAGCGGTGCGCCAGGCGGCCGGGCCGCCTCGGGGCTTGCCCGTGCGGGGCTCTCGTCCGCCGGCGGTCGCACGGGCTCCGTGGGCTCCGTGACCACCATGACCACCGTGAGCAGGAGCCCGGCGGCGCCCGTCACCGGCGACCCGAAGACCGTTGGCACCTCGGCTCCGGGCTGGAGGACCGGCGCCCCCTCCACCAGGCTCCAGGCGGCCGAGCTCCGGAGGCTCGGCCCGGCCCGGAGCGACCGGCACCGCCGCGGGCGAGCGGCCCGCGGCCCGCGTTTGGTCACCGTGCGGGTGGTGCTCTTCTTCGTCCTCCTCGTGGGCGTCGTCGCCGGCGCGTACGCGGCGATGCGCTGGTACGCGGCGGACGATTGGTACGTCGGCGTCGACCATGGCCACCTCGCGGTGTACAGGGGCCGTCCCGGCGGCTTTCTGTGGTTCGAGCCCCGGCTCGTCGACGAGACCCGGGTGACCACGAGCGAGGTGCTGCACTACAGGCTCCCCCAGCTTCGTGCCGACCAGCAGGAGCCGTCGCTCGCCGCCGCGAAGAGGTACGTGGAGAACCTCCGGACAGAGTACCGCCAGAGCAAGAGCCTCCCGGCGAGTGCTCCTCTCGCGCACGACTCGTCGAGCCGGTCGCCGGCTGCGTCGGGCGGCGCGACCAGGACCACCGCCGGTGCGCTCGGAGCGGCGGTGGCGCCGTGGCGGTGACCCTCTTCGCCCGCGTGGCTGCCCTCGCGTCCGGCGACCGGGGGCGCAAATCGACGCGACCTAGGCTCGGTGTCGCATGCAGCCGGTGACGACACAGCGCGTCTTCTCGGGCAGGTACGAGCTGACGCACTTCGTCGCCCGAGGTGGGATGGCCCAGGTGTACCGGGCGCGTGACCGGCTGCTCGACCGCCCCGTGGCGCTCAAGGTGCTGTTCCCCGAGCTCTCCGTGGACCGCGCCTTCGTGGAGCGCTTCCGCAGGGAGGCGCAGGCCGCCGCGAACCTCTCCCACCCGAACATCGTCCCCGTCTTCGACTGGGGAGAGGACGGGGGGACGTACTACATCGTCATGGAGTACATCGACGGACAACCCCTGTCCCAGGAGCTGAGGGCGGGCGGACCGATGCCGGCAGGTCGTGTGGCGCAGATCGGCGCCCGGGTCGCCGACGCGCTCGCCTACGCGCACCGCCACGGTGTCGTGCACCGCGACGTGAAGCCGGGGAACGTGCTCCTCACGCAGGACGGAGAGGTGAAGGTGACGGACTTCGGCATCGCCCGCGCCGTCAACACCGAGGAGAGCCTCACCCAGACCGGCGCGGTCATGGGCACCGCGACGTACTTCTCGCCCGAGCAGGCCCAGGGCATGGGGGTCGACGCCCGGAGCGACATCTACTCCCTCGGTGTGGTCCTCTACGAGATGATCGCGGGCCGACCGCCGTTCTCGGGCGACTCGCCCGTGGCTGTGGCGTCCAAGCACGTGCGCGAGCAGCCGCCGCCGCTGCGAGACCTGAGCCCCGCGGTCCCGCCACCGCTCGAGGCGATCATCGCCAAGGCGATGGCGAAGTCCGCCAGTCTCCGCTACCAGTCGGCGGCGGACCTTCGTGCGGATCTCCAGCGGTTCGCGGAAGGCCGACCGGTGTCCGCCACCGACCCGGCGACGACGGCGATGCTCGCGGCCGCGGACGCCGACGACGTGGCCCGAACGGGCAGGCTCGGCGCTCTCCCGCCGACGCAGGCGGTCCCTGTCGCGGGCAGACCGCTGGTGCGCGCCTCCGAGCCGGAGCCCGAGCCCCGGTCCCACGTGCGGCGCTGGGTGCTGGCCCTGCTCGTGCTGACCGCCGTGCTCGGCGTGGTCGTGTACTTCGTCCTGCAGAGCCTCGGTGACGTCGGGACATCGAAGTTCGAGGTGCCGACAGTGCGCGGACAGCCCGTCGCTGCCGCGACGAGGACCCTCCGGTCGCTCGGTCTCGTGGTGTCGCGCGTGACCGACCGCTCTTCGACAACGGTGCCCAGGAACGACGTCATCTCGACGGACCCTGCGCCCGGCGGGAAGGCTCGCAAAGGCGAGCGCGTCGTGCTCGTCGTGAGCAAGGGCGGCGTGCCGAAGGTCACGATGCCGACAGTGACCGGCGAGCAGTACACGCAGGCCTCAGCAAGGCTCACAGGGCTCGGCCTCGTCGTGACCGAGCACCTCCGTGCGAGCACACAACGCACGGGGACGGTCCTCGGCCAGACACCGCCGCCGGGGCGCCCGGTGAAGAACGGTTCGGCCGTGACCCTCACGGTCGCCACACGCAACGCGGTCGTCGTGCCGAACGTGGTCGGCGAGACCACTGCTGCGGCGGGCAGCACCCTGGGTGCGACAGGGCTGTCGGCGGGGGCGGTGTCCGACGCGTGCTCGAGCCAGTACGGCACAGGCATCGTGATGGCGCAGACACCGAAGGCCGGGACACACGTCGCCCCGGCTGCCAAGATCGACCTCACCGTGTCGACCGGCCCGTGCACCGTGGTCGTGCCGAACGTCGTCGGTGATACCGAGACACAGGCGATCACCACGCTGTCCGACAGCGGGCTGAAGGCCGTTCCCTCGACATTCGCGGCCTGCTCCCCGACGACAACCGGCACGATCACCTCTGAGACACCCCCCGGGGGAACCACAGTGAAGACCGGGTCGACAGTCGGGATCGCCGTCTGCAAGAGCGCCGTCACGACATCCCCGACGACGACACCCACCCCGGCCCCGACAACAACCACGGCGCCGACCACCACGACACCGACCCCGGCCCCGACAACAACCACGGCGCCGACCACCACGACACCCACCCCGGCTCGGACAACAACCACGGCGCCGACCACCACGACACCCACCCCGGCTCGGACAACAACCACAGCGCCGACCACCACGACACCCACCCCGGCCCCGACAACACCGGCGTCGACGGCGACGAAGCCGGGCCGCACAGCTGGCGCTCGGGGACCGGGAGCGTCGCAGAACCACGCGCGCAGCTGAGCCCCGGCCGCTACCTGCTCGCAGAGGTACGCGCGCCCGCCGCCTGCGCGAGGAAGCTCGCGAGCAACGCCGTGCCGACGCCGGTGAGGATCGACTCGGGGTGGAACTGGACCCCTTCTACGGGCAGCGAGCGGTGCCGCAGGCCCATGATCACGCCGTCGGTGGTGGTGGCGGTGACCTCGAGCGCGCTGGGGACGCTCTCGGGCGCGACGACGAGCGAGTGGTAGCGGGTCGCGACGAACGGGTTCGGAAGACCCTCGAAGATGCCGGTCCCGCAGTGGTGGACCTCCGACGTCTTGCCGTGCATCGGCGCGGGAGCGCGCACGATCTCGGCGCCGAAGGCTTGCCCGATCGCCTGGTGGCCGAGGCAGACGCCGAAGATCGGGACCTCTCCCGCGAGCTCGCGCACGACGTCCAGGCTCACCCCGGCGTCCTCCGGGCGGCCCGGGCCGGGTGACAGCACGACCGCGTCGGGCGACTGCGCCCGGATCCCCGCGACGTCGACGGCGTCGTGGCGGCGCACGTGCAGCTCCGCACCGAGCTCGCCCAGCTCCTGGACGAGGTTGTAGACGAAGGAGTCGTAGTTGTCGACGACAAGGAGACGCACCGCCATCCCCCGATCGTAGGGCTGGCGTCCCCGCGGGCAGACCGCGCGCGTCTAGCCTCTGACCGTGGCACCGAAAGGGCAGAGCGGTCCGGGCAAGGCGCAGCGGAAGGGCTCGTCTTCGGGACGGACGAGCGTGGCGACCAGAGGGCGCATCGGGCGTTACACCGCGCCGGAGTCGAGCGGGAAGTACACGCCTCCGGTCCCGAAGAACGTCCGGAGCAGCCCGCGCTGGTTCGGCGCGGCCGTGCTCGCGCTGCTCGTTCTCGGCGTCTTGATCATCCTGTTGAACTACCTGACGGTGCTCCCCTACTCGGTCTCCGCGTGGTACCTGGTGGTGGGTCTCGTCGTGATCTTCGTCGGCTTCGTCATGGCCACCCGCTATCGCTGATCGTCCCGCCTTGACCGCGTACGCCCGATCGGAGCGCGTCGCGCTCGCAGCGCTCATGCTCGAGGTCGGCCCGGACGCGCCGACTCTCTGCGAGGGCTGGACGGTTCGAGACCTCGCAGCGCACCTGGTGCTGCGGGAACGGCGCCCGGATGCCGCGTTGGGCATCCTCGTCTCCCCGGCGCGGGGCTACACGGACCGGGTTCAGCGCCGACTGCGCGAGCGTCCGTGGCCGTCGCTGGTCGAAGACGTGCGGTCCGGGCCACCGGCGCTGCTGCGCATGGTCGACGAGCAGATGAACGTCGTGGAGATGTTCGTCCATCACGAGGACGTTCGGCGCGCACGGCCCGGCTGGGCGGCGCGTGCGCTCGATCCGGGGGAGGAGCGGGCACTGTGGGCCCGGCTCGGGCCGATCACGCGGCTCGTGCGGCGGAGGCTGCCGGTCGGCGTGGCGCTGGCGGCACCGGGCTTCGGAGAGGTCGAGGCTCGTCGCGGCAGCCCGCACGTCACCGTCACGGGGCCGCCTGGGGAGCTCGTCTTGCTCGTGTCCGGCCGTCAGCAGGTCGCGCGCGTCGAGACCTCGGGGCCTCCCGACGCGGTGTCGCAGCTGATGGGCGCGCGCCTCGGCTTCTGATCAGCCGATCTGGGTCCCTACCCGAGCGCCGGCGGGTGCTCGGTACGGGTTCGGGGCTCGAGCTCGGGCACGAGCGCGCGCAGGCGGGCGGTCACGCGGCGCTCGACCACGAACGCGAGGATCGGGAGGAACCCCGCACCGACCATCGCCGCCATCTGGAGGAGGGTGAATCGTGCGCGGCGGGCGAGGTCGAGCGCGGCCAGCAGGTAGACCATGTAGAAGATCCCGTGGATCGGTCCCACGATCGAGTCGACCTCGGGGAGGCCCGCGGCGAACTGGAGCGGGACTCCGACGAAGCAGAGCGTCGCGAGCCCGATGCCCACGACGTACGCGAGCACGCGGTAGCGGGTCAGCGCCGCGTCGAGCCCCCTGAGCGGCTCCTCCAGATCGCCGGGTCGCGCGTAGCCGGGTGCGACGCGGCTCACCGTCCTGCGGAAGCTCTCCCCGTTCACCGCCCGCAGCCTAGTGACGACGCCACGCGCATCGGCGATCGGGGCTGTCGCGCCGCCTACGCCAGGCGTTCGACGACCGTGGCGTTGGCCAGACCGCCGCCCTCGCACATGGTGAGGAGGCCGTAGCGGCCGCCGGATCGGTCGAGCTCGTGCACGAGCGTCGCCATGAGCTTGGCGCCCGATGCGCCGAGAGGATGCCCGAGGGCGATGGCGCCGCCGTTGACGTTGACCCTGGCCATGTCGGGACGGAGCTCTCGCTCCCACGCCAGCACGACCGACGCGAACGCTTCGTTGATCTCGAACAGGTCGACGTCGTCGACCGAGAGCTTCGCCCGCGCGAGGACGGCACGAGTCGCGGGGATCGGTCCAGTGAGCATGGTGACGGGGTCGACGCCGGCAAGCGCGAAGGCCACGAAGCGCGCCCTCGGCGCGAGCCCGAGCGCGCTGGCGCGCTCTTCGCTCATGATGAGGACGGCCGAGGCGCCGTCGGTGATCTGCGACGAGTTGCCGGCGGTGACCTTGCCGTCGGGCTTGAAGGCCGGCTTCAGCCGAGCGAGCGCCTCGAGCGAGGTGTCCGGCCGGATTCCCTCGTCGGCGGCCACGACGACGTCGGTGTCGTTCCCCCCGTCGTCGCGCACTGGAAGAGGGACGATCTCCCTCTCGAAGCGTCCCTCGGCGGTGGCCGCCGCCGCGCGCCGGTGGCTCCCGAGCGAGTACGCGTCGAGCTCCTCGCGGCTGATCCCCCACGCGTCCGCGACCATCTCGGCCGAGATGCCCTGGTTCACGAGCCCGCCTCGGTCGGCGTAGCGGGCCGTCGTCCGAGGGCCGAACGGCATGCCGAGCTCGGGCACGACCGAGGATCCCATCGGCGTGCGCGTCATGCTCTCGACGCCGCCGGCCACCACGACGTCGTACGCGCCGGCCATCACTCCCTGGGCGGCGAAATGGATCGCCTGCTGCGAGGAGCCGCATTGTCGGTCGACGGTCGTGGCCGGAACGGACTCGGGCCAGCCCGACGCGAGCACCGCGTTGCGTGCGACGTTCAAGGACTGCTCGGACACTTGCATGACGCAGCCCATGATGACGTCGTCGACGATCGAAGGATCCAGGTCGTTGCGGGCCTGTAGCGCCCGCAACGCCTCGGACGCGAGGTCGACCGCGTGCCAGTTCCTGAACACGCCACCCCGCTTGCCACCAGGGGTTCGGACGGCGTCGACGATGACCGCGCTCGTCGTGTGCCTCACCTCCTCGGTCCGCGCCAGGCCCGTGCGAGGACGCTGCGCCATGCGGGCCGTGGGGTCCATCGTAGCGGGCGCCGGATCCTGCCATCGTGGCCGGCCAACCCCGGACGAGGGGCACGATGCCCGGTCACTGTCCGCCCGGTCAATGTCCGATGTGCTGAGCAGGGATCGATCCGAGCCTTCCGGCGTGGAAGTCCTCGAACGCCTGGGCGAGCTCCTCTTTCGTGTTCATCACGAACGGACCGTAGGCGGCGACCGGCTCGCGGATCGGCTCGCCGCCGAGGAAGAGCATCTCGAGCGCGGAGGTGGAAGAGTCCTGGACGGTGTCGGCCGCGACCACGAACGCGTCGCCGGCGCCGAAGACGGCGAGCTGTCCCGCCTGGACAGGTCGGCGATCCTGGCCTGCGCTGCCGCGTCCCGAAAGCACGTACACGAGCGCGTTCAGCCGCCGGGGCCAGGGAAGGACGAGACGCGCGCCGGGGCTCAGCGTCGCATGCACGAGCGTGATCGGGGTGAACGTCACCCCGGGCCCCCGGTGGCCGTCCACCTCGCCGGCGATCACTCGGAGCAGCGCGCCGCCATCAGGTGAGGAGAGCAGCGTCGCTGTGCGCGGCTCGATCCCCTGGTAGCGCGGCGGCACCCACTTGTCCCGTCCGGGGAGGTTCACCCACAGCTGGATCCCGTGGAAGAGCCCGCCGGACGCGACGAGGTCTTCGGGCGGTCGCTCGATGTGCAGGATGCCAGCACCTGCGGTCATCCACTGGGTTCCCCCGTTCGTGATGAGACCGCCGCCGCCGATGGAGTCCTGGTGCTGGAAGGTCCCGTCGATCATGTACGTGACGGTCTCGAAGCCGCGGTGAGGGTGCCAGGGCGTGCCCTTCGGCTCGCCGGGCGCGTACTCGATCTCGCCCATCTGGTCCATGTGCACGAACGGGTCCAGGTCCGCGAGGGAGACGCCGGCGAACGCGCGGCGGACCGGGAACCCTTCGCCTTCGAGTCCCCGCGGCGCAGTCGTGACCTGGCGGACCGGGCGCAGAGCGGAGGTGGCAGGGTCCGGCGTCCTGATGCGCGGGAGCGCGAGCACGTCGTCCACCGTGACTGCAGGCATCGCCTTGTCAACCCCGCCCGATGAGCGTTTGTTCCACGAAGGGATGCCCGGAGCGCCGGGCTGGCGTGCGCGGTCCCGAGCTCCTCCTAAGCTGCCGCAGCGATGCCCGGATCGCTCCTCGGAAACCGTGTCCGGAGGGTGGAGGACCCCGAGCTGCTCACCGGTCGTGCCGGCTTCGTCGGCGACCTGAAGATCCCCGGCTGTCTCGTGGCTGCGTTCGTCCGCTCCCCGCACGCGCACGCCCGCGTGCGCTCGGTCGACACCCAGGCGGCTGCGTCCGCACCGGGCGTGGTCGCGGTGTACTCGGCCGCCGACCTCGACCTCTCGCCGGTCAGCGGCCTGTTCGTGCTGAACGCGACTTGCGCGCGGCCGCCGCTCGCCACCGAGAAGGTGCGCTTCGTGGGCGACGCCGTGGCTGTGGTCGTCGCCGAGCACGAGGGCGCCGCCGTGGACGCGGCGGAGCTCGTGGTCGTGGACTACGAGCCGCTCGAGGCGGTCTGCGATCCGGTCGAGGCTGCGTCACCGTCCGCGCCGCTGCAGTTCGAGGCCATCGGCTCGAACGTGGTGGCAGGTTTCGCCGGGGCGCCAGAGCCGGACCCGCTCGCCGGCGCGGTCCACGTGGTGCGCGCGCAGCTCGAGAACCAGCGCGTCGCGGTGGCGCCAATGGAGACCGACGCGATCGCGGCGGTGCCCGGCGACGACGGCATGGGCCACGAGCTCACGCTGTACGTGTCCAGCCAGATGCCGCACGACGTCTGGCGGCGCGTCTCGGAGTACTTCGGCATCGACCGGGCAACGGTGCGCGTGGTCGCGCCGTACGTGGGTGGCGCCTTCGGCAGCAAGGTCGGGCTCGGCGCGGAGCACGCGACGGTGATCGCGGCCGCGCTGCGGCTCCGGCGACCCGTGCGCTGGGTGCAGACCCGTACGGAGGCCTTCATGGGCATGCCCGATGGCAGAGGCCAGGTGCAGTGGGTGGAGCTCGGCCTGGACGCCGACGGCCGGATCACCGGGATGCGCTGCCGGGTGTTGTGCGACGCAGGTGCGTACGCAGGCTTCGGTGGCGCGCTCGGGCTCGGCCCCACCCGGATGATGGCCGCGGGTGTCTATCGGATCCCGGTCATCCGCTACGACGCTGCCGCCGTGGTCACCAACACGACCCCGATGGGCGCGTTCCGGGGCGCCGGACGCCCGGAGGCGGCCGAGCTCCTCGAGCGGATGATGGACATCGCGGCAGCCGAGCTCGGCAAGGACCCGGTCGAGCTGCGGCGGTTGAACTTGCAGCCCCCCTTCAACGAGCCGATCACCACCGCGATCGGGACCGCCTACGACACCGGCGACTACGAAACCGCGCTGGCGCGTGCCCTCGAGCGCGCTGGCTACGACGCGTTGCGCGCCGAACAGGCGGCGCGCCGGGCGCGCGGCGACGCGGTGCAGCTCGGGATCGGCGTAGGCGTCTACGTCGAAGTGACGGGAGGCGGGTCCGAGCTCGGTGTCGTAGAGGTCCACGAGGACGGCAGCGCGACGGTCCGCGCCGGGACCTCCGCCCACGGCCAGGGCCACGCGACGGCGTTCTCGGCGATCGTCTCGGACACCCTCGGCATCCCGATCGAGCAGGTCCGCTTCGTGCAGTCCGACACGGCTTCGGTTCCTCGCGGCGGCGGGACCGGAGGCTCCCGCTCCCTCCAGCTCGGCGGCAGCGCCGTGCTGAGCGCCGCCGAGGTGGTGCTCGCCCGGGCGCGCTCACTCGCCGCAGCGGAGCTGGAGGCGGCGCCTGAGGACGTGGTGGTCTTCGGCGGCGGGCGCATCGGCGTGGCCGGCGTGCCCGCGAAGGCGCTCAGCTGGGGCGAGGTCGCGCGGCTCGCAGCCCGAGCGTCGCCGCCCGACGATGAGGACCTCGAGGACGGCCGGCTGGTCGGGCTCGGGCCGCTCGCGGCGGCCATCGACTTCCAGGAGGTCGGCTCGTCCTTTCCGTTCGGCGCCCACGTCTCGGTCGTCGAGGTCGATACCGAGACCGGCAAGGTGCGGCCCGTTCGCCACGTCGCCGTTGACGACTGCGGCCGGATCGTGAACCCGCTGCTCGTCGCCGGCCAGCAGCACGGCGGGATCGCACAGGGAATGGCCCAGGCGCTGTGGGAGGAGAAGCGCTTCGACGAAGCGGGCAACCCCCTGACCGCCAGTCTCGCCGACTACGCGATGCCGAGCGCCCCAGAGCTCCCGTCCTTCGAGGTGTCGAACACCGAGACCCCCACCTTCTTGAACCCGCTCGGGGCCAAGGGCATCGGTGAGTCCGGGACGATCGGGTCGACCCCTGCCGTGCACAACGCGGTGGTGGACGCGATCGCGCACCTCGGCGTGCGGCACGTCGCCATGCCGTGCACCCCTGAGCGGGTGTGGCACGCGATCGACGCGGCCCGATCAGGGTCACGCGACGCCGCCGGCGGAGGTCGTCCGCTGTGGCGCGAGCCGCCCGAGGTGTTCGAGACGCTTCCCGCCTACGACGCGGCACGCCTTGGGCACGCGGCGGGCGCCGACATCTGAGCTGCTGGAATTCCTCCCTGGATCCTGCCTGAAGATCCCGCGGCATTCCTGCAACCGTGCCTGGGGACCGGACGCCGGCACCGGATCGAGGGACCGACCCGGCTTGCCCCGCCCCTGGAGGCATGTCGGGCTCCGGGATCTCGCCGCAAGCGTGAACGTGCGTGTAACGTTTGCGAGTCGGCACGCCTCCGGCGAGGCGGCGGGAGGAGCGGATGAGCGGGCTGTCGTCGTGGCGCCGCAGTGGGAACCGTGCCCCGTCGGCGTGCGTGTGGTTCGACGCCTGGTGCTCGGCTCGTTGGGTGGGGCACCGGGGCGCCGGCTACCGGGGCGTACGAAGGTGACGCCGGACGGTCCGGGCGCAGCATCCGTGCTTCGTGCACTGTGCGACGCGAACGTGCAGTTCGTCGTCGTGGGGGAGCTCTCGGCGGGCCGTCCCCTGCGGCTCGTGGTGTCGCGTCATCCGACCAATCTCGAAGCGCTCGGCCGCGTGCTGGACCGCCTCGAGTCGACCGTGCGGACGGTGGTCGGTCCAGCCTCGGCGCAGGCTGAGGCTTCGGTACGGCGGGTCGGCGAGCCGACGGGGACGATCGGGGTCTCGACCTCCGGAGGCGACGTCGACCTGATCTTCGGCGGCCCTCGGCACTCCCTCTACGCAGAGGTGGCGTCGCACGCACGAGAACGGGAGCTGGGCGGGCTGCGCGTGCAGTGGACCGATGAGCTTCCGCCGATCGAGCCAGCGGTGCGGGTGACAAGCAGAATGGTCGGTCAGCGACTGCGATCGCTGTCCGAGCGGCTCGCGCGACTCGTCGAGCGCCACGACGGGCCCGGGGACGGGGAGCGCGAGGGCCGCCCCTGAACGTGTCGCAGACGAGAACGGTTGCCGGGGGCGGCTTCTGCGCAGGCGTGAGGGGTCGCCCGGGACCTCAACGGCGAGCGGCGGTCTTCGCGGCGGTCTTCGCGGCGGTCTTCTTCGCGGCGGTCTTCTTCGCGGCGGTCTTCGCCGCAGTGGTCTTCGCGGCAGTGGTCTTCGCGGCAGTGGTCTTCGCGGCAGTGGTCTTCGCGGCAGTGGTCGCGCGCTTCGCAGCACCCGACCTCGTGGTGGCCGGCGTTGCCGTCGTAGCCTTGCTCAGCGTCTTCTTCGCTGCCGACCGTGCCGGGGCTGCCGTCCTTCCCGCAGCCCGCTTCACCGTGACCGCGTTGGTTGCCGCCGCGCGGCGCTGGGCCGCCTGCTTGGCGAGCAGCTCAGGAGAGGTCGGATAGACGCCGCTCGCCAGGCGGGGCGCGTGGCTCGGCGACATGACCGTTTCCTTGAAAGCCTTCATCGGGGTGACCCGAACGCGCTTCGAAGCCTTGATGCGGATCGGCTCGCCGGTACGCGGGTTCCGGCCCATGCGTGCGGCCCGCTCGACCTTCGCGAACTTCGCGAAGCCCTGGACGGTCACCGGTTCCCCCTTGGCGACGACTGCCGTGATGACGTCGGTCACGCCGGAAAGGACCGACTCGACATGCTTCGCGTCATCGGCCGTGTATGCGGCGACCGCCCGGATGAGCTCACGACGGTTCATTGGCTCCGTCCTTTCGTTGTCCCAATTGCCATTGTCCCAAGTGCCAGTTCACACCGATTGCCGACACGATACAGGGACGACTCGAATCGTCAAGGTATTTCGACGAGGAAGCAGCCCCACGGTTCATCGTAGGACAGGGGGACGACTCCGCCGCGGATCGTCTGACGCGGGAATTCTCGGCGGGCGGGCCCTGTTCGGTCAGTGCGATCCGGCGCGAGGGGAAGGCGCCGCCGAGGACGGGTCAGCCGGTCCGGCCGCCGGCGGCTCAGGGAGGATCTCGATCCCCGGGACCGACACTCGCAGCGCGGCGACCACTCCGTTGGACGTGTCCACGCAGTACTCGGGCGGAAGGCGGAACCCCTTTGCGCCGGGGCCTCCGATGTACAGGTGCACCGGCACGTCTCCGCGGTGAGCCGTCAGCACCTCTTTCAGCGAGTCGAGGACCGGCATGCTCAGCGAGCTCGTCGGAAGGCGCACGCGGAGCGGCTCTGACGAGGAGACCGGTCCCCCGGCGAACGCCGCGATCTCGGACGCGATGAGCTTCGGCTGCTCGTCGCGCTTGTCGACTCGTGCTCGGACGGTGACGACGGCGTCGTCGGCGATCACGCCCGCGTACTGGACCATGGTTCTCGGGAAGACCGTCACCTCGATCGAGGATTCGAGATCTTCGAGGATGAAGACGGCCATCTGCTCGCCGCGCTTCGTCCACTTCACCTGAAGCCCGGTGATGACCCCGGCGAAGGTCCGCACGGTGCCGTCGGCAAGCTCTGTCACCTCGCTCAGCGCGCCGTCGGCCCGGCGCCGGAGCGCCGCTTCCAGGCCGAGGAGCGGGTGGTCGGACACATAGAGCCCGAGCATCTCCTTCTCGTGCGCCAGGCGCTCCCTCTTGTCGAACTCGACGTCGGGGATCGCGACGGGCCGGTCGAACGACGTGGCCCGTCCCGCTGCGTCGCCGAAGAGCGACAGGACGCCTTGCTCCCGCTCCCGCCGTCTGGCGACGATCTGGCCGACGATCAGCTCGTGGACGTGCAGCAGACCCTTCCTCGTATGCCCGAGCGAGTCGAAGGCGCCCGCCCGGATGAGCGCGTCCATGGGCTGCTTGTTGAGACAGGCGATCGGCACGCGCTCGCAGAAGTCGACGAAGTCGGCGAACGGCCCCCTCGCCTCGCGTTCGGCGACGATCGCCTCGGCGACGGACGTGCCGACGTTCCGGACCGCCGCCAGGCCGAAGAGGATCGTCCCTTTCCTTGGACCTTCGCCGGCTACCGGCGTGAAGTCGGCGGCAGACCGGTTCACGTCGGGGACCGACACGTCGATGCCGAGCGCACGGCACTCGGCGAGGTAGACGCCGGCTCGGTCGAGGTTCTCCCGCACGCTCGTCAAGAGCGCGGCGAGGTACTCGGTCGGGTAATTGGCCTTCAGGTAGGCGGTCTGGTAGGCGATGAGCCCGTAGCCGAAGGCGTGAGATTTCGCGAAGGCGTAGTCCGCGAACGGCTCGATGATGTCGAACCACTTCTCGCCCAGCGCTCGGCCGTAGCCGTTGCGTTCGACGCTCGCCACGAATTTCTCCCGCTCGGTCCGCATGACGTCGCGGATCTTCTTCCCGCAGTTGTGCACGAGGACGTCCTCTGCCAGTGCGTACGGCCGGTCGGGATCGGCCATCTGGAAGTCGAAGCACTCCTTGTCTCCGACGGGCTCGACGGCGACGACCGTGTCCCACACGAGGTCGCCGGTTCGCAGGGCTTCGAGGCGCTCGGAGGAGAGGAGCCCGGCGAGCGACTGCCGCCGGAGCGCGCGAGCTCGGGCGTCGCCGTGGCTGGCGCCGTCGAGCTGCCCCGTGGGCGTGTCCGCCCCGTCGAGCTTGCGTCGCAGCTGCGCTCCCAGGAACGAGGCGGGTATCCCCACGCTTGCCGCGATGGCGTCCGGATCCCGGTCCACGAGCCAGCGTTCGACGGCCGCTGCTTTGCGGGTGGTGAGGTGCGGACCGACCAGCCGGGCAAACGTCTTTGCCCGGCCTTCGTCGACGACCGAGAGGACGTAGGAGGTGCCGCGCCCGGGAACTTCATCGCTGCGAACGCTCGCAACGATCCCGCAGCGCAGGAGCATGCGTTTGAGCGAGTGGCAGGCCTGCAGGCTCTTGGTGCCGACGTGCGCGCCGTCCGGGTCGGCCCAGCCGCCCGCGCAGAAGCACAGAGCGAGGAAGCGCTCCACGTCGGGCTTCGGCGCATTCACGAGGCGCTGCGTGATCGTCGGGCCCTCTGGGGCCCCGGCCGCTCCGATGAGAGGACGAAGGCTGCACAGCTCGTCGCTGGTCAAGTCAACGACGGTGGCCCCGTGGTGCTGGCTGATCGCCGCGCTGGCGTAGCCGAAATGTCGCTCGAACGCGGCCAGGAACTGCCGGACCAGCTCAGCGTCGGTGCTGCAGAAGTGGGCCGCGCCCGCTGTGGCGGATGCGGCCGCGTGCTCACAGCCACCGCAGACGAGAAGTGCTGCAAGAACGATCTCCGCGTCGGTCAGCCCGCCGGTCCCCTCGGTGACGGTGCGCGAGGCGACCGCGACGAGGTCGCCGGGTACGACGTCCTCGAGCCTGGTCCAACGGTCCTCCACCATGAACCGGTGATCGGCGGTCGCCTCCAGCGAGTACCCCGTCGAGGTCGTCAGTCGGAAGACCGGTTTCACCCCGACCGACCAGACGTCGCTCACCTCGGCGAACCGAGAGCTCGCGGACGTCGTGTCGATGGTCTGGACGCGCCGGTCCGATCCCGTCATCACCTGTTCGATCGGCACGTAGCCTCGGGACTCGGTGAGCAGTAGGGTCCCGCGCGGAAGGCAGGCCTTACGCAAGTTGTCGGCCTCCGCGAGCGAGTACCCGGCGAATTGCTGGGCGACCCGCATCAACTTCTCTTGGTAGATCATGAGCCCGAAGGTGTCGGCAAGGATGGGCTCGGCGTCCGGGTGCAGGTACTCCACCTTCTTGCGGCCGTTCTTCCGGTCCGCGTACTCGAAGTGCATGTTCGCTGCCATCGGGCCGGGCCGGTAGAGGGCGATCAGGGCCGCCACGTCCTCGAAGCAGGTGGGAGCGAGCGATCGCATCAGCGTGCGCATCGGCCCGCCCTCGAGCTGGAAGACCCCGACCGAGTCGCCGCGGCGCAGCAGCTCGTAGGTCGGCTCGTCGTCGAGCGGCACGTGGTCGATGTCGAGGCGGATCCCGCGGGTGCGCTCGATGAGCTCGACGGTGTCGGTGATGACGTCGAGGTTCCGCAACCCGAGGAAGTCCATCTTCAAGAGGCCGAGGTCCTCGACCCCATGCATCTCGTACTGGGTGACGACCGGGGCGCTCTCGGGATCGCCGCCCGGCTCGGGCTTGCGCTGGACGGGGAGGTACTCGGTCAGCGGGTCCTTCGTGATGACGACCGCCGCGGCGTGGATGCCGTCCTGGCGGCGGAGGCCCTCGAGCCCCTTGGCGACGGCCGCGACGCGCGCGACATCGGGGTCCTCTGCGACCATTGCGCGCAGCTCGGCCGCGATCTTCCACCCGTCCTCGTAGCCTGCCGGCGGCTGGTCGGCGAGGCAGGCCCAAAGGGGGGTGTCGCGTCCCATCACGATGGGCGGCATTGCCTTCGCGACGCGGTCGCCGAGCGAGTAGGGGTACCCGAGGACGCGCGCCGCGTCGCGCACGGACGCCCGGGCCTTGATCGTGCCGAAGGTGACGATCTGCGCGACGTGGTCGCGCCCGTACCGCTCGGCTGCGTAGCGGATCATCTCGTCACGGAAGCGGGAGTCGAAGTCCATGTCGATGTCGGGCATCGACAGGCGCGAGGGGTTCAAGAACCGCTCGAACAGCAGGTCGTAGCGGATGGGGTCCAGCTCGGTGATGCGCAGGCAATAGGCGACCGCGCAGCCGGCAGCCGATCCGCGCCCGGGCCCCACGCGGATCCCGTGCTCCTTCGCGTGGCGGATCAGGTCCCACACGATGAGGAAGTACGACGAGAACCCCATGTCCTCGATGACCTTCAGCTCGTAGCCGAGCCGCTCGACCGCGGGGTCGGGCAGCGGGTCGCCCCAGCGCTGCTTGGCACCCTCGAAGGCGAGGTGCTCCAGGTACTTGCCGGGGGAGGAGAACGTCGGCGGCACCGGGAAGTCTGGAAGCTTTGGCGTGCCGAGCTCGAGGCGGACGTCCGCCCTTCGGGCGACGAGCAGCGTGTTGTCGCACGCCTCCGGAAGCTCGGCGAAGAGACGGCGCATCTCTGCGGCGCTCTTGAGGTAGTGCCCCGACCCCTTGAACTGGAACCTGCCGGGCTGGTCGATCGTCGCCTTCGTCTGGACGCAGAGGAGCGCGTCGTGAGCCTGCGCGTCCTCAGGACGCGTGTAGTGGCTGTCGTTGGTCGCCAGCAGGGGCGCGCCGAGCCGGCGGGCGATGTCGATGAGCTGCGGCGTCACCCGGTGCTGCTCTTCGATCCCGTGGTCCTGCAGCTCGACGAAGAGGTTGTCCTTGCCGAAGATGTCCTGCAGCCGTCCGGCCTTCGTGAGAGCGTCGTCGAACCTCCCGGCGAGCAGGCTCTGACAGACGTGGCCACCGAGGCACCCGGTCGTCGCGATCAAGCCGTCGGCGTGGTCCGCGAGCAGCTCCCAGTCCACCTTGGGCTTGCGGTAGTACCCTTCGAGGAACGCGCGGCTCGACAGCTTGATCAGGTTCGCGTACCCCCTGTTGGACTCGGCGAGGAGCGTGAGGTGGTACCAGGCCTTCCTGCCTCCCTCGACGTCGCCGCCGGTGTCGTCCACCGTGGTCCCGCGTACGTTGATCCGCTCGTCGCGCCGTTCGTAGGCCATGTAGGCCTCGGTGCCGAGGAGAGGCGTGATCCCCGCCTTCGTGCACGCGGCGTAGAAGGGCAGGATCCCGTACATGTTGCCATGGTCGGTGATGCCGAGCGCGGGCTGACCGTCGAGCGCGGCGACCTCCACGAGGTCGTCGATGCGGCTCGCCCCGTCGAGGATCGAGAACTCGGTGTGGACGTGGCAGTGCGCGAACGACCATGTGGGGTCCTGCGTTCCTTTGAGCTCACTCACTGCCGGCCGTCCTCTCTCTGCTCGTCCCTCTGCTCAGCGCCGCTCGACGTTCCGGGCTTGCCGAGCCGGTGCCGCCCGTCTCGCCTCGTGCAGCGGCGAAGGTCCATCCTTCCAGCCTGGCGCGCCGCAGGCCAGGAACGCGCGAGCCTCTGAGCAGGAAATCCTCGATGACGATCGCTGCAACGAGGTGTGCGCAGGCTCGGTCACGAGGTGCTTGGTAGTACGGGGCTGCGCGGCGAGCCGGACGCCGAGCTGGCCCGCGGGCGCGCGCTCGGGAACGTGCCTGCTCCTCGGCTCCTGCACCAAGCGGTTACGCTGCGCGCGCACCGGGGGCTCGCGAGGCAGGAGGGGCCGTGGGACGGCCGAGGCGCAAGGTCGCGTTCGTGACGGGAGCGCTGGTGGCCCTGGTGTGGGCGGCGTCGAGCGGGTCCGTGCTCGCCGTGGGCGCGTCGCGAGGGAGCCTCGCGCCCGCTGCGCCCGTCCCCGGGGACGTATCGGTCACGGGCGCGTCGGGGAGGCCGGGGCTGCGCGTCCTGCCCGTCGCGGTGCGCGAGGCGCTGGCGCGCCGTTCGCCCGACGCCATGCGCGCTGGGCCGCACGGGCCCGTGCGGGCGGGCGGGCGCGGCGGGGTCCGGGGCGCCGTCCGTGTCGCGGAGAACTGGTCCGGAGAGGTGCACACCGGGTCTCACCTCACGTGGGTGAGCGCGACGTGGACCGTTCCCTCGGTCGTCCCGTCCGCCTCCCTCGAGTACGCGGCCACATGGGTCGGCATCGGCGGGCTCCCTGGGACGACGCTGATCCAGGTCGGCACGATCGCGGCGACCGCTGCGCGCGCGGTCGGGTACACCGCATGGCTCGAGCTCCTCCCGACGCCGGCGTGGACACTGACATCCAAGGCCGCCCCTGGCGGCACAGCGGGGTTCGTCGTCGACCAGGGCGACGTCGTGCACGCGTCCGTGAACCGCGCCGGTGCGAACCTGTGGCACGTCACGATCCAGGACGTGACCGAGAAGTGGACCTACAGCCGTACCTTCGCCTACGAGGTGGGAGCGACGTCGGCGGACTGGATCACGGAGCGGCCCAGCTTCTACACAGCGGCCGTCCACAAGACAGTGCTGTCCACGCTCGCCGACTACGGCTCGACGCGCTTCGACCACCTCATGACGGCCGAGGCCGGCGACCGCGCGAGCGCGCCGACGACCCTCACACCGGTCCGCATGGAGCGAGCCGGCGACGTGATCTCGGCACCGGGCCCGACGTCTCCGGCCTCCTCTCCGACAGGCGTGAGCTTCACCGACTCGTACCTCACCGTGCCAAGCCGCATCTACGGACCGACAGCCGGCGCCACCGCCGCCGCGGAGCTCGAGCACCAGTTCACATATCGAACCGGCGACTGCCCGTCCTCCCCGACATCAGGGAGAGCGGTGGTCCTCGCGACCGAGACGTCGTACCCCGACGCGCTGGCGAGCGCGTACCTCGCGAGCGACCTGAGGACCGGCACGCTGCTCACCGCACCGACCTCCGTTCCGGCGGCGACGCTCGCTGCGATCCGCAACGAGGGCATCACCCGCGTCTACGTCGTGGGCGGCCCCCTGGCCATCACCAGCACAGTCGTCTCTCAGCTCGAGAGCACCGAGGCCTACGACTGCGGAGGGACGGCCCCGCTGGCCGGGACAGCGACGGTGCAGGTGACCCGGATCGCCGGGGTGAGCGAGTATGCCACGGCGTTTGCCGTCGCGACGTTCTCGGGCGCGGTCCCCGGAAGCGTCGACCTCGCCGGCGCGTACGCGGGCGTGAACGGCTTCGGAGGCAACGGCGCCTTCAACGTCACGGCGGGCAACGCGTCCGCGTCCGCTCCGCCCGGCGCGCTGACCACCGCGATCCTCGCCACCGGGAAGGGTTTCCAAGACGCCGAGGCGGCGAGCGTCCTCGCCTACGTCGCGCACCTCCCGATCCTGCTCACCACACCCGGGCATCTGTCCGGCCAGGTGCTCACCGCGGTCAAGGCGCTCCGCATCCGCCAGGTGATCGCGATGGGCGGGCCGCTCGCGCTCTCGGACGCCGACGTGGGCACCCTCGAAGCGCACGGAGTCTCGGTGCTGCGGATCGCAGGCACCGACGGCACGCAGACCGCGATCGAGCTCGCAAGGTGCGAGCTCGACGCAGCGGCGTCGCACGCGGGGCTGGGCTGGGACGCTGCCGGGAAGCTATCGGTCGCGGGGGGCAGCGCGTACAGCGACGGCCTCGCCGGCGCGGTCGTCGCAGCAGACGGCCCGGCCTCCTCGGCCCCCGAGCCCCTCCTGCTCACTGCGGGCCCGACGAGCCTCGGGCACTACCTGGTGCCGTTCCTCGAGTCGGCCGGGACGCTCGGCCTCGGCGGCAAGAGGATCACCGGCTTCACGGTCCTCGGCGGTCCCGACGCATTGAGCCAGGCAGCGGTCAACACAATGGTGGTCGCACTGCTCGGGTAGCCTCGGGTCTTGCAGGAGAGGCCACGGGTCTCGGGAAGGGAGAGGGAACCATGACGACGGCACAGGCTGGATCGGCTGGGCCGAGCGGAGGCGGCTGGGAGCCGACCGTGTCCTTCAACGACATGGGCCAGAGCATCCACCAGTACGGCGCTGCGGCGGTCGACTTCGAGCAGAGGGTCACATTCCCCCGTCTTCGCGCCTACCGCCTCGCTCGGGCCCGGGAGGCGCTGCGGCGCTCCGAGCTCGGCGCGCTCTTGTGCTTCGACGTCAACAACGTCCGGTACATCACCTCGACGGCGATCGGCGAGTGGAGCCGCGACAAGTACGTCCGCTACACGTTGCTCACCCGGGACGGAGAGCCTTACGTCTGGGACTTCGGCTCGGCTGCGGTCCACCACCGCCTCTACGCGCCGTGGATCGACCCGGAGAAGTCGATTGGCGCCTTCGCGACGTTGCGCGGCGCGGTTCCGCCGGGAGCGAGGATCACCGAGAAGCTCGTCGGGGAGATCAAGGAGCTGCTGCGCGACGCGGGCGTGGCCGAGGAGCCCCTCGGGGTCGACACCTCGGACACCGCGACGTTCCTCGCGCTGCAGGCTGCGGGCATCGACGTCCGCGACGGCCAGCAGGTGATGCTGGACGCACGCGAGATCAAGTCCACCGACGAGATCCTGCTCCTCTCCCACGCCGCGGCGATGGTCGACGGCGCGTACCAGCAGGTCGCCGAGGCTCTCAAGCCCGGGGTCCGTGAGAACGAGATCGTGGCGCTGGTGAACGAGTACCTCTACGCCCGAGGCTCGGACGACGTCGAGTCGGTGAACGCCGTCTCGGGCGAGCGGTGCGTCCCCCATCCGCACAACTTCTCCGACCGCGTCATCCGACCGGGCGATCTCGCGTTCTTCGACGTCATGCAGGCTTTCAACGGCTACCGCACCTGCTATTACCGCTGCTTCGCCGTCGGCCGCGCCACTCAGGCGCAGGAGGACGCCTACCGGCGTGCCCGCGAGTGGATCGACGCCGCCATCGAGCTCGTGAAGCCGGGGGTCTCCACCGACGAGATCGCGAGGCTCTGGCCGACCGCCCAGGAGATCGGGCTCGCCGGCGAGCGGGAGGCGTTCGGGCTCGAGTTCGGCCACGGGCTCGGCCTCGCCCTCCACGAGCGCCCGATCATCAGCAGGCTGAACTCTCTGGACGACCCCCAGGAGATCAAAGAGGGGATGGTCTTCGCGCTCGAGACCTACTGCCCGGCGACCGACGGGTACTCAGGTGCCCGCATCGAAGAGGAGGTCGTCGTGACGAGAGACGGTCCCAGGGTGATCACGCGCTTTCCCTCGCAAACGCTCTTCGTCACTCACCAGTACTGACCGGTCGCCGCCAGTGACGGCCGGCACCAGGGGTCGGCGACGTCAGGGGCGCCTGGCAAGGACCTGGACGCGCCGGAGCGTGGAAGCGGCGATCCGGTCGCGCGCCACGTCGAAGCCGAGGCCCGGCGTGACGGGGATCGGGACCGTGCCGTCGGGCGAGACGTCGTAGGAGGGGTCCACCAGGTCGTAGTCGTACAGCTCGAGCGGCGGGGAGATGTCCGCGGGCTGGCTGAAGCCCTCGAGCGCACAGAGTGCCAGGTTCAGCGCACGCCCGACGCCCGATTCGAGCATCCCGCCGCACCACATCGGCACGCCGGCGTCCCGACAGAGGTGGTGGACGTCCAGGCTCTCGACGACGCCTCCCACCCTGCCGGGCTTCAGGTTCACGTTCCTGCACGCGTCCAGGTCGAGCGCGCGCTCCACGTCACGAGAGGACCTGAGGCACTCGTCCAGGCAGATGGGCGTCTCGAGCCGTGCCTGGAGGTGCGCGTGGCCCTCGAGGTCTTCCCAGCCGAGTGGCTGCTCGATGCAGGCGAGGCCGTAGCCGTCGAGTCGCTCGAGGCGTTTCAGGTTGTCGCGTGAGAGCGTGTACGAGCAATTGGCATCGACCTGCAGCATGGCGTCGGGGCCGAGCCCGTCGCGCACCGGCGCGACGATCTCTTCGTCCCAGCCTGGTCTCACCTTGAGCTTGATCCGCCGGTACCCCTTGGAGACCGCCCGGTCGACCGCCGCCAGCGTTGCGTCGACGCTCTCGTGGATCCCGATGCTGGCGCCCGCCTCTGCCGCCGTGCGCAAAGGGCGCCGCGTCGCCGAGCCGTCCGTGCTGGTCTCGTCCGTGGCCTCGAACGAGAGCAGCCGTGCGAGCGGGACCTGTCGTCGCGCCGACTCGAGGCACCAGAACGCGGCTTCGACCCCGGCCTTGGCGAAGGTGTTGCCCCGGATCGAACGGAGCCGCGTCGCGACCGCCCGCGGGTCCGAGGGGCCGTCGAGCGCGATCGGCAGCGCCCACTCCGCGACGAGCGCGAAGGTCGAGGAGGTCGTGTCCGGCAGGTAGAAGGGGTGGTCGAGCGCCGCTGCCTCACCCCAGCCCTCTATCCCGTCGGCGTCCTCCAGGTGGACGAGGACCGTCCGCCTGGTGTCGGTCGAGCCGTACCCCGTGGTGAAGGGCTCCTTCAGGGCCATGTGCACCTCGAGCACCTCCGCGTGCAACAACGGCGCCGTCATCGTGGTCGTGACAGCCGGCTCGAGCCGGCGGGCCTCTCTGCGGAAAGCCGCTTGGGGGGGTTGGCACCGGTCATCTCAGGCGACTGGGTGCGCCGACGGCGCCAGGTGCGCGACGAACCAGTCGCGTGCGGCCTCGGCTGCCGCCTGCAGGGTGCCCGGCTCCTCGAAGAGGTGCGTCGCTCCGGGGACCACGACCAGACGGCTCTCGCAGCGGAGGAGGGCCTGTGCCTGACGGTTGAGCTCGAGCACCACGTCGTCCCGGCTGCCCACGATGAGCAGCGTCGGCGAGCTGACCGCGCCGAGGCGGGGGCCGGCGAGGTCTGGCCGTCCGCCGCGGGAGACGACGGCGGCGATGCCCATGCGCGGCTCCGCCGCGGCCCACAGGGCGGCTGCGGCACCGGTGCTCGCCCCGAAGTAGCCGACCGGCAGGCCTGCCGCCTCCGGGCGGTTGCGCAGCCAGCCGGTGACCTCGGCCAAGCGCCGGGCCAGGAGCTCGATGTCGAAGACGTTCGCCCGGTCGAGCTCCTCTTCCACCGTGAGCAGGTCGAACAGCAGCGTCCCGATCCCCGCGTCGTTCAGCACGCCGGCGACGTACCGGTTGCGGGGGCTGTGGCCACTGCTGCCGGTGCCGTGGGCGAACACGACGACGCCCCTCGGGTGCTCCGGGAGCGTGAGGCGACCGCCAAGGCGGGTAGGTCCTGCCGAGACCTCCACCTCGTCGTCCACTTCGCCGTCGCGCGCCTGAGGGTCCTGTGGGGTCGTGCTCACCGGCACTGCTCCGGGCGCGTGCCTCGCCCGTTCGAGGCAGTCGATCACCTCTTCGTCGGAGGTCTGGGAGAAGTCGTCGTAGAACTGGCCGATGCCGAAGAAGAGGTGCGGGGTCGCGAGGCAGACGAGCTCGTCCGCGTCGTTGCCGATGCGCGTCTCCCACCCTTGCGGCGCCACCGGCACGGCGAGGACGATCCTCGACGCGCCCTGAGCGCGTGCCACCTGGCAGGCGGCACGCGCCGTCGAGCCGGTCGCGATGCCGTCGTCGACCACGACTGCAGTACGTGTTCGCAGCGAGACCTTCGGACGGTCGCCGCGGAACCGGCGTGCTCGCCGCTCGAGCTCGACACGCTCACGTGCCTCCACAGCCGCGAGCTCGTCCGCCGAGACGCCCGCCGATCGGACCACTTCCTCGTTGACGATCCTCACGCCGTCCTCGCCGATGGCTCCCATGCCGAGCTCTGGCTGGAAAGGCACGCCCAGCTTGCGCACGACGATCACGTCGAGAGGAGCGCCGAGCGCGATGGCGACCTCGCAGGCGACGGGGACCCCACCACGAGGCAGGCCGAGCACGACTACCTGCTCGCCGCGCAGGTGCTCCAATCTCCGGGCGAGCCGTCGCCCTGCATCGGAACGATCCGCGAACACCGTGGCGACCTCCTCTGGCGAGCCCAGCCTCTCCCCCCGACGTCCCGTGGTGCAAGGGTCGATGGTCCCCAAGTGAGCCAACGAGAAGGTGCAGCACATATCGAGGACGAAAGGCCCTGGCGCCGGTTGGCGCGTGGCGCGAAGCCTTCGAAGACGAGGAGAGTGGAGATGAGCGACCGAGGCGCGCGTGTCGTGGCCGGGAGCGCGAACCGCGCGCTCGCAAGGAGCGTCGCCGCCGTGCTCGCCGTCGCTCCGGTCGCCGTCGATATGGAGCGGTTCCCCGACGGCGAGCTGCGTCCGGCGGTCGCCGAGGTCCGAGGCGAAGACGTCTATGTCCTCCAGCCGACGGGGCCGCCGGTCAACGAGCACCTCGTCGAGCTGCTCCTTCTCCTCGACGCATGCCGGCGTGCGGGCGCGGCGCGGCTGACCGCCGTCGTGCCGTACTTCGGCTACGCCCGTCAGGATCGGCGCGGGAAGGCCGGCGAGGCGGTCGGAGTGCGCGTCGTCGCCGATGCGCTGGCCGCCGCGGGAGCCGATCGGCTCGTGGTGATCGACCCGCACACGGTCGCGCTCGAGGCCGTCTGTCCCGTCCCCGTCGAGATGCTCACCGCGGTGCCAGCGCTCGCGGCCGCGCTGCGGCCGTTGATCGCCGACGCCGCAGTCCTGGTCGCGCCGGACCTCGGCGCCGTCAAGCTTGCCGAACGGTATGCGTCGATCCTTCGTCGGCAGGTGATCGTCATCCGAAAGACGCGGGTGAGCGGCGAGGTCGTTCGCGCGCACGAGCTCGTCGGCGAGGTGCGCGAACGGCCTGCGGTGATCGTCGACGACATGATCAGCACCGGTTCGACCGTCGAGGCCGCCACCGCGGTCCTCGACGCCTACGGCGCCGCTCCCGGCCCCACCGTCGCAGCGACGCACGGGCCGCTCGTCAGCGGGGCCCTGGAGCGCATGGAAGCCGCTGGGGTCGCCCGAGCTGTCGTCACCGACACGGTCGCGCGCCGAGAGCTGCCGCTCGACGACGTGGAGCTCGGCTCGCTCCGTGTGTGCTCCGTAGCCGGGCTCCTCGCTGACGCGATCGACCGCCTGCACCGTGACCGTCCGCTGGACGACCTGCTGATCCATGCCTGATCGGCCGAGCTCAGTCGAAAGTCGGCTTCCCGGCACGTCGTCCGCGCGCGACGTGGCTTCGCGTCGATCGCGCGATCGCGAAGTGTTGGGCCGGTCTTCGCGCTCAGAGACCCGCGGCCCGAACGAGCTCGTCGAGCATCTCGTCCAGCGCACCGACGCCGATCGAAAGGTGTCCTTCGTCCGGGATCACGTGTGCCGAGGCTCCTGGAACCTTGGCCGAGAGCCACTGCCCGTGGGCGGGGGGGACCATGAGGTCTTCGGTCCCCTGCCAGATCCCCGTCGGGATCTCGATCTCGCTGAGGTCGAAGCCCCATGGCGACACGAATGCCATGTCGTCGTCGAGCCAGCCGTCGACGCCGTCGACGAGCCCCTCGTGGAAGCCCGCTGCCAGGTCCTCGGCGAGCTCGTCCGTCAGCACCGTACGGTCGACGGCAGGGAGCAGGCTGTCGAGGGAAGCGATGATGTCTCCAGGCGACACGTCCTTCAGCACGGCGCGTTGGGTCTCGAGGAAGCCACGCAAGGCGGCGGGGCCCGCATGGGCCGCGCGGAACTCCTCGACGTTGTCCTTTCCCATCCCGGCCATCCAATCCAGCCCCTCGGCGTCGGCCGGTGCCACCCCGGCGATGACGAGCGCGCCAGCCGCGAGCGAAAGCCGCGCGGCACAGGCGAGCGCGTGTGGGCCGCCGCCCGACCACCCCGCGACGAGGCATCGGTCGACACGCAAGGTCCGCAGGATCGCGTCGGTGTCGTCGACCACGTCGACCACCCTCCGATCCTCATGGCGAGTGGAGCGGCCGTACCCCGGGCGCGTCGCGGTGACGAGGCGCAGCCCGCGACGGTGCGCCGCTCGTTCGAGCGCCCGAATGGGGGTGCGCGCACCGGGCGTGCCGTGGTGGAAGACGAGCGGGAAGCCGTCCTCGGGCCCACTGACGGACACCTCGATCCGGCGGCCGTCCGGCAGTGCGACATGGCCGAGGGTGCCTGGCACGGGTGCAGCATGCCACCTCGGCGCTCGATCCGCGCCTGACCGGAGCTGCCTCCAGGTGACCGAGCCTGCGGCGGGCTTGCTGCCGAGAGCGGTAGGCGAGATCGGTGGGAACGGGGTCGAGCCTCGTTTCCACCGCTGACGGGAGCGCAATGGGGCACAGCGACGAGTGATCGCGACGACCTCGTAGGAGCTCGTAGGAGACGGTCTCAAAAGTCCAGCAGGAACCGCAGAGCCCTGGTGATGGCGAAGAGCGCTTCGTCGTTCGCAGCGCCGAGACGAGCGCCGAGCCGCGCGACGAGCCGCTCCTCGGACGCCGACTTCGCATCCTCGCACTTCGCGCAGCTGACCTCGTCGAGCCCAGAGCACTTCGGATCGAGCTCGACGTGCAAAGGGAGCTCGCGCCGTCTCGTCGTGCAGGGCACGACGGTGACCACCCCTGCACGGCTGTCGTCGAGCGGGTCGGCGGACACCACGACTGCAGGACGACGCCCCGCGTGTCCGCGACCGACGCTTCGCCGAAGCCCACGAGCCAGATGTCGCCTCGACGGGTCGTCACGCCGAACGATCGGACAGCCAGCTGCTCTCCTGTGCCCGCTCTGCCTCGATCTCCCCGACGCAGGCGGATGGGTCAGGTGGGCTCTCCAGCGCTCACCGCCCCCGGACCGGGTGTTCCTGCGCCCGGTCCGGGGGCCCGGGGCAAAGCCTTGACCCGAGGGCGTCCCCTCTCGAAAGGCATGAGCAGATTGGGGGCGATCGCGGCCGACATGCACAGCTCGGCCAGCCTCGAGATCTTCCAGCCGGCCGCGTCCAGAGGCTCTCGGGCTACGACCCTCGCCCCCACAGCCGGGCCGACGCACGCTCAGCTCCTTCGCTCATCGCAGCGAGCTTGGCCCAGGCAATGTCGGGGTCGACGGTGGCGCTGGACGCGAACGTGGCGAACCCGCAGTCCGTGCCGGCCAAGACGCGCTCTTTGCCGACAGCGTCCGCGTAGCGGCAGATCCGTTGCGCGACCAGCTCGGGGTGCTCGATGTAGTTCGTCGTCGAGTCGAGCACGCCGGGGATCAGGATCTTGCCGTCAGGCAGCGCGAGGTCCTCGAAGATGGTCCACTCGTGCTCGTGGCGAGGATTGGCGGCCTCGAAGGAGACCGCGGCGGGCCGTGCGGCGAGCACGAGGTCGATGAAGTCAGCGAGCGGCAGATCGTGATGGTGCGGCCCCTCATAGTTGCCCCAGCAAAGGTGCATCCGGAGCCGGTCGCTCTCGATGTCCCGGGTGGCACTGTCGAGCGCCTCCAGACGCTCGGCGACCATCCGGCGGTGGGCAACGAGGTCTCCCGATCGGGCATCCCAGCCGGCCGTAAGATCAGGGCAGTCGAGCTGCAGGACGAATCCGGCGGCGACGATGGCGTCATACTCCTCTTTCATCGCGTCGGCCAGCGCCTGCAGGTAGCTCGTCTCGTCCTGGTAGAAGCGATTGGGCATGAACCGAGCGATGACTCCCGGCGATGCTGCGGTGCAGAACACCTCGGTCGCTCCCACGCCCTCGGTGGCGGTCCGCAGCCGGTCGAGCTCGGCGACGAGCGCGGCGCTGCCGACGTAGCGGACGTGGTCGACGCACACGGGCTGAACGCCGATCGAGCCAGCGATCTCCCCAGCAAGCCGCTCTCGGTAGGCGGGGAAGTCCGCCAGGTCAGCGCGACCCTTGCCCAGGAAGGGGGTGGGGCTCTGGTTCCCGAACCCGCTCAAGCGGTCCAGCACGTAGGTGGCGTAGCTCGGCTTGCCGCACTCGCCGTCGTTGACGACGTCGACACCAGCAGCCCGCTGTCGTTCCACAACCTCGCGGACGGCTCGCGCGAGCTCCTCTTCGGTGGGGCTCGGCCCGAGGCTCGACGGTCGTGGCAAGCTCCCGGTGTGCGTGGTGAGGATCCGCTCTGTGCTCGTACGCACGAGGATCTCCCTTCTCTTCTCGCCTTCGTCCGGGTCTTCCTGCCGGTCACCTGCCCGTAGGCAGCGCGCCCCCGGCAGGAACAAGCCATGTCAGCGGCGTCCCAAGTCCGCTGGAATACCCGCGAACGAAGGCTGCGGCTGACGATGCTACGCGGCGGCTGTCGCGGTCTGGTCGAAGGTCGAGATCGTACGGAAGGCGGCGGTGGCCGGAGGAGCCCCACGAGCTCAGCGCGTCCGACCGATCCGACGTCGCGAAAGCTGCGACGACACGGCCGGAAGGACGTTCAACGCGATCGAGAGCTGACGGCGTGCCGGCCTCCTGGCGACCTTCGCTTCGACGGTGCCGAACGCGTCGACGTGCACGACAGCGTCTTGGAACGAGACCTCCTTGAATTCGGAGCACGGGTGCACGACGCTGCGCATGCGGACCATCGCGCTGCCGAGAGCATGATCGTGCCCGATCGGTAGGTCGACGTCCGCGAGGCGGAGGTGCCGATCCTCTCGGCGAGCCCGTCGAGCGAGAGCCTCGGTCGGGCGACGAGGTCCCGGATCTCGGCAGCGACCACTTGTTGCTCGCTCTCGGCGACTCCGGCCGCGCCCGGGCATCGCCCTCGTGGAACAGCGCACCGACCCCGTTTGGAAGATCCATCGACAGGGCGTCTTCGACGTCGCGGGCGACGACGCCCCAGAGATCGATGTCGATGGAGCGGACGAGCCGTCGCAAGTCCGGGAGCGTCCCTCGCTCGAGCGCGGCGAGGGCGCAGGGGGAGTGGGGGAGAAAGCGGCTCGTCGCCAGGCCCAGCTCGTCCGATCATGCCTACGAACTGGACTTCTAGGGACTTTTAGGGTGGGGCCAGGTGGACTTGAACCACCGGCCCCAGCATTGTCAGTGCTGGTGAGCCTGTTGCGTGAACGGCGACCGGACGCCGTGGTGCGCTACCGACGCCGGCAGCGCTCTCGACCAACGCCGCCTGACAGGAGCTGCCGACGGGTGAACTGCGGCCTGCGGGGAGGTCGGGGCCTCTGATCAGCCGCCGGTCGCGGTGGCCATCCGGCTGTAGGGCGCTGCCTCTGCGTCAACGAGCGCGCGGCGGTAGAGCTTCAAGAGGTTGTGGGTCCCGCAGATGAGCTTCCACTCCGAAGCGGCGGCCACCTTGCCTCTTCGCATGAAGTGGCGGATGTGGCGTCCGTCCTTGATCTGTCCGAAGACGGGTTCGATGAGCTGCTGGCGCTTCCGGTAGAGGGTGCGGCCGGCCTTGTTGGTCACCTTGCGGTCCATCTTCTCGACGAGCGTCGCGTCCGGCTTGAGCGGTCCGCGCCGGCCGGTTGCCGGGGTCTGGTTCTTCTTCATGTTGCGCGTGGCGACGTAGACGTCGGGGTGCTCGTCGTCCAAGGCGGCGAGGTTCTCCTCCGAGCAGTACCCCGCGTCGG
>JAJYXE010000036.1 GCA_021791145.1 Actinomycetes bacterium | reverse complement strand
ACCGCGGCAGCGAGAGCTCCGTGACAGTGAGCCGTTGCCTCGAGGGACTCGAGGGAATAGCTGGGCCCACGGGGGGATTCCTCTTCCTGGCCGGCGTGCAGCCGGTCCTCACATCCAGCGTTCGATGAGGTTCTCCGTCGGAAGCGAGGCGGGGCAGTCAGGAAGGGGTCCTGGGCGCTCTCGTCATTGCCCGCAGGTCCCCCGGGCCGCCCGGGGCGCTGGGGCTGCGCCCGAGATGAGGACCGAACGATCGTGCTACGGGAGGTTGCGATGACGCCGTTGATCAAAGGAAGAACGCTCATGACCGGAGGGGCTGTCGCCGGTGCCCTCGCCATGGCGGCGCTGGGGCTCGGTCTTCCGAGCGCGGCTGCCTCGGCGGCACCTGCGCCGGGGGTGCTCGCCACCGGGGGCGGTGGTGGCACACTCGACGGCGTACCCACCCACTTCGCCTTCACGGCGCTTTCGAACGGCACCGGGGAGTTCCAGTGCGTGGTGAGCGGCTCGGTACCGGCCGGCTCTCCGATGCCTGCAGGGATGACGGTGCGCGGGCCGGTGGTCGCGGCTTCGGTGACATCGGATGGCACCATCACGATGACGGTTGACGCCATGTCGAACGCGCTCGGCGCACTCGGGCCTACGACGGTTCAGGTGGTCCCGCCTTCTGGGGGCAGCTACATCGGAGGCACACTGGACGTCGGCGTCCTGCAAGCAAGGACATTTCCGCCTGAGGTGATCCAATCAGGGCACATCGTGGTGCACTGAGCATGTCGGCACGCCGAGCGTCGGTGCCGGTCCCGACCGGGCCGGCGCCGCCGCTCGAGGTGGACCTCGTCGGCGGCGGGTGGTTCGTGCTGTCGGCCGCCGCCCCGGAGCGGTTCACCTTGGTGGTCTTCTACCGGGGCTGGCACTGTCCGATCTGCCGGGGGTATCTCGCCCAGCTCGACCGGGCCGCAGACGAGCTCGCTGGGCTCGGCGTCGAGGTGGTGGCGGTGAGCGGCGACGACGAGGCTCGTGCCCGCCGCAGCGTGACCGAGTGGGGTCTCGCGCGTCTGCGGGTCGGCTACGGACAGAGCGTCGACTCCATGCGGGAATGGGGCCTGTTCGTCTCGCGGGGCGTGAAGGAGCCCGAGCCCGAGCTGTTCGGCGAGCCCGGAGTGTTCTTGGTGCGTGCCGATGGGACGATCTACATGGTGGTGCTCAACTCCATGCCAGCGGCGCGTCCTCGCGTCGACGACCTGGTCGGGGCGATCCGGTTCTTCGTCGAGCGGGGCTACCCGGCGAGAGGTGAGGCGTGATGGCCGATCTGGACTTCTACTTCGACCCGGTGTGCCCGTTCGCGTGGATGACGAGCAAGTGGGTGCGCCTCGTGGCCGGCCAGCGGGACTACCGGGTGGACTGGCGGTTCATCTCGCTGCGCCTGGTGAACGCAGACGTGGACTACGCCACCCACTTCCCTCCCGGCTACGAGCGAGGCCACACCGCCGGCCTCGAGCTGCTGCGCGTCGCCGCCGCGGTGCGCGCCGCGCACGGCCCCGACGCCGTGGCTTCGCTCTACGCCGCCTACGGGGCCGAGCTCTTCGACTCGGCCCCGGGACGTCAGGCGGACCTGCATCGCGATCCGGTCGGCTTCGCGTCGCAGGTCCTCTCCGGTCTGGGGCTCCCCGTCGAGCTGGCCGGCGCGGTGTCGGACACCTCCTTCGACGAAGAGATCGGCGCCGAGACCGACCTGGCCCTCTCGCTCACGGGGAGGGACGTGGGCACCCCGATCCTGCACTTCGACCCGCCCGACGGGGTCGGCCTGTTCGGCCCGGTGATCAGCAGGCTCCCGTCCACCTCCGACGCGCTCGAGCTGTGGGAGCACGTGGTGGCCCTGGCACGCTTCGGCGGGTTCGCCGAGCTGAAGCGCTCGCTGCGCGAGACCCCGCAGCTACGGGTGTTCGGGCTCGGCGACGGCGAGGTCGGTGCCGAGGAGGACTGGCAGCAGGGACACCGCCGTGACGCTGTTGGGTCCTGAGCGCCCCCAGAGCCCGACTGCCCGCGCCCGGTGCAGCTCGGAGCCGGTGGGGCGGACGGCGATGAGCCTGCTCGGGCACCGTCCCTGCGCGGTGGCGTTCGACGTCAACGAGACGCTCTTCGACCTTTCGGCCCTGCATCCGTGCTTCGAGGAGCTGGGACTGCCGCGCCACGCCCTGGACTGGTGGTTCGCCGTGCTGTTGCGAGACGGCATCGCTCTTGCCGCGGCCGGGGACCACGTCACCTTCCCTGCCCTGGCAACCGCCGCGTTGGCCGAGGTGGCCTGGGCAGCGGGCTGTCCGGTCCCGCCGGACGCGACGACCGGGTTGCTCGCGGCCTTTGCCGAGCTGCCCGCGCACCGCGACGTGCCAGTGGCCTTCCGCCGCCTGCGCGGCGTCGGCATTCCCATCGTCGCGCTCACCAACGGCGCCGCGCCCGTCACCTCGGGGCTGCCCGAGCGAGCGGGGCTGACCTCGCTGGTCTCCCGGGTGCTGTCGGTCGACGCCGTCGGCCACTGGAAACCTCGACCCGAGCCCTACCGCTATGCCGCCTCCGAGCTCGGAGTCGCGCCGGAGCGGCTCGCCATGGTCGCGGTCCATCCGTGGGACCTCCACGGCGCGGCCGCAGCCGGCTTGGTCACCGGCTGGGCCAACCGGACCGGGAGGGCCTACCCGAGCATCTTTCGCCGCCCCCACATCGAAGCGCCGACCCTCGACGGTGTCGTCGAAGGGCTGCTCGGCCTCCCGGCGAGCTGAGCCAACCGTACGAAGGAACTGGCATCCGCGCCGCGCTGCCACGGGTGGATGGCCCAAGGTGAGATGGGCCATCCGTGCTCGGCCCGGGCAGCACCTCGACGACCTGGCGTCTCCCTCGGCAACGAGGCGTTGCCTGCGGTCACGGTCGGCGCGGACTTCTGGGATGGCTCCTCTGTTTCGTGGGGGAGGCGAGTCCTTTCTCGGCGGTCGCTTCGAGCGTCGCGGCGTGCTCGATCACGCTGCAGTAGCAGTCGCCCGGCGCCGGGAGGTCGTCGGCGATCGCCTGCAATGCTCGAAGCTGCTCGCGCAGGGCGACGAGCTCCAAGATGCGCTCGTCGAGCTCGCTGAGTTGGCGGGCGAGCACGCTGCGGACATACCCGCAGGGTGCCTCGCCCCGCTCCTTGAACGCCATGATCTCGGTGATGTCCGCCAGCGGCAGGCCGAGACGCTGTGCAGTGCGCACGAAGATCAGCCGTGCCCGATCCTCCTCGGTGTAGTCCCGGTAGCCCGAGGGCAGCCGCTGCGGCTCGGGGAGCAGGCCGATGTCCTCGTAGAAGCGGATGGTCCTCGGGTTGATGCCGACCGCGTCGGCGAGCTGTCCGATCCTCATCGGGTCCGCTCACACATGGGGGTGGAGCGGGCCGCCGGTGATCACGTCCCAGGCGCCGAGGCCCATGACCACCACCACGATCGCACCGGTCCAGAGCCACGCCCGCCAACGAGCCCACCAGCCACCGACCGCTTCTTGGCCGGGGTCCTCGAACCACGGCGCCGAGTCGTTGCTCATCTGCGTGGGCATCTCGGGTGCCCGGTTCACCCCGAGGCTCAGCCGCACCGGCCTCGGCGTCGCCACCCCGGCTGCCACAGCGGGTGTGGCAGTGCTCGGGCCGCCTGCGCTGGTCTCTGTCTCGCCGTCGGTGAGCAGCTTGGGCAGGAGGAGCGTCCTGAAGCCTCTCCATAGGGTGAGCGGCAGGTTGGCCCCGAACGAGTTCGACAGCACCAAGGTGACGCTCGCCACCATCGCCACCATCGCGAAGACGGGGTCGACGAGCCCGGTGGCCGCTGCCGGCACCCCGACCGAGTTCAGCGCGAGCGCGACGGCCAGGTTCTGCTTGGTCTTGTGGTAGCTCTCCGTCGCGATGTCATAGGCGTCGGCGACCGCTCCCAGCCGCTCGGAGACGAGGATCACGTCAGCGGCGTCGATGGCGATGTCGGTGCCCGCCCCGATGGCGACGCCGACGTCGGCCTGCATGAGTGCGGGGGCGTCGTTGATCCCGTCGCCCACCATCGCCACCCGGGTTCCGTCTGCCTGCAGCGCTCGCACGATGTCCGCCTTGGCGCCGGGCAGCACCCCGGCGCGGACCTCGCCGATGCCGACTTGGCCTGCCACCGCGGCGGCGACGGTCTCGCTGTCGCCGGTCACCAGGCAAGGCTCCATACCCCGGGCTCGCAGGGCGGCGACGGCCTCGGCGGCGTCGGGGCGTAGGGCATCGGCGATCCCGATCGCCCCGAGGAACGTGCCGCCGGCGGCGGCCCACACCACCGTCTGGGTGGCGGCCTCCGCCTCGGCACCGAACGCATCAGGTGCTGGCGCCGAGAGCCGACCGGCAATGAAGCCGGGTCTGCCGACCACGACCCGCCGCCCGCCGACGATGCCTTCGACCCCGTCGCCGCTGAACGAAACGAATTGCTCGACGTCGGCCACGTCGAGACCGGCATCGAGGGCGCGATCGACGATCGCCCGGGCCAGGGGGTGCTCAGAACGGGCCTCGACCGCCGCCGCCAAATTCACGAGGCCGACCTCGTCGATGCCTGGGGCTGCCAGCACGCTCGCCACCGACGGCCTCCCGGCGGTGAGGGTCCCGGTCTTGTCCAAGACGATGCGTCGGACCTGTCCGAAGATCTCGAAGGCGTGGCCAGAGCGCACGAGGATGCCCTTCTCCGCGGCGCGTCCCCCGCCGCGCATCATCGCCAGCGGGGTTGCCATACCCAGCGCGCACGGGTAGCCCATCACCGCCACCGCGCTCATGGCGAACAGACCCCGGGCTGCATCGGCGTGGCCGACCACCACGAGCGGCACCAGCGACCACGAGATGAGCGCGCCGAAGCTGATCACCAGCACCGCGGGGACGAACCAGGCCGAGATGGCGTCGCTGAGGGCGATGATGCCCGGTTTGAGGGCCCGGGCTTCCTCCACGTAGCGGGTGACCTGGGACAAGAAGCTGTCCTCACCCACCTTGGTGACCTCGACGTCCAGGCTGCCTGACTCGTTGATCGACCCGCCGATCACCGGGTCACCAGCCGTCTTCTCGGTCGGCACCGCCTCGCCGGTCACCAGCGCCTCGTTCACACTCGAGGTGCCATCCACCACCCGGCCGTCGACCGGCACCGCCTCGCCGGGACGCACCCGCACCCGGTCCCCGACGACGACGGTTTCGATGGGGACCTCGATCTCGGTGCCTTCGCGGATCACGCGGGCGGTCGGCGGCTGGAGCGCCATGAGCTTGGCCACCGCCTTGGAGGTGCGGGTGCGCAGGTAGCCCGACGTGTAGCCCGACAGCAGGTGGTAGGTGGTGATGAACAACGCCGCGCCGAGGAAGTCCGGGACGCTGAACGTCTTGTCGAAGAAGCCGAGGATGCCGCCGAACAGCCCGCCGAATGCGCCGAACTCGAGCAGGACGTGCTGGTTGAGGATCCCGCGCCGAAGCGACGGCCACGCCATGGCCAAGATGCTGCGGCCCACCACGAACACCTGGACGAGCGCCAAGGTGAGCACCATCCATGGGAAGATCTGCCCGCCTGCCCACATGGCCACCATCAGCCCGAGCCCGATCGCGCACAGCAGCCCCGATAGCCGCAGTCGGTCCAGTTCGCGGTGCAGGTCTTTCTCGCGCGCTTCGAAGCCGGCGACCTTGCGAGGGTCTCGCACCGTGTAGCCGACGTCTCGGATGGCGTCGACGATCGCCTGTGGTGAGACCCGATCGGGGTCGAAACGGACCAGCGCCTCCTCGTGCGCCAGGTTCACCGACGCCTCTGCCACCCCGTCGAGGCCGGTCGCTGCCTTTTGGATCGTCGACACACAGAAGGAGCAGGACATCCCGCCGATCTTCACCTGCAGGCTGCCCCGCGACCCGCCAGTGCCCTCGTCGACTCGAGGCGGCGCTTCGGTGTCAGCCGACCGGTTCATAGCCGACCTCGGCCAACCGCCGGCGCAGGCCCGCTTCGTCGATCTTGGTCTCGTCGTAGGAGACCCGGACCTCGTTGCGAGCCGCGTCGGGCCGCACCGACCGTACGCCGTCGAGGCGCCCCAGCGCTGAGCGAATCGTGTGTTCACAGCTCGCGCAGTGGATCTCTTGCACCGCAATGGTCGTCACCGCCATCACCGTCACCTCTCTTGCTCGACGCCTTTGGGGTTGCCGAGCAGCGCCAAGTTCACCCTAAACCTTCTATTCGAATGGAAGGTCAAGGGCAGGACGAGGGGACAAGTTGCCTGTCTCACGCCGGTGCTGCGGGGCATACGAGGGGCGTTCCCGGCGTCGGCGACGAGCACACGCATCCGCCGATAGGAGGTCCTTGCCTGGCTGATCAACGCCCCTAGCGCCGCATGAGCTGCCTGGACGGATTGTCGGTCCCAGCGGGCATCGACGAAGTCTCACGTCTCGGACAAGAACGCGACGAAGTCGAGAAATGCGCGACTGACAGCGCACCCGAGCTTCGGACGGTGCCTGCCGTGACCAAGCGGGACGTGACCATCGAAGAGCGCCTCGAGCGGTCCACGCCTCGCGCACTCAGCGCTCGGAGCTGGGCGAATGCCCGCGACTCCGCCGTGAGTGCCGTCCTTGCCACCAGCCCGAGCGACGAGACGAGAACCGTCTGCCTCCTCTCCCGGCTCTGCACGTTCCTCGCCGCGCATCGCTCCTGGGCGGGCGACGTCACGCCCGACCTCGCTGCGCTGTTGACCCCAGCGTCGATCGACGCCTTCGTGGCCGAGTGCCTTCGGCGCGGTGAGCACAGAGGTACCGTCGGCGTCTACCGCACGTCGCAAGGGGGCGGGGACGTCACCGATCCGCTGTGCGCGCCCGACGACCCCGACCACGGCTTCGAGGAGCTGACCGCGGCAGAGTCAGTGGCAGTGGGAGACCGGCTTCTCCTACACCCGGCCGCCGCCTGATCCCCGGCGAACGCTGCTCCTGCGCGTCCGCGAGGACCTCTTTGGGCCCGACTCCCCTCGGGGCGGCGGGCTTGGCGATCACAGCGACTGCCACACGCTCCCGTCGCGTGACTTCCACCCCATGTCGGTGACCCATAGGGCCCTCACGGTGCTTGTGGGCGGGGGTTTCGTCACAAGAGGGCCCCGGGTTTCGTCAGGACCCCGCAGCAGCGGAGGCGGTGGGATTTGAACCCACGGTGGGTTGCCCCACACACGATTTCCAATCGTGCCGATTCGGCCGCTCTCGCACGCCTCCGGACCCGCAGCTCGCAGCTGCGGCCGAGCCAGGCTATCCGCCCCGCCGGGGCACCTCTCTGGCAAACCGGTAGCCTGGGTGGACTGCGCCTGGCGCAGCCGGCGTTGGGTGCGGTGGCCGGGTCCTGCGCAACGGTCGCTCGTGAACCGAGTCAGGGTCGGAAGGCAGCAGCTCTCAGCGGGTCAGACCGTGTGCCGTAGCCAACCTGGCCATCGCACCGACCGCCGGCGTCCGCCGCGACGGCGATTCCAACTCGTCCGCCCGGCTCGCAGTCCTGCGGTCTTGCCTTCGGTCGCTGGCTCTTGTGGAGCACCGCCTTTGGGACGCGGCCACGCCGGCGGCACACTCGCCCCTGTGCGCGCGACCCGCCGATAGGCTCGTCGTTCGTGCTAGAGCCGACTCCTCGTTCCTCCGACACGGCGCCGTCGGCGGGAAGCGGAACCGACTTCGTCTCTCTCTACCGGCGCTTCCGTCCGGGCAAGTTCAGCGAGCTGCGGGGCCAGGCCCACGTCGTGCGGGCCCTTCAGGGAGCCGTGCGGGACAGTCGAGTCGCGCACGCCTACCTCTTCAGCGGCCCCCGGGGCACGGGCAAGACGTCCACGGCGCGCATCCTGGCCCGCGCGCTCAACTGCGCGGCGCCCGTCGACGGGGAGCCGTGCGGGGAGTGCATGTCGTGCGTGGAGATCGCCCGGGGGAGCTCGTTCGACGTGCACGAGCTCGACGCGGCCTCCAACAACGGTGTCGATGCGATGCGCGAGCTCATCGCCCACGCGGCGCTCGCGACGCCGGGCCGCTGGAAGGTGTACATCGTCGACGAGGTGCACATGCTTTCCAATGCGGCGGCGAACGCGCTGCTGAAGACGCTTGAAGAGCCTCCAGGGCACGTCGTCTTCGTCCTCGCTACGACGGACCCCCAGAAGGTCCCGGCGACGATTCGTAGCCGCACCCAGCACCTCGAGTTCGGCCTGATCGGCGCCGACACCTTGGATGGGCTGCTCCACGACGTGAGCGCGGCGGCCGGCCTCGGCCTCGGCGACGACGACATCGCCGTGGCGGTGCGCAAGGGGCGCGGCTCCGCACGCGACGCCTTGTCCGCGCTCGACCAGGTGGTGGCGTCCGGGTCGGCAGAGGCGCTCCGCCCCGACGTCGTCGGGCTCACCGAGGCGATGGCCGCAGAGGACGCGCGCCGGCTCCTCGTCGCTGTCGCCTCCCTCCACGAGTCGGGGTGGGGGCCTCAGCAGATCGCGACCGAGCTCGTGGATGAGCTGCGCCAGGCGTTCCTCGTGGTGCTCGCGCCCGACCTGTGCGCCGCCGCTGGGAGCGAGCGCGAGCGCCTGTCGGACCGTGCGACCCGCCTCGGACTTGCCCGTGTCGTCCGGGCGATCGAGGTGATCGGTCGCGCCCAAGTGGACATGCGGGACGCCCCCGATCCCCGGGCGGTGCTGGAGGTCACGCTGGCGAGGCTGGCACGGCCAGAGCTGGACGACTCGACGTCGGCGCTCCTCGACCGGGTCGCCCACCTCGAGCAGATGCTTAACCCCGGGGCGCTCGGAGCGGTGCACGCCGCGCCGCCCTCGTTCGCCGCGCCGCCCGCGCACGCCTTGTCCTCGCCCGGACTTCCGACCCCTCCTGCACGGCAGGCGGACTCCGGTTCGGAGCCTTCACCGGCGCCCTTCGAAGAGCGCCCGGGCCTGGGAGCCCTGCGCCGGCAGCGGGCAGCTGCACGCCCGGTGGAGCCGGAGACGCCGCCGCGTGCTCCCGACACCCCGCCTCCCGACACCCCGCCTCCCGACACCCCGCCTCCCGACACCCCGCCTCCCGACACCCCGCCTCCCGATGCCGCAGCTCTTGACCCGGCGAGTCCTGACGTGGCCCCGCAGGATCACCCGGTTCTCGACCGCGATCGCATCGTCGAGGCGTGGGGCGACCACATCCTTCGCGGTCTCCCCGCACGGGCGAAGGCGCTCTACAGCGCGGGCCGGTTCGTCTCGGTCGAGCGCAACGTCGCAACGTTCGCCCTGCCCAATGCCGCGCACCGTGACCGGTGTGAAGAGGTGCGCCCTGTTGTCGAGCAGTCGATCGGCTCGTACTTCGCGACGACCGTGACGCTCGCGCTCACGGTCGAGGAGTCCTCAGTCTCCCAGGCGATCGGGCGCACGAGCCGGACCGGGTCAGGCAGCGTTGCCAGCGATGCTCGCGATGCCGGCGATGCGTCGGGCACGTCGGAGCCGGATGCCTGGGACCACTCCGACGACGAGGTCGATCCCGACCAGCCGTCGGGATCGCTCGAGACCGTCGCGCAGGCGCGCCTCCTCGAGGCCTTCCCTGGCGCGCAAGAGGTCTGAGCGATGTACACGGGCTCCCTCCGGGCGCTCATCGACGAGCTCGGCAGGCTGCCGGGAATCGGTCCCAAGTCCGCCCAGCGCATCGCGTTCTACTTGCTCGAGGTCCCCAATGAGGATGCTCGCCGGCTCGCTGAGGCGGTCGTCGCCCTCAAGGAGCGGACGACGCTGTGCGAGCGCTGCTTCAACGTGGCGGAGCTCGGCCACCTCTGCGACGTCTGTGCCGACACACGAAGAGACCCCTGCGTGGTGTGCGTGGTGGAGGACCCCCGCGACATCGTGGCGGTCGAGCGGACGCGCCAGTTTCAGGGCCGCTACCACGTGCTCCACGGCGCGCTCAACCCGCTCGAGGGCATCGGTCCGGACCAGCTGCGGGTCCGTGAGCTGCTCGCGCGCATCGACGCCGAGGGTGTGACGGAGACGATCCTCTGCACGAACCCCAACCTGGAGGGAGAGGCGACGGCGATGTACCTCGCCCGCCTCCTCACCCCGCTCGGGGTCTCGGTCACCCGGATCGCGAGCGGCCTCCCTGTCGGCGGCGACCTCGAGTACGCGGACGAGCTGACGCTCGGCCGCGCGATCGAGGGCCGCCGCGCCGTCGTTCCGTGACGATGGGCGGCGAGCCCGAGGGCCTCGTCGTGTGGCTGCTCCGGCACGCCAAGGCGATGACCGATCCGCCGGCGGGAGGGACGGATCACGACCGGCACCTCGCGCCGAGGGGAAGGCGGGACGCCGCCGCGCTCGGCCGCCGGCTCAGCGCGGGCGACCTCGGCTTCGGCACTGCGGCGCTCCCGGACCTCGTGCTCGCGTCGAGCGCGGCGCGCACGTCGGAGACCGCAGAGAAGGTCGCCTCGGCGCTCGGCACGCCCGTCGACCGGCGCGGGCGGCTCTACTACGGCTCGACGGCGGACATGCTCGACGAGCTGCGCGGGCTCGACAACTCCCTTTGCTCGGTCATGATCGTCGGGCACAACCCGGCGACCCACTCACTCGCCCTCGGGCTCCTCTCCCCCGACGACGGAGCGGGCCGCGCTGCGCTCGGCTCGTTCCCGACGTGCGCGATCGCCCTGCTCCTCACCCCCGCCACCCGCTGGTCGCAGCTCGCGTGGGGGACGGCGACGCTCGCCGGCTTCGCCCGGCCACCCTACGACGGCTGAGCTACTCCTGAGCTACTCCCACTCGATCGTCCCCGGGGGCTTGCTCGTGACGTCGAGCACGACGCGGTTGACCTGCGCGACCTCGTTGGTGATCCGGGTGGAGATCCGTTCCAGCACGTCGTAAGGCAGGCGCGCCCAGTCCGCGGTCATCGCGTCCTCGCTCGTGACCGGACGCAGCACCACCGGATGGCCGTAGCTCCGGCCGTCGCCCTGGACGCCGACCGATCGGACGCCGGCGAGGAGCACGACCGGGAACTGCCAGACCGCCCGGTCGAGGGCCGCTGCGGTCAGCTCCTCTCGGGCGACGGCGTCGGCCTGGCGGAGGATCTCGAGCCGCTCCTCGGTCACCTCGCCGACGATGCGGACCGCGAGGCCCGGGCCGGGAAAGGGGTGGCGCCAGACGATCGCCTCAGGGAGGCCCAGCTCGAGGCCGAGCGCACGGACCTCGTCCTTGAAGAGGCGCCGGAGTGGTTCGACGAGTGAGAAGCCCAGGTCCTCGGGGAGCCCCCCCACGTTGTGGTGGGACTTGATCGTGGAGCTCCCGCCCCCGCGGCTCCCGCCCCCGCGGCTCCCGCCCCCGCGGCTCCCGCCCCCGCGGCTCCCGCCCCCGCGGCTCCCGCCCCCGCCTCCGGACTCGACCACGTCGGGGTAGAGCGTCCCTTGGACGAGGTGCTCGGGCCCTCCGCCCTCCGCCTCGACCTCGCGTGCGGCGTCCTCGAAGACGCGGATGAACTCGCGCCCGATCACCTTGCGCTTCTCCTCGGGGTCGACCACGCCGCGCAGCGCGTCGAGGAAACGGGCACGGGCGTCGACGGTCTTCAGCCGGATGCCAGTCGCGGCGACGAAGTCCCGTTCGACCTGCTCGGCCTCGCCGAGCCGCAGGAGCCCGTGGTCGACGAAGACGCAGGTGAGCCGGTCACCGATCGCGCGGTGCACGAGCGCGGCGGCGACCGCGGAGTCGACGCCTCCGGAGAGGCCGCAGAGCGCCCTTCCGTCGCCCACGGCGTCACGCGCCTCGGCGACCGCGGCGTCGAGGACGTTCGAGGTCGTCCACGTGGGCGCGATCCCCGCCGCCCGGTAGAGGAAGCGTTCGAGGACCTCCTGGCCGTGGGCCGTGTGGTGCACTTCAGGGTGCCACTGCACGCCGCACAGCTTTGCGTCCGCCGACTCGAACGCGGCGACCGGCGAGTCGTCCGTCGACGCCGTCGCGCGCAGGGAGGTGGGGAGCGCGACCACCGCGTCGCCGTGGGACATCCAGACCTCCTGGGAGGTGGGCTGCCCAGCGAAGAGCGTCGCGGTCGGGTCGACCGCCGCCTTCGTTCGGCCGTACTCGCGCCGGTCGGTGCGGGAGACCTTGCCGCCGAGCGCGCGGGCGATCGCCTGGAACCCGTAGCAGATGCCGAGCACGGGGACCCCTGCACGGAGCAGCTCGGCATCGATCGACGGCGCGCCCGGCTCGTAGACGCTGGAGGGGCCGCCCGAGAGGATCACCGCGGCGGGTCGTCGTTCGAGGATCTCCAGGGTGGAGGCCGTGTGCGGGACGATCTCGGAGTACACGTGCGCTTCGCGGACGCGCCGGGCGATCAGCTGTGCGTACTGCGCCCCGAAGTCGACGACGACGACCGGGTTCGTCCCTGGGTGCCGGCTCATCGGCCGAGTATCACATGCAGGGGAGCCGTCTCGACGCCATCACCTCGGCGCCATCACCTCGGCGCCACCGCCCTCGGCGCCACCGCCCTCGGCGCCACCGCCCTCGGCGCCACCGCCCTCGGCGCCACCGCCCGGGGAGGGAGGGGCCCGTCAGGAGAGCGATCGCAGGACCGCCGCGTCGCCCTGGCCCCCGCCGCCGCAGAGCCCGACCGCGGCGACACCGCCGCCCCTCCGGCGCAGCTCGTAGAGCGCGGTGAGGACGAGGCGATTGCCCGACATGCCGATGGGGTGCCCGAGCGCGATGGCGCCGCCGTTCACGTTCAGCTTCTCCTCGGGGATGCCCAGGTCGTCGGCCGAGGCGAGCCCGACCGCGGCGAACGCCTCGTTGATCTCGAAGAGCTCGACGTCGCCGACGCCGAGCTTCGCCTTGTCGAGCGCCTGGGAGATCGCCCGGGACGGCTGGAGCAGCAGCGAGGGGTCGGGCCCCGCGACCTGCCCGTAGGAGACGAGCTCGCCGAGGGGGGTCACACCGAGCTCCTCGGCCTTCCTGGTCGACATCACCACGAGTGCCGAGCCGCCGTCGGAGATCTGTGAGGCGTTGCCAGCGGTGATCGTGCCGTCCTTGTCGAACGCCGGCCGGAGCGACCCGAGCGACTCGGCGGTCGTCCCAGGGCGCACCCCCTCGTCGTTGTCCACGACGATCGGGTCTCCCTTGCGCTGGGGCACCTCGACCGGGACGATCTCCTCACCCAGGCGCCCGCCCTTCGCCGCCGCGGCGGCCTTCTCGTGGGAGCCGGCGGCGAAGGCGTCCTGACGGTCGCGGGTGATGCCGGCCCGCCCGTTGTAGCGCTCGGTGGCCAGACCCATCGCACACTGGTCGAAGGCGCAGGTCAGGCCGTCGTGCATCATCGAGTCCACGAGCGTGGCGTCACCGAGCCGGAAACCCTCACGGGCGCCGGGAAGCAGGTGCGGTGCCCGGGTCATCGACTCCATCCCTCCTGCGACGACGATCTCGGCGTCCCCGGCCCTCACCATGAGGTCTGCGAGGTAGACGGCGTTCAGGCCCGACAGGCAGACCTTGTTCACCGTGGTCGCGGGGACCGTCATCGGGATGCCGGCGCGGACCGCGGCCTGGCGTGCGGTGATCTGGCCCTGGCCCGCTTGGAGCACGTGGCCCATGAGGACGTAGTCGACCTGGTCGGGCCGGAGGCCGGCGCGTTCGAGCGCGGCGGCGATGGCGAAGCCGCCCAGCTCCATCGCGCTGAACGAGCCGAGCGCGCCCGAGAGCTTCCCGATCGGGGTCCGAGCGCCTGCGACGATGACCGATCCGGTCGTAGATCCGGGCATGGCTGACCTCCAGCGTGACGCCGGCGCGTCCGTCGCCGGCGGAGACAGGGAACGGAGCAGGGGTTACCGGCTCTCCGGCCATTCTACGGGCTCAGGTATGGTCACGAAAATGAGTGACATCCTCCGGGCCGCGATCGAGGGCGCGAGGGGCGAGGACCTCGCCTCGATGCCCATGCCCGAGTTCTACCGGGCCGCGTTCGTCCGGCGCGACGAGGCCGGCATGTTCGAGGGACTCGGCTCTTCGGAGAAGGACCCCCGCAAGTCGCTCCACGTCGGGGAGGTCGCCCTTCCCGAGCTTGCGCCCGACGAGGCATACGTCGCGGTCATGGCGTCCGCGATCAACTTCAACACCGTCTGGACCTCGATCTTCGAGCCGCTGCCCACCTTCGGGTTCCTCGATCGGCTGGGCAGGGAGAGCGTGTGGGGGGCGCGCCACGCGCTCGACTACCACGTCGTCGGCTCCGACGCGTCGGGGGTGGTGCTTCGGACCGGGTCCCTCGTCCGCCATTGGGAGCCGGGCGACAAGGTCACCATCCACTGCAACCACGTCGACGACCAGGACCCGACGGCGCACGACGACTCCATGCTCGCGCTCAACCAGCGGATCTGGGGGTTCGAGACGAACTTCGGCGGGCTCGCGGACGTCGCAGTGGTGAAGGCCAACCAGTTGATGCCCAAGCCCGCGCACCTCTCCTGGGAGGAGGCGGCGGTCAACGCGTTGTGCAACTCGACCGCGTACCGCATGCTCGTCTCCCGCAACGGCGCGCCGGTGACCCAAGGCGACCGGGTGCTCGTGTGGGGGGCGACGGGGGGGCTGGGGAGCTTCGCGGTCCAGTACGTGCTCAACGCCGGCGGCATCCCGATCGGGGTCGTCTCCTCCCCGGAAAAGGCGGACACCCTGCGCGACCTCGGCGTGGAGGCCGTGATCGACCGGAGGGCGGCCGCATACCGGTTCTGGAGGGACGAGCACACCCAGGACGAGTCCGAGTGGCGGCGGCTCGGCAAGGACATCCGCGCGCTCGTCGGCGAAGACCCCGACATCGTCTTCGAGCACCCCGGCCGCCAGACCATGGGCGCGTCGGTGTTCGTCTGCAAGCGCGGCGGCACCATCGTCACCTGCGCGGCGACGTCGGGCTACATGATCGAGTACGACAACCGGCACCTGTGGATGCGGCTGAAGACGATCAAGGGGTCCCACTTCGCGAACTACCGCGAGGCTTGGGACGCGAACCGCCAGGTCTGCGAAGGCAAGATCCTCCCGCCGCTGTCCGCTGTCTTCGACCTCTCCGACGTGGGAGAGGCCGCCCACCAGGTGCACCACAATCTGCACGAGGGAAAGATCGGCGTGCTGTGCCTCGCTCCGGAAGAGGGGCTGGGCATCGACGACCCCGAGCTGCGCCGCCGCGTCGGCGAGGAGCGGATCACGCTGTATCGGAGGCACGACGCGTGACCGAGCCGCTCCTCACCGAGATCGACCACGTGGCGATCGCCGTGCGTGACATCGATGCGGCGGTCGCGTGGTACGCGGACGCCCTGGGCGCACGGGTCGCCCACCGCGAGCTCGTCGAGGCGGACGGGGTCGAAGAGGCGTTGGTCGCGGTCGCCGACTCCTACGTCCAGCTCGTCTCGCCCACCCGGGAGGACTCGCCGGTCGCCAAGTTCCTCGCGGTGCGCGGCGAGGGGCTCCACCACGTCGGCTACCGGGTGGCGGACTGCGCGGCGGCCCTCGAGGCGGTGAAGCGGGCTGGCGCGAGGGTCCTCGACGAGACGCCGAGACCCGGCTCCCGCAACACGATGATCGCGTTCGTCCACCCGAAGTCCTCCTTCGGCACCCTCGTCGAGCTCGTGGAGGAGGGCGCCCCGGCGCCGCACTAGCCTCGAGCGGCATGGAGCACACCATGGCCGCCCGCCTTGCCGACCTCGCGGCGCGCAAGGAGGAGGCACTCCACGCGGGAAGCCCCCAGGCGGTGGAGCGCCAGCACGCCAAGGGGAAGATGACCGCGCGCGAGCGGATCGACTACCTGCTCGACGAGGGGTCGTTCGAGGAGCTGGGCATGCTCTCCAGGCATCGCGCGCACGGCATGGGGCTCGACGGGAGTCGTCCCTACACCGACGGCGTGGTGACGGGCTTCGGCACCATCGACGGCCGCAGGGTGTGCATCTTCTCGCAGGACTTCACGGTCTTCGGCGGCGCGCTCGGCGAGGTGTTCGCGGAGAAGATCCACGCGGTGATGGACCTCGCGGCGTCCACCGGCGTGCCGATGATCGGCCTCAACGACGGCGCAGGGGCGAGGATCCAAGAGGGCGTCGTCTCCCTCCACTCCTACGGCGGCATCTTCTACCGCAACGTCGCCTCGTCCGGCGTGATCCCCCAGATCAGCGTCATCCTCGGCCCCTGCGCAGGCGGAGCGGTGTACTCGCCGGCCATCACCGACTTCATCTTCATGGTCCAGGGCACGTCTCACATGTTCATCACCGGTCCCGACGTCGTGAAGACCGTCACGGGTGAGGACGTGACGTTGGAGGAGCTCGGCGGCGCGATGAGCCACGCCACGAAGTCGGGCGTCGCGACCTTCGTCGCCGCGGACGAGAAGTCCTGCCTCGACGACGTCCGCTACCTCCTGTCGTTCCTGCCCTCCAACAACCTCGACGAGCCGCCGGAGGTCGTCTCGGACGACGACCCCGAGCGCGAGACGCCCGAGCTCGTGGACCTGATGCCCCCCTCGCCGAACCAGCCCTACGACATGAAGAGGGTCATCACCGCGGTCGTCGACGACGGGGAGTACCTCGAGGTCCACGCGCACTGGGCGATGTCGATCACCTGCGGCTTCGCCAGGATCGCCGGACGCGTGGTCGGCGTTGTGGGCAACCAGCCGGCGGTGCTCGCGGGCGTCTTGGACATCGACTCCTCGGAAAAGGCGGCCCGCTTCGTTCGGACGTGCGACGCCTTCAACATCCCGCTCGTTACGTTTGTGGACGTGCCCGGGTTCATGCCCGGCACCGATCAGGAGTACGGCGGGATCATCCGTCACGGGGCGAAGCTGCTCTACGCCTACTGCGAGGCGACGGTGCCGCGCATCCAGGTCGTCACTCGCAAGGCGTACGGCGGCGCCTATGTCGTCATGAGCTCGAAGTCGATCGGCGCGGACCTCGCCTATGCGTGGCCTTCCGCCGAGCTGGCCGTGATGGGGCCCCAGGGGGCGGTCGAGATCCTCTATCGGCGGGAGCTGGCTGCCGCAGCCGACCCCGTCGCCCGCCGCGCAGAGCTCGTGGAGGAGTACACGGAGCGGTACGCGACGCCTTACATCGCGGCGGAGCGCGGGTACGTCGACGACGTCATCTCCCCTGCCGACACCCGCAGAGTGCTGGCTCGGAGCCTCGCGATGCTCGCGTCCAAGCGAGCGGAGCTCCCGCACCGCAAGCACGGCAACGTCCCGCTCTGAGGCATGGCCCCCGGCGTGCGCACCGGAGCGGGTTCGCCCGCCACCGTGGGGCTGCGTCCGCGCCCGGAGGCCGACCCTCTCGTCGTCGCACTGGTCGCCTCGGCGGTGCTCGCGCTCTCGCCCGAGCGCGCCAGGCGTGACGGGCTTGACGAGCGCGTCGAGCGCGTCGAGCGCGCGGCACGGGCCTGGCGCTTCAGCGGGCGGTGGTGGACGCGACCGGCGGTGCTGCGCAGGGAGCGGCCGTGGACGCGCTGAACCGGGGCCGGGTCGTCATCACCGACCATCCCTGGCCGGGGACCGACGTCGAGGCGTCGATCTGTGCCGCAGCCGGCTACGAGCTGGTCGACGCCTCGAGCGCGCAGGGCGCCGCCGAGGTCGGACGCCTCGCGAGAGACGCGGTCGGGATCCTCACCAACTGGTTTCCCGTGACCGCGTCGCTCATCGACTCGTGCCCTCGGCTCCGTGTGGTCGCGCGCCTCGGCGTGGGCGTCGACAACATCGACGTGGCGGCCGCCGCGTCCCATGGCGTGGTCGTGACCAGGGTCCCCGACTACTGCGTCGAGGAGGTCTCCGACCATGCGGTCGCGATGGTGCTCGACTGGGCGCGGGGCATCTCCTTCTTCGACCGGGAGGTCCGCGCGGGGCGGTTCGACCCGGGCGCACGGGAGCTGCGTCGTGTGCGCAACCTCGTCGTGGGGATCTGGGGCGCGGGTCGCAACGGCACCGCGACGGGCAGGAAGCTGGCCGGCTTCGGCTGCTCGGTGCTCGTCGACGACCGCCATCCCGGGCGCACCGACCTCACGCCGGTGCCGGTGGACGAGCTGCTCGCCCGAAGTGACGTCGTGAGCGTCCACCTCCCGCTCACCGAAGAGACCCGCGGCATCGTCGGCGAGAGGACGCTCTCCTCGATGCGCCGCGGGTCCCTGCTCGTCAACACCGGGCGGGGCCGGCTGGTGGACGTGGACGCGCTGGCGGCCGCGCTCGACGCGGGGCGACCCGGCGCGGCGGCTCTCGACGTGCTCCCCGACGAGCCGAGCATCCCTGCGGCGCTGGCGGGTCGCGACGACGTCCTCATCACGCCCCACGTGGCGTTCTCGTCGGTCGAGTCGGTGGCCGAGGTGCGCAGGCGGGCGACCGAGGACCTCGTGCGCGTCCTGTCGGGGGAGGCGCCGCACGACCCCTATCCCTGACGGGTCCGACGCGTCCTGCCCCCGTGGCGGCTCCCTGCGAGCTCGGCGAGCTCTGCGACGATGCGGTCAAGCTCGAAGTCCTTGGGGGTGTACACCGCGGCGACGCCCTTCTTGCGGAGCACGTCCGCGTCGTCGGCGGGCACGATGCCGCCCACCACGACCGGTGCGTCCACCCCTTCGGCGCTGAGGAGGTCGAGCACCTCGGGCACGACGTCGAGATGCGACCCCGAGAGGACGGAGAGGCCGACCACGTCGACGTCCTCGTCGCGGGCGGCCGCGACGATCTCGGCCGGCATCAGACGGATCCCCTGGTAGACGACCTCGAACCCGGCGTCGCGAGCAGCCAGGGCGATCTGCTCCGCGCCGTTGGAATGGCCGTCGAGCCCGGGCTTTGCGACCAAGAGACGCGGCGGCGCGCCGTTCGCCGCGCTGAAGGCCCGCACCGCCTGCGCGGCCAGGCGGCCGTTCGCCGCGCCGGCGCGCGGGGCCCGGCTCGCAGCCCCGCGCGTGCGGCGCCGGCCACCGGACACACCGGCCAGACCGGTCGGCGCCCTGTACTCGCCGAAGACCTCCCGGAGGGCCCCTGCCCACTCGCCGGTCGTCCCTCCGGCGAGGGCGAGCGCGATGGTCGGCTCCATGACGTTGGCAGCCGGGTCCGCCGCGACGCGCCGCAACTCGTCGATCGCGCGTCGCACGGCACCTGCATCCCTCCCGGCACGCCACGCCCTGACGTCCTCTTGCAGCTGGTGCGCTGCGGCCGGGTCGACCTTCAGCACCGCGCCGGCCCCGGCAGCCGTGCCCGCGCCCGCAGTGAGCGGCGAGGGCTCGGTCTCGGTGAAGCAGTTGACCCCGACGACCTTCTGCTCGCCCGACTCGATCCGCGCGAGGCGCTCGGCCTGGCTGCGCACGAGGCGTGCCTTCAGCTCCTCGATCGCCTCGAACGCCCCTCCGAGCGACAGCACGTCGTCGAGCTCCGCGTCGGCGGCTTCGACGAGGGACGCGGTCTTCGCCTCGATCGCCGCGGAGCCCTCGAAGATGTCGCCGTGCTCGAGGAGGTCGGACTCGTAGGCGAGGATCTGCTGGATCCGAAGCGACCACTGCTGGTCCCACGGTCGCGGGAGACCGAGCGCCTCGTTCCACGCCGGGAGCTGGATGGCGCGGGCGCGGGCGCTCGCCGAGAGCGTGGCGCCGAGGGTCTCGAGCACGATACGCGCCACGTTGTTCTCGGGCTGCTGCTCGGTGAGCCCGAGCGAGTTCACCTGGACTCCGTAGCGGAACCGCCGGAGCCGGGGATCCGTCACGCCGTAGCGCTCGAGGCAGATCCGGTCCCACATCCGAGCGAACGCCCGCATCTTGCAGGTCTCCTCGACGAAGCGGACACCGGAGTTGACGAAGAAGCTGATCCGGCCGACCACCTCGGGAAGCTCGTCGGGCGCCACCTTTCCCGAGCCCCGCACCGCGTCGAGGATCCCGATCGCGCTCGACAGCGCGTAGGCGATCTCCTGGACCGGCGTGGCTCCTGCCTCCTGGAGGTGGTAGCTGCAGACGTTGACCGGGTTCCACTTGGGCACGTGCCGGAGCGTGTACGCGATCGTGTCGACGGTGAGCCGCAGGCTCGGGCCGGGGGGGAAGATGAAGGTGCCGCGGCTCAGGTACTCCTTCAGGATGTCGTTCTGCGTCGTGCCCTGGAGCTCGTGCGCGGCGACCCCCTGCTCGCGTGCGTACGCGACGTAGAGGCCGAGCAGCCACGCGGCGGTGGCGTTGATGGTCATCGACGTGTTCATCTCGGCGACCGGGATGCCCGCCATGAGCTCGCGCATGTGGCCGAGGTGCACCACCGGCACGCCGACCCTGCCCACCTCCCCTGCAGCCTCGGGGGCGTCGGGGTCGTAACCGGTCTGGGTCGGCAGGTCGAAGGCGATCGACAGGCCGGTCTGCCCCTTTGCCAGGTTGGTGCGGTAGAGCTCGTTGGAGGCGCGCGCGCTGGAGTGGCCGGAGTAGGTGCGCATCATCCAGGGCGCAGGTCGGGCTGGTCGCTCCTCGGTCATCGTCGTCGGCGGGCTCAGCGGTAGCTGTAGAAACCCTGTCCGGACTTCCGGCCCAGCTGCTCGGCGGCGACCATCCGGCGCAGCAACGGCGCCGGCGCGTAGTGCGGGTCCTTGTGCTCGGCGTAGAGCGCGTCGAGGATCGCGACCGACGTGTCGAGGCCCACGAGGTCGAGCAGCGCGAACGGTCCCATCGGGAAACCGCAGCCTCCCTTCATGGCGGCGTCGATGCCTTCCTTGGTCGCCACGCCGCGCTCCAAGAGCTGGACCGCCTCGTTCAGGTAGGGGAACAGCAGGGCGTTCACCACGAACCCGGCGCGGTCTTGCACCTCGACCGGCTCCTTGCCGCAATCCTGTGCGAATGCCCGTGCGGCGGCGATCGTCTCGTCCGACGCGGTGATCGGGCGGACCACCTCGACGAGCGGCATGACCGGTGCCGGGTTGAAGAAGTGGATCCCGCAGACGCGGTCCGGGCGGCCGGTCTCCATCGCGAGCTCGACGACCGGAAGCGTCGAGGTGTTGGTCGCGAGCACCGCACGTTCGTCGCAGACACGGTCGAGCTCGGTGAAGAGGTGCCGCTTGGCACCCATGTCCTCGATGATCGACTCGATCACGAGCTCGACGTCCGCCAGGTCGCCGAAGTCCGTCGTCACGGTGACGCGCGAGACGATCTCGTCGCGTTCCTCCCTGGTGCAGCGCTCCTTTGCGACGAGGCGGTCGAGCGACTTCTCGAGGTTGGCGAGCATCGCGTCGCCCGAGGACTGGCTGCGGCTCCGGAGCACCACGTCGTGTCCGTGAGCGGCGGCGACCTCGGCGATCCCGGCGCCCATGATCCCCGAGCCGACGATGCCCACTCGGTTGAACACCATGGCCCACGGTACCCGACGTCCCCCCTTTGGGGAGCGGGCTGGCGGTGCGGGCGCGCCTTGCAGGGGTCCGTCCGCCCGGTGTGAAAGGGTGTGACCCGTGGCGGCCGGACGGACGACCCCGGGGATGCTCGCGCTCGTCGGAGGCGACGAGTGGACCCCGGGCTGCGACTTCGACGCCGCGCTCCTCGCGGCGTCTGGGGACCGCCGGGTCCTCGTCCTGCCGACCGCCGCCGCCTTCGAGCGCCCCGAGCGCCGGGTGCTCGCCGCGGCCGAATGGTTCGCGCGCTGGGGCGGGGAGGTGGAGGGGCTCATGGTGACGAGCCGGGCCGACGCTCAGGACGACGGCGCGGCGGCGACCGTCGGCGCCGCCCGGTTCGTCTACCTCGGCGGGGGGTCCCCGCTGCACCTCCGCTCGGTCCTGAAGGGGTCCAAGGTCTTGGCTGCGCTGAGCGACGCTTGGCGCAGGGGAGCCGTGGTGGCCGGGGCGGGGGCGGGAGCGATGGTCTTGTCGGACCCGATGGTCGATCCGCGCGGTGGCGCGCTCACCGTCGGGCTGGGGCTCGTCGAGGGTCTGGCCGTCGTGCCGCTGGCCGGGGACCTCTTGGACGACGCACACGGCGAGAAGCTCCACCGTTCCGTGCTGCTCGCGCCGCCCGGTGTGCCGGTGGTGGGGATCCCCGACCGCACTGCGGTCATTCGGGAGCCCGATGGTGCTTGGCGGAGCGCAGGTCAGGGGGTGCCTCGGGTGTTCGTCGACGGACGGCGGGCGCCCGAGGGGCTCGACGCGCTCAGCGGGCGCTGAGCGCGGCGAGCGCCTCAGGCCGCGGCGGCGACGAGCCCCGCCAGCGCCTGGGCGCCTGGACCGTCGATCGGCATGTGCGTCTGTGTCGGATAGAGCCATGTGGGGTGCGCCACCGCGAGCTGGTACCAGTTCACCAGCACCGTGCGCGGGAAGCGCCCGACGCCCTGGGAGATCACCGCGTTGTCGGGGCCCTGCCATGTCCGGTCGACGCGGACGTTCACGAAGACGACCCGTGAGGCGCCGGACAGCACGGACATCATCGAGTCGAATTGCGCCGGGGTCACCGTGCCGTTGGTCCCCAGGCCGACGATCACCACGGCGCCGAGCGCCCCTTGCGCCTCGAGCCTCCGAAGGACCGTCTCGCCTGTTGTCCACCAGCGGCTCACCTGCGCTGTCACCTGGACCCCGGGGATGTCCTGTGCCAGCGCCGCCTCGTAGTCGATCATCACCGAGTCACCCACGGCCGTCACGCGGTCGGCGACGAAGCCCGGTCCCGGGGCGGGGAGGGGCGGCTCCGTGATCGGTCCGTGCCGCCCGGTCGCCGCAACCGGTGCGGAGGGCGCCGGGGGCGCGGTCGCATCAGTGCCCCCGGGCGGGATCGCATCGGCGCCCCCGGGCGCGGGCGGCGGCGTGAGAACGGTGGTGGACGGCGGAGGGCTGGTCGTCGTCGTGGAGCCGCGGACGACCCCCGGAAGGGCGGTGGGCAAGGCCGCGGCGGCGAAGCCGAGCCGTGAGGGGCTCGTGTGCAGGCCGCGGGCGTTTCCGTGAGCGTTTCCGTGGGCGTTTCCCACGCCGTGCAGGGGTGCGCCCGCGTGCAGGGCGGTGCCGCCGCAGGCAGCCGCCCCTGCTGACAGGGCGGCGAGCGCCAGGGCGGCGACGACCCGTCTCAAGGGCGCCGCTACTCCACTTCGGCGATGGTGACCGACTCGATGACGACCCGCTCTCTCGGCGTCCCCGACGGCGTCCCGACGGCGTCGATCGCTCCGACGACGTCCGCCCCGCGGATGACCGTGCCGAAGAGGGAGTACTGGGGCGGGAGCTTCACGCCGTTCGGACCGCTCACGATGAAGAACTGGCTGCCGTTCGTGTCGGGTCCCGAGTTGGCCATCGCGAGGGAGCCGACCTGGTAACGGCCCGGCTTGGGCAGCTCGTCGGCGAACCGGTAGCCGGGGCCGCCTCGTCCGGTTCCCTCGGGGTCTCCTCCCTGGATCACGAATCCGGGGATGATCCGGTGGAAGGCGATCCCGTCGAAGTAGTGCCAGCGCGAGAGGAAGACGAAGCTGTTCACCGTGGCCGGAGCGCCGGCAGCGTCCAGCTCGGCGACGATCGTCCCCTTGGAGGTCTCGATGGTCGCGGTGTAGCGGCGCTGGGGGTCGATCACCATCGGCGGCGGCGCGTCGAACCGCTGGCGCTTGGGACTCGACCCGTCGGTGGCGGGGATGTCGGTCATCGCCTCAACTTTCGTGGATCGTGACGGTCAGGATCCGCTGGATGACGGCGGGCGGCACGCCGTTGGCAGACGGGTTCGGGTTGCCCTCCCGGTTGATCTTCTCCACCACCGGCATCCCAGAGGTCACCGTCCCGAACAGAGAGTATGTGGGCTTCAGCTGAGACGCTCCTCCGGGCACCACGATGAAGAACTGGCTGCCGTTGGTGTTGGGCCCGGAATTGGCCATGGCGACGTCGCCTGCCTGGTAGGCAGAAGGGACGTTCTCGTTGGCGAATTCGTAGCCGGGACCCCCGCTGCCCGTGCCCGTCGGGTCCCCGGTCTGGTCCATGAAGCCGGGGATCACCCGATGGAAGATCACGCAGTTGTAGAAGTGCTGGTCGGCGAGGAACACGAAGTTGTTGACGGTGTGGGGAGCCGCCTTGGCGTCGAGACCGATGGTGAACGTGCCTGCCGTCGTCTTCACCGTTGCGGTGTAGGTCCTTGTCGGGTCGATCGTCATCGGCGGCGGCGAGGACCAGTGCTTCGTGTTCACCCGGGTCTTGGGTGTGGAGGGACACCCGGCGGCGACGGCAAGCCTGTTGGCTTGAGCCTGCAGCCTCTGGTCCTTGCTGAGGTGCTTTGCGGTCTTCGCCTTCTGGGTGTCGGCCGTCTTCGCGGACGGGGAGCCTCCCGAGAACACCCCCGCGCTGGCGAGGGCGACGACGAGCACGATCGCCGCGCCGCCGACGACGAAGCCGCCGGCGCGCAGCCGGCGGCGCAGCCGTACCCTGCGGACCTGTGCAGCCCGCTTCTTCCGGCGCGCAGCCTTCTGCCTCGCTCGCTTCTCCGTCGGCACGGGCGCACACGTTATCGGGGCCGCGGCGCGCCGGGATAGCGTCTCGACCCGTGGCGTTGGTCGTCCACAAGTACGGCGGGACCTCCGTGGGGGACGCCGACCGCATCCGCGCGGTGGCGGACCACGTCGCGCGCACGCGGCGCAGCGGCAAGGACGTGGTCGTGGTGGTGAGCGCGATGGGCAAGACCACCGACGACCTGATCCGCCTGGCGGGAGAGGTCAGCTCGGTGCAACCTCCGCGCGAGTACGACATGCTCGTGAGCTCGGGCGAGCGGATCTCCACGGCGCTGGTGTGCATGGCCCTCGCGGAGCTGGGCGTCCCGGCCTCCTCCTTCACCGGGAGCCAGGCGGGGATCGTGACCGACACGGACCACACGAGGGCGAAGATCGTCGACATCAGGGCGGGACGGATCACCGAGGCGCTCGGAGCGGGCCGGGTGCCGGTCGTCGCAGGGTTCCAGGGGGTGTCGACGGAGCGGGACGTGACGACGCTCGGGCGAGGCGCGTCCGACCTCACTGCGGTCGCTCTCGCAGCGGTGCTCGGCGCCGAGTCGTGCGAGATCTACACCGACGTGACCGGCGTGTTCAGCGCGGACCCGAGGATCGTGCCCGATGCGCACAAGCTGCAGCGGGTCAGCTTCGAGGAGATGCTCGAGATCTCAGCCGCGGGCGGGAGGGTGCTGCAGCTGCGCTCCGCCGAGTTTGCGCGCAATCACCACGTCGCGCTCCAGGTGCGAAGCAGCTTCACCTGGGAGCCTGGAACGTGGATCGTGGAGGAGGATCAGGCGATGGAGCAGGCGGTCGTCACCGCTGTCGTCCACGACAGCTCGCAGGCGAAGGTGACCGTGACGGGCGTTCCGGACAAGCCGGGGATCGCGGCGAGGCTCTTCCGTGCCCTCGCGGACTGCTCGGTCAACGTGGACGACATCGTCCAGAACGTGTCGTTCCATGGGACGACCGACATCTCCTTCACCGTGCCCCGGGTCGACCTGGTGACCGCGGTCGACGGGGTGACCGGGCTCCTCGACGAGCTGGGAGCGTCGGGCGTGTCGTCGGACCAGGGCGTCGCGAAGGTCTCCGTCATCGGCGCAGGGATGAAGTCGCACCCTGGGGTGACGGCGACGATGTTCGAGACGCTCGCGGGCGAGGGGATCAACATCGAGCTGATCTCGACCTCGACGATCCGGATCTCCTGCATCGTGCGCGAGGAGGACGTGGAGCGCGCGGTGCGCGCGCTGCACCAGGCCTTCGAGCTCGCGTGAGGGTTGGACGCACCTCCTCTCGCGCCGGCCCCCGGCTGCGACGTTAGGCTTCGCCCGTGGCGAGGGTCGGGGTCTTCGGCGCGACCGGGCAGGTCGGGCAGGTCATGCGGTCGATCCTCGCCGAGCGCGCGTTCCTTGTCGACGAGATCCGCTTCTTCGGCTCTGCCCGCTCGGCAGGCACCAAGCTCTCCTGGCACGGCGAGCCGGTCGTCGTGGAGGACAGCGCGACGGCTGACCTGCGCGGGTTGGAGATCGCCCTGTGCTCGACCGGCGCAGCCGCCTCCAGGGACCTCGCACCTCGGATCGCGGCGTCGGGTGCCACCGTGGTCGACAACACGTCGGCGTGGCGCATGGACCCCCAGGTGCCCCTGGTCGTCGCCGAGGTGAACCCCGAGGCGCTGTCGTCGATCCCCAAGGGGATCGTCGCGAACCCGAATTGCACGACGATGGCGGCGATGCCCGTGCTCAAGCCGCTCCACGACCTTGCCGGTCTTCGGAGGCTCGTCGTCGCGAGCTACCAGGCCGTGTCCGGGGCGGGGCGCGCAGGGGTGTCAGAGCTCGAGGACCAGCTCGGAAAGACGGCCGACCACGCCACGGGCCTCACCTTCGACGGCCGCGCCGTCGACTTCCCCAGCCCGGTCACGTTCGCGGCGCCGATCGCGCACAACGTGGTGCCGCTGGCCGGCGCGCTCGTGGACGACGGCTCGCTCGAGACGGACGAGGAGCAGAAGTACCGCAACGAGAGCCGCAAGATCCTGGGAATCCCCGATCTGGCCGTCACCTGCACGTGCGTGCGCGTCCCGGTGTTCACCGGCCACTCGGCCGCCATTGTGGCGGAGTTCTCCCGGGAGCTCACGCCCGACGAGGCGACCGAGGCCCTCCGGCGCGCCCCCGGGGTCGTGCTCGCCGACCTGCCGACGCCTGTGCTCGCTGCGGGCAGAGACCCTTGCTTCGTCGGGCGTGTCCGGCGCGCCGACGGCGGGGGGCTCGCCCTGTTCGTGGTTGCCGACAATCTCCGCAAGGGTGCCGCGCTGAACGCCGTCCAGATCGCGGAGCTGCTCGTCGCCGCCCGCGGCTGACCCGGTCTCCCTCGGCACCCCCGCCGAACGGCCGTGACCAGTCGATGAGAGGCAAGTCGTAAGGGACTTTTGGCGAGTTTCTCAGGGTATTCCCAGGGAGAACCGGCAAAGTGAGGGTTGCGAAAGCATTTCCATACCGATCGCGGGTCGCTACGCGAGGGTCTCTGCGCGCCCTCGGCAGCAACCACGTTCTGTCAGGCACGTTGTGTGCGGACGAGAGGAGATGATGTGAGGATCCTGGTTCTGGGCGGCGACGGGTACCTGGGCTGGCCGGTCGCGCTGCACCTTTCGGGCCGCGGCCACGACGTGGGCATCGTCGACAACTTCGCGCGGCGCCAGTACGACTTCGAGATGGGCGTGGACAGCCTGGTCCCCATCAGGCACCTCCAGCACCGGGTGCGTGTGTGGGAAGAGGTGTCGGGCCTTCGGGTCTCGACCTACGTGGGAGACCTCACCGACGCCCCGTTCGTCCATCGGACGATCAAGGAGTTCGCGCCCGACGCGGTCGTCCACTTTGCCGAGCAGCGGTCGGCGCCGTACTCGATGATCGACCAGCACCACGCGGTGTACACCCAGGTGAACAACGTCGTCGGGACGCTCAACCTCCTCTACGCGATCGCCGACGTCGACCCTTCGATCCATCTCGTGAAGCTCGGGACCATGGGTGAGTACGGCACGCCCAACATCGATATCGAAGAAGGCTTCATCGAGATCACCCACCGGGGCCGGACGGACATCCTGCCGTACCCCAAGCAGCCAGGCTCCTTCTACCACCTGTCCAAGGTGCACGACAGCCACAACATCATGTTCGCCTGCCGGATCTGGGGGCTCCGTTCGACCGACCTCAACCAGGGCATCGTCTACGGTCAGGAGACTCCCGAGACGGTGCTGCACCCCGATCTCGCCACCCGCTTCGACTACGACGGCGTGTTCGGCACGGTGCTCAACCGCTTCTGCGTGCAGGCCGTGGTCGGCCATCCCCTCACCGTGTACGGCAAGGGCGGCCAGACGCGCGGGATGCTCGACATCCGCGACACCCTCGCGTGCGTCGAGCTTGCCTGCCTCAATCCGCCGGAGCCGGGTGAGTACCGGGTGTTCAACCAGTTCACCGAGTCGTTCTCGGTGATGCAACTGGCGGAGATGGTCGCGGACGCCTACCCGGGCAAAGCGGAGATCGTCCACCTCGACGACCCACGCGTCGAGAAGCAGGAGCACTACTACCGGGCGGCGCACACCAAGTTGCTCGACCTCGGCCTCGTCCCGCATCTGCTCAGCTCGCGCACCTTGTCGTCGCTCTTGTCCGTGGTGGAGCGCCATCGTGACCGGGTCTACGCGCGGGCGATCCAGCCCACCGTCGAGTGGCGGAGCACGGCGAGCGTCCTTGCGACCTCGGGCGTCGCCGATCGCAAGAGCGACGTGGAGACCGCACCCTCGGAGGCTTGAGCCGCCCGCTGCCGCCGGGCGCTTGCCGCCGCGCTTGTGGCCGCTCACTTGCCGCCGCTCATGCGCAGGGTGCCGGCGATAGCGTCACCCGCCGGTGGCCCCCATCGACCGTCGTAGACGCCGGCGCCATCTCTCGCGAGCCAGGCTGTCCACCGCCGGCGCAGCGGCCGCCGCGGCGCTCGTGCTCGCGGTGCTCGTCGGGGGGCTGCTGAAGGTGCACTCACAGTCGAGCGGCTACCAGCGAGCCATCGACCGCTCCTACGCAGCACAGATCAGACTGGTCGCAGCTGCGTCCGACCGCCAGGCGAGGGAACTCCATGCGCTGCTCGCCTCCATGCCTGCTCAGACGCGTACATCGCTCGAATTCTCGCTCGACACACTGGTTGGCTCGGCGGCGGCGGCGGCCCGCCAAGCCGAAACAGCCGCAGAGCCTGCCCCGGCCGGCGGGGCGGGACGCGACATCGCCGCCGCGATGGCAGACCGGGCGGCGGCGGTGGCGGGGTTGCGGACTGCGGTCGACCGCCTGCTCGGCATGGCTCCGCTGCCCGCAGCCGGTGCGACTCCCGCATCGCTTCCTGAGGCGAGATCTCGTCCGATCTCGGACGCCGGCGCGCAAGCGGCACTTCTGAAGGTGGGCCGGCTCCTCGCGCAGAGCGACCGAAGCTACGACGCCGGCCGCCAGGCGCTGCGGTCGGCTCCCGGCCACGCGACCTTGCCGCCCTCGGTCTGGTCGGGCCGGACGAGGGTCTGGACGTCCGAAGGCGCGCTCGCGTTGGTCGACTCGCTCACCGGGTCGGCCACGCTGGCTCCGATCCGGCGGGTCGAGCTCCTCGCCCACACTCTGGCGTTCACACCCGCGCCGGTGCCCGCTCCGACGGCGACACAAGGGGTCGCGGTCGTGCCGCCGACCGGCCGTCTCGGCGTGTCCGTGGTGGTCGCGAACGACGGCAACGTGGCCGAGCGGAATATCGTGGTGCGTGTCACGGTCAGAGAGGTCGCGAGCGGGGGGGCACAGGGGAGGGTCGCCGCGCAGCGGCGGAGAGCTCGGCGGGTCAGCCTCTCCGCTCGAAGCTCGCGGACGGTGAGCCTGCCGCCGGTCTCCGTCGCGCCAGGGCACCGCTACACCGTCACGGTGGCGGTCGTACCGCCGTCGCCGGACGCGGTGGGCGCGCTCACCTCGGACACGGTCTCCGCCCGCATCGCGCCACCGGGCCCGCCCGTGGTCGCCCAGCTCCTGCCCGCAAGGGGTGGCGAACGGGGGGGCACCGACGTGACGATTCTCGGCTCGGGGTTCACATGGGTGAGCTCGGTGACCTTCGGCTCCAGGCCCGCACGATTCAGGGTCATCTCGAGCACCCAGGTCACAGCTGTCTCACCCCCGGGCACTGGGACCGTCTCGGTGCGCGTGTCCAACCCCGGCGGTGCGTCGGCGCCCTCCGTCGGGGACCGGTTCCGCTACCGCCGCAAGTAGAAGGTGTGCGTTCGACCGCCGTCCACGCGAACCGTAGGATCGACTGGGTGCTGCACGAGGTGCGGTCCATGCAGTGCCTCGCGGACCCCGTCCGCATCGAACCCGACCGGACAGCCACAGGAGGCGTTCGCCCGTGACCGAGAGCATCACCATCACCGACAACCGGAGCGGTGACAGCCACGAGATCCCGATCGTGAACGGCGGAATCAGCGCGACCGAGTGGGCGAAGATCCTGCACGGCATCTGGTTCTTCGATCCGGGCTTCATGTCCACCGCCGCGGCCGAGAGCGCGATCACCTATCTCGACGGCACAGCCGGAATCCTTCGCTACCGGGGCTATCCCATCGAACAGCTGGCAGAGGAGTCGACCTACCTCGAGGTCGCCTACCTCCTCCTGCATGGCGAGCTGCCGACCGAGAGCCAGTTCGAGGAGTGGCGCCACGACGTCACGTACCACACGTTCATCCATGAGAACGTGCGCAAGCGCTTCCTCGACGGCTTCCACTATGACGCCCACCCGATGGGCATGCTCGTGTCGGCCGTTGCCGCCCTTTCGACCTTCTACCTCGATGCGAAGGACATCTTCAACCCGGTCTCGCGCCAGAAGCAGATCGTCCGCCTGATCGCCAAGATGCCGACGCTCGCCGCGGCAGCTCACCGGTTCAGCGTCGGAATGCCATTCGTCTACCCCGACAATTCGCTTGATTTCGCGTCGAACTTCCTCTCGATGATGTGGAAGGTCGCCGAGCCGCATTATCAGGTGCACCCGGCGCTCGCACGCGCGCTGGACATCCTGTTCATCCTTCACGCGGATCACGAGCAGAATTGCTCGACCACCGCGATGCGGGTGGTCGGATCGTCGCACGCGGACCCGTACTCGTGCTGCGCGGCCGCGTGCGCCGCGCTCTACGGCCCACGCCACGGGGGCGCGAACGAGGCGGTCATCCGCATGCTGACCGAGATCGGGTCGATGGAGAACGTGCCCGCCTTCATCGACGCGGTGAAGGCGGGCCACGGCCACGTCCGGCTCCAGGGCTTCGGCCACCGCGTCTACAAGAACTACGACCCGAGGGCGAAGATCATCAAGCGAGCGGCTGACGAGGTCTTCGCCGTCACCGGCAAGAACCCGCTCCTCGACATCGCCCTGAAGCTCGAGGAGATCGCGCTTGACGACGAGTACTTCACCTCGCGCAAGCTGTACCCGAACGTCGACTTCTACTCGGGCCTCATCTATCAGGCCATGGGGTTCCCGCTGGAGATGTTCCCGGTCCTGTTCGCGATCCCGCGGACGTCAGGCTGGCTCGCCCATTGGCAGGAGATGCTCGACCAGGACTCGAAGATCGCACGGCCGCGGCAGCTCTACATCGGCCCAGAGCTCCGCGACTACGTGCCGATGCGCGATCGCCGGGAGACCTGACAGCCACCGACGCCCGTTCACCGACGGCGCTCGCCGACGCCCGGCCACCGACGGCGCTCGCCGACGCCCGTTCACCGCCTTCGCATCCTCACCAGGCCCTCTTGGACCATCGAGACCACGAGGAGGCCGCTTCGGTCGAAGAGGAACCCCCTCGACAGGCCGCGGCCCCCGGCCGCGACAGGCGAGTCGGTGTCGAAGAGCAGCCATTCGTCCGCGCGGAACTGGCGGTGGAACCACATGCAGTGGTCGAGGCTCGCCGCCATGAAGTCGGGGTCTCCCCAGCGGACCGCGTGCGGGTGGAGGATCGTGTCGAAGAGCGAGAGGTCCGACGCGTAGGTGACTACGCACGCGTGCAGCAGCGGGTCGTCGGGGAGCTTGCCGTCGGCTCGGATCCACAGCCGCTGGTAGGGCTCGCGCGGCTCGCTGCGCAGCCAGGGCAGCTCTCCGATGTGGCGCTGGTCGATCGGTCGGGGGTGGTCGAACCACTCACCGAGCTCCTCTCGCCACGGCTCGAGGCGTTCGGTGACGGTCGGCAGGGTCTCGGGATCGGGGGCCTCGGGCATCGGGAACTGGTGCTCGAAGCCGGGCTCCTCGTCGTGGAACGACGTGGAGAGGTTGAAGATCGCTCGTCCGTGCTGGATGGCGACGACGCGGCGGGTCGTGAACGAGCGGCCGTCGCGGATTCGGTCCACCTCGTAGAGGATCGGCACCGAGGGGTCGCCTGGTCGCAGGAAGTACGAGTGGAGCGAGTGGACCCTTCCGTGCTCGACCGTCCGTCCGGCGGCCATCAGTGCCTGTGCCGCCACCTGTCCGCCGAAGACCCGCTGGCGCTCTTCTGCGGGCTGGACCCCGCGAAAGATGTTGACCTCGATTGGTTCGAGGTCGAGCAGGTGGACGAGAAGGTCGAGGGCGTCGCTCACGGTCGCTATGTTGGCAGGCGCCTGGGGCGCGGGCGTGCAGGGCCCCCGCCGGACCAGAGCCCTCCTGATCCAGTGGTCACGGTCACAAGCGGGCTGGCGTAGGCTCTCTTTGTCCTGATGGCGAGCGGAGCCACGTTCCCAACGAGGCTCGGAGGGTAAGGTTGCGGTCCGATGTCCGAGTTCCTCCTGAGCGTCTGGGCGTGGCTGCACACGCGGGAGGGGCGAAAGATCTTCCGCTACACGATGACCTCGGTCATCTCGACCGGGGTCTCCCTGTTCGTGCTGGGCCTGGTCTTCGGGGTGCTGCGGTTGTGGACCGAGGTGCCGAGCACGATCTTCGCCAACGTGGTCGCGGCCTTCCCCTCGTATTGGCTGAACCGCCGGTGGGCATGGGGAAAGGGCGGGCGCTCTCACCTCGTGAAGGAGGTGCTTCCCTTCTGGGTGATGTCGTTGGCGAGCATCGCCTTCTCGATGATCGGCGCGAGCGTGGCCCGGTACCTCGGCCACCGACTGCAACTCGACCATTTCGACCAGACGATCCTCGTGCTGTTCGCGAACGTGATGTCGTTCGGGATCTTCTGGGTGCTGAAGCTGATGGTCTTCAACCGCACCTTCAAGGTGCCGACCCTCGCCGAGGAGATCGACGAGCACCTGCAGGCAGAGCGTGCTCGGGCCGCCGGCGTGCGCCCGGACGACGACGCCGCCGCCGTCCGCTGACCACATTTTCTTTCCTTCTTTCCCTTCCCGATCCTGGCTATTCCCGGAAGTTCTCGAACTGCAGAGGGATGCCGAAGTCTTCCTCCTTGCACGCCGCGATGACAGCTTGAAGGTCGTCGCGCTTCTTGCCCGAGACGCGGACCTGGTCCCCCTGGGTCTGGGAGCTGACCCCCTTCAGGCCTAGGTCCTTCACGAACTTGTGCAGCTTCTTGGCGCTCTCCTGGGAGATCCCCGCGCGGATGGCGATGCGCTGCCTGGCACTTCCCTTGGCGGCCTCCTCGACCCTGCCCGGCTCGAGAGCCTTCAACGACACGTGCCGGCGGACCAGCTTCTCCTCGAGCACCTGGCGCAGAGCCGCGAGCCGGTCCTCGGTGGAGGAGTGGAGCGTGAGATCGTCTGCACCGAGGTCGATCCGCGAATCGGTCCCCTTGAAGTCGAAGCGAGTGGAGGCTTCACGGTTTGCCTGGTCGACGGCGTTGCGCACCTCTTGCATGTCGACCTGGGACACGATGTCGAAGCTCGGCATGCGGCACACCCTACCGAGACGCGCATCGGGTCGGAGGCGGACCCCGGCTGCGCCGGTGCAGTAACCTGCCGTGCCGGGTCGGTGTCCGAGTGGCCAAAGGAAGCAGGCTGTAAACCTGCCGGCGAAAGCCTACGGGGGTTCGAATCCTCCCCGGCCCACCAAGTTTTCGACCGTAAGTGGCTATTCGAACCGCACGTCACGGGCGGGAAAGCCGAACCGGTCCCACCTCAAACGCCGATGATCTCGATCAGTCTCCCGAGGCCGTCGAAGTCGTCCGGGTTCCGCGTGTAGAGCGGCAGCCCGTTGGCGTGCGCCGTCGCGGCGATGAGCAGGTCGGCAAATCGGCGACGGTGGGAACGACCGATCGCCACGACTGCGGCGACGACCTGACCGTAGCTGCGGGCAGCGGGGGCATCGAAGGCAATGGCGTCGAAGGTCGCCTCCACTTGCTGCAGGCGAGCTTGTCGACGCGCCCGTTCGTCACCGGTCGAGGCGAGATGCGGTCCGGCGGTCAGTTCGGCGAGGGTGATGGCACAGATCGCGGCCTCGTCGGGGAGCGCCGTCGCGACAGCTGGGTCATCCCAATCGATGACCACAGACGTGTCGAGCAGTCCGACGGACATCTACAGGCTCTGATCGACGATGCGGTCGAGGTCGGCCCTGAACGCGCCGAGGTCGACATGTGGTCCGCCAACGCCGAGCGCAACGAGATCTGCTTTGGCGACAAATCTCCGCCGGGGCGGCGCAATCGGACGGAGCTCGGCCACCGGGACACCATTGCGCGTCACGACGAAGGTTTGCCCAGCGGCTACCGCGTCGATCACCTTGGCGTTGTTGTTGCGCAGCTCCCGCTGCGCGATGGTCTGGGTCACAAAGGACATTGTAGCATTGAGGGCTACAGTTCGCTACAGTGCCACTCCTCAAGCGCGTGGAGCCGTTGTCGCACGTCGTGGAGGTTCGAATAGGAGTGTCTACGGCCCACCACATTCCCGACCGTACGTCGCTATTCGAAACTGCAAGTGTCCGCACCCAGTCGATCACTTCGGGCGGTAGACGTCGCTCCGATGGTCGATTCGGTCGACGTAGACGATGCGATCGGTCTCGTCGATCCAGCAAACGACCCGGTACGCGCCTACTCGTGCCGAATGCCAACCTTCAAGTTCGCGACCCAGCGGATGCCCGATCCTGTGAGGGTCCGCGACCAGCCGACCGAAGCAGAACTCGACGATGGCTTTGACGACGCGTGGTGAAGTCGTTGCAAGACGGTCAAGCTGGCGAACAGCTGGTGGCGACCACTGGAGTCGGTACTCATCCACGAGTCCAACGTTCCAGCGCCTGCTCCTTGGTCAGCTCGATCGTCTGACCTGCCTGGCGCGCTGCGGCGGCTTCTCGGAGATCTGCCATCGCATTCGGATCCGACAGCAGGTCCAGCGTGTCTTCGAGCGCTTCGAGGTCTTGGACCGCAAGGACGACGACGGTCGGTCGCCCGTGCTTCGTGATCACCACTCTGCGGTGCTCGGTTTCGACGCCTTCGACGACCTCGGACAGGTGCGCCTTGGCATCCGCCAAGGTGACCTGCTCGGCAGCTGGGATGACCATAAGTAAGACTATATCTCAACGGCTGAGCGCAGGCGGTTGAGGCGTTGTCGCAGGTCAGGCAGGTTCTCTGTGAAGAGGGGCTGGTTGTCAAGGCTCATGCAGTGTCGCGCCAGGCGCGCCCGCTGGCACCGAGCCGGAGGTGCCCCATCGACCTGATCCTGGCAGCGACCAGGGTCCGCCATCGTTGCGTCGCCTACGAGACCGACCCGCGATGATCTTCGCCCCTGCACAGCAACCTGCGCAGCAAAGGGATCTGCTTTCCCACGGCCAGCTTCCCCATGTCCAGCTGTCTCGTGGTCAGATCGTGACGATGTCGATCAGTCCACCGAGCCCGTCCACAAGAGGTCGAAGGTCGGCTCGACCTGCTGAAGGCGAGCCTGGCGACGGGGTCGTTCATCGCTGGCCGTGGCGAGATGTGGTCCGGCGGCGAGCTGGGCCAAGGTGACTGCACAGGGTGACTGCACAGGGTGACTGCACAGATCGCCTGCTCGTCGGGCAGCGCCACGGCGACGTCGGTCGAGTCCCAGTCGACGACCACCGACGTGTCGAAGAGTCCCGTCGACAACGACAGACGCTCTGCCCGGATGCCACCTCGTCGATCACCCGAGCGTTGTCGTTGCGGAGTTCCCGTTGCGCGATGGTCTTGACCATGGAGGAGTGTGTAGCACTGCGTGCTACGTCCCGCTACAAGCCGGTCCGCCGGTCGCACCCAGCCCTCGACGGCGCGGCAGCTCGCCGCCCCGCCAGCGCGTCGCGCCGTCAGCCGTCGGTGTGACCGGCCAGCGCACGATCGCTGCCAGCACGTAGCTGCGCACTGCGCGGTCAGCCGTCAGACGTGTGTGGTGACGAGAGCTGCAGGCTCACCAGGCTCTGCCAGCTCGTCAGCCAGCGCAGCTTCGACGTGGAGCGACGGTCGCAGCAGCGCGGCGGCGATGATGAACGCGAGGGCGGCACCCCCGGCGCCCCAGCGGAACGCCGTCTGGTAGCCGTGCACGCTCGCGGCAGCCGCCAGAGCGTGGAGCCGGCGCGTGCCCAGGCTGGCGCCGGACGCGCGGAGCCCGGCGACCGCGTGCTGGAACTGGTCACGGGTCGCGGTGGCCGCCACAGTGACGAGGGTGGCCAGTCCGAGGGACCCCCCCACCTGTTGGCTCGTGTTGAGCAGCGCCGAGGCGAGCCCGGCCTGGTGCACCTCCACGGAGGAGACGGCGTTCAGCGTGAGCGGGACGAACGACAGGCCCATGCCCACCCCGACGAGCACCAGCGGCCCGAAGACCTGGGCGTAGCTCGAGGTAGCGTCCACCCCGGAGAGCCAGAGGAGGCCGGCGGCGACGAGGACGGGGCCGACGACGAGGAACCGCCGCACACCGTGACGCCGAACGAGCCGCGAGACGACGACGCTGGTTGCCGCAACGCTGATGGGGATGGGGAGATAGGCGACTCCGGCGAGGATGGGGCTGTAGTGGAGAATGTCCTGGAGGAACTGGGTGAGAAAGAAGATGAGCGACAGCATCGCCGCGCCCAGAAGCAGCACGACGCCGAAGCCGGCTGCCCGGTTGCGGTTGCGGAGGAAGCCGAGAGGGATGAGAGGCTCTGCGGATGAGCGCTCGACGGCCACGAAGACGCCGAGGAGCACTGCGGCGGTGGCGAACGCGAGGTCAGTGCGCAGGCCCGACCACCCGTTGGTCGGGGCGCTCACGAGCCCGTAGACGAGCAGGGCCATCCCAGCCGAGATGCTCAGGGCGCCCGGCACGTCGAGGCGATGGTTGCGGCCGCTCTTTGCCCGCCCGGCACCGAGCGACATCGGCGTGAGGACGAGGACGGCGATCGCGATCGGGACGTTCACGAACAGGACCCAGCGCCACGAGGCCACGTCGACGAGGATGCCGCCGAGCAGCAGGCCGAGTGCTCCACCTGCGGCGGACATGCCCGCATAGACGCCCATTGCTCTGTTGCGTGGGGCACCCTCCTCGAAGGTCGTCACGATGAGGGAGAGCGCGGTGGGCGACGCGATCGCCGCACCTATCCCCTGGACGGCGCGAGCGGCGATCAGCCAGGCCTGGTCCGTGGCGAGGCCGCCGGCGAGCGACGCCCCTGCGAAGGCGGCGATCCCGACGGCGAACATCCGACGCCGGCCGAACAGGTCGCCCGTCCGCCCGCCGAGGAGCAGCAGGCCACCGAAGACCAGGACGTACGCGTCCACGATCCAGGTGAGGTTGGTCGCCGAGAAGTGCAGCTCGCGCTGGATCGAGGGCAGCGCGATGTTCACGATGGTGAGATCGAGCATCACCATGAGCTGCGCGGTGGCGATCACGACCAGGGCGAGGCGGTGATGGGCGCGCGGGTGAGGGAGTGTCGCCCCCGAGGCGCCGGCTCCACTACCCGGCGCGACTGCGGGATCTTGGGCGGAGGTCATCGCTCGCCTCCTGCAGACCTGGGGGAAAGGCCCAGGTCGGATTCGAGCGCGCCGAGCGCGCTCTCGATGCCTGACAAGCGGTCGGTGCCCAGCACCGCGGCGAGGTGCTCTTCGCGGGCTCGAACCAGTGAGTCGATGCGAGCAGCGAGGGCCAGGCTCTCGGGGGTGAGCTCGAGCGCCCGCGGCCTGCGATCGGCACCGCGGTGGGCGCTTTGGAGCAGCCCGCGGCCTTCCAGGTCGTCGACGCAGCGCTTGACCTTCATGGGGTCGGCCCCGAGAATGCGCGCGAGGGCGCGCAGTGAGCACCCTGGACGCTCTGCGACACCTCGGAGCACGGCGGCCTGAGGGGGCGTGAGCCCCAGCCCCTCGAGCTCGTGGGCCCACTCGGCCCGCAGCAACCTTGCGAGCCGCCCCAGTCGGAACCCGAGCCCCTGTGCGAGCTGCAGCGGCGCCGAAGAGTTGAGCCCCGCGCCGCGAGTGCTCGCACGAGCGCCTTCCCGAGCACCTCCTGTCGCGCCTCGCCGAGCGGCGCTGCCCAGCTCTTGACGTCGCACCGCGGTCACAGCGCCGACCCGGTTCGAGCCTTGCGCTGTGCTCCGACCCACCGCGTTCGGCGTGCTGGCTGGAGATGTTCTTGACGGCACCGAGATCGGCATCACCCAGATCAACTGTATCGATCGCTACAGTATTCCCCCCTCGACGGCGCCCCCGGGGGGGTTCCACGGTGGGGGCGGCGCGCTGATCTGGCGAGGGACGCGTCGATCGCGCAGCCGGCATTGGGCGGGTGTCGGGATCCGGTTACAATGCGGTGACACAGACTGGATCCTCGGGCCCGGAGGACAACGTGGCCGGCCGCAGATGCTGTCGGGGCTGCCCAATGGCCCGAGGTCCTGCGTCAGGGCGCAGGCGGTCTCCGCAGTCCCGCAGTCGCATCACGAGCAGCGTGCTTGGGCGGAGCAGTTCCGCCCCGACTACAGGTGAGGTTGGGCGACGTCGTGCGAGAGGGCGTGAGAGGTCGAGCGGCCGAGGTGGTCGTCGACGGGCCGACGGGCGGGACGGAGAGCAGGCTGAGGGCGTGGCTCGCGCTCGAGCGCTCCAGGGCGGTCGAGCGCGCAGAGCGGATCGGCGCCGCAGCGGACGCGCTGGCCGTGCGCCTCGAGATGGTGAAGGTTCGCGTGCTGCCGGCCTCGATGCTCGCCGACCGGGTACATCCGGATGCCGGGGAGCCCGAGGGTTGGCGGTTCCTTCGCCGGCCCGCACTGCTGGGGTTCGTCGCGTTGTGCGCGATCACGGTGGGTGCGTCGCTGCCCAGCTCGCCATTCAAGTTGGAGATGGCGGGCACGTGGTTCTTCGGAGAGCCTCCGCCGGGGGGCTCGTCGGAGAGCTTCATGCTGTTCGGGCTCGTCGCGGTCTACGGCGGGCTGGTCCTCCTCATCCGCGTCTGGTACGGCCTCATGAAGGCGCTCGCGCGCCGGCCCGGCGTGCCCGTGCGCTATCTCGGCTGGATCCTCGCTCTGTGGATCCTCCCGATGCTCGTGGTCGCGCCGATCTTCAGCCGCGACGTCTACTCGTACGCGGCCCAGGGCGAGATGATGAGCCACCACATCAACCCGTACGACTACGGGCCCTACACCCTCGGCGCGGGTCCGTACGTGAACCCGGTCGACCCGCTCTGGCTGAACACGCCTGCGCCGTACGGTCCCCTGTTCCTCCTCATGGACGGCATGTTCGCGAGCGTGAGCCTCCATCATGTGCTGGCCACGGTGGTGCTCCTCCGGCTCTCCGCGGTGGCCGGCGTGGTGCTCATCGCCGCCTGCGTCCCGGCGCTCGCCCGCTCGTTCGGTCGGGACCACGGGAGCGTCTACGTGATGGCGGTCCTCAACCCGCTCACCATCCTCATGCTCGTCGGCGCTGCGCACAACGACGCGCTCATGCTCGGCCTCCTCGTCGCCGGCATCACCGCCGCCCGGTACCGCCATCCGGCATGGGGCGTGCTCCTCTGCGCGCTCGCCGCGGCGATCAAGGTCCCAGCGGCGATCGGGGTGGTGTACATCGGCTGGGAGTGGACAGGCACGGGGGTCCCGTGGCGACAGCGGCTGCGCCCCCTCGTCAAGGCAGGCGCGCTCGCGTCCGCGGTGGTGCTGGGCCTGTCCTTCGCCAGCGGGCTGGGCATCGGTTGGATCGCCAACCTCGACACGCCCGGCACCGTCCGCAGCTGGCTTGCTCCGGCGACCGGCATCGGCATGCTGCTGTCGGGACTGCTCCACACTCTCGGGCTCACCGCCGTGCCCATGGCGAGCGTCCTTTCCGCGACCAGGGTCCTCGGGCTCACCGCAGCGGCGGGGATCTCGGTCTACCTGCTGCTGCGGACCGACCGCGTGGGGGCCATGCGTGCCATGGGCGTGAGCATGCTGCTCTTCGTCGTGCTCGGCCCGGTGGTCCAGCCCTGGTACCTCACCTGGGGAGTCGTCGTCCTCGCCCCCGTCGCCGCGGGGAAGCTCAGGGCGGTCCTCGTAGCCCTCTCCGCGCTCTCCCCGTTCATCGGCCTCCCGGGAGGGCGGACCCTGCTCGACGAGCTCATCCACTACAACCCCGTGGCGGTCGCAGCGGCACTGCTCGTGTTGCTCGGCGTCCTCGTCGCACCCATCGGTCGCTGGTCGAGCTCCTGGGCGGACCCGGCGGTCGCGGAGCTCGCCCGGGTCGCCGGCTAGCCGTCGGCTCGCGGCTCACAGCATCCGCTGCAGCTCCACGACGTCGAGCCAGCGACCGTGCTTGCGACCCACCTCGCGCTCGACGCCGACCACCTCGAAGCCGCACGCTCGGTGCAGGCGGACCGACGCCTCGTTCTCCGAGGAGATCCTGGCGATCACGGCGTGGAACCCGTGGGCCGAAGCGAGGCGCAGGAGCTCCTCGAGCAGCCCGCGGCCGACGCCTCGTCCCCGGTGGTCCGAGTGGACGTAGACGGAGTCCTCGACGGTCGTGGCGTACGCGGCCCGGTCGCGGAACGGGGAGACGACGGCGAAGCCGAGCACCTCGTGCGGATGCTCCTCGTCCACTGCGACGACCGCTGGGTGGGCGCCGCAGTGCCGGTCGATCCACGTGCGCTGCTCCTCGAGCGAGCGGGTGACGAGGTCGAAGGTGTTGGTCCCGGAGGCGACCTCGTGGTTGTAGATCGCCCGGATGGCCTCCGCGTCACCGGGCTGGACGAGGCGTAGCTGCACGGCGGGATGGTACCGACGCCCGGGAGGGGGCACGTGCGGCGCAGGACGAAGGCGCATGACTAACATGGCTGCCTGCAGCGACCTGATGGCGCGCCCCCTTAGCTCAGTCGGCAGAGCACAGCCATGGTAAGGCTGGTGTCGTCGGTTCGATTCCGACAGGGGGCTCCCCGGCGGCGTAGCTCAGTTGGTCAGAGCACACGGCTCATAATCGTGTTGTCGCGGGTTCGAGTCCCGCCGCCGCTACGGGACGGACCGGGTCGTCCGATCGAGCACGAGGGAGGCTCCCATGGCGAAGAACGAGAAGCGCGTCCAGGTGACGCTCGCCTGCGAGGTCTGCAAGCGGCGGAACTACATCACCACCAAGAACAAGCTCAACGATCGGGAACGCATCGAGATGCAGAAGTACTGCCGGTGGGACAGGCGCCACACCCTCCACAAGGAGACCCGATGAGCTGCCCCCTGCCAGCGGTGGTATCGTGGCGGGCTGCCCCCGAGGTCCGACGCCTGCCGGCCCCGGTGGCCGGCGACCCGGACGAGGACCGCGGTGACAGAGGGCAGTAGCTCAACTGGTAGAGCACCGGTCTCCAAAACCGGCGGTTGGGGGTTCGAGTCCCTCCTGCCCTGCTGGGAACCCCCCCGGGGCGGAGCGACTCCCGCAAGACGATCGACAGCCGGAGCGAGGCAGTGAACCGCGAGAGCAAGCGCATGATGGAACGGCGAGGCCGTACGGAGACCGACGCTGCGGATCTCGAGACCGACACGTTCGAGCTCGGCGACCTCGGACCTGCCCGCCGCGAGGCGAGGCCGGTCCGAAGCCGGACGTCCCCGGTCCAGTTCGCCCGGGAGATCCGAGACGAGCTGCGCCAGGTAGCCTGGCCCACCCGGGTGGAGATGGTCAACTACTCGATGGTGGTCTTCTTCACGCTCGTGATCATGGTCGCGCTGATCTTCCTCTTGAACCTCGCCTTCGGCAAGGGCGTGTACTTCATGTTCCAGAAGTGAGCGGCCAGCACGTGACACTCGACACCGAGCTTTCCGAGGAAGCCACAGAGCAGGTTCCCGACACCGAGCGCGCCCTCGACGCCGCCAAGGTTGAGGAGCCCGACGCCGCCGCCCGTGCGGACGAGGACGACGGCGAAGACGAGGACGAAGACGAGGAGGAGTCCTACGTCCCCAGCCCCTATGACCGTCCCGGCCGCTGGTACGTCGTCCACACGTACTCGGGCTACGAGAACAAGGTCACCTCCAACCTGAAGAACGTCATCGCCTCGAGGGGGATGGAAGACCGGGTCTACGAGGTCGTCGTCCCCATGGAGGACGTGGTCGAGGTGAAGAACGGCAAGCGGGTCACCGTCCAGAAGAAGGTGTTCCCCGGCTACCTCCTCGTCCGGAGCGATCTCGACGATGACACGTGGGGCGCGATCCGCAACACCCCTGGGGTCACCGGGTTCGTCGGTCCGGGCACCAAGCCGACGCCTCTGTCACGAAAAGAGGTGGAGAGCATCCTCCAGGTGAGGCCCGAGGGCGTCCAGGCACCTGCGAAGCAGCGCCGTCCGAAGCTCGAGTACGAGGTGAACGAGACCGTGCGGGTGAAGGAGGGGCCGTTTGCGGACTTCTCCGGGCAGATCGCCGAGATCAATGAAGACCAGCTGAAGCTGAAGGTCCTCGTCAACATCTTCGGCCGGGAGACGCCGGTCGAGCTCGAGTTCAGCCAGGTCGCAAAGCTCTAACCCCTCGAAGGAGAACCCACGATGCCCCCCCGCAAGCGCGTCCTCGCTGTGGTCAAGATCCAGCTTCAGGCCGGCCAGGCGACCCCCGCTCCCCCTGTCGGTACCGCCCTCGGGCCCCACGGGGTCCAGACGATGGAGTTCTGCAAGCAGTACAACGCCGCGACCGAGTCCATGCGAGGCACGGTCGTGCCCGTCGAGATCACGATCTACGAGGACCGTTCCTTCACCTTCGTCCTCAAGACCACGCCGACGCCGGTGCTCCTCCGACAGGCCGCAGGGGTGGAGAAGGGATCGGCCACGTCGGGGCGTTCCCAAGCGGGCACGATCTCCGATGAGCAGCTCACGGAGATCGCGCGGGTGAAGATGGTGGACCTCAACACTGACGACCTCGATGCGGCGAAGAAGCAGGTCGTGGGCACTGCCCGATCGATGGGCATCGCAGTCGCCGGGTGAGCGGCGCGGGAGACGGAGGACATCGATGAGCCAGCACGGCAAGCGCTACCGGGCGCTCAGCGGACGCTTCGACCGCGAGGCCCTCTACGGGGTGGGCGACGCCATCGACCTCGTGAAGTCGATGGCGTCGGCGAAGTTCGACGAGACCGTCGAGTTGGCGGTCCGCCTCGGCGTGGACCCGCGCAAGGCCGACCAGATCGTCCGCGGCACCCTCAGCCTGCCCGCGGGAACCGGCAAGACCGTCAGGATCGCGGTCTTCGCCGCGGGTGACCAGGCGGCCGAGGCACGAGCGGCCGGTGCCGACGTCGTCGGTGCCGACGACCTCGTCGCGCGGGTGCGCGACGAGGGTTTCTTGGAGTTCGACGTGGCCATCGCCACCCCCGACCTCATGGGACAGGTCGGGACGCTCGGGCGGGTCCTCGGGCCTCGGGGCCTCATGCCGAACCCGAAGACCGGGACCGTGACGAGCGACGTCGGCCGGGCGGTGGCCGAGTTCAAGGGTGGCCGCGTGGAATACCGCACCGACAAAGTCGGCAACGTCCATCTCCCGGTGGGCAAGGTGTCCTTCGACAAGTCCGACCTCGCGGCGAACGTCCGAACCGTCGTGGAGGAGCTGGTTCGTGCGAAACCCGCCGCCGCCAAAGGCCGCTACCTGCTCGCGGTGACCCTCTCTTCGACGATGGGCCCGGGGGTGCACATCGACCCGGCCCGTTCCCGGGAGGTCGGAGAGGAGCTGGCGGCCACCGCCTGATACCCTGTCGGTGACAGCCCGACGAGTGCGGGCAACGAGCTTCCGGTCGCCGTAGACCTCCGGTGCGCCTCTGTGCGCGGAAGGGACCCTCTGGGTCCGCCTGACCAGGCGACGCGTTCAGGCACGAGCCTGGTCCGTCGCACAGCCGAGAGATCGCGGCGACCCCTGCCTGGACGGTGGAGGAGCGATGGACAACCCGAGGCCCGAGAAGGTCGCCGTAGTCGACGAGGTGCGCGCGCGGCTCGGCGACGCCCATGCGACGGTGGTGACCGAATATCGCGGGCTCACCGTGGGGGACCTGGCGGCGTTGCGCAAGAGCCTGATGGCGGCCGGGGGTGACTACAAGGTCTTCAAGAACACGCTCGTCCGGCGCGCGATCGACGGAGGTCCGCACGCCCGCCTCGAAGAGCTGCTGGTCGGCCCGACGGCGATCGCCTTCGTCCATGGCGACGTGAGCGCGGTGGCCAAGGCGCTGCGCGACTTCTCGCGGACCAACAACCGCCTCGTCGTGAAGGGCGGGATGCTCGACGGGGCCCTGCTCTCCCCGGCGCAGCTCGCGGCGCTCGCGGATCTCCCGCCCCGTGACGTGCTGCTCGCGGGACTTGCCGGCGCCCTGCAGGCACCGCTCGCACAGCTGGCCTCTCTCCTCGAGGCGCTGCCGCGCAGCCTCGCGTACGGCCTCAAGGCGCTCATCGACGAACGCGGCGGCACGCCCGCCGAGAGCCGGTCCGCAACCCCGTTCGCACTGGAAGGCGCCGACGCCGGGGCACCCGAGACGGCACCCGACACCGGGGCACCCGAGACGGCACCACCGCAGAGCGGGTAGCGGGCCAGGGCGCGCTGCCCGTCCGCCGAGATCGAGACCGAAGAAGAGATCAAGGAAGAAAGGAACATCACAGATGGCAGGATCCCTGACCAAGGAGCAGATCCTCGACGGCATCGCCGAGCTCTCGGTGATCGAGCTGAGCGAGCTGCTGAAAGAATTCGAGGAGAAATTCGGCGTCACGGCGGCGGCACCTGTCGCCGTCACCGCCGCGCCCGCGGCGGGCGGCGCTGGCGCGGAGACAGGCGGCACAGAGGAGGAGAAGACCGAGTTCGACGTCGTCCTCGTTGCCGCCGGCGACAAGAAGATCCAGGTCATCAAGGAGGTCCGGGCGCTGACGAGCCTCGGGCTGAAGGAGGCCAAGGACCTCGTCGACGGTGCCCCGAAGCCCGTGTTGGAGCACGTCAACAAGGACGACGCCGAGAAGGCGAGGGCTGCGCTCGAGGGCGCGGGCGCGACCGTGGAGGTCAAGTAGCCCGCGCGGGCGGCCGGGGCAACCGGAGCGGCCCCGGTCGCCCCGGGCCTCGGCAAACCTTGACTGGGACCACGTCGCCCTTTACCCTGTCGGTGTTCGCCCCTCGGTGTCCGTCGGCGGAGGGGTTGTGAATTCGTCTGCCTCCGGGTAAGCTACCGGGTTGCCGTGCAGCTCCGTCTTGCGATCGCTCTTCCTCCAGCCTGAATGGCGCGCGCCACGGCACCGTTCCGGACCCCTCCAGGGTCCTCTGCAGCCGTCTGCTGCAGCCGCCGATCCCCGTCCTGCCGCCACCCGTCCTGGCGGACCTGCCCCCGCTTCACCCCCGCACCCCGAGCAACTGGGAGGAGTTGACCGTTGTCTTCACGGTCCCGTAGCCCCGAACGTGTGTCCTTCGCCAACATCGACGAAGCCCTGCCCCTGCCCGACCTCATCGCGATCCAGCGAGACTCCTTCCAGTGGTTCTTGGAGAAGGGTCTCGCCGAGGCCTTCGACGACATCAGCCCGATCGAGGACTTCACCGGCCAGCTGAGCCTCGAGCTCGAGTTCGACGCGTCGGACGCCGATCTGCGCCCGCCGCCGAAGTTCTCGGTGGAGGAGTGCAAAGAGAAGGACATGACCTACGCGGCGCCCGTCTTCGTCAGGGCGCGCTTCTTGAACGCCGGCACCGGCGAGATCAAGGAGCAGACCGTCTTCATGGGCGACTTCCCGATGATGACGGACCGCGGCACCTTCATCGTCAACGGGACCGAGCGGGTCGTCGTGAGCCAACTCGTCCGCTCCCCGGGGGTCATCTTCCAGCCGGGCAGGGACCTGAAGACGATCTTCACCGGCACGATCCACCCCTATCGTGGCGAGTGGATCGAGCTCGACATCGAGGCGAAGCCCTCCAAGGACGTCACTGCCGGAGCGCGTGTGGCGCGCAAGCGCCGGCTCTCCCTGTTCGTCCTGCTACGCGCCCTCGGCTACGGCGACGAGGCCTTCCTCGAGCGTTTCGTCCGGCACTTCGACTTCCTCGAGGGGCAGTGGGAGAAGGAGAAGGAGCTCGCGCCCAGCCGCGAGGAGGCGCTCCTCGAGATCTACAAGCGCGCCCGGCCCGGCGAGCCGCTCTCGGTGGAGGCGGCACGCCAGTACTTCGAGAATGCCTTCTTCAACCCGAAGCGCTACGACTTGACCCGCGTCGGCCGGTACAAGCTCAATCGCAAGCTCGGCCCTGAGATCGAGCGGATCTCCGAGCTCTTCGGGGTGGATCTCGAGCGTCCCGCCCCGGGCCAGAGCGTGCTCAGCCCGTCGGAGATCCTCGCGTCGGCGACGTACATGCTCCACCTGGCCTTGCACATGGCCGACGGGGACACGACGTACCGGATCGACGACCAGGACCACTTCGCCAACCGGCGGATCCGCTCGGTCGGCGAGCTCATCCAGAACCAGGTGCGCGTGGGTCTCTCGCGCATGGAACGGGTCGTCCGGGAACGCATGACCACCCAGGACGTCGAGGCCATCACGCCCCAGACCCTCATCAACATCCGGCCTGTCGTCGCTGCGGTGAAGGAGTTCTTCGGCACGTCGCAGCTGAGCCAGTTCATGGACCAGAACAACCCTCTCTCGGGCCTCGCCCACAAGCGGCGGCTGTCCGCGCTGGGTCCTGGGGGCCTCTCACGGGAGCGTGCCGGCTTCGAGGTGCGCGACGTGCACACCTCCCACTACGGCCGCATGTGTCCGATCGAGACGCCCGAAGGGCCGAACATCGGCCTCATCGGCGCGCTCGCGACCTACGCGCGGGTGAACGAGTACGGCTTCATCGAGACGCCCTATCGCAAGGTCGTCGGAGGGCGTGTCACCGACGAGGTCGTGTACCTCGCCGCGGACGAGGAGGAGGAGCACGTCATCGCACAGGCGAACGCGCCGGTCGGTCCCGACGGACGCTTCACCAACGACCGTGTCCTCGTCCGCCGCGGCCCGCAGGGAACGGGCGTGCGCGTCGGCGCCAGCACCACCGCCTATGGCACGACGAGCGAGATCGACTACGTGCCCCCGGCGGACGTGGACCTGATGGACGTCTCGCCGAAGCAGACCGTGTCGGTGTCGACCGCGTTGATCCCCTTCGTCGAGCACGACGACGCGAACCGCGCCCTCATGGGTGCCAACATGCAGAAGCAGGCCGTTCCGCTGGTCGTGCCCGAGGCGCCCTACATCGGCACGGGCGTCGAGGGACGCGCCGCGCGGGACGCCGGCGACGTCGTCCTCGCCGAGGGCGAAGGCACCGTGACCGAGGTCTCGGGAGACCAGATCGTCGTCGAGTACCGCTCCGGGCAGAAGGACCGCCTCGGCCAGACGCTCGGACGGCGGATCTACAGGCTCGCCAAGTTCCGCCGCTCCAACCAGAACACCTGCATCAACCAGAAGCCGCTCGTCGACGAGGGCGACAAGGTGACCGCCGGCGACCTGCTGGCGGACGGGCCCTCGACGCACAACGGCGAGCTCGCCCTGGGCAAGAACCTGCTCGTCGCCTTCATGCCGTGGGAGGGCTACAACTACGAGGACGCCATCATCCTCTCCCAGCGCCTGGTACGCGACGACGTGCTGACCTCGATCCACATCGAGGAGCATGAAGTCGACGCCCGTGACACCAAGCTCGGCGCGGAGGAGATCACGCGGGACATCCCCAACCTCTCCGAGGAGATCCTCGCCGACCTCGACGAGCGCGGCATCATCCGCATCGGAGCGGAGGTGGGACCCGGTGACGTCCTGGTCGGGAAGGTCACCCCGAAGGGGGAGACCGAGCAGACGCCCGAGGAGCGGCTGCTCCGGGCGATCTTCGGCGAGAAGGCCCGGGAGGTGCGCGACACGAGCCTGAAGGTCCCCCACGGCGAGGAAGGCAAGGTCATCGACGTCCGCGTCTTCTCCCGTGAGGACTCCCACGAGCTGCCGCCCGGCGTGAACCAGCTGGTCCGCGTGTACGTCGCACAGAAGCGGAAGATCTCCGAGGGGGACAAGCTGGCCGGTCGTCACGGGAACAAGGGCGTCATCTCGAAGATCCTTCCTGTCGAGGACATGCCGTTCCTCGCGGACGGGACGCCGGTCGACATCATCTTGAACCCGCTCGGGGTCCCCAGCCGGATGAACGTCGGCCAGGTCCTCGAGTCGCACCTGGGCTACGCCGCCCGGTACGGCTGGGACGGCGTGACCTGTGAGGAGGGCGCGGGCACGAGCGGCCGGCCGGGCTCGGGCCGGAAGACCCGGCCCCGCACGATCCCCGCGACGTGGGTCGCGACCCCCGTCTTCGACGGCGCGCACTGGGACGAGGAGGAGGACGCGGGCAAGCACCCCACGATCCGCCAGCTCTTCGAGCGGCTCCGTCCCGATTCGGCGGCCGGCGACGTGCAGATCCAGCCCACGGGCAAGGCCGTGCTGTACAACGGTCGCACCGGTGAGCCCTACGACAATCCGATCTCGGTCGGCTACGTCTACATCCTGAAGCTCGCCCACCTGGTTGACGACAAGATCCACGCTCGGTCGACCGGTCCGTACTCGATGATCACCCAGCAGCCCCTCGGCGGGAAGGCCCAGTTCGGCGGCCAGCGGTTCGGGGAGATGGAGGTGTGGGCGCTCGAGGCCTTCGGCGCGGCCTACGCCCTCCAAGAGCTGCTGACCATCAAGTCGGACGACGTGCTCGGCCGGGTGAAGGTCTACGAGGCGATCGTAAAGGGCGAGAACATCCCCGAGCCGGGGATCCCCGAGAGCTTCAAGGTGCTCATCAAGGAGATGCAGTCCCTCTGCCTCGACGTGGAGGTGCTGGCGAACGACGGGTCGGAGATCGAGATGCACGAGCTCGACGAGGACGTGTTCCGCACGGCCGAGGAGCTCGGGATCGACATCAGCAGGCCCGAACGAGGGTCGGACGAAGAGGACGAGCGGCGCGCGGCCGAGAGGAGCTTCTCGTAATGGCGTTGGACGTGAACACTTTCGACCAGCTGCGGATCGGGCTCGCGACCGGCGACTCCATCCGCGCGTGGTCGAACGGCGAGGTGAAGAAGCCCGAGACCATCAACTACCGGACGCTGCGCCCGGAGAAGGACGGGCTGTTCTGCGAGAAGATCTTCGGCCCGACCAAGGACTGGGAGTGCTACTGCGGCAAGTACAAGCGCGTGCGCTTCAAGGGGATCATCTGCGAGCGTTGCGGTGTCGAGGTCACGAGGTCCAAGGTGCGCCGCGAGCGCATGGGCCACATCGAGCTCGCCGCGCCCGTCGTGCACATCTGGTACCTGCGTGGCACGCGTAGCTGGCTCGCCTACCTTCTCATGGGCACCGAGGCGCGGGAGGAGCTGAAGGCCAAGCAGCTCGAGAAGGTCATCTACTTCGCCGCGAACCTGGTCACCTGGGTCGACGAGGACAAGCGCCACGAGGACCTGCCCAATCTCGAGGCAGAGCTCGCCGAGGAGGTCTCGGAGATCGAGCGGCGGCGGGACCTCGAGATCGACCGCCGGTTCAAGGCCCTCGAGGAGGAGCTGAAGGAGCTCGAGGCCCAAGGAGCGCGCGACGCCGAGGTGAAGGCTCGCCAGCGTGCCGCCGAGAAGGAGATCGGGGCGCTGCGGGAGAGGGCCGACGACGAGATCGAGCTCGCCAAGCGCGCCCTGGACGAGCTGCGCGGGCTGCACGCCCGCAAGATCATCGAGGACGAGCTCCTTTGGCGGGAGCTGCAGCTGCGCTACTCCGACTACTTCGAGGGAGGCATGGGCGCCGAGGCGATCCAGCGCCTCATCGACCGGATCGACTTCGATGCCGAGGAGGTGAAGCTCCGGGAGATGATCGATGCGGCGGACGGACGCCGGCCGCTCTCCGCGCAGCGACGCCAGAAGGTGATCAAGCGGCTGAAGATCGTCACCGCCTTCAACCGGCGCGACGAGCACGGCCGCCGGGTCAACGACCCGCGCGCCATGATCCTCGAGGCCGTCCCCGTCATCCCGCCCGACCTTCGCCCGATGGTCCAGCTGGACGGTGGCCGCTTCGCGACCTCGGACCTCAACGACCTCTACCGCCGGGTCATCAACCGCAACAACCGCCTGAAGCGGCTGCTCGACCTTGGCGCGCCCGAGATCATCATCAACAACGAGAAGCGCATGCTCCAAGAGGCCGTCGACGCCCTCTTCGACAACGGGCGCCGGGGCCGCCCCGTGACCGGGCCCGGCAACCGTCCGCTCAAGTCTCTCTCCGACATGCTCAAGGGCAAGCAGGGGCGGTTCCGCCAGAACCTCCTCGGCAAGCGCGTCGACTACTCGGGGCGCTCGGTGATCGTCATCGGCCCAACCCTGCAGCTCCACCAGTGCGGGTTGCCCAAGCTCATGGCCCTTGAGCTCTTCAAGCCGTTCGTCATGAAGCGGCTCGTCGATGCCGAGCTCGCGCAGAACATCAAGTCCGCGAAGCGCATGGTCGAGCGTCGGCGGCCGCAGGTCTGGGACGTCCTCGAGGGCGTGATCCGCGAGCACCCCGTCCTCCTCAACCGTGCTCCGACCCTTCACCGGCTCGGCATCCAGGCCTTCGAGCCGGTGCTCGTCGAGGGGAAGGCCATCCAGATCCATCCCCTCGTGTGCACGGCCTTCAACGCGGACTTCGACGGCGACCAGATGGCCGTCCACCTGCCGCTCTCCGCCGAGGCGCAGGCGGAGGCCCGGGTGCTCATGCTGTCGGCCAACAACATCCTGTCGCCGGCGACCGGGCGGCCGATCACCGTGCCGACTCACGACATGGTCTTCGGCGCGTACTACCTCACCCTCGCGCTCGACGGCGCGCGTGGCGAGGGGCGCGTGTTCCGCCACAGCTACGAGGTGCAGGCGGCGCTGGACGAGGGCACCGTCGCCCTGCAGGCCAAGATCCGCCTGCGGCCCGCGCCGGGCACGCCCCTGGCCGAGCGGATCGGCGCCGCGTCCGTCCCCGGGTCCGGGGAGCACGGCACCGCCACGTCGACAGGCGTCGACGGCGAGCCGGCCGACGGCGGGGCGGAGCTGCGCTCGATCGAGACCACGCCTGGGCGCGTCCTGTTCAACGAGGCGCTCCCGGACGGCTTCGCGTACGTGAACGACGTGGTGGGGAAACGGAACACGCCGATCGGTTCGATCGTCGAGGAGCTGTCGGCCGGCTACGCCAAGCACGTGGTCGCGCAGAGCCTCGACCGGATCAAGGCGCTCGGCTTCCGCTACGCGGCGCAGTCGGGGCTCACGATCTCGATCGACGACGTGCGGACGCCGCCGGAGAAGCAGGCGATCCTCGACCGCTACGAGAAGGAGGCCGAGAAGGCCGAGACCCAATTCAAGCGCGGGATCATCACCGACGACGAGCGGCGCCAGAAGGAGATCGAGATCTGGACGTCCGCCAACTCGGAGGTCGGCAGGGCAATGGAGCAGACGCTCTCCGGCCTCGCGTTCAACCCGCTCGACATGATGGTCGACTCCGGCGCGCGAGGCAACGCCCAGCAGATCCGCCAGATCGCCGGGATGAAGGGCCTCGTGTCGAACCCGCGAGGCGAGATGATCCCCCGGCCGATCAAGTCCTCCTTCCGCGAGGGGCTGTCGGTTCTCGAGTACTTCATCTCGACCCACGGGGCCCGCAAGGGGCTCGCGGACACCGCGCTGCGCACCGCGGACTCCGGCTACCTGACGCGCCGGCTCGTCGACGTCGCCCAGGAGCTCATCATCCGGGAGGAGGACTGCGGCACCTCGCGGGGGGTGTGGATCGACAACGTGAGGCCCGACAGCCCCGGCAGGCGCAGCTACCTCGAGACCCGGGCCTACGGCAGGGTCCTCGCAGAGGACGTCCACCTGTCGGATGGCGCGACGGTCGAGGCGGGCACCGTCCTGTCCGACGAGATCGTGGCGCAGCTGCGGGACGACCCCGGGGTCGACAGGGTCCGCACCCGCTCGGTGCTCACCTGCGAGGCGGGTCACGGCGTGTGCGCAGCGTGCTACGGGCAGTCGCTCGCGACCGGCAGGATGATCGAGCTCGGCGAGGCGGTGGGCGTCATCGCCGCGCAGTCCATCGGCGAGCCGGGGACGCAGCTCACCATGCGGACCTTCCACACCGGCGGTGTCGTCGGCGAGGACATCACCCACGGCCTCCCGCGGGTCGTCGAGCTCTTCGAGGCCCGCACCCCCAAGGGTGCGGCGGTCCTGGCTCGGCACTCGGGTGTCGTCCGGGTCGAGGATGAGGAGACCGGCCGGCGCATCACCGTGATCGCCGACGACGGGACCGAGGAGTCGGCCGTCGTTGCGCCGCGTGCGCACCTCGAGGTGACCGACGGCCAGGAGGTCGCCGCCGGCGACGCGCTGGTCGAAGGCCCGAAGGACCCGAAGGAGCTGCTCGAGGTCCGGGGGATCCGGGAGACCCAGCAATACCTCGTCGAGGAGGTCCAGAAGGTCTACCGCGACCAGGGCGTGTCCATCCACGACAAGCACATCGAGCTGATCGTCCGCCAGATGCTGCGCCGCGTGCTCGTCGCCGAGCCCGGGGACGCGCCCTTCCTGCCCGGCGAGCGCGTCGACAGCCAGGTCTACGCCGAGGTCAACCGCCACCTCGTGGAGGAGGGAAAGCGGCCCGCTGAGGGCCGTCCCGAGCTGATGGGGATCACCAAGGCCTCGCTCGCCACTGACAGCTGGCTCTCGGCCGCCTCCTTCCAGGAGACGACGCGGGTCCTCACCGAGGCCGCGATCGAGGGCCGAAGCGACCAGCTCTTCGGGCTGAAGGAGAACATCATCATCGGGAAGCTGATCCCCGCAGGCACCGGCATGGACCACTACCGCCACATCCGCCTCGAGCTCCCGGGCGCCGAGGCCCTGCCCTTCTGGGCGGTGGGCGCAGGCGGCGACACCGGCACCGAGGACCTGGCCGCCTGGTTGCGCGACATGGGCGGTGACGGCGGCGGCGACGGGGCCGAGGGCGCCGAGGACGGTCGCCACACGGCGATCGACGCGAGCTGGCTCGCCGGCGGCCAGGGCGACGCCGGCGCGGCCGGCGGTGCGGAGGCCTGAGCACCTCCGCACCGCTACGATGTGCGGCGCCCGCTCCGCCTTGCCGGGGTCAGGGTGCTGCCGTAGCATTGGACGCTGCACCGCAGCATGGCGCCGCTCAGGCGCCAGCCCGTGCAGCGAACCGCTCACATTCGGATCGAAGGACACGCGTGCCCACCATCGCCCAGCTCGTCCGCAAGGGACGTGAGGCCAAGCAGACGAAGACCAAGACGCCGGCCCTGAGGGGCGCGCCTCAGCGCCGGGGCGTCTGCACGCGCGTCTACACCACTACCCCGAAGAAGCCGAATTCGGCCCTCCGCAAGGTTGCCCGCGTCCGGTTGACGAGCGGCGTGGAGGTCACCGCCTACATCCCCGGCGTCGGCCACAACCTCCAGGAGCACTCGATCGTGCTCGTGCGTGGCGGCCGTGTGAAGGACCTCCCCGGCGTCCGCTACAAGGTCATCCGCGGCGCGCTCGACACCTCGGGCGTGCGCGAGCGCAGCCAGGCCCGGAGCCGCTACGGCGCAAAGAAGGAGTCCTGAGATGCCGCGCAACGGACCTGCCTCCCGCCGGGACCTCCAACCCGACCCCGTCTACCGCTCCGGGCTTGTCACGCAGGTCGTGAACAAGGTGCTCTCGCGCGGCAAGCGGACCCTGGCCGAGCGGCTGGTCTACCGGGCGCTCGCGATCGTCCAGGAGCGCGCCGGCGCCGAGCCGGTGACCGTGCTCAAACGGGCGGTCGAGAACACCCGCCCAGAGCTCGAGGTGCGGAGCCGCCGAGTGGGAGGCGCGACCTACCAGGTCCCGGTCGAGGTGCGGCCGCGGCGCGCGACGACCCTTGCGATCCGCTGGCTCGTGGGCTTCGCGCGCCAGCGCCGCGAGAAGACGATGGCCGAGCGCCTTGCCAACGAGATCCTCGACGCGTCGAACGGCATCGGCGCCGCGGTGAAGCGCCGCGAGGACCTGCACAAGATGGCCGAGTCGAACAAGGCCTTCGCCCACTACCGCTGGTAGTCGGTCCTCTCCTGGAATCGAGTACCCATGCCTGACCCTGTGCCCCAGCGCGAATTCCCGCTCGCCAAGACCCGCAACATCGGGATCATGGCGCACATCGACGCGGGCAAGACCACGACCACCGAGCGCATCCTCTATTACACCGGTCGCAATTACAAGATCGGCGAGGTGCACGAAGGCGCGGCGACCATGGACTGGATGGTCCAAGAGCAAGAGCGCGGCATCACGATCACCTCTGCCGCCACCACCTGCCGGTGGCGTGACACCTGGATCAACATCATCGACACCCCCGGCCACGTGGACTTCACGGTGGAGGTCGAGCGCTCCTTGCGCGTGCTCGACGGCGCGGTGGCGGTCTTCGACGCGGTCGCAGGGGTGGAGCCCCAGACCGAGACGGTCTGGCGCCAGGCGAACAAGTACCGGGTTCCTCGCATCTGCTTCGTCAACAAGATGGACCGCGTCGGGGCGGACTTCCACCGCACCGTCCAGATGATCCGCGACCGGCTCGACGCGGTCCCGGCGGTGGTCCAGCTGCCGATCGGCACCGAGGGCGGGTTCCGCGGCGTGGTCGACCTTCTCGCGAGCCGCGCCCTCGTCTGGGAGGAGGGCATGGGCGAGAAGTGGGACGAGACTGACGTCCCCGCCGACCTCGCTCAGGAGGTCGAGGACGCGCGCCACCAGCTCGTCGACGTGCTCTCCAACTACTCGGACACGATCATGGAGAGGTTCCTCGCCGACGAGGAGATCACCGCGGGGGACCTGCGGGCGGCGCTGCGCGCCGCCACCCTCGCCAATGAGGTGGTCCCCGTGCTCTGCGGCTCGGCCTTCAAGAACAAGGGCGTCCAGCCCATGCTCGACGCGGTCGTGGACTACCTGCCGAGCCCGCTCGATCTCCCGCCCGCCACCGGCACGAAGCCGGGTTCGTCCGAAGAGCTGGAGGAGCGCCCCCCCGACGACTCGGCGCCGTTTGCCGCCCTTGCCTTCAAGATCATGACCGACCCCTACGTCGGCAAGCTCACCTACCTGCGCGTCTACTCGGGGTCCATGCGCAAGGGCGGCACCGTCACCAACACGACGAAGGATCGCAAGGAGCGGATCGGCCGCCTGCTGCAGATGCACGCCAACCATCGGGAGGACAAGGACGCGATCTTCGCGGGCGACATCGTGGCCGCCGTCGGCCTCAAGCAGACGACCACCGGCGACACGCTCGCTGATCCTGCCCACCCGATCGTCCTCGAAGCACTCGAGTTCCCAGAGCCGGTCATCCACGTCGCGGTGGAGCCGAAGACCAAGGCAGACCAGGACAAGCTGTCAAGGGCGCTGTTCGCCCTGAGCGAGGAGGACCCGACCTTCCGGGTCCGCACGGACACAGAGACCGCCCAGACCGTCATCTCGGGGATGGGAGAGCTCCACCTCGAGGTCCTGGTCGACCGGATGCTCCGGGAGTTCAACGTCGACGCCAACGTCGGCAAGCCCCAGGTGGCGTACCGCGAGACGATCCGCAAGACCGCGGACAAGGTCGAGGAGCGCTACGTCCGCCAGACGGGGGGGCGCGGCCAGTACGGCCACGTCGTGATCGACGTCGAGCCCACTGGCCCCGGGGGCGGCTACGAGTTCATCGACAAGATCACGGGCGGGGTCATCCCCAAGGAGTACATCCCGGCCGTCGACGCCGGGATCCAAGAGGCGCTGACCTCGGGCGTCCTCGCGGGGTATCCGACCGTGGACGTCCGGGTGACCCTCGTCTTCGGGTCCTACCACGAGGTCGACTCCTCCGAGATGGCCTTCAAGATCGCCGGCTCGATGGCGGTGAAGAAGGCGCTGCGCATGGCCGATCCCGTGCTCCTGGAGCCGGTGATGGCGGTCGAGGTCGTTACCCCCGAGGAGTACATGGGGGACGTGATCGGCGACCTCTCCTCCCGCCGGGGGCGGGTCGAGGGGATGGAGCAACGGGGCAGCAGCCACGTGGTCCGGGCGCAGGTACCGCTGGCCGACATGTTCGGCTACGCTACCGATCTGCGTTCGCGTACCCAGGGCCGAGCCACGTACACGATGCAGTTCCACGCCTACAACGAAGTGCCCGACGCGATCGCCAAGGAGATCATCGCCAGGGCACGCGGCGAGTAGGTGCCCGCCGGCGCTGGCCGGCGGGGATGCGGCACGCAGAAGACAGATACCACCATGGGCGGGGGACCGCCGGCGGTGGGCCCGCAGGGGCGCCGCCCGAGACAGGGAGTAGTCCGAGGAGATGGCCAAGAAGAAGTTCGAGCGCTCGAAGCCTCACGTGAACGTGGGGACGATGGGGCACATCGACCATGGCAAGACCACGCTGACGGCGGCCATCACGAAGGTGCTGTCCGAGCAGGACCCCAACGTCGCCTTCACCCCGTTCGACCAGATCGACAAGGCGCCGGAGGAGAAGCAGCGCGGCATCACGATCTCGATCGCGCACGTCGAGTACGAGACGGCGAAGCGCCACTACGCCCACGTCGACATGCCCGGCCACGCCGACTACATCAAGAACATGATCACCGGCGCCGCCCAGGTCGACGGTGCCATCCTGGTGGTCTCCGCTGCGGACGGCCCGATGCCCCAGACCCGTGAGCACGTGCTGCTCGCCCGTCAGGTCGGCGTGCCCTACATCGTGGTCGCGCTCAACAAGGCGGACATGGTGGACGACCCGGAGCTGCTGGACCTCGTCGAGCTCGAGGTCCGAGAGCTCCTGAGCGAGTACACATTCCCTGGCGACGACACTCCGGTGGTGCGCGTGAGCGCCCTGAAGGCCCTTGAGGGTGATCCGGAGTGGACCCCCAAGATCCTCGAGCTCATGGACGCCGTGGACGAGTACATCCCCGAACCGGTGCGGGACGTCGAGAAGCCGTTCCTCATGCCGGTGGAGGACGTCATGTCCATCACCGGCCGCGGCACCGTCGTGACCGGCAAGGTGGAGCAGGGCGTGGTGCACGTCGGCGACGAGGTCGAGATCGTCGGACTGCGCGACACCCAGAAGACCACCGTCACCGGAGTCGAGATGTTCCGCAAGCTCCTCGACGAGGGGCGTGCCGGTGACAACATCGGCGCGCTCCTCCGCGGCACGAAGAAGGAGGACGTGGAGCGCGGGCAGGTCCTTTGCAAGCCGGGCTCCATCACGCCTCACACCGAGTTCCAGGCGGCCATCTACGTGCTCACCAAGGAGGAAGGGGGCCGCCACAAGCCCTTCTTCACCAACTACCGGCCGCAGTTCTACTTCCGGACCACCGACGTCACGGGCTCCATCACGCTCGCGGAGGGCACCGAGATGGTGATGCCGGGCGACAACACCGAGATCACGGTGGAGCTGGGCAAGCCGATCGCGATGGACGAGGGCCTCCGGTTCGCCATTCGCGAGGGTGGCCGCACCGTCGCCTCCGGCCGGGTCATCAAGATCCTCAAGTAGCCGGTGACGGCGAGGAGCGAGCAGCCATGGCCGACACCAGCCGGCAGAAGATCAGGATCAGGCTGAAGGCCTACGACCATGAGATCCTCGACCAGTCGACGGAGAAGATCGTCCAGACGGTCCTCCGTACCCAGGCGAAGGTGCAGGGGCCGGTGCCGCTGCCGACCGACAAGCACCGCTACACCGTGATCCGGTCGCCTCACAAGTACAAGGACAGCCGCGAGCACTTCGAGATGCGCGTGCACAAGCGGCTGGTGGACATCGTCGAGCACACCCCCAAGACCGTCGACTCGCTCCAGCGGCTCGACCTCCCCGCGGGCGTGGACATCGAGATCAAGATCCAGAACGCCTGACGCTTCGCCGGGGGTCGCCTTGGCGCCCCTCGCCGCGGTCCGCTAGGATGCCCTGCCGGCCATCCGCGGGTGGCCGGTGCGAGATCGGCAGACCACCGAGCGCAACCAGCAGACGTGCCGGAGCGCCCGTCGCGCCCAGGGGGTGCGGGGGGAACCTCCGGCCGACACGAGACGAGCGCTCCGCTCGGGTTTCTCCGGGCGGAGCGTTGGCATGCGCATTGGCGGCGAGCGCCGAGTGCGAGGAGAGACGTGGCAACGAAGGCGATCGTCGGCGAGAAGGTCGGCATGACCCAGGTATGGGACGAGCAGAACCGCGCCGTACCGGTGACGGTCCTGCGCGTCGCGCCCGTACGCATCGTCCAGGTCAAGACGCCCGAGCGTGAAGGCTACGCGGCCCTCCAGGTGACCTGGGGCTTCCGCCGGGCGTCGACGCTGACCAAGGCCGAGCGCGGCCACTACGAGCGCGCCGGCGTAGACCCGGGTCGGCGTCTCCTCGAGCTGCGTCTGGAGGACGCCGCCTCCTTCGAAGTCGGCCAAGAGCTGACTGCCGAGCTGTGGAGCGCCGGCGAGCGGGTCGACGCGATCGCGGTGAGCAAGGGAAAGGGCTTTGCCGGAGGGATGAAGCGGCACAACTTCAAGGGCCAAGGCGCCGCGCACGGCAACCACAAGCACCACCGCGCCCCGGGCTCGATCGGTGCGTGCGCCACGCCCGCCAAGGTGTTCAAGGGGACGCGGATGGCGGGACGGATGGGCGCCCGCCAGGTCACGGCGCTCAATCTCGAGGTCGTCTCGAGTGACCCCGAGCGTGAGCTCGTGCTGGTGAAGGGGGCGGTCCCCGGTCCCCGCGGCGCGGTCGTGGTGCTGCGCGACTCGGTCAAGACCCCGCCGCAGCGCAACGGGAGCTCCCAGTGAGCCAGAGCCCGCTCGCCACCGGGACCGCCGCCTCGGTGACAGGCCAGCGCCGGCTCGCGGTTCGAAAGGACCGGCCCGCGCCGGTGTCGCGCACCGTCGAGCGCAAGGACATGGCCGGCACGTCGCTCGGGGAGGTCCTGCTCTCCCCCGAGATCTTCGGCATCGAGCCCAACCACGCAGTCCTGCACCAGGTCGTGACCGCGCAGCTCGCGGCCTCCCGAGCAGGCACCCATTCGACCAAGACCCGGGCCGAGGTGCGCGGCGGCGGTTCCAAGCCGTGGCGCCAGAAGGGCACCGGCCGAGCCCGCCAGGGGTCGACCCGCTCGCCGATCTGGACCGGCGGCGGGGTCGCGCTCGGACCCAAGCCCCGCAGCTATGTGCAGCGTACCCCCAAGAAGATGGTGCGCCTCGCCCTGCGCTCCGCGCTGTCCGACCGGGCCGCGGCGTCGAAGGTGGCGCTGGTCGACGCATGGGGCTTCGGGGAGCCCAGGACCAAGGACGCCATCCGGGCGCTCGAGGCGCTCGGTGTCGGCGGACGGGTGCTGGTGGTGCTCGGCGACGACGAGGTGACGGCGGCGCGTTCCTTCGCAAACCTGCCGGAGGTCCAGACGGTGCTCGCCGGCGAGCTCTCCGCCTACGACGTCCTGCGCAACGACTGGGTCGTGTTCTCCGACGCCACGCTTCCCGGCGGCTGGGACGAGGAGGCCGAGCGATGAAGGCGATGAGGGAGCCCACGTCGGTACTGCGGCGCCCGGTGATCTCCGAGAAGTCCTACGCGCTCATGGAACGGAACGTCTACGTCTTCGTCGTCGACCGGCGTGCGACGAAGATCGACGTCCGGCGCGCGGTCGAGCAGGCATTCGACGTGCGCGTCGACCAGGTGAACACCCTCAACCGAAAAGGCAAGACGTCCCGCAACCGGCGTACCAACAAGGCCGGCCGGCGCCCCGACACCAAGCGCGCGTTCGTGACGCTGCACGCGGGCGACAAGATCGACCTCTTCGAGAGCTGAGGACGCCATGCCGCTTCGCTCACGCAAGCCCACCAGCGCCGGACGGCGGTTCCAGACCGTCTCCGACTTCGCCGAGATCACGCGAGACCGCCCTGAGCGCTCGCTGCTCGCGTCGAAACCTGGCTCGGGCGGCCGCAACAACTACGGCCGCAAGACTGCACGCCACCGCGGCGGCGGCCACAAGCGCCAATACCGGATTGTCGACTTTCGCCGCGACAAGGACAACGTGCCGGCCAAGGTCGCCGCGATCGAGTACGACCCCAACCGCAACGCGCGCCTGGCGCTTCTCCACTTCGCCGACGGGGAGAAGCGCTACATCCTCGCCCCGGCCAACGTGCAGGTCGGTGACGTCCTGCAGAACGGCCAGGGCGCCGAGATCCGGCCGGGCAACGCCCTGCCGCTCCGCTACATCCCGGTGGGCTCCGTCGTCCACTGCGTCGAGCTCCGGCCAGGCGGTGGCGGCAAGCTGGCACGGGGCGCGGGCATGAGCGTCCAGCTCGTCGCCAAGGAAGGTGCCTACGCGACGATCCGGCTGCCCTCGACCGAGATGCGCCGCGTCTCGATCGAGTGCCGCGCGACCCTCGGCGTCGTCGGGAACGCCGAGTCCGAGCTCGTGAAGGTGGGGAAGGCCGGGCGCAACCGCTGGAAGGGCATCCGCCCGCAGACCCGCGGCGTCGCGATGAACCCGGTCGACCACCCGCTCGGGGGTGGCGAAGGGAAGTCGTCCGGAGGCCGCCACCCGGTCTCCCCGTGGGGAAAGCCGGAGGGACGCACCCGTGCGCGCCACAAGGAGTCCGACAAGTTGATCGTCCGCCGACGCCGCACCCGCGGCGCCAGGCGGTAGCGGGAGGTCGCGGTGCCGCGGAGCTTGAAGAAGGGGCCGTTTGTGGACGACCACCTGCTGAAGAAGGTGGACGCGTTGAACGCGACCGGCGAGAAACGGGTCATCAAGACCTGGTCACGCCGGTCCACGATCATCCCCGACATGGTGGGCCACACGATCGCGGTGCACGACGGCCGCCGGCACGTGCCCGTCTACGTGACCGAGGCGATGGTCGGGCACAAGCTCGGCGAGTTCGCCCCCACGCGCACCTTCCGCTACCACGCGGGACAAGAGCGGGCGGGGAGGCGCTGAGGTGCCGGGGATCAAGACCAACGAACGGCCGGGCACGCGCGCGGTCCTTCGGCACTGCCGCATGTCCGCCACCAAGGCACGGGTCGTGCTGAACCTCATCCGTGGGCAAGACGTCGACCGGGCGGCCGAGATCCTCCAGGGCACGCCGCGTGAGGCGGCGGAGATCGTGGGCAAGCTGCTGGCCTCGGCGGTCGCCAACGCCGTCCACAACGACGGAGCGGACGCAGAGGAGCTCTACGTGTCGTCTTGCTACGCGGACGAGGGCGTCACCCTGAAGCGCTGGCGGCCTCGGGCGCGAGGGCGGCGACGCGGATCCGGAAGCGGAGCTGCCATATCACGGTCATTGTGAGCCGCATGCCCGAGGAGCGCCTGATCCGCCGGCGAGCCCAGCGGCAGGCCGCCGGTGCGCTGCGCCAGCGTCGGGTCGCCGAGTCCCGCCGCCGTGCCGACCTGGCCGGCCGCCTGTCCCGCCGCCGCCACGTCGCGGAGGCCGAGGCCGAGGCGGAGGCTGCCCTCCCCGCCGAGTCGCCCCAGGTCAACCTCGAGGCCCCCGCGGAGCTCGAGGCCCCCGAGGAGCCCGAGGAGGACCGGGCCGAGGAGGACGGCGACGAGGAGGGCGGGGCCGACGGGGGTCCGACGGACGAGAGCGAGAAGGGCGAGTAGATGGGCCAGAAGGTCAACCCCTACGGCTTCCGGCTGGGTGTCACCACCGACTGGAAGTCTCGCTGGTTCGAGGAGCGGCACTACCGGGACTTCGTGGTCGAGGACTGGAGGATCCGCGACTACTTGATGTCCCAGCTGGAAGCTGCGGCCGTCAGCCGTATCGAGGTAGAGCGCACGCGAGACCGGTTGCGGGTGGACATCCACACCGCCCGGCCGGGCATCGTGATCGGCCGCCGCGGCGCGGAGGCCGACCGTTTGAAGAAGAAGCTTGAGGAGATCACCGGACTTCGCAACCGGATCCAGCTCAACATCCAAGAGATCAAGCAGCCCGAACTCGACGCCGCGCTGATCGCGCAGGGCATCTGCGACCAGCTCGCCCGCAGGGTCGCTTTCCGGCGCGCGATGAAGCGGGCCATCCAGACCGTCCAGAAGGCCGGTGCGCAAGGGGTGCGCGTCCAGTGCTCGGGTCGCCTCGGGGGGTCCGAGATGGCCCGCAAGGAGTCCTACCGCGAAGGCCGGGTACCCCTGCACACGCTGCGAGCCGACATCGACTACGGCTTCCGCGAGGCGAGGACCACCTCTGGGCGGGTCGGGGTGAAGGTCTGGATCTACAAGGGCGACATCTTGCCCTACAAGGTCTCGATCGACGACAAGATCACCCGTGAAGCCGCAATGGCCGTTGGCGAGACGTCCGGGCAGGGCAAGCCGCGTCGGCTGATCACCGCGGGCGGTGGGCGGCGGCGAGCGGGGCTCGGGGCGCCGGGCTCGGCCGCTGCGGAGCTCGCCGCCGAGGAGGAGGCGCTCGCCGCCGAGGAGGAGGCCCTCGCCGCCGAGCGGGAGGCGCTCGCCGCCGAGCGCGAGGCGCTCGCGGCGAAGGAGGCGGAGCTCGCCGCCGAGGAGGCCCTCGCCGCCGAGGAGGAGGCGGCGGCTGGTGCCGGCCGTCACGCGTTCGAGGCCCCTGCTACCGGCGGCAGCCAGGAGGAGACGCCGCAGGACTCGGGGGCGACGAGGCCCTCGGGTGCGGCGCTGGCCGCTGCGGAGGCCGAGGTGGCGCCAGTCTCGGATCTGATCGCGCCGCCGAGCGAGCCCGACGAGCTCGAGCGCCAGCTGGCCGAGGACGAGGAGATGGAGCGGCGCAGCCGTCACGAGCACCACGAGGCGCCCCATTTCCGACGGGAGGCGGACTGAGATGCTCATGCCGCGCAAGGTCAAGCACCGCAAGCAGCAGCGGGGGCGGCTCAACGGCGCCGCCAAGGGCGGCACGACCGTCACGTTCGGCGACTTCGGGATCCAGGCGCTCGAGCCCGCATGGCTCACCGCGCGCCAGATCGAGGCCGCCCGGATCGCGATGACCCGTCACGTGCGCCGAGGTGGGAAGATCTGGATCCGCGTCTTCCCCGACAAGCCGGTGACCCAGAAGCCAGCGGAGACCCGGATGGGCTCGGGGAAGGGCAACCCCGAGCACTGGGTGGCCGTGGTGCGTCCGGGGCGCGTCCTCTTCGAGCTCTCCGGCGTGGACCAGGAGCTGGCGCAGGCAGCGATGGAGCGGGCGATCCAGAAGCTGCCGATGAAGGCGCGCTTCGTGGTGCGGCCGGGTACCCACGGTGCCGCGGAGGTGCAGGTCTGATGGCGGCCTCCGAGTACTTGGCCATGGCGCGCAGCGAGCTCGAGGACAAGCTCGCCGAGTCACGTAAGGAGCTGTTCAATCTGCGCTTCCAGAAGGCGACCGGGCAGCTGGACAACACCGCCCGGATCAAGCACGTGAAGCAGGACGTCGCCCGGCTCCTCACGGTCCTGCGCAGCCAGGAGCTCGAGGAAGAGACCGGCGAAGGAGCCACAGCTGGCGCCGAGGACGAGACGGAGCGGGAGGCGTGATGGAGCTGGATCAGGTAGCTGCCTCGCCCGGGAACGGCGAACGCCTGAACCGGCGAAAGGTCCGGGAGGGCACCGTCGTGTCCGACAAGATGCAGGGGACCGTCGTCGTCGCGGTGGTCGAGCGTGTCCGCCACCCCCGCTACGGCAAGACGGTCCAGCGCACCAAGCGTCTCTACGTCCACGACGCGCAGAACGCCGCCCGCGTGGGTGACCGCGTGCGGGTGGTGGAGACCCGTCCGTACTCCAAGCTCAAGCGGTGGCGGCTCGCGGAGATCATGGAGCGCGCCAGATGATCCAGCAGGAGTCCCGCCTCCGGGTGGCAGACAACTCCGGGGCGCGCGAGGTGCTCTGCATCCGCGTGCTGGGCGGATCGCGTCGGCGGTACGCGAGCATCGGCGACGTCTTCGTCGCCACCGTGAAGGACGCGATCCCGGGCGCCGCTGTGAAGAAAGGAGATGTCGTGAAGTGCGTCGTCGTGCGCACGGCCAAGGAGAAGCGCCGCCCCGACGGCAGCTACATCCGCTTCGACGAGAACGCCGCAGTGCTCATCAACGATCAGCAGCAGCCGCGCGGGACCCGGATCTTCGGGCCGGTCGGACGGGAGCTGCGCGACAAGAAGTTCATGCGGATCGTCTCGCTCGCGCCCGAGGTGCTGTGATGCGGGTCCGCAAGGGTGACCGCGTGGTCGTGCGCTCCGGGAAGTACAAGGGGCACCGCGCCGACGTCGTGCGCGCGCTGCCGTCAGAGGGAAAGGTCGTGCTCGAGGGGGTGAACGTCGCGAAGCGCCACTCGAAGCCGACCGCCCAGACGTACCAGGGCGGCATCATCGACAAGTTCATGCCGCTCCCGGTCTCGGCGGTGTCGATCGTCTGCCGCAGCTGCGGGGAGCCCACGCGGGTCGGCATGCAGGTCGACGCGCAGGGACGCAAGGTGCGGGTCTGTCGCAAGTGCGGAGCCGAGCTGTGAGCCCGTCGAAGTCAGCGAAGGCCGCTGGCGCGAAGAAGGCCGCTGGCGCGAAGAAGGCCGCTGGCGCGAAGAAGGCCGCGTCCCGTTCCGGTCAGCGTCCGGCCCCCCAGGGCGCCAGGCAGACCGGGGGACGGACGGCGCCCGGCATCGAGCGGACTGCCGGGCGCGCCGCGGGGAGCGCGGGCGCCGCGGCGCCGAGGCTCAAGACCCGCTACCGCGAGGAGGTGCAGGCCAAGCTCAAGGAGGAGCTCGGCCTGGCGAACGTGATGGAGGTCCCTCGCCTCGACAAGATCGTGGTCAACATGGGAGTCGGGCGCGCCACCCAGCAGCCCTCGCTCATCGAAGGCGCCCAGCGAGACATCGAGGTGATCACCGGGCAGAGATCCGTCGTGACTAGGGCGAAGAAGTCGATCGCTGGGTTCAAGCTGCGGGCGGGGATGCCCATCGGCGTGCGCGTCACCCTTCGCGGCGACCGGGCATGGGAGTTCCTAGACCGGCTCATCAGCCTGGCGATCCCGAGGATCCGCGACTTCCGCGGTCTGTCCCCGCGGGCGTTCGACGGCGCCGGCAACTACACCTTCGGCGTGAACGAGCAGCTGATCTTCCCCGAGGTGGACTACGACCGCATTGACACGGTCCGCGGCATGGACATCACGGTCGTCACCACCGCCCGTACCGACGAGCAGGGCCGAGCGTTCCTCCGGGCGTTCGGCTTCCCGTTCCGACAGGAGAACCGATAGGCATCATGGCGAAGAAGGCTCTGATCGAGAAGCAGCAGCGCACCCCGAAGTTCAAGGTCCGCGCGTATACCCGGTGCAAGCGCTGCGGGCGTCCCAAGGCGGTCTACCGCAAGTTCGGCCTCTGCCGGATCTGCCTGCGGCAAATGGTGCATGCCGGCGAGGTGCCCGGCGTTACGAAGGCCAGCTGGTAGGAGCGCGGGCGATGACGATGACCGACCCGATCGCGGACATGCTCACCCGCATCCGCAACGCGAGCACCGCGCAGAAGGAGACCGTGGCCATGCCGGGCTCCAAGCTGAAGGAGGCGCTGGCCCAGATCCTCGAGCGAGAAGGGTTCATCGAGGGGTACACCGTGCACCGCGACCCGCAGCGCCCGGGGTCGATCCTTGAGATCACCATGAAGTACTCGACGGACCGGGTACGCAGCATCGGCGGGATCCGGCGGGTGTCCAAGCCGGGCCTTCGGATCTACGCGCGCGCGGACAAGATGCCGCGGGTGCTCGGCGGCATGGGTGTCGCGGTGGTCTCGACCAGCCACGGTCTCATGACCGATCGTGAGGCTCGTCAGCGCCACCTGGGCGGCGAGGTGCTCTGCCATGTCTGGTAGCAACGCCGCGCGCGGAGCCCTGGGAGAAGAACCGGAAGTGCAGATACAAGAGATACAAGAGATACAAGAAGGAGCGCGCTAGATGTCCCGCATCGGCCGGTCCCCGATCCCGGTCCCGCCGGGGGTGACCGTGGCTCTCGACGACGGCGCGGTGACCGTGAGCGGCCCGCAGGGCAGCCTCGCACGAAAGCTGCCCCAGGGGATCTCGGTCAGCCAGGATGGCGACGTCCTCAACGTCGCGCGGGCCGACGACGAGCGGGAGCAGCGCGCCTTGCACGGGCTCACCCGGTCGCTCGTCGCGAACATGGTGACCGGCGTCACCCAGGGCTTCACGAAGGAGCTCGAGATCGTCGGCGTCGGCTACCGGGCCAACGCCCGCAGCCCGCACGCGATCGAGCTCGCCCTCGGCTTCTCGCACCCCGTGGTGGTGGACGCGCCGGAGGGCGTCAGCTTCGAGGTGCCCGTGCCGACCCGCATCGTCGTGCGGGGCATCGACAAGGAGCTCGTCGGCCAGGTGGCCGCCGACATCCGCAAGATCCGCAAGCCCGAGCCTTACAAGGGCAAGGGAGTGCGCTACGCGGGCGAGCGAGTGCTGCGCAAGGCGGGGAAGGCGGCCAAGTGATGGGACGGACCGATCGGGAACGGGCGCTGCGGAAGCGGCGGCACACCCGGGTGCGCCGCAAGGTGTCGGGTACGCCCGGGCGGCCGAGGCTGGCCGTCAACCGGAGCCTCCGGCACATCTCCGCCCAGGTTATCGACGACTCGACCGGGCGAACGCTGGCCGCGGCGTCGACGGCCGAGCGCGAGCTGCGCGACGCCCTCGCGCTCAAGGGTGGCGGTAACGTGAGCGCCGCCGAGGCGGTGGGCCGCCTCGTCGCCACCCGGGCGAAGGCGGCCGGGGTGGAGCGGGTCGTGTTCGACCGGGGCGGGTTCAAGTACCACGGCCGGGTCGCGGCGCTCGCAGACGCCGCCCGCAGCGAGGGACTGGAGTTCTGATGAGCGAGGTGCAGTTCGAGGAACGAACCATCCGCGTGAACCGGGTGGCCAAGGTCGTCAAGGGCGGCCGGCGCTTCTCCTTCGCCGCGCTCATGGTCATCGGCGACGGCAACGGCAAGGTCGGCCTCGGCTACGGCAAGGCCAAAGAAGCCGGGCTCGCGGTGCAAAAGGGCATCGAGGAGGCCCGCAAGAACCTCTTCGAGGTGCCGCTCGCCGGCTCCACGATCACCCATCCGGTGATCGGCGAGAGCGGCGCGGGCCGAGTGCTCCTGAAGCCCGCTGCCCCCGGCACCGGCGTCATCGCCGGCGGCGCCGCACGTGCCATCTTGGAGATGGCGGGCATCCGGGACATCCTCGCCAAGTCGCTCGGGTCCTCCAACGGGATCAACGTCGCCCACGCGACCGTCGCAGGGCTGCGCGCGCTGCGGCGGCCCGACGAGATCGCGGCGCTCCGCGGGAAGTCGCCCGACGAGGTGACCCCGACCGGGGTGCTGCGCGCGTACCGCGAGCGCCGGCGCGAGACCGAACTGTACGCCGAGGCGCGCTGACGATGGGCGTGCTGCGAGTGACCCAGGTGCGCTCGGAGATCGGCTCCAAGCCCAAGCACCGAGGGACGCTGCGCGCCCTGGGGCTGCGCGGCATCGGCCAGACCAACGAGCTGCCCGACCGCCCCGAGATCCGTGGGATGCTTGCTCGCGTCCCCCATCTCGTCACGGTGGAGGAGGTGCCCGAATGAAGCTGCACGACCTGGCCCCGGCCCCCGGTTCCCGGCGCACGAAGCGCCGTGTCGGGCGCGGCATCGGCGGGAAGGGGGGCAAGACGGCCGGGAGGGGGACGAAGGGCCAGCGCGCACGTGACACGGTCCCTGCCGGCTTCGAGGGCGGCCAGCTCCCCCTCATGCAGCGGATCCCCAAGCTGCGCGGGTTCACGAACCCGTTCCGCATCGAGTACTCACCGGTGAACCTCGGCGCGCTCGGCGCGCTCGGCGCCGAAGAGGTCGGCCCCGACGAGCTCGCCGCCGCCGGCCTGGTGCGGAAGGGCGCGCTCGTGAAGGTGCTCGGCGGAGGCGAGCTCGGCCAGCCCGTCCGCGTGCGGGCGCACTCCTTCTCAGGCACCGCAGAGCGGGCGATCGCGGCTGCCGGGGGCTCGGTCGAGCGGATCCCGCTGCCGTACCGTTCCGGCCGCCCACCGGCCCGCGGCAACGCCCTCACCAACCGCTAGGCCCGTGCTCTCCCGCCTCGGCAACATCTTCCGGGTGGCGGACCTCCGCAACAAGGTCCTGTTCACCCTCCTGGTCATCGCCATCTACCAGGTCGGGGCCAACGTGCCCGTGCCGGGGGTGAGCTGGGCCCAGCTCACCAAGCTCACCAAGGCGGCGGGGTCCTCGGGGGTGCTTGGGTTCCTCAACCTGTTCTCGGGGGGTGCGCTGGTGCGGCTGGCGGTCTTCGGGCTCGGGGTCATGCCGTACATCACGAGCTCGATCATCATCCAGCTGCTCGCCACGGTGATCCCGAAGCTGGAGGAGTGGCGGGACCAGGGCGCGGTCGGCCAGAAGAAGATCACCCAGACGACGCGCTACCTTACGATCGCGCTCGCCCTGATGCAGTCCACCGGGCTCGTCTACGCCTTCCACGGCCATGACTCCGCGCTCATCGGCACGACGATCAACCTGATCCCGAAGTTCAGCATCCCCCTCGCCGCCTTCATGGTCCTGTGCCTCACCGCGGGCACCGCCTTCGTGATGTGGCTCGCCGAGCTCATCACCCAGCGGGGCATCGGCCAGGGGATGTCGATCCTGATCTTCGCAAACGTCGTCGCGGCGATCCCCTCGGGCGGGAAGGGTCTGTACGAGGAGGGAGGCGCCTTCAAGTTCGGCGTCATCATCGCGGTGTCCCTCGTGCTCCTCGTCTGCATCGTGTTCATGACACAGGGGCAGCGGCGCATTCCCGTCACCTTCGCCAAGCGCATGGCCGGACGCAGGATGTACGGGGGCCAGAGCACCTACATCCCGCTGAAGGTCAACCAGTCCGGCGTCATCCCGATCATCTTCGCGAGCTCGGTGCTCTACATCCCGGTCCTGCTCAGCAACGTGGTGCCGTCGGGGGGGTTCCAGACCTGGGTACGCGACAACATCACCCCGACCTCGCTCTTCTACATCCTCATGTACTTCGTGCTGATCGTCGCCTTCACCTTCTTCTACGTGTACGTCGCGTTCGATCCCCACCAGCAGGCGGACATCATCCGAAAGCAGGGCGGCTTCGTCCCGGGGATCCGACCCGGCGGTCCGACCGAGAGGTACTTCTCCCATATCCTCAACCGGATCACCGTTCCCGGCGCGCTCTTTCTCGGCGCGGTCGCGGTCATTCCTTCGCTCCTCATGGCGCTGTGGAACCTCAACCGTTTCCCGTTCTACGGCATCACGCTCCTCATCTCGGTCGGCGTCGCCTTGACAACGATGCGTCAGATCGACAGTCAGCTGATGATGCGCAATTACGAGGGATTCCTGAAGTAGGGCCTGGGTGGTTCCCGGCGTCAGGCTCGTGGTCCTCGGCAAGCAGGGAGCTGGCAAGGGGACTCAGTGCGTGCGGCTCTCGCACCACTACGTCGTGCCGCACGTCTCGACCGGTGACATGCTCAGACGCGAGGTGAAGGCCCAGACGGTGTTCGGGCTGCGGGCGAAGAAGCTCATGGACGACGGCGAGCTGATCCCCGACGAGCTGATCATGGAGATGGTCGCCAGCCGCCTCACCGAGCGCGACGCGCGGGCGCGGGGTTTCATCCTCGACGGCTGCCCGCGGACCACCGCGCAGGCCGACGAGCTCGATGAGATCCTCGCTCCAGACCGTCTCGATCTCGTCGTCGACCTCGAGGTGCCGACCGCCGTGGTCTTGCAGCGCCTGGCTTCTCGGCGCGTGTGCGTCGACTGCGGGACGAACTACTCGCTCTCCTCACCTCCGTCGGTGAACTGGACCTGCGACGTCTGCGGCGGCGAGGTCGTCCAGCGTGAGGACGACACCGAGGACGCGATCCGACGGCGACTGGAGCTCTACGAGAGGGCGACGGCACCCCTCCTCGAGCGCTACGAGCGTTGTGGGCTACTCGCCCGCGTGGACGGCACGGGTCCCGCCGACGAGGTGACGAGGCGTTGCGTGGACGCGATCGATGGGCGCCGGCAGTGAGGCGGAGCGCCCAAGAGCTCGCAAAGATGCGCCGCGCCGGCAAGGTGGTGGCCGAGATGCACGAGGTCACCCGCGCCGCTGCCAAGCCCGGGGTCACCACGCGCGAGCTCGACGCGGCCGCCCGGGAGGTGCTCGAGCGGAGGGGTGCCGTCTCGAACTTCCTCGGGTACCACGGCTTCCCTGCGGTGATCTGCACCTCGCCCAACGACATGATCGTCCACGGGATCCCCGGCGACTACCGCCTCTGCGAGGGTGACATCCTCTCGATCGACTGCGGGGCGATCGTGGAGGGCTACCACGGGGACGCCGCGTTCACGATGGCGATCGGCGAGGTCTCTGCGCTGGCCCGGCGGCTCATCGAGGTGACCGAGCGGAGCCTGTGGGCGGGGATCGCCGAGCTGCGCCGGGGGAACCGTCTCCACGAGGTGGGCCGCGCCGTCCAGCGTGTCGCGGAGGACGCGGGCTTCTCCGTGGTCCGCGAGTACGTCGGCCATGCGATCGGCACGGCCATGCACGAGCAGCCCCAGGTGCCCAACTACTGGCCCGGGACCCCCGGGCCGACCCTGAAGAGCGGCATGGTCTTCGCGGTCGAGCCCATGGTGAACGCCGGAGGTGCCGAGACCCGGCTGCTGAGCGACGGCTGGAGCGTGGTGACGGCCGACGGCTCTCTCTCCGCGCACTTCGAGCACACGATCGCGGTCACCGACGACGGCCCCGAGGTGCTGACCGTGCCCTGAGCCCGAGGAGCCGTCCGCCCAGCTCCTGGCTGTGGACGACCCCGCGGGGCAGGGGCCGCCGCTGGCAATTCGTCGGCGATGCTGTAGACTTTGCGTCTGCCTGGCCGCCGTCTCGGCTGGCCGGACCATTTCACCACTCCGTGGCTCGGGCGTCGCGCCGTCCCGGGCCCCGGGGGAACGAGAACCGAGGAGAGTCACCTGCCGAAGCCGAAGGAAGACGCCATCGTGCTCGAGGGCACGGTGGTGGAGCCGTTGCCCAACGCGATGTTCCGTGTGGAGCTCGAGAACGGGCACAAGGTGCTGGCCCACAGCTCCGGGAAGATGCGCATGCACCGCATCCGCATCCTCCCCGGCGACAAGGTCCAGGTCGAGATCACGCCGTACGACCTGAACCGTGGCCGGATCACCTACCGGTACAAGTGAGGCGGGCAGGAAGGAACGACATGAAGGTACGACCCAGCGTCAAGCCGATCTGCGAGAAGTGCAAGGTGATCCGCAGGCACGGCCGCGTCGTCGTGATCTGCGACAACCCCCGGCACAAGCAGCGCCAGGGCTAGGAGGAGAGCAGCAGATGGCCCGTATCGCCGGCGTGGACGTCCCGCGCGAGAAGCGCGTCGAGGTGTCCCTCACCTACATCTACGGCATCGGTCCCACCAAGGCCCGAGAGATCCTCGCCCGCACCGGCGTGGACCCCGACACCAGGGTCCGGGACCTGACCGACGAGGAGGTCGCCCGCCTCCGCAACGACATCGACGGCAATGTCGAGGTCGAAGGCGACCTTCGCCGCGACGTGGCGCAGGACATCAAGCGGAAGATGGAGATCAACTGCTACCAGGGGATCCGGCACCGACGCGGTCTACCGGTCCACGGGCAGCGGACCCACACCAACGCCCGCACTCGCAAGGGCCCGAAGAAGACCGTGGCCGGGAAGAAGAAGGTTCGCAAGTAGATGCCGAGGCCGACCAAGCAGCAGGGGTCCGTGCGCAGACCCCGTCGACGAGAGCGCAAGAACGTGAGCTACGGCGTAGCCCACATCAAGAGCTCGTTCAACAACACGATCGTCTCGATCGCTGACCCCGAGGGCAACGTGCTGGCCTGGGCTTCCGCGGGGAACGTGGGCTTCAAGGGCTCGCGCAAGTCGACGCCCTTCGCCGCGCAGCTCGCCGCCGAGTCCTGCGCGCGCAAGGCGATGGAGCACGGCGTGCGCAAGGTCGACGTGCTCGTGCGGGGGCCGGGATCGGGGCGCGAGACGGCAATCCGCTCCCTCGCCGCCGCCGGCATCGAGGTCGTCGGCATCAAGGATGTGACGCCGATCCCGCACAACGGCTGCCGCCCCAAGAAGCGGCGCAGGGTCTGAGCCGGCCGATGGCACGCTACACGGGACCCGTCTGCCGCCTCTGCCGGCGCGAGCGCACCAAGCTGTTCTTGAAGGGCGAGCGCTGCTTCTCGCTCAAGTGTCCGGTCTCCGAGGCCGTCACGGACCGCCACAGCCGGGCCTACCCGCCCGGTGAGCACGGGCGCGACCGCATGCGCCAGGGGTCGGAGTACCTCGCCCAGCTTCGCGAGAAGCAGAAGGCCCGCCGCATCTACGGCGTCTTCGAGAAGCAGTTCCGCAACCTCTACGAGGAGGCCGACCGGCTGCCCGGCATCACCGGCGAGAACCTCCTGCGGATGCTCGAGATGCGCCTCGACAACGTCGCCTTCCGCGCCGGGTGGGGGGCGAGCCGGGCCCAGGCGCGCCAGTTCGTGCGCCACGGGCACGTGCTGGTCAACGAGAAGCGCGTGACCATCCCGAGCTACCGCGTCCGCAAGGGTGACCGCGTCACGCTGAAGGAGTCCTCGCGCGAGGTCTTCGTGGTGCGGCGCAACATGGACACCCTCGACCGCCAGCGGCCGCCCTGGCTCGAGGCCTCCGAGGGCGGCTTTACGGTGGAGGTGCTCAACCCGCCCCTTCGCGACCACATCGACGAGCCGGTGCAAGAGCAGCTGATCGTCGAGTACTACTCCAAGTGACCGAGCGAGGAACGACGCGATGCTGATCATCCAACGACCCACCGTCGAGGCGCTCGACGAGGAAGGCGACCGCCAGCGCTTCGCGGTCGGACCGCTCGAGCCGGGCTTCGGCCACACGCTCGGCAACGCGCTGCGCCGGACGCTCCTGTCGTCCATCCCTGGCGCTGCGGTGACCCAGGTCCGCTTCGACGAGGCGCTCCACGAGTTCGCCACCCTGCCGGGGGTGAAGGAGGACGTCACCGACATCATCTTGAACCTGAAGGACCTCCTCGTCCGGGTGCACGCCGACGAGCCGGTGACCCTTCGGTTCGACAAGCGCGGCCCCGGCGACGCGCTCGCCGGAGATCTCCAGACGACCGCAGACGTCGAGATCCTCAACCCCGACCTGCACATCGCGACCCTCAACGCGAAGGGGCACCTGGCTTTCGACGTCACGGTCGAGCGAGGAAGGGGGTACGTGTCGGCGGACCGGAACAAGAAGTCGTCCACGATCGGGGTCATCCCCGTCGACTCGATCTTCTCGCCCGTCCGGCGCGTCACCTTCCAGGTGGAGCCCGTGCGGGTGGAGCAGTCGACCGACTTCGACCGCCTCGTCCTGGACGTCGAGACCGACGGCTCGATCACCCCCCGGGAGGCCCTCGCCTCGGCGGGCGACACCCTGCGCACGCTCGTCGGCCTCGTCGCCGACCTCGAGGAGGCGCCCCAGGGGCTGGAGCTCGGTGAGACCGGGACTGCCTCGAGCGGATCACCCGACCTCGACCTGCGCATCGAGGAGCTCGACCTCTCGGAGCGGCCCCGCAACTGCCTGAAGAGGGCACAGGTCAACACGATCGGCGAGCTGGTCCAGCGCACCGAGGACGAGCTGCTCGCCATCACCAACTTCGGCCAGAAGTCGCTCGACGAGGTGATCCAGCGCCTCGACGAGCGCGGCCTCTCACTGCGGAGCAAGGACTGACGCCATGCAAGGGACGCCGAAGCGCGGCCGCCGGATGGGCGGGGACGCCGCCCACCAGAAGGCGATGCTGGGCAACCTGGTCGCCTCGCTGATCGCCGCCGAGTCGCTCACTACGACCGAGACGAAAGCAAAGATGATGCGGCCGGTCGCCGAGAAGTGCATCACCGCCGCGCGAAAGGGGGGCGTCCACCAGCACCGGCAGGTCGTCGCGCTCATCCGCGACCGGGACATGGCCCACAAGCTCTTCCACGAGATCGCGCCGCGCTATGCAGATCGCCCGGGCGGCTACACGAGGATTTTGAAGCTGGGTCCTCGTCCTGGCGACAACGCGCCGATGGCGCGCATCGAGCTCGTCTGAGCACGACTCGGCGCTGGCGCCTCCTGCTCTCCTACGACGGGAGCGGGTTCCGGGGATTCGCCGCGCAAGCGGGCGTCCCGACGGTCGCAGGCGAGCTCTCCCATGCGATCGCCCGCTCGGCGCGGCTCGCGTCGGCGCCGCGGATCGTCTGCGCGGGCCGCACCGACGCGGGGGTGCATGCGACGGGTCAGGTCGCCCACGTCGACCTCCCCGCCACCTTCGAGGGAGATCTCGCGCACGCGTTGAACCGGCAGCTCTCGCCGCGCGTCGTCGTGCGCGCCGCCCAGCCGGTCGACGCGGGCTTCGACGCCCGTCGGTCGGCGACGTCGCGCCACTACCGATACCTGGTGTGGAACGCGGCAGTGCCCCATCCCCTCCTCGCCGGCCTCGCGTGGCACGTCGCCGAGCCGCTCGACGCAAAGGCGATGGCCGCGGCGACCGACCCGCTCCTTGGCGAGCACGACTTCCGCGCCTTTTGCCGACGGCCGCCCGGGCGGCCGGCGACCGAGCCGATCGTCCGGCGGGTCACCGCGGCGGGGTGGCGCCGGGCAGCCGCCACATGGGTCTCGGGAGACCTGGCGGAGGAGGGCGCCCTGCTGCGGTTCGACGTCTCGGCCGGCTCCTTCTGTCATCAGATGGTGCGCTCGATCGTTGCGGTCCTCGTCGACGCCGGGCGCGGCCGCGCGACGGCGGCGACCGTGATGGAGCTGCTCGCGGCCGGCTCGCGGGCCGGCTCCCCGCAGCCGGCCCCGGCGTACGGCCTGTGCCTGGTGGGCGTCGACTACCGCGGCCCCAGGGAGTAAGGTCGCCGGTTCGTGGGGCAGTCCTGGGACGGCCCGCGGTCGGTCTGGGACGGGCCCGGCTTGCCCCTGCTCCCAGCCCGCCGTTAAGCTGGCGTGCCGTCTCAACGACCTTCAACGAGGAACCCTCTTGCGCACCTACACGCCCAAAGCCGCCGAGATCCAACGCGCGTGGCACCTCGTCGACGCCGACGGGCTCGTGCTCGGTCGCTTGGCCACCGAGGTGGCACGCCTCCTTCGCGGCAAGCACCGCCCGACGTTCGCGCCCCACGTCGACACCGGGGACCACGTCGTTGTCGTGAACGCGGCCAAGGTCGTGCTCACGGCGGCGAAGTCGGATGCCAAGTTCGCGTACCGCCACAGCGGCTACCCGGGCGGCCTCAAGCGGACGAGCTACGCCGAGCTGCTCGACAGGACCCCTGAGGAGCTGGTCCGCCGCGCCGTGCGCGGCATGCTCCCCAAGGGGACCCTCGGCCGCCAGCAGCTGGGCAAGCTGAAGGTCTACGCGGGAGCCGAGCACCCCCACGGCGCCCAGTCCCCCGAGCCGCTCGATCTCGCGTCCGCGCGCCGGGCAGGCTGACCGTGCCCGCGCCGCTCTCCCAGACCACCGGCCGCCGCAAGGAGGCGGTCGCCCGCGTCAGGTTCCGTCCCGGGCAGGGGAGCATCACGGTCAACCGGCGCGCCTTCGAGGACTACTTCCCCTCCGCGACCCACCGCATGCTCGCCTCCGAGCCGCTGCGGGTGACGAGCCTCGCCGAGGCCTACGACATCGACGCCACGATCGACGGCGGCGGCATGTCCGGGCAGGCAGGCGCGCTGCGCCTCGGCATCGCCCGCGGGCTCTGCGCCCTCGACCCCGAGCTGCGCACCGCGCTCAAGCGCGCCGGCCTCCTTACCCGTGACGCGCGGGAGAAGGAGTCCAAGAAGTACGGCCTGAAGAAGGCCCGCAAGGCTCCCCAGTACTCCAAGCGGTAGACGCGTTGGCCCGCCCGGGCTTCGGCACCGACGGGGTGCGCGGGGTAGCCAACACCGAGCTCACGGCGGAGCTCGCGGTGGGGCTCGGACGCGCCGCCGCCCAGGTGCTCGGCGCGGGCGCCTTCGTGGTGGGCCGCGATACGCGCCAGTCCTCCACGATGCTCCAGGCAGCCCTCTCGGCGGGCATGGCCTCGGGCGGCGCCGACGTGGTCGATCTCGGCGTGCTGCCGACTGCGGGGGTCGCCTTCGTCGCCGAGCGCCGCGGCCTTCCTGCCGCCATGGTCTCCGCCTCGCACAACCCCTACCGCGACAACGGGATCAAGCTCTTCGACGCGTCGGGCGTGAAGCTCACCTGCGAGCTGGAGACCGAGGTGGAGGCCGCTCTCGAGCGGCCGCGGCCCGCGGCCCGCGTCGGGTCGCTCCGATCCGACGCCGTGGCGGTGCGCGAGTACCGCCACCACCTCGTCGAGTCGCTCGAGGGGCGCCGTCTCGACGGGCTCCACGTCGTCGTCGACTGCGCCAACGGGGCCGCCTCCGCCATCGCCCCGGGGGTGCTGGCCGAGCTCGGCGCCTCTGTCGATGCGCTCTCCACCGACCCCGACGGCACCAACATCAACGAGGGGTGCGGGTCCACGCAGCCCCAGCACCTCGCCGAGGCGGTGGCCGCCAGGCACGCAGATCTTGGGCTCGCGCTCGACGGGGACGCCGACCGGCTCGTGGCCGTCGACCACACCGGCGCCGTCTGCGACGGCGACGTCCTCCTGGCGATCTTCGCCACCGACCTTGAGGCGCGCGGCCAGCTCCCTGGCGACGCGGTGGTGGTCACGGTGATGACCAACCTGGGCTTCCGGCTCGCGATGGGCCGCCGCGGGATCTCGGTCCACGAGACGCCGGTGGGCGATCGCCACGTGCTGGCTGCGCTCGACGGGTCGGGGCTCGCGCTCGGCGGCGAGCAGTCGGGCCACATCGTCTTCAGGAGGCTGGCGACGACCGGCGACGGGGTGCTCACCGGTATCCTGCTCGCCGACGCGGTCGTTCGTGCCGGACGGCCTCTGGCCGAGCTCGCCGACGGGCTCGTCGAGCGCGTCCCGCAGGTGCTCGTCAATGTGGCCGTCCGCGAGCCCGGCCGTCTGGCCGATGCAGGCGGTGTCTGGGAAACGGTCGCCGAGGTCGAGCGTGAGCTGGGGGGCGCCGGGCGGGTGCTCCTTCGCGCGAGCGGCACCGAGCCGCTCGTGCGGGTCATGGTCGAGGCACCGACGGCCGAGGTCGCCGAGAATGCCGCGGTGAGGCTCTCGAAGGCCGTCGAGGCGGCTCTCGCCGGTTAGCCTCGGCTCCATGTGCGGGATCATCGGCGTCACCGGCGACGAGGCGGCGCTCGAGACGATCTTCGACGGCCTGCGCCGGCTCGAGTACCGGGGCTACGACTCCGCCGGCGTGGCCCTCGTCGACGACAGCCGCATCTGGCGGCAGCGGGCCGCCCAGGGCACCCGCTCGCTCGACGAGCTCACCGCCTGCGCCGCGGCGGCGCCCCGCTGTGTGACCGGGATCGGCCACACCCGATGGGCGACCCACGGCGCCCCGACCGCGGCGAACGCGCATCCGCACGTCGACTGCACCGGCCGGCTCGCCCTGGTCCACAACGGGATCATCGAGAACCACGCCGAGCTCACCGCCCCCCTCGCCGCCGCCGGCCACGTCTTCGCCTCGGAGACGGACACCGAGGTCCTGGCGCACCTTCTCGAAGAGGAGCTCGCTCGAGGCTCGTCGCTCCCCGAGGCGATGCGCGCGACGCTCGCCGAGCTGCGCGGCGCCTTCAGCGTCGTCGCCCTCACGAGCGACGACCCCTCCTTGATCGTGGCGGGGCGGCGGTCGGTGCCGCTCCTCGCGGCCCTCGGCGAGGAGATCGGGTACGTCGCCTCCGACGTCTCGGCGCTGCTCGGCCGTGCGGACCGCGTCGTCGCCCTCGAGGACGACCAGGTGGCCGAGGTGCGGCCGGGCTCGCTCCGTGTGACGAACCTCGCAGGGGACGAGGTGGAGCCGACGCCCGTCGTGGTCGATCCCGCCTGGGACGTCACCGCCGCCCAGATGGGCGGCTTCGACGACTTCATGTCGAAGGAGATCCACGAGCAGCCCCGCGCGATCGCCGACACGCTCCTCGACCGGCGCGCGGCGGACGGGACGCTCGTGCTCGACGAGCTCCGCCTCTCGCCCGACGAGCTCCGGGCGGTGGACAAGGTCGTGATGGTCGCGTGCGGCAGCAGCTACCACGCGGCCATGGTCGCCAAGCACGCGATCGAGCGTTGGGCACGTCTTCCCGCCGAGGTGGACATCGCGAGCGAGCTTCGCTACCGCGAGCCCGTGCTGCACGAACGCACTCTCGTGGTGGGGGTGAGCCAGTCGGGTGAGACCCTCGACACCCTGGAGGCCCTGCGGGAGGCGCGCCGTGCCGGCGCGCGCACGATCGTGGTTTCCAACGTCGTGCACTCCACGATGGCGAGGGAAGCGGACGGGGCGATCTACACGCGTGCTGGCCCAGAGGTGAGCGTAGCCTCGACCAAGTGCCACGTCGCGCAGATGGTCGCGCTCGAGCTGCTCGCGCTCGCGCTCGCCCAGTGGCGCGGCACCCTTGGCCCGGGTGCGCTCGGAGCCGTCCTCGACGGGATGCACCGGCTCCCCGGGGCGGTCGAGGACGCCCTGTCGCGCCACAAGGAGGTGGACGACGTCGCTGACGCGCTCAGCGGCGCGAGGGACTACTTCTACATCGGGAGGAACCTCGGCTACCCGGTGGCGCTCGAGGGAGCCCTCAAGCTGAAGGAGATCTCGTACCTGCGCGCAGAGGGGTACCCGGCCGGCGAGCTCAAGCACGGGCCGTTGGCGCTGGTCGAGCCGGGGACGGTGGTCGTCGCGGTGACCGACCCGCTGCGCGACAAGCTGCGCTCCAACATCGCCGAGGCCGCAGCCCGCGGCGCGACCATCGTGTCGGTGGCTGCCGACGACGACGCCGATGCCGCGGGCGACCACGTGCTGCGGGTGCCGCGGGTCACCGACCCGGTGCTCGCGCCGGTCGTCGAGGTGGTCCCCCTGCAGCTGCTCGCCTACGCGCTCGCCCGGCGGCTCGGCAACGACGTCGACCGGCCGCGCAACCTGGCGAAGACGGTGACGGTCGAGTGACCCCGATCGCCGGTGTGGGGGTGGACGCGGTGGACGTGGCGCGCCTGGCGGCGGTGCTCGACCGACGGCCGGCGATCGCGGCACGGCTGTTCACCGACCAAGAGCAGCGCGACGGTCACGGGGACGCGCAGCGCCTGGCGGCGCGCTTCGCCGCCAAGGAGGCGACGATGAAGGCGCTCGGGAGGGGGATCGGGAGCGTGGGGTGGCACGACGTCGAGGTGGTCCGGCTGGAGAGCGGGGAGCCGTCCCTGCGCCTCTCCGCCGCCGCCGCCTCCCTCGCGGCCTCGCGCGGCGTCGGGAGCTGGCACCTCTCCCTCACCCACACGGCCAACGTCGCGATCGCCATGGTGGTGGCGGAGGCCTGACCGTGCGCCCGGTCGTGACGGTCGCCGAGATGCGCGCGGCAGACGCATCGGCGCCCGTGCCCGAAGAGACCCTGGTCCGCCGCGCCGGCACGGCGGCGGCGGTCGTGGCGCTCAGGATGCTCGGGGGCGCCTACGGCAAGCGGGTGGTGGTGGTCGCGGGGAAAGGCAACAACGGGGCCGACGGGCGCGTCGCCGGGGAGGTGCTGGCCCGTCGAGGCGCACGCGTCTTTCTGGTCGCGCCCGGCGCCGCGATCGGTGCCTGCGACCTCGTGCTCGACGCGGCGCTGGGCACCGGGCTCCGCGGCCCCTACGACGCCCCCCCTCCCCCGCCGGGCGCGGCGGTCCTGGCGGTCGACATCCCCTCGGGGGTCGACGGCGACACCGGGGCCGCACCCGGCCGGCCGATGGCCGCGACCCGCACGGTGACCTTCGGCGCGCTCAAGCCCGGGCTGCTCCAGTGGGACGGGCCGCGCCTTGCCGGCACGGTCGAGGTGGCCGACATCGGCCTCGGCGAGCTGGAGGCGCGCATCTCGCTCGTCGAGGACGACGACCTCGGGCGGCTCGTGCCCCGCCGACCCGAGCTCACCCACAAGTGGGCGAGCGCGCTCTGTGTGGTGGCGGGCTCGCCGGGGATGGAAGGCGCGGCGAGCCTCTCGGCGCAGGGCGCGTCACGGGCTGGGGCGGGGATGGTGCGCCTGGGAGTGCCCGGAAGCGCGGAGGATCCGGGCGCCGGGCGATGGCCGACCGAGGCCGTGCGGTTCCCGCTCCCCTCGAGCGGCTGGGCGGCCGAGGTCCTGGCAGTGCTCGAGCGCTGCCGGGCGCTCGTGATCGGGCCGGGGCTCGGCAGGACCCCCGAGACGGTCCGCGACATCCTGGCGGTCATCTCGAGGGCCCGCGTGCCGGTGGTGGTTGACGCGGACGCGCTCTATGCGCTCGGCGACGTCGCGCACGGCCGCGCCGTCCTGGCAGGCGAGCGCCCGGTCGTGGTCACGCCGCACGACGGCGAGTACGCGCGGCTGGTCGGAGCCGAGCCCGGGCCGGACCGTGTCGCGGCGGCTCGCCGCCTCGCCGGCGCGCTCGGGGCCGTGGCGCTCGTGAAGGGGTCCCTCACCGCAGTGTCGTCGGCCACGGGGAAGGTGCTCCTCTCGGCCTCGGGGAGCGCGCGGCTCGCGACGGCAGGCACCGGCGACGTCCTCTCCGGCGTGATCGGGGCCTTGCTCGCCCGGGGCATGGTGCCGCTCGACGCAGCCGGCCTGGCGGCCCATCTTCACGGTCGCGCCGCGTCGGACGGGCCTGCCGAGGGGCTCGTCGCAGGTGACCTGCCCGCGCTCGTCTCGGCCCGGCTCTCGGCCGCGCTCGGGACGCGCGGGGAGAGGGAGCGCGCCGGTGGTTGAGGCGCGCACGCGCGCCGCCTGGGCGGAGGTCGACCTCGACGCGCTGGCTCACAATGTCGCGGTCCTCGCACGGCGTGCCGCCCCCGCTGCGCTCTGTGCGGTCGTCAAGGCGGACGCGTACGGCCATGGCGCGCCGCAGGTCGCCCGCACTGCGGTCGAGTCCGGCGCGGCGGCACTCGCCGTCGCGCTGGTCGACGAAGGGCTCGAGCTGCGTGCCCACGGCATCGACGCACCCGTCCTCGTCCTGTCCGAGGCGGTGCCGGCCGCGGCAGAGCTGCTCGTGCGCACAGGGCTCGGCGCGACCGTCGCGAGCCGAGGGGGCGTGGAGGCGATCGCGGCAGCGGCCCGGCGTGTGGGGACCCGGGGCAGTGTCCAGGTGGAGGTGGACACCGGGATGCACCGCGGGGGGGTGAGCCCCGCGGACGCGCCCTCGTTGGTGGAGGCGATCGAGTCGGAGCCCGCGCTCCGGCTCGAGGGGGTGTGGACGCACCTCGCCGTCGCCGACGGCGTCACGGACGACGACCGCGCGTACACCGCCCTCCAACTGGAGCGCTTCGACGCGGTCGTGGCGGCGCTCCGGTCCCGGCCGCGCGTGCTCCACGCCGCCAACAGCGCCGGCGCCATCGCGTGGCCCGCGGCCCGCTACGACATGGTCCGCTGCGGGATCGCCGTGTACGGCGGCGCGCCCTCGGACGCGATGGCCGACGGACGCGCAGGGGAGGACGTCGCGTCCGCGGTCGCGTCGCTGCGGCCGGTCCTCTCCCTGAAGGCGCGGGTGAGCTCGGTGCGGGAGCTCGACGCAGGGGAGCGCCCGTCCTACGGACGGCGGCGCGCGCTCGTCGAGCACGGGGTCGTCGCGACCGTTCCCATCGGCTACGCCGACGGCGTCCCCCGCCGCCTCTTCGACGCGGGGTGCCCGGTGCTCGTGGGCGGTCGCCGCCGGCCGCTTGCAGGGGTGGTCACGATGGACCAGCTCATGGTCGACTGCGGTCCGGCGTCGAGGGTGGCGCCGGGTGACGAGGTCGTGCTCATCGGGCGCCAGGAGGGCGAGGTGATCTCCGCGGCCGACTGGGCGCGGCTGCTCGGCACGATCTCCTACGAGGTCCTCTGCCGCATCGGGCCGCGCGTGCCGCGCGTGCATGTGGGGGAGGGCTCGCCGTGAACCTTCGCCGAGCGGCTCGCGCAGGCGCAGGCATCGCCGGCGGCGCGGGCGCCCTCTACCTCGCGCAACGCGCCGCCACCAGCCGCTGGCACGTCGGCGCCGACGAGCTCGCGGCGGCCGGCCTCACGCTCCCGGCTGATCTCCGGCACCACTTCGTCGCAACCAGCGACGGCGGCAGGCTGCACGTCGTCGAGCGCGGGGAGGGCCCGAGCTTCGTCCTCGTGCACGGCATCATGCTGGGCATCGGGATCTGGGCGCCGCAGCTGCGCCTGCTCGGTGGCCGCGTGATCGCCGTGAGCCAGCGCGGACACGGACAGTCGCGCGCCGGGACTGGAGGCTACGCGTTCGACCGGCTCGCCTCGGACCTCGCCGAGGTGCTCGACGCGCTCGAGGTGCGCGACGCGGTCCTCGTCGGCCACTCGATGGGCGGCATGATCGTCCAGCAGTGCGCGCTGTCCCACGCGCAGGCGTGCTCGGGCCGCGTGCGGCGTCTCGTCCTCGTCGGCACCGCGCCCGGCCCGCGCCCCGTGCGGCCGCTGCTCACGCTCGCCGGCCCGCTCGCGGCCGCGGCCCTCGCCGGTGCCGAGCGCCGCGGTCGCGGCCCTTTGCCCAGCTCTGCGGCCGCCTGGGGAGCGAGGCTCGCCTTTGGCGTGTCGCCTGCGCCTGCGAGCGTCGCGCTGGTCCGCGGGATGCTCGACGCCATGTCCCCCGCCGCGCTCGCCGGGCTGCTGCCCCCGCTCCTCGCGTTCGACGTCCGCGACGAGCTGGGCGGGCTCACGCTGCCGGTGCACGTCGTCGTGGGCGGCAGCGACGTGCTCACGCCGCCGCGCACAGCCCGGGCGATCGTCGCAGGCGTGCCCGATGCGCGCCTCACCGTGCTCCCCGGTTGCGGCCACATGGTCATGCTGGAGCGTCAGGAGGCCCTGTGCGACCTCGTGGCCGGCTGACCTGCGCCGGACCACCCTCGCACGCCGGAGCCCGGCGGTAGCATCCGGCGGTGGCCCTCGGGATGAACGCGCTCGAGGAGCTCGCGGCGCTGCGGGAGGACGCCCTCGGCTGCACGCGCTGCGCGCTGGCGCGCGGCCGCACCCAGGTGGTCTTCGGCGCCGGCAGCCTCTCAGCGCAGCTGATGTTCGTCGGCGAGGCTCCCGGGCGCGACGAGGACCTCACGGGCGAGCCGTTCGTCGGTCGCTCGGGGAAGCTGCTCGACCTCCTCATGCGCCAGGAGATCGGCACCACGCGCGACCAGTGCTACATCACCAACGTCGTCCTGTGCCGGCCTCCTGGCAACCGCGACCCGCTGCCTGCCGAGATCGACGCCTGCAGGCCCTACCTCGAGCGACAGCTCGACCTCGTCGCGCCCAAGGTGGTGGTGACGCTGGGCAACTTCGCGACCAGGACGCTGCTCGGGAGCCCCGAGGGGATCCGCCGGCTGAGAGGGCGCGTCTACCGGTTCCGCGGGGTCGACCTCGTCCCCACGTACCATCCTGCAGCGGCCCTGCGCGGAGGCGGCGAGGTCGTCGCGCAGATGCGGGCGGACTTCGTCCGCGCGAAGGCGCTCTTGCGAGCCTCGGCCGGGTCCTGACGTGGCTTGGACGCTCCGCGCACGCGCGTCATCGCCCGAAGAGACCCGCGAGCTCGCCGCACGCCTCGCCCGCGCGGCGCGCCGCGGCGACGTCGTCATCCTCGAGGGCGCCCTCGGCGCGGGCAAGACCACGTTCGCGCAAGGGTTCGCCCGCGGCGTCGGCGTCGAGGGCCCGGTCACGAGCCCGACGTTCACCCTCGTGCGCCAGTACCCGTCAGCGCTCGGCGAGCTCGTCCACGTGGACGTCTACCGCCTCGAGCACCTCGCCGAGGTGGCCGACCTCGGTCTCTCGGAGCTCGTCGAGGACGGGGTGGCATTGGTCGAGTGGGGAGACGCGGCGCGGCCCGCGCTGGGCGAGGTCGCCTGGACCGTCACGATCGCCCGGACCGAGGAGGGAGGCGAGGACGACCGGATCGTCAGCATCTCGGGGGACGACGACGCCCGCCGCGACGAGTTCGCCGTCACGCTCTCGGCCGGCGCGTCGCAGCGGCCGCGCGAAGGACGGCCGGCGTGAACGGCGCAGCCGGCGTGACCCGCGCGGACGGCGGCCTGCTGCTCGGGATCGAGACCGCCGCCGGCCTCGTGGGCGTCGCGCTCGCAGACGAGAGCGGCCCCCTCGCCGGCGCGTGGCTCCGCAGCGAACGCAGGCACGCCGAGACCCTCGCGCCAGCGATCGCCCACGTGCTGGCCCAGGCTGGCGCCTCGCCCGCCGACCTGGCCGCGGTCGCGGTCGACGTCGGGCCCGGCCTCTTCACCGGGTTGCGCGTGGGGGTCGCGACCGCCCAGGGCCTCGCGGAGGGCCTGGGGGTCGGGATCGTCGCGGTGACGAGCGTGGAGGTGCTCGTGCGCGAGGCGTACGACGCAGGGTGGGCGGGCCCGGTCGCGGCCGTCGTCGACGCGCGCCGGGGAGAGGTGTTCGCTGCACGCTGTGCAGGTCCTGGCGAAGTGGTCGGCGCGCCCTGGCGTGACGCGCCGGGGGATCTCGCCTCGAAGCTCGCCGCGCCCGGCACGCTGTGCGTGGGGACCGGCGCGCAGCGTTACGCGGACGTGCTCGCCCGTGCAGGCCTGCGGATCGCCGCGATCAGCTCGCCGTCCGCCCGCGCCCTCGTCTCGGTCGCCGCCGATAGGCTGGCCTCCGGCGGGGCGCCGTCGGCCCCCGCCGCGGTCCGCCCGGTCTACCTGCGTGAGGCCGACGCGCGGATCAACTGGGTGCAGCGGTGATCGAGCTCACGAAGATGCGCCGGCGCGACCTGCGCCGGGTGATGGCCATCGAGCAGGTGGTCTATCCCGAGCCGTGGAGCCACGGCGTCTTCGTGTCCGAGCTCTCGCTGAGGAAGGGCCGGGCGTACCGGGTGGCACGTCTGGGCAGGGAGACCGTCGGCTACGTCGGGCTCATGTTCGCCGAGGAGGAAGCGCACGTGACCACTGTGGCGGTGGCGCCCGAGCACCAAGGGCGCGGGGTGGGCACCCAGATCATGCTGGGAGCGATGCGCATCGCCCGCGAGCAGGGCGCTCGCCACGTCTCGCTCGAGGTGGCGGTCGGCAACGAGCGCGCGCAGGCGCTCTACAGGCGCTTCGGCTTCGTGCCGGTCGGGATCCGCAAGGGCTACTACCAGCTGATCGGGGAAGACGCCTACGTGATGTGGGCCTACGACATCGACTCGGCGGCGTACCGGGAGCGCCTCGGCCGCATCGAGGCGGAGGAGGCGCGCCGCGCGTGAACGTGCTCGGCATCGAGACGTCCTGCGACGAGACCGCCGCTGCGGTGGTCGCCGACGGCCGGCTCGTCCGCTCCTCGGTCGTCTCCAGCCAGATCGACCTCCACGCCCGCTACGGGGGGGTCGTGCCCGAGATCGCGGGGAGGGCACACGTCGAGCTGCTCATGCCCGCGGTCGAAGAGGCGATGGCACGAGCCGGCCTCGACCGGCCCGACGCGGTTGCCGCGACGTACGGCCCGGGCCTCGTGGGATCGCTGCTCGTCGGCCTCTCGGCCGCCAAGGGCCTCGCGATGAGCTGGGACGTGCCCTTCGTCGGGGTGAACCACCTGGAGGGCCACCTGTTCGCTCCGGTGATCGAAGAGCCCGGGCTCGTCTGGCCGCTGGTGGTGCTCTTGGTGTCGGGCGGCCACACGCTGCTCGTGGAGGCCGCCGCGCCGGGCCGCTACCGCCTGCTCGGCCAGACCCTCGACGACGCGGCGGGAGAGGCCTTCGACAAGGTCGCGCGCTTCCTCGGTCTCGGCTACCCGGGCGGGCCCGCGATCGACCGCGTGGCGAAAGAGGGGGACCCGCAAAAGTTCGCGCTCCCCCGGGCAATGCTCGACGACGGCTACGACTTCTCGTTCTCGGGGCTCAAGACCGCGGTTGTCCGGACGGTAGAGCGCCACCCCGGGGCGGCCACGCCCGACGTTGCAGCGTCGTTCCAGGAGGCCGTCGTCGACGTCCTCATCACCAAGGCCGCGCGTGCGGTGCGCGAGGTGGGGGCGAACGGGCTGTGCCTGGGCGGCGGGGTCGCGGCGAACTCGCTCCTGCGCCGCAGGGCGGCAGAGGCGGTCGACGTGCCGGCCTACCTGCCGAGCTTGGCGATGTGCACGGACAACGCCGCGATGGTGGCCGCGGCCGGCTCGTTCCGCCTCGCGCACGACGGCCCGAGCCCGCTCTCGCTCGCTGCCGACCCCAACCTCTTCCTGCAGGTGGAGCGTTGACTTCGGCGGCGGTCGCAGCACCCGCCCGCGTGCGGCACCGGTCCGCCTACGACCTCTCCTTCGAGGAGCTGGCGGTCCTCCTCGGCGACCAGCCTGCGTACCGCGCGCGCCAGGTGTGGGACGGCCTGCACCGACGGGGCCTCCGGCCTGTCGAGATGACCGATCTTCCGCTCGCGCTCAGAGCGCGCCTCGAGCACGCGCTCCCGGCCGCGGCCGCCGAGGTCTCCCGCACGACGGCCGACCGCGGCGACACCACGAAGTGGCTGTGGGAGCTGGGCGACGGCCGCAGGGTCGAGACGGTCCTCATGGTCTATCCCGGCCGTGTCACCGTCTGCGTGTCCACTCAGGCAGGCTGTGCCATGGGCTGCGCGTTCTGCGCGACGGGTCAGGGGGGCTTCGACCGGCAGCTCAGCGCGGGGGAGATCGTCGAGCAGGTCGTCGCCGCACTGCGTGCCGCGCGGCCCAGGCGGGTCTCCAACGTGGTCTTCATGGGGATGGGCGAGCCGCTCGCCAACTACGACCGCACGTGGGCCGCGATCGAGCGGGTCCATTCGGAGCTCGAGATCTCCGCCCGCCGGCTCACGGTCTCCACCGTCGGCCTCGTGCCGGGCATCCGGCGCTTGGCGCTCGCGCCCCTGCCCGTGAAGCTCGCCGTGTCGCTCCACGCCGCCAATGACGCGTTGCGCGACCGGCTCGTGCCGATCAACCGGCGCTATCCGCTCGCCGCCCTCGCCGAGGCGTGCGCCGAGTACGTCGAGGCGACGGGGCGCCGGCTGTCCTTCGAATGGGCGCTCATCGAGGGGACGAACGACCGCGCCCAGGACATGTCGGAGCTCGCGGAGCTCGCCCGGCCGCTCGATGCCCACGTCAACTTGATCCCGCTCAACCGGACGCCGGGCTTCCCCTTGCGGGGCAGCTCGCGGCGGCGGGCGGCCGAGGCGCGCGAGGAGCTCGAACGGCTGGGCGTGCACGCCACCGTCCGCTCCACCCGGGGAGCGGAGATCGACGCCGCCTGCGGGCAGCTCGCCGCGCGGGGCGCAGCGCGCTCCGGCGCGCCGCGCGCGGTGCGGGCGGCCGCGGTTGTGGGCTCGCCGCCTGTCCGCTAGCATTAGCAGTCGTAAGGTTCGAGTGCCAACAAGTGCCAAGGAGGCCGCTTCGATGAAGCTCCACCCCCTCGATGACCGGATCGTGGTCCGGCCGGGTGAGTCGGAGGAGACCACCGCCTCGGGTCTGGTGATCCCCGACACCGCCAAGGAGAAGCCCCAGCAGGGCGAGGTCTTGGCGGTGGGACCCGGTCGCCGCGCCGAGAACACCGGTGAGATCATCCCGCTCGACGTCAAGGTGGGCGACACCGTCGTCTACTCCAAGTACGGCGGTACCGAGATCACTGTCGACGGCGAGGACCTTCTGATCCTCTCCGGCCGCGACGTGCTCGCCAAGCTGGACAAGTAGAGCGGTTCATCCGCACGTCATCTGCAAGGAGGGCCGCACCGGGCGCGTCGCGCGCGGTGCGGCCCCGCTTCTCTGAGAGGTTCCCCCCATGCCCAAGATCCTGAAATTCGACGAGGCGGCGCGCCGCGGCCTCGAGGCCGGCGTCAACAAGCTGGCCGACACGGTCAAGGTCACCCTCGGCCCCAAGGGGCGCAACGTGGTGATCGAGAAGAAGTTCGGCCCGCCGACCATCACCAACGACGGCGTCTCCATCGCCAGGGAGGTCGAGCTCGAGGACCCCTTCGAGAACATGGGCGCCCAGCTCGTGAAGGAGGTCGCCACCAAGACCAATGACGTGGCAGGGGACGGGACGACGACCGCGACCGTGCTCGCGCAGGCGCTCATCTCCGAGGGTCTTCGCAACGTCGCGGCCGGCGCCAGCCCTGCAGCCTTGAAGCGGGGCATCGAGCGTGCGGTCGCCGCCGCGGTGGCGTCGATCGCCGAGCAGGCCCGCGACGTCGAGGGCAAGACCGAGATCGCGCAGGTGGCGTCGATCTCGGCCGCGGACGCCTCCATCGGCGACGTCCTCGCCGAGGCGATCGACAAGGTCGGCAAGGACGGCACCGTGACGGTCGAGGAGTCCAACACCTTCGGGATGGAGCTGGAGCTCACCGAGGGCATGCAGTTCGACAAGGGGTACCTCTCCCCGTACTTCGTGACCGACCCCGAGCGCCAAGAGGCGGTGCTCGAGGACCCCTTCGTCCTGTTCTTCAACGGGAAGATCAGCGCCGTCCACGACCTCGTTCCCGTGCTCGAGAAGGTCATGCAAACCGGGAAGCCGCTCCTCGTCGTTGCCGAGGACGTCGAGGGAGAGGCGCTCGCAACGCTGGTCGTGAACAAGATCCGCGGCACGTTCACGTCTGTCGCGGTGAAGGCCCCCGGGTTCGGCGATCGCCGCAAGGCGATGCTCCAGGACATGGCCATCCTGACGGGCGGCCAGGTGGTCTCCGAGGAGATCGGCCTCAAGCTGGAGAATGCGACGCTCGACCTGCTCGGGCGGGCGCGCCGGATCATCGTGACCAAGGAGGACACGACGATCGTCGACGGCGCGGGCGCGGAGACTGACGTGAAGGGTCGCGTCGCGCAGATCAAGCGCGAGATCGAGGAGACCGACTCCGACTGGGACCGAGAGAAGCTCCAAGAGCGGCTCGCGAAGTTGGCGGGCGGGGTCGCAGTGGTGAAGGTCGGCGCGGCGACCGAGGTGGAGCTGAAGGAGAAGAAGCACCGCATCGAGGACGCCCTCTCCGCGACCCGGGCCGCCGTCGAGGAGGGCATCGTCGCCGGCGGCGGCACCGCCCTGCTCCGCAGCCGCGAGGCTGTCGAGAAGGAGGCGGCGACGCTCATGGGCGACGAGGCGACCGGTGCACGGATCGTCGCCAGGGCGCTCGGGGAGCCGCTCCGATGGATCGCCCTCAACGCCGGGCTCGAAGGTGCGGTCTACGTTCGCCAAGTCGAGTCCGAGAACGGAGCCGTCGGCCTCGACGCCACGACCGGGGAGATCGTCGACCTGGTGAAGGCGGGGATCATCGACCCGGCGAAGGTGACCCGCTCTGCCCTCCAGAACGCTGCGTCCATCGCCGCGCTCCTGCTCACCACCGAGGTGCTCGTGGCCGACAAGCCCGAGAAGCCCCAACCCGCACCCGGAGGCGGCATGGGCGGCATGGGCGGCGGGATGGGCGGCATGGGCGGGATGATGTAGCCGGCGAGCCGATCGTGATCCCGCGCCCCGCCACGGCCGAGCCGGGCGGCCCGCCGCCGTGGGCGCCGCGGCGCAGGATCACGCTCGAGCTGGTGCTCGACGCGCTGGGCCGCGCGGGGCGGAGATTTCCCGCGGGGGCGCAAAGCGTTGCGGCGCAGGGCACGGAAGCGCACTCCGCCGTGCTGGTGGCCCTCTTCGAGGAGGATGGCGAGACCCGCGTCGTGCTCACCCGGCGATCCGTCCGGCTGCGTACCCACGGAGGGCAGGTGAGCTTCCCCGGAGGGCGCATCGACCCGGGGGAGGACGCTCTTCACGCCGCGGTCCGCGAAGCGCACGAGGAGATCGGACTGCTCCCGGTGCTCGTCCGGCCGGTCGGCTACCTCACCCAGGCGTTCGCCTTCAGCTCGGGCGCGCCGATCACCCCGGTCGTCGCCACGCTCGCGCACCGCCCGGTGCTCGTGCCCAGCCCTGCCGAGGTGGAGCGCGTCTTCGACGCGTCCCTCGCAGACCTCTCTTGCGCCTTCAACGAGGAGTGGTGGAGCGAGCCGGGCCTTCCCCGGTTCCCGATGTACTTCTTCGACGTCGAGGGGGAGACGATCTGGGGGGCGACCGCCCGAATGCTCGTGGACCTGCTCACGACGGTCCTCGTCGACCGTGTGCCGCATGGCTGAGCGGGTCCCGCTGCGCACGGCTGCGCCGGGGGCCGGCCGGTACAGTGGGGGCTGACCGAGACGGCGAGCCGGAGCACCGCGTGGCTACTGGAGGGCACTGGTGGCAGACATCGAGATCGGGATCTTCAAGTCCGGGCGCCGGGCGTACGGGTTCGACGACATCGCGATCGTCCCGAGCCGGAGGACCCGAGACCCCGAGGACGTCGACATCTCCTGGGAGATCGACGCCTACCGCTTCGGCCTGCCGCTGCTCGGCGCCGCAATGGACGGTGTCACGAGCCCCCGCACCGCGGTGGAGCTCGGCCGGCTCGGGGGTCTCGGGGTCCTCAACCTCGAGGGGCTCTGGACCCGCTACGAGGACCCGGCTCCGCTGTTCGAGGAGATCCGAGAGCTCGACGACGACAAGGCCACGTCGCGGATGCAGCAGATGTACCAGGAGCCGATCAAAGTGGAGCTGGTCTCCGAGCGGATCCGCCAGATCAAGGAGTCCGGCGTCGTCACCGCCGCGTCGGTGACCCCGCAGCGGACGGCGGAGCTCGCGCCCGCGTGCCTCGCCGCCGAGCTCGACGTGCTCGTCGTCCAGGGCACCGTGGTGTCCGCCGAGCACGTCTCGAAGACCGCCGAGCCGCTCAACTTGAAGCGGTTCATCCGGGAGTTCGAGATCCCGGTCATCGTCGGGGGGTGTGCCTCGTACCAGGCGGGGCTCCACCTCATGCGCACCGGCGCGGTCGGCGTCCTCGTCGGCGTGGGACCGGGCAACGCGTGCACCACGCGCGCCGTCCTCGGCCTCGGTGTCCCCCAGGCGACGGCGATCGCGGACGTCGCCGGCGCCCGGATGCGCCACCTCGACGAGACCGGCGTCTACGTCCATGTGATCGCGGACGGCGGGATGTCCAAGGGCGGCGACATCGCCAAGGCGATCGCGTGCGGCGCCGACGCCGTCATGCTCGGCTCGCCGCTGTCGTCGGCGGTGGAGGCCCCGGCCCGGGGCTTCCACTGGGGGATGGCCACCTTCCATCCCACGCTCCCGCGCGGCACGCGGGTGAGGACCGGGGTGCGCGGCACGCTCGAGGAGATCCTCCTCGGCCCGGCCCACGAGAACGACGGGCGGATGAACCTCTTCGGCGCCCTCCGCACGGCCATGGCGACCTGCGGCTACGAGACGGTGAAGGAGTTCCAGAAGGCCGAGGTCATGGTCGCCCCCTCCCTGCAGACCGAGGGCAAGCAGCTCCAGCGGTCCCAGGGCGTGGGCATGGGCCGCTGAGCGCGATCGCCGACCTCGTCGGCGATCTGAACCCGGCGCAGCGCGCCGCGGTGGAGCACCGCGGTGGCCCGCTGCTCGTCGTGGCGGGCGCGGGGTCGGGCAAGACGAGGGTGCTCACCCGTCGCATCGCGCACCTGCTCGCGACCGGAGACGCCGCGCCGTGGGAGATCCTCGCGATCACCTTCACCAACAAGGCGGCCGACGAGATGCGCCGGCGGGTCGCCGAGCTCGTCGGCGCCCGTGCCGAGCGGATGTGGGTCTCGACCTTCCATTCGGCGTGCTTGCGGATGCTCCGGGTGCACGGCGGGCGCCTCGGCTACGAGAGCGCGTTCAGCGTTTACGACGACACCGATTCCCGCCGTCTCGTCGAGTTGGTGGAGGACGAGCTGAACATCGACACCAGGCGCCTCGCCCCGCGCGCGGTGGCAGCGGTGATCTCGCAGGCGAAGGCCGAGCTGGTGGGTCCTGCACGGTTCGCCGAGGAGGCGTCGTGGGGCGCGGACCCGTTCCAGCGGCGCATCGGCGAGGTGTACACCGAGTACCAGCGCCGGCTGAAGGCGGCGAACGCGATGGACTTCGACGACCTCCTCTTCCAGGCCGTCGTGCTGCTCCAGAGCTGTGGCGACGTCCTCGAGGGTTACCGCCGGCGGTTCCGCCACATCCTCGTCGACGAGTACCAGGACACCAACCACGCGCAGCACGAGCTGGTCCTCCTGCTCGGCCGCGAGCACGGCAACGTGACCGTGGTGGGCGACTCCGACCAATCCATCTACCGATGGCGCGGCGCCGAGATCGCCAACATCTTGGAGTTCGAGGCCGCGTTCCCGGACGCGACGACGGTGCTGCTCGAGCAGAACTACCGATCCACCCAGACCATCCTCGACGCGGCCAATGCAGTGATCGAGAACAACCTCGCAAGGCGCCCCAAGCAGCTGTTCACCGAGGGAGAGACCGGCGAACGGCTGTGCCGCTACCGCGCCGAGGACGAGCGGGACGAGGCGTCGTTCGTCGCGCACGAGATCCTCCGGCTGCAGGCCTCCGAAGGGCTCTCCTACGGCGACGTGGCGGTCTTCTACCGGACCAACGCCCAGAGCCGCGCGATCGAAGAGGAGCTCGTACACCAGGGTGTCCCCTACAAGGTCGTGGGCGGGACGCGCTTCTACGACCGCAGGGAGGTCCGCGACCTCCTCGCGTACCTGCGGGTCATCGCGAACCCCGACGACGAGGTGTCGTTCCGCAGGATCGTCAACGTGCCCAAGCGCGGCATCGGGCAGACGTCCGTGCTCCGTCTCTCTGCCGCTGCGGCCTCGAGAGGGACCCCGATCGGGCGGATGCTCGAGCACGCGGGGGAGGCCGGGTTGAGCGGCAAGGCGCTCAAGGGTGTCCAGGAGCTGTCCACGCTGCTCGGCGAGCTCCGCGCCGCCGCGGCGGCGGTTCCCCCCGGGGATCTGGTGGAGCTGGTCGCCAAGCGTTCCGGGTATCTCGACGCGCTGGGCGCGGAGGGCACCCTCGAGGCGGAGGGTCGGATCGAGAACATCGCCGAGCTCGTCGGCGTGGCGAAGGAGTACGAGCGCCTCTCGGAGCTCCTGGAGACCGTCGCGCTCGTGTCGGATGCCGACGAGCTCGACCAGGAGGGGTCACGCGTCTCGCTCATGACGCTGCACACCGCCAAGGGTCTGGAGTACCCCGCGGTCTTCCTCATCGGCATGGAAGAAGGCATCTTCCCCCATTCGCGGACCCTCGGTGAGCCGCTCGAGCTCGAAGAGGAACGTCGCCTCTGCTATGTCGGCATCACCCGGGCACGGCGCTTCCTCTATCTCACCCACGCATGGAGTCGCACGCTCTGGGGCCGGACGATGCCAGGAATGCCCAGCCGCTTCCTCGCGGAGGTCCCGGAGGATCTCGTCCGCGAGGTGGGCGGCGGCCGTATCTTCGGTTCGGGGAGCTTGGGCACGCGGAGCGTCGGGAGCGCGCGTGCCGATGCGCAGCGCGCCGCCTCCGGAGCCGAGAGCCTCGGCCTCGTCGCTGGCGATCACGTGGTGCACGAGCGGTGGGGACCGGGGGTCGTCTTGGACACGAAGGGGGACGGCGATCGTGCGCAGGCGACCGTACGGTTCGCCTCTGTCGGGCAGAAGACCCTCCTCTTGTGTGCCGCGCCCCTCCGGCGCGCACCGTGACGAGGGACCTCGCGGCTGAGCCCGGCTGAGCCCGGCTGAGCCTGGCTGGCGGCGGAAGGGGAGCTGCCGCCTATCATCGCCCTCGATGAAGCGTCACTACCGAGTGGTCGTCGCCAAGCCCGGGCTCGACGGCCACGACCGGGGGGCGAAGGTCATCGCCCGGGCACTGCGTGACGCCGGGTTCGAGGTGGTCTACACGGGGCTTCACCAGACTCCCGAGCAGGTCGCCCAGGCGGTCGTCGAAGAGGATGCCGACGCGCTCGGGCTCTCCCTCCTCTCGGGAGCCCACTTGACGCTCGTCCCAAGGATCATGGAACAGCTGGCCGCAAAGGGCAGGCCTGACGTCCTGGTCATCGTCGGCGGCATCATTCCGGAGGCGGACGTGCCGGTGCTCAAGCGCGGCGGCGTCGCTGAGGTCTTCACCCCGGGCGCGACGCTGCCGTCGATCGGCGCATGGCTCGAGGAGGCCCTCGACGGGCGGGAGGCGGAGCAGGCCGTCTAGACCGGAGGCAGACGCAGACCGCCGGCCGACGCGCGCCGGCAGAAAGGCACGAGACCCCGATGGACCTCTACGAGTACCAGGGCAAGCAGTACTTCGCCCGATACGGGATCCCGACGTCGCCAGGCGGCGTGGCGGACACGGTCGAGGAGGCCGTCAGCCAGGCGGAGGCCGCGGGCTATCCGGTCGTTGTCAAGGCGCAAGTGAAGGTGGGAGGGCGCGGCAAGGCAGGCGGGATCAAGCTCGCGGCCGACGCCGAGGAGGTGCGCAGGCACGCCGATGCGATCCTCGGCATGGACATCAAGGGGCACGTCGTCCACCGGGTCTGGATCGAGCACGCATCGGACATCGCGAAGGAGTACTACGCGAGCTTCACGCTCGACCGGCCGGCGAAGACTTATCTCGGCATGCTGTCCGCCCAGGGTGGCGTGGAGATCGAGGAGGTCGCCGCCACGGACCCCGGCGCGATCGCCCGCATCCACGTCGACCCCGTGACCGGGCTCGACCTCGACACCGCTCGCCGTTGGGTCGGCGAGGCCGAGCTCGACGACGCGGCCCGGGCGCCGGCGGCCGAGGTGCTTGTCGCGCTCTACCGGTGCTACGTCGAGGGCGACTGCGATCTCGCGGAGATCAACCCTCTGATCCTCACGACCGAGGGACGCGTCCATGCGCTCGACGCCAAGGTGACGCTCGATGACAACGCGCAGTTCCGCCATCCCGAGTGGGACGAGTACGCGGCGACCGAGACCGAGGACCCTCGGGAGAGGATGGCGAAGGAGAAGGGGCTCAACTACATCGGCCTCTCGGGCGACGTCGGGATCATCGCCAACGGGGCCGGCCTGGCGATGAGCACCTGCGACGTGGTGAACCAGGTGGGCGGCCAGCCTGCCAATTTCCTCGACATCGGCGGCGGTGCGAACGCCGACGTCATGTCAGCCGCGCTCGAGGTGATCAACGCCGACCCCTCCGTGCGGGCGATCTTCGTCAACATCTTCGGCGGGATCACGCGCGTCGACGAGGTCGCAAAGGGCGTGATCGAAGCGCTCGGCCGCGTAGAGCTCCACTCGCCGATCGTGCTCCGGCTCGACGGCACCAATGCCCAGGAAGGCCGCGCCCTGCTCGCGCCGCACCTCTCCGACCGGCTCGTGGCCGAGTCGACGATGCTGGAGGCGGCGCGTCGGGCCGTGGCCATGGCGGCTGCCGCCGAGGGGCGGGCGGGCGAGCAGCGAGGGACCGCAAGGCGAGCGAGTGAGGAGCGAGCGTGAGCATCTTCGTCGACGAGGCGACCACCGTCGTCGTGCAGGGCGTGAGCCCGACCAGCCAGGGCCTGTACCACGGGCTGCGCAACCGTGCGTACGGCACCAAGGTGGTGGCAGGCACGAACCCCAGGCGCGGGGGTGAGGTGATCGAGGGCATCCCGATCTTCGGAACCGTCGCCGAGGCGGTCGAGTCCACCGGCGCCACGGCCTCCTTCATCTCAGTGCCTCCGCCGTTCGCGGCCGCAGCCATACTCGAGGCGGCGGAGGCCGGCATCACCTTCATTGTCTGCATCACCGAGGGGATCCCCGCGCACGACGAGGCTCGGGCCTACAACCTCCTTGCCGAAAGGCACCCGGGGACCCGGCTGCTCGGGCCCAACTGCCCGGGCATCATCTCTCCAGGTAAGTGCAATATCGGCATCACGTCGGGCGACATCGCCCTCCCCGGGGGCCCGGTCGGGATCGTGAGCCGCTCGGGGACGCTCACCTACCAGGCGCTGCACGAGCTGTCTCAGCAAGGCGTCGGGCAGACGACCTGCGTCGGCATCGGAGGCGACCCGGTGCCGGGTACCAATTTCATCGACTGCTTGGCGGCCTTCCAGGACGACCCTGACACGAAGGCGGTCATGATGATCGGTGAGATCGGCGGGTCGGAGGAAGAGCGGGCGGCGGAGTTCATCTCGAGCAGCGTGACCAAGCCGGTCGTGTGCTACATCGCTGGGGTGACCGCCCCGCCGGGGCGCAAGATGGGACACGCCGGAGCCATCATCTCCGGCTCGAGTGGCACCGCGCAGGCGAAGATGGAAGCGCTCGCGCAGGCAGGCGCAGACGTAGCACAGAATCCGACGGAGGCCGGCGTGCGCATGGTCGAGATCGTGAAGGAGCTGGGCTGAGCTTGGCTCGCGTCGCCGTTCTCGTCTCGGGGACGGGGACGATCCTGCGATCCGTGGTGGAGGCCGGGATCCCCGTGTCAGTGGTGCTCGCAGACCGTCCCTGCCCCGCGCTGGCGCTCGCGTCGGAGGCGGGAGTGGAAGCGGTGCTCTGCGATCGCAGGGAATTCGGCGGCTTCGGGCCGGCGTTCGACCGGCAGCGATACACCGAGGCGCTCGCGCGGGCGCTCCGCGTCCGCGGCGTTGACCTCGTGGCCATGGCAGGCTTCGGCACGGTGCTTGGCACGCAGGTGCACGCAGCCTTTCCCGGACGGATCCTCAATACCCACCCGTCGCTGCTGCCAGCGTTCCCAGGCTGGCACGCGGTCGCCGACGCGCTCTCCGCCGGGGTGACGACGACGGGCTGCACCGTGCACGTCGCGATCGCCGCTGTGGACGCAGGCCCCGTCCTCGCCCAAGAGGAGGTGGCGGTCCTCCCGGGAGACTCCGAGGCCGCGCTGCACGAGCGGATCAAGGAGGTCGAACGCCGTATCTACCCGGCGACGATCCTCCGCGTGCTCGCAGAGCTCGGCCGCGCCGGTGACGCCGCAAGCGCCGTTGACGCCGCGACGATGGGGTCGACTCGGTGACGCCGGGATGAGGGCACTCGTCTCCGTCTACGACAAGGCCGGCCTCGTCGAGCTGGCCCGGGGCCTCAGTGAGCTCGGTTGGGAGCTGGTCGCCAGCGGCAACACCGGTCGGGCGCTCGAAGAGGCTGGGATCGCCCACCTGGAGGTCGCAAAGGTGACGGGCTCGCCGGAGATGCTCGGAGGCCGTGTGAAGACGCTCCATCCCCGCATCCACGGGGGCATCCTCGCGGACCGGTCGGTGCCCGAGCACCTGGCCGATCTCGACGCGCAGGGCATCGCGCCGATCGACCTGGTCGTGTGCAACCTCTATCCGTTCACGGCATCGCCGTCGATCGAGATGATCGACATCGGCGGGCCAGCGCTGGTGCGCGCCGCTGCGAAGAACCACGCGCACGTGGGCGTGGTGACGTCGCCGGATGACTACGCCGGCGTGCTCGCCGAGCTCCAGGCGACGGGCGAGCTCTCCTTCGACACGCGGCGACACCTCGCGCGACGCGCCTTCGCGCACACCGCGGCGTACGACGCGGCGATCGTGTCGTGGCTGGACGGCGACGATCCGCTGCCTCCCACCCTGCATCTGACGCTCGAGCGAGCAGAGGTCTGCCGGTACGGAGAGAACCCGCACCAGCACGGGGCCCGCTATCGGTCGGGACCGGGATGGTGGGACGGGGTCGTCCAGCACGCCGGCACGGCACTCTCCTACCTCAACATCTTCGACGCGGACGCCGCGTGGCGACTGGTCCACGAGCTCGCCGAGGACGCAGGAAGCGGAACGGCGGCCGTCGTCGTCAAGCACGCCAACCCCTGCGGGGCGGCGGTCGCGGACGACCTCACCGCGGCCTACACGCGAGCGCTCGAGGGGGATCCGGTCGCCGCGTTCGGCGGGATTGTCGCGCTGCGCGGCGAGGTGACCGACGAGGTCGCCGAGGCGGTGGCTGCCGGGCCTCAAGCCGATGTGATCGTGGCCGGCGCGTTCACCTCCGGCGCGCTCGAGCGGCTCGTGGCCCGGCGCAAGGCCACCCGTCTCTTGTCTGCGCCGGCGCCCGAGGAGACCGGGCGTCAGGTCCGCACGCTGGGCGCTGCCGCTCTCGTGCAGGACGGCGACGTCTTCACCAGGTCTCCGCGGCGCTGGCAGGTCGCGACGGAGCGGCAGCCGAGCCGCTCGGAGTGGGCGGATCTGGTGCTCGCGTGGCGGCTCTGCGGGCGCACGACGTCCAACGCGGTCGTCGTGGTCTCGGGCCGGCAAGCCGTGGGCGTCGGCGCCGGTCAGCAGTCGCGTGTCGCCGCGGCGACGCTGGCCGTCGAGAAGGCGGGTCGCCGCGCTGCGGGCGGCGCGGGAGCGAGCGACGGCTTCTTCCCGTTCCCGGACGGGCTCGAGGTGCTCGCCCGGGCGGGCGTCAGCGCGGTGGTCCAGCCCGGTGGCTCCGTGCGTGACGGCGAGGTCGTGGCCGCTGCGGACGCCGCGGGGATCGCGATGGTGCTCACCGGCGAGCGCCACTTCCGGCATTGACGGCCACCCTGCTCGACGGTGAGCGAGTGGCGGCCGAGGTCCGGGCGGACTTGGCCCGGCGCGTGGGGCTCCTCGCAGCCCGCGGCGTCCAACCGGGGCTCGGCACCGTCCTGGTCGGCGACGACCCTGCGAGCACGCGCTACGTGGAGATGAAGATCGCCGACAGCGCCGAAGTCGGGATCAGAAGCGTCCACGAGCATCTTCCGGCCAGCGCGACCCAGGAGGAGATCGAAGCCGCCGTCGCCCGGCTCAACAGCGACTCGCGCGTGCACGCGTACATCGTGCAGCTGCCGCTTCCCCCGGGGATCGACGAGCAGCGGGTGCTGCTGGCGGTGGACCCCGCCAAGGACGCGGACGGGCTCCACCCGGTGAACCTGGGGCACCTCGTCGCGAACCACGCCGGCGTGCTGCCTTGCACCCCGATCGGCATCGTCGAGCTGCTTGCGGCCTACCAGGTCCCCGTCGAAGGAAGGCACGCGGTCGTGATCGGCCGGGGGCTCACCATCGGGCGACCCCTGGCGCTCCTGCTCGCGTCCAAGCGGCCCGGCTGCAACGCCGCGGTCACCGTCGTCCACACCGGGGTCGACGACTTCGCCGGGCTCGTGCGGAGCGGGGACGTGGTCGTCGCGGCCGCCGGGCGCGCGGGGCTCGTCACTGCCGACATGGTGAAGCCGGGTGCGGCGGTCGTCGGCGCCGGCACGAGCTTCGAAGGACGCCGGCTCCTCTCCGATCTCGATGAGTCCGTGGCGCAGGTCGCGGGGTGGATCACGCCCCGCCTCGGCGGGGTCGGTCCGATGACGCGGGCGATGCTGCTGCGCAACTGCGTGCTCGCTGCCGAGCGAGCGCCGTAGCATCCCTTAGCGTCCCGTAGCATCAGACCAATGGCACCGATCACCGAGCTCCTCAGCACGGGGAAGACCTGGTCGTTCGAGTTCTTCCCCCCGCGCTCCGATGCCGAGCAGGCGACGCTCATCCGGACCCTCCACGAGCTCGAGCCGCTCCAGCCCTCCTTCGTCTCGGTCACCTACCGGGGTGGCGCCGCATCCCGGAAGCGCACGTTCGACCTCGTCACGGCCATGCTGCACGTGACGACGCTGACCCCCATGGCGCATCTGACGTGCACCGGCCACAGCCGTCTCGAGCTCGCCGAGATCCTCGTCGAGTACCGCAAGGCGGGCATCGAGAACCTCATGGCTCTGGGCGGCGACCCGCTCCCGACAGATCGGGGAAGCCCGAGCGAGCTGCACCATGCGATCGAGCTCGTCGAGCTCGCCCGCGCGATCGGAGGGTTCTCGATCGGGGTCGCGGCGCATCCGGCGGGTCACCCCACGTCGCCCGACATGGAGGCCGACCGGGGGCGGCTGGCGGAGAAGCTCGCGCTCGCGGACTTCGCGATCACGCAGTTCTTCTTCGACGCCGTGCAGTACGCGGAGCTCGTGGAGGATCTTGCCAGGCGGGGGCTCACCAGGCCGGTGCTGCCGGGAATCATGCCCGTGACGTCGCTCGCATCGATCCCCCGCATGGCCGAGATGGGCTCCCCCGTGCCCTCGTGGCTGCAGGATCGGCTCCAGTCGGCCGCGGAGGTCGCCGGTGACGAGGGCGTGCGCGCCGAGGGGATCGCCTTTGCGACCGAGCTGTGCCGGGGGCTCCTCGAGCTCGGGGCGCCCGGGCTGCACTTCTACACGCTCAACCGCTCGACGGCCACGCGCGAGATCTACCGGGCGCTCGGGCTTGCCCCGGCGCTGTCCGCGAGCTGAAGCAGCACGTCGATCGTGAGGTCCAGATCGTAGGGTTCCCCGCCGACGGGCATCGTGTGCTCGTCGAGCACCAGCCCGTCAAGCTCGTGGAGCGGGGCAGGTCCGGGACTGTCCGCTCGCACAGAGGCCGTGCTCGCCAGGATGGGCACGCCGTCCGGAGTCTCGACCCGGACCCGGGCATGGGCGTCCATACCCAGGCGGTAGCCGCCCTCGTGGACAAGCCGGTGATGGGCACGGCACAACGTGGCGAGGTTTGTCGGTCGGGTACGACCGCCGCGGGAGACGAACACGACGTGGTGGACGTCCACGTAGCGGTGCCGGTCACACCCGGGCCACCTGCAGCCGCCGTCCCTCGTGAGGACGGCACGCCGCACCGAGTCGGGGATCTGACGGCTGCGGCCTTCGGGGATGGCAGTTCCGTCGGGCTCGAACGAGAGTCCCGACACGGCGGCGTCACACGCCAGGCGCTGGACCGTGTGGGCCGAGATCGCGCCCACGCCTTCGATGTGTGCGCATCCTTCGGCGCCGGCGTCGGCGAGCACCTGGCGGTCCGTGTGTACGACAACGGACGCCCGGGGACCGGACGCGAAGGCCCGGCGTGGGGTGGCGGCCTGGTGCGACTCGCAGATGGCGACGAGCGCGTCCGCGCAGCTGGCGGCGAACGGCTCGTCGGCGGCCCGGGGGTCCGGGTCGCGCGTTTCCGCGGGAACGCGTGCGGTCGCGCCAGCCTGGCGCCCGGCGTCGTCATCGAGCTCGTGCCGGACCCCCTCGATGGCAGCGAGAACGGTCGCCCCATCCTCCGGCGACAGCCTCGCCTTGAGCACGACCATCCCGTCTGCGTCCGTGTAGTGGTGCAGGTACCGTCCGCGGTGGCGCTCCAACGCAACCGCCCCTTCGTCAGCCGCCGCCTGCCGAAAGGCGCCGACGATGGTCTCGAGCTGGGACGCCGTGGCGTAACCGGCCATCTCCACCAGTGCCTCCTCGATGGCGGGCGTGGCGACCCGGGTGATGGCCCGCACCTTGGAGTAGGAGAGCTCGCCTCTGGCGAACGCCTGCCGAACAGCGGGCAGCTCGGCGAGCGCCCTGCCGACGCGCACGTGCTCTCTGCCCACGCCCAGGCTCAGCCCGCAGCGCCATGAGAGCCAGTGGGCGCAGGTGCTGGCGCCCTGGGCCGCCCAGATCCCACGGCGGTCGATCTCTGCGACCATGAGGACGAAGCGGCACTCGGCGGCAGCGATGCGTGCGGCGTGGGTACAGAGCGCCGCCTCGAGTGCCTCGTCGGAGAGGGTCGTCGGATCGAGCATGTGCGTGGAGAGCGGCGTCTCCGCGGGAACGTCGGCGGACTGAGGACGAACGGGCTCGGGTCCCGAAAGGCTGTCGAACACGTGTTCGATGCTACGGGGAGGCTGTGACTCTCATGATGTTGGGGTGTGGAGCAGGTCGGTAGTAGTAGCCGGGGAGGGGGGTCCGGGGGGAGGGGGTGGACGACGGTGGATCCTGTGGAAATCCCCAAGCCATCCTCTGGCTCCCCACAGGACGTGCTCGTGACGCTGGTGCGCGTCTGGCAGAGCTGGGGCTGGGCCTGACCCCAAGTGTGTGACTGGCCTCGTGCCCTGCCGCTGATCTGTCGGCTCGGTCCCGGCTCCCAGACGCGCACCAGCCGGTCGGACGGACGTGACCTGATAGGAGCCTTGACTCCACCGTGAGAGTCCTGTCCGCCGTCCCGGCCGGTGGTGCCAACACACCCATCGGATGAGAGGAAGGCAGGTACCAGCATGCCAAGTGAGGCGGAAGTTGTCATCGGCGGGGTGGACACGCACAAAGACGTCCACGTCGCAGCTGTCGTCGACGAGCGGGGCAAGATCTTCGACACGAAGAGCTTCCCGGCCACGACCACTGGCTACGGCGAGCTGCTCGATTGGATGCGCACGTTCGGCGAGGTCGCCAAGGTGGGCGTCGAAGGGACCGGCGCCTACGGGGCCGGCTTGGCTCGCTACCTCGGTAAGGCCGGTGTCGAGGTCCTCGAGGTCAACCGGCCGAACCGCCAGGCCCGCCGGCGCCGTGGCAAGTCCGACACCGTCGACGCCGAGGCAGCCGCCAGGGCCGCGCTCAACGGCGAGGCGACCATCGTCCCAAAGACTCACGCGCACATCGTCGAGTCGATCCGGGTGCTGCGCGTCGCGTTCACCTCTGCACGCGACAGCCGGACCCGCGTCGCCAACCAGATCCGAGACCTCGTTGTCACCGCGCCGAACGAGTTGCGCTCGGTGCTCGGACCACTCGCCACCCCCGAGCGCGTGGCGCGCTGTGCCGGCCTGCGCGTGACCGGCGACCTCGCCGATCCGCTCATCGGCACCAAGGCTGCCCTGCGCACCTTGGCGCGGCGCTACGAGGCGCTGAGCGCCGAGATGGCCGAGCTCGAGTCGAGCCTCGACGAGCTCACCGCCCGAGCCAACCCGGCCCTTCGAGGGGCAAAGGGCGTCGGGCCCGACGTCGCCGCCATCCTTCTCACCGCTGCGGGCGACAACCCCGAGCGCCTGAAGGGCGAGTCGGCCTTCGCCGCCATGTGCGGCTCCTCGCCGGTCGAGGCGTCCTCGGGAAAGACCGTCCGCCACCGGCTCAACCGCGGCGGGAACCGCCAGGCCAACCATGCACTGTGGCGCATCGTGATGGTGCGGATGAGCACCGGCGACCCGGCGACCAAGGCCTACGTCGAGCGTCGCACCGCCGAGGGCAAGAGCCAGCGCGAGATCGTGCGCTGTCTCAAGCGCCACGTGGCCCGGGAGGTCTACCGTCACTTGGTGCGACCAGAGACCGTCCCCGCCGGCGCCGACCTGCGTGCACGGCGCCAGGGGGCCGGACTCACCCTGCAGACCGTCGCCGACGCCCTGGGCTCGTGGCCGACTCGGATCTCCGAACTGGAACGCGCGCTCACGTTCAACACCGACCTGGCGCGCCGCTACGCCCTGTGGCTCGATGCCCAACTCGGAGAGCATGAGGACGAAATTCCTCTCCAAGCCGCTTGACAACGATAGGAGCATCA
>JAJYXE010000003.1 GCA_021791145.1 Actinomycetes bacterium | reverse complement strand
TGATCGTCTGTGACCTTTCTGCCTGGCGGAGGGGCCACGCCCATGAAGGTGAGCCCTGCCATCTCCTCGGGGGCGGCCCGATCCCCGTCGAGGTCGCAAAGCAGCTGGCAGAAGACGCCTTCTTGAAGGCTGTCGTCCACGACGGAAAAGACGTCCTGAAGGTCCGCCACTTCGGCCGGCGCTACACAGCAGCGCTGCGCACCGCCTTGGACCTCGGACCTGCGCCGGGCTTCTTGGGCAGGGCCTGTGCTGCGTGCAACAGGACCTTTCGCCTCGAGCGCGACCACATCAACCCGGTCGCCAATCGCGGCGAGACGTCCCTTCGCAACGTGCGGGACCTCTGCTACCCCTGCCACCAGGAAAAGACCGAGCGTGACCGTCTGGCCGGGCGGCTCGGCAAGAAGGCCAAGGCCCGAGGCCCCGGCCCACCGACGAGAAGGGACCCGACGGGAGCTGTGCCAGGCACCGCCGGGACGGCCGGTGTGACGGGCACGGCCGGGACGGCCGGTGTGACAGGCACGGCCGGGACGGCCGGTGTGACAGGCACCGCGGGTGTGACAGGCACGACGAGCACGCGAGCGCCATAGCCCCGCCATAGCCCCGCCATGCCCCGCCATGGCCCCGAGCCGCCCCACAGAGTCTCTCCCCGGCCCCGCTGTAGCCCCCAGAGCGTCTCCTCGCTGCGCGCCCCGCGCTCCAGAGCAGCGGCGACCCGGCACCGGCACGGCGAGCCGTTCGTTGGCGTCATGGGACGCCGAACGGCGCGCCGTGTCCGCGGCGGGTCAGCCCTTGCGAGGTTCGGGTTGCAGGACGGGGCCGCGCCCCTGGGGTGTGAGTCCCTTCGTCAGCCGCCGTCGGGACGGGGGCGGCTGGCACGTCCGGCCGTTACGGGCCGAGGGCTGATCCGGAGCGAGGAGGCGCCGTGGAACGACGAACCCACGGTCATGTCGTCTTCCCACCGCTCGGTCCCCGGTGCGGCTCACTCCGTCCAGGTCATCGCCAGCAGGGCGACGTCATCTGCTGCCGACTCCCCGGCGAGCATCGTGACCACGTGGTCGAGAAGCCGGTCTGGAGGGCCCGACGCCGCTCCGGCGAACCTGCGCAACCGCTCGAGGCCGGCGTCAAGGTACTCGCCGCGTCGCTCGACCAGGCCGTCGGTGTAGGCGAGGACGGACGCTCCCGATGGGACCTCGACGGTGAGGGGCTCGTACTGTTCGACTTCCGAGACACCGATCGGTGCGCCGGACACGACGGGCACGAATTCCGCGCCGTCGTGCGAGATGACCAAGGGGGGCAGGTGGCCGGCGCTCACAGCCGTCACCCGGTGCTCAGGGACGTCGACGTGCCCGAGCAGGACGGTTGCGAAGTGGCCGTCCTGCGCGACGTCCAGCAGTGCAGTCAGCTTGCAAAGGATGGTCTCGGCGTCGTCTCCCTGGGCTGCGTAGGCACGGATCGCATAGTGCAGGGAGGCCATGGTGTTCGCAGCGGGCAGGCCGCGTCCCGAGACGTCCCCGATCGCGAAGATGAAGGACCTGTCGTCGCATCGGATGACGTCGTACCAGTCGCCCCCGATGTCGGCTGACGAATCACCCGGGACGTACCTCGCGGCGAAGGCCATGCCCGGCACGGCGGGCAGGCGCTTCGGCAGGAGCGCATTCTGGAGCGTCTGGGAGATCGAGCGCTGCTCGGCGTAGAGCCGGAGGTTCTCCTGGGCGAGGTGCTCGGCGGTGCTTCGCCGTCGAGTCAGCCACTCGGTCATGACCACCGCAGCCGCGACGAGGGCGACGCCGACGACGCCGATGATCCAGGGCAGTGCGGGGAGTATGCCGCCCCCCAGCGGTCGCCGCGCCGAGGTGACGAGGTCGAGGGTGGTCGTGCCGAACGGGACGTGGAGGCTGGTGGTGGGTCCCGTTGGACCGGGTGTGGTCGCTTCGAGCAGGTGGCTCGCAACTGGCCGGGTGCCGAGGTACAGCGAATAGCTCAAGTCGTGGAACGCGGAGGACGGGGGAATGGCTGCATGGTGGCGGGGCGGGAGCGAGGACTCCGCGAACACGGCGTAGCGCGGCGCGGCGCCGATGCTCTCCACGGCGTACCCGATTCGGGGCGGCGACTGGCCGACGAGGTCGACGACGGAGAGCGCCTCGGGCGCGGGCACCTTCGAGAAGATCCGCTCGAGCGCCGCCGGCTCGGTGCTGAGCCGGCTCCGCTGCCCCAGCTGCATGAGCGGGACCGGACCGGAGGGAGAGATGCGCCACAGCGACAACGACAGGAACATCCGGGGACGCTTCCCCACGTCGGGAACGACATAGCGCTCGACGTCCGCGACGTCGCCATGGCTCGCGTCCGCGACGGCGACGGCCGTGGTGAGGGGTGTCTTGATCGTACGGACCGCCTCGTTCAGCACGACCCCGGCCGCGTCGGTCTGCGTGGCCAGGAGATGTGCTTGGGCGTGCGAGTTGACCAATCCGGTCAACCACACCAGTGAGCCGACCACGATGGCCCCGACGACGCCGACCACCGAGCTCATGAGGTGCGCCCGACGGGCCGACGCCGGGTGGGCTCCAGGCGCTGCGGTGGGTGCGCGTTCGCCGTTGACAGCCCCCGCGCCGTCGAGTGGCGGGGACGGGGGGGAGACGTCGGCAATTGCCATTGCGGGACGGTCCGTGATGGCGGTGAGACTAGTGAACTCCGGCGCGGCAGGTCCTGCGAGCATGGCAGGGCAGGTCCGGCCAGCTCCTCTGGTGGCTCCCGGCTCCCCGTGGGAGCCTCCCAGGCGGACCGGCTTCCTGCGGCGCCCTGGAATCCCGGGGGCCGACACGTCTACCGGGAATGCTGGGGCCAGAGCAGCGCAGCGACCTCGAATTCCGGGGCGACACCCGTTCCGGTAGCGTCCGCCTCCATGAGCCGGTCACACCTCGTCCCGGTGAAGATCGCGTACTACTCGATGGAGATCGCGCTCGACGACGGGCTGCCCACGTTCAGCGGGGGCCTCGGCGTGCTCGCCGGGGACCACATCCGGGCAGCGGCTGACCGCGCCCTGCCGCTCGGCGCCGTCACCCTCTTGTACAACCGCGGGTTCTTCTCGCAGTCCATCGTCGACGGCGAGCAGCGGGACGCACCCGTCGAGTGGTCCCCGACTGCGCAGCTGGAGGAGCTCCCCGTGCGCGTCGCGGTCGTCGTGGCCGGCCGGAGAGTCGAGATCCGCGTCTGGAGGAGGGTGGTCGAAGGCGTGGACGGTCACGGCGTCCCGGTCCACTTCCTCGACACCGACGTGGAGGAGAACGCGCCGGAGGACCGGCGGATCACCGACCGCCTCTACACGACCGACCCGTTCGACCGCCTGCGCCAGGAGGCGGTGCTCGGCCTCGGGGGCCCGCTCGTGCTCGACGCCCTCGGCTGCCAGGACCTCCGGGTTCACCACCTCAACGAGGGCCACGGCGCCCTCGTGCCCGTCGCCCTGCTCGCTCGCCGCCTCGCGGGTTTCGATCCCGCCGGCGTGCTGTCGCGCGGGCTCCTCGGGGCCGGCGAGGAGGATCTCGACGCCATCCGGCGTCGATGCGTGTTCACGACCCACACTCCGGTGCCCGCAGGTCATGACCGGTTCGCTCCCGAGGTGGCCGAGGCGGTGCTCGGTCGACCGGTGCTCGACGCGTTGCGCGCTTTTGGGTGCCTCGAGGAGGACGGCTGGCTGAACATGACCCTCCTCGGAATGCGCGGAGCGGGTTTCGTGAACGGGGTCTCGCTCAGGCACCGCGACGTGACCCGAGCGATGTTCCCGTCTCAGCAGGTCGAGGCGGTGACCAACGGGGTGCACAGCGCCACCTGGGCTGCACCTGCAACCGCTGAGGTCTTCGACCGCCACCTTCCAGGATGGCGCCGGGACAGCAGCCAGCTCCGGTATGCCTCGGGGCTCCCGATCCCCGAGCTCCGGGCGGCACATGAGCGCAACAAGAGGGCTCTGTGCGACGAAGTCCACCGCGGCACCGGCATTTCTATGGACCCCGAGGTGCTCACGATCGGGATCGCCCGTCGCTTCGCCACGTACAAGCGCAACGATCTCGTGCTGAACGATCTGGACCGGCTCGTCGCGATCGCTCGGACCACCCCGCTCCAGATCGTCTTCGCGGGCAAGGCGCATCCCAGCGACGAAGAGGCGAGGGAGATGATCCGGCGCGTGACGTCGGTCTCGGGCACCCGCGACGGAGGACTGATCATCGCGTTTGTGGGGGGCTACGGGATGCGGCTCGCCCGCACGCTGTGCGCAGGGAGCGACGTGTGGCTCAATACCCCCATCCCGCCGAACGAGGCGTCCGGCACGAGCGGGATGAAGGCGGCGCTCAATGGCGTGCCGAGCCTCAGCACCCTCGACGGGTGGTGGATCGAGGGCTGGATCGAAGGGGTGACGGGCTGGGCGATCGACGTGCCCGAGGGCAACCCGCGAGACCTCGGCGCCGAGATCGGTGCTCGCGTCGCGTGCAGCGATCCCCGGGGGAGCGGTGACGCAGACGACGCCGAGCTCCTCTACCGTGTCCTCGAGGCGGCAGTCGCGCCGACCTACTACAAGGACCGAGACGCGCTCACGGCGATGGGTCGTCACGCGGTGGCGCTCAATGCCTCGTTCTTCTCGGCACATCGCATGGTCGACGAGTACGCGCGCAGGGCGTACCGTCCGGCCCTGCACGGATGACCTCCTTGCGCTCCGTGCGCCGCTTCGTCCGCTGACCTCGGAGAGCCCACAAGTGCGACAATCCGCCACGATGGACGCCGCCACAATAGGCTCGGCAGCCACGGGCTCGGCAGCCACGGGCTCGGCAGCCACGGGCTCGGCAGCCACGGGCTCGGCAGCCATGGGCTCGGCAGCCACGGGCTCGGCAGCCACGGGCTCGGCAGCCATGGGCTCGGCAGATCGCGAAAAGCGCGTGGCCGCGGAAGCCGCCGCCGAGCTGGTCGAGGATGGCATGTCCGTCGGGCTCGGCACCGGCACGACGGTCGCACATCTGCTGCCGGCTCTCGCCCGCCGTGGGCTCGACATTCGCTGCGTAGCGACCTCCCCGCACACTGCTGCGCTCGCACGCCAGGTCGGCCTCAGGATCGAGCGCTTCTCCACGATCGACCGTCTCGACGTCGCCGTCGACGGCGCAGACCAGGTCGCGCCTGACGGGTGGCTCGTGAAGGGCGGCGGCGCGGCCCACACCCGCGAGAAGCTCGTGGCGGCGGCGGCCGATCGGTTCATCGTGATCGTCGACTCGACGAAGCTCGTTGCCGTGCTCACCCCGCCCGTTCCGCTCGAGCTGCTCGGATTCGGGATCGCCTCCTCGCTCAGGCGTCTTGGTGCGATCGGACCTGTGCGCAGGCGTGACGGTGTGGCGCGCAGCCCGGATGGCGGTGTCATCTGCGACTACCTGGGAGACGTGGTGGACCCCCGCTCGCTCGCCGCGGCGCTGGAAGCCGTCCCAGGGGTGGTGGAACACGGGCTGTTCCCCCCCGAGATGGTCGCCGAGATCATCGTCGGCCGCAAGGGTCGAGCGCGAGCGCGGCATCTTCGCGCACCGTCGAGCGGCAGGGGGAAGTGAGTGATGGCCTGGGGCGAGGTGGGCAGGGTCGGCGGTGCGCGACCCGGGTCGGCGCTGCGACTCGGGCACGACCCGCTCTCCCGGGCTCGAGCGGGCACGAGCGGGTCTGCCGGGCTCGAGCGGGCACGAGCGGGTCTGCCGGGCTCGAGCGGGCACGAGCGGGTCTGCCGGGCTCGAGCGGGCACGAGCGGGTCTGCCGGGCCACGCACCTTGGGGTGCGATCAGGGTCAGCTGGCAAGGGGCGCGGCAGCGCGATCTGCCATCACGAGCGACGCGGCAGCCTGCACCCGGCCCGCCGGAACGGAGGGGTCGCCCGACAAGAGTTTCTGGAGTGGTCCGCGCTTGTCTTCGCCGCTCACCAGCCACAGCACCTGGCGGGCACGCTCGATTCCCGGGTACGTGAAGGTCATCCGCCGCCGGCCCTCGTAGGGCCCGGCGGTCAGTGCCACCGGCCGGTCCCGGACCTCGAGGACCGGGTCTGTGGGCACGAGAGATGCCGTGTGGCCGTCGGCGCCGATCCCCAGGTGCACCAAGTGGAACTGATGGGGCAACGACGCTCCGTAGCGGGTCGCTGCGCCCTCGAGGTCGCTGTCTTCGACCGGCATCGGTCGGACCTCGGCGTCCCTGTCGCCCAGCGCCTCTTGGAGGTGGACGAGATTGCGGTCCGGATCGCCCCGGGGCGCGATCCGCTCGTCGACCTGCCAGACGACGGTGCGCTCCCAGGGCATCTCGAGCGTGGTCAGGATGCCGAACATCTGCCACGGCGAGTGGCCGCCGCTGACGGCGAAGTGGAAGGTGCCTTCGTCGTGGGCTGCGTCGCGTGCGAGATCGGCGACATAGCGGGCTGCGGCGTTGGAGAGCGAGTCGACGCCGTCGAACACGATCAGGTCATGGTGCATGGGGGAGGGTTCTGGGGCGAGGGTTCTGGGGCGAGGGTTCTGGGGCGAGGGGCGAGGGTTCTGGGGCGAGCGGGAGGCGAGGGGCGAGGGGTCTCGGGCGACTACGACCCGGCGGGCATCTCTGCATGCCCGCCGAATTCACTGCGCATCGCCGACAGAAGCTTGGCCGTGAGCTCGCCGAGCGCCCGGGACTCGAACCGCTCGTACAGCGCCGCGGAGATCACCGGCGCCGGGACTCCTTCGTCGATTGCCGCGAGGACGGTCCAGCGACCCTCTCCCGAGTCGGACACGCGCCCTGCGAACTGCTCGAGCTTCGGTGTGCGGGCGAGCGCGTCGGCGGTGAGATCGACGAGCCAGGAGCCCACCACCGAGCCGCGTCGCCAGAGCTCGGCCACCTCCGCGAGGTCGATGGAGTACTGATAGGCCTCGGGGTCACGCAGAGGCGTCGTCTCCGCGTCTCTCTCCTGCGGCTTCGTGCCCGCGTCGGCGTGTCCGATGATGCTCAAGCCTTCGGCGATCGCCGCCATCATCCCGTATTCCACTCCGTTGTGCACCATCTTCACGAAGTGGCCCGCACCGCTCGGGCCACAGTGGAGGTAGCCCTCAGGTGCCGTGCCGTCCGCCCTGGTCCTGCCCGGCGTGGGGGGCGCGCTGGCGCGCCCTGGGGCGATCGTCTTGAAGATCGGGTCGAGCCTTCGTACCGCTTCGGTCTCACCACCGATCATCAGGCAGTAGCCGCGCTCGAGTCCCCAGACACCTCCGCTCGTGCCGCAATCGACGAAGTGGATCCCGCGTGCGGAGAGGTCCTTCGCCCTCGCGATGTCGTCGCGGTAGTACGAGTTGCCGCCGTCGATCACGGTGTCTCCCGCATCCAGCACACCGACGAGCTCGGAAAGGGTCGAGCCGACGATGGCCGCCGGGAGCATGAGCCACACGGCACGCGGCGGCTCCAGCTTGGCAACGAGGTCGGCAAGCGACGTCGCGCCCGTCGCCCCCTCCGATTGGAGCGGTGCCACCGCTCGCGGGTCGACGTCGTAGACGGTGGCTCGGTGTCCGTCACGCATCAGCCGTCGGACGAGGTTCGCGCCCATCCTGCCGAGACCGACCATGCCGAGCTGCATCGGAGTGTCCGTGGCCATGTCGCCACCCTAGGCCCGATCCCGCCTGCGCGGTCCAGTGGCGAGCGTGCCCCAGCTCAGCCGCGCTGCTTGAGGGCCCGGTAGTGGCGAATCAGCGCGTTGGTCGACGCGTCGTGCGCAAGGTCGGGCTCCAAGCTGCTCTCGAGCTCCGGGACGATCGCCTTTGCCAGTTGCTTGCCGAGCTCCACACCCCACTGGTCGAAGGAGTCGATGTCCCACAGGGCCCCCTGGACGAACACGTCGTGCTCGTAGAGCGCCACCAGCGCGCCCAGGAGGCGTGGAGTGAGCAGCTCGGCGAGAAGCACGTTGGACGGCCGGTTACCGGGCATGACCCTGTGGGGGACCACAGCCTCAGCGGCTCCTTCCGCGCGGACCTCCTCCTGCGTGCGGCCGAAGGCGAGCGCCTGGGCCTGGGCGAAGACGTTGGACATGAGGAGGTCGTGGTGCTCGCGCAGTGGGTTCAGGCTCTTGCCGAACCCGATGAAGTCCACCGGCACGAGACGGGTTCCCTGGTGGAGCAACTGGTAGAAGCTGTGTTGCCCGTTCGTCCCCGGTTCTCCCCAGTACACCTGGCCGGTGTCATAGTCGACGGGCGAGCCCGATACGGTCACGCGCTTTCCGTTCGACTCCATGGTGAGCTGCTGGAGGTACGCGGGGAAGCGCTTCAGGTACTGGCTGTAGGGAAGGACGCCCACAGTCTGCGCGCCGAAGAACTCGTTGTACCAGAACGACAACAGTCCCATGATGACCGGCATGTTGCGCTCGAGCGGTGCAGTGAGGAAGTGCTCGTCCATCTCGTGGAATCCAAAGAGCATCTCTTCGAAGTGCTCGGGCCCCACGGCGAGCATCGTCGAGAGCCCGATCGCCGAGTCCATTGAATAGCGTCCCCCGACCCAATCCCAGAATCCGAACATGTTCTTGGTGTCGATGCCGAAGTCGGCGACGAGCTCGGCGTTCGTGGAGACCGCGACGAAATGCCTCGCGACGGCAGCGTCGCTTCCGAGAGAGCCCACGATCCATTCGCGTGCCGTGGTTGCGTTCTCGATCGTCTCGAGCGTCGTAAAGGTCTTGGACGACACGATGAAGAGCGTCTCTTCGGGGAGGAGGTCGCGAGTCGTTTCGACGAAGTCAGCGGCGTCGATGTTGGAGACGAAACGAAACGTCATGTCGCGCCGTGAGTACCAGCGAAGCGCCTCATAGGCCATCACCGGCCCGAGGTCGGAGCCACCGATCCCGATGTTCACGACGTTGCGGATGGGGCGCCCCGTGAACCCGGTCCACCTTCCCTCGCGCACCTGCGTCGAGAACGCCGCCATACGTCGGAGCACCTCGTGGACCTCGCACACCACGTCGACGCCGTCGACGAGGAGCGAGGCGTGCTCGGGCATGCGTAAGGCGACGTGGAGCGCCGGCCGGTCCTCGGACACGTTGACGTGGGCGCCGGCGAACATGGCGTCTCGCCGTCGCTCGAGATCCGATTCCCGGGCCAACTGCACGAGCAGGCGGAGCGTCTCGTCGGTGACCAGGTTCTTCGAGTAGTCCAGGTAGAGCCCGGCCGCCTCCAAGCTCATCCGCTGCGCTCGCCCTGGATCGCTCGAGAAGAGCTCGCGCAGCTGGATCCCGTCGATCTCGGAGCGATGGCGTTCGAGGGAGCCGTATCCGGGGCGGGTGCGGAGAGGTCCGGGCAGGCCGGTCGCCGGGGCCGGCGAGGCCGGCGAGGATGTCGAGGCCGGCGAGGATGTCGAGGCCGGCGAGGATGTCGAGGTGTCGGGCATCGAACGCCGACGCTACCGGCGGATGGTGCGCACGACCACCACCGAGCTCCTTGCAGCTCTATCGAGCCTGTCCGTCAAGGCGAGTTGGGCGCCCCCGGGTGGGGTGCCCGGGCTTGGTCGGGATGTGCTCGGGCCTGGCGGGGAGCGTGCGATCGCCTGATGTGGCGTGGGCTGAATCGTCCTCACGGGTGGCCGCTACGGTCCTGCGCAGCTGCTCGAGGCTGGCAGCCAGCAGTCTTGAGACGTGCATCTGGCTGATGCCGACCCGAGCGGCGATCTCGGACTGGGTGAGCCCGTTGGCGAAACGGAGCTGGAGGATCAGCCGCTCACGCGGCGCGAGCTGGGCAATGGCAGGGGCCAGCAGCTCGCGGTCCTCGATGGTGTCGAACGACGCGTCGTCCTCTCCGATGTGGGACGCGAGGGTCTCTTCGTTCCGGTCGGTCGCGTCGATCGAGGAGGTGCGGTACCCCTGCCCGGCTTCCAGGGCTTCGAGCACGGCCTCCTCGGTGGCCGCGGTCGCCACAGCGAGCTCGTGCACGGTCGGCGAGCGACCGAGCTCCTGGGACAGGGTCTCGGTCACCTTGCCTAGCTCGAGGTAGAGCTCCTGGACCCTTCTCGGTGCGCGCACCGCCCACCCCTTGTCGCGGAAGTGACGCTTCAGCTCGCCGATGACCGTGCGCGTCGCGAAGGTGGTGAACTCGACGCCGCGATTGGGATCGAACCTGTCGACCGATTTGACGATCGCGAGCGAGGCGACCTGCACCAGGTCCTCGTAAGGCTCTCCCCGGTTGGCGTAGCGACGAGCGAGCTGGTGCGCCAACCCGAGATGCGCAGTCACGAGCCGGTCCCGCACGGCGGGGTCCCGGTTCGCGACAAGTTCGAGGAAAAGCTCCTTCGTGTCTTCGCCCAGCCAGCGGGCCTCGTCAGTCATCATTCATGCGTCAGACCGTCATCATTCATGCGTCAGACCGTCCCGTCATGCGTCAGACCGTCCCGTCATGCGTCAGACCGTCCCGTCATTACGTCAGACCGTCCCGTCATGCGTCAGACCGTCCCGTCATTACGTCAGACCGTCCCGTCCGACCGTTGCTTGCGCAACCACGCGGCCGGCTGCCCGTTGCTCGGCCCATGGCCGTGCTCGTCGACGAGCGCGTCGAGGATCCGAAGAGACAGGTCGTCGGCGTCCGCTCCGCTCGGACCGCGCGTCGGGTCGCCCACTTCGTACGCACAATGCACGGTGATCGCGTCTCCGTCGCATTCGTAGTTGAGATGGAGCCGGCCGTCTTCACGTGAACCGACGAGCGACAGGCAAAGCTCTTCGACAGCGAGGCGAAGGTCCTCGATGTCCTCCACGCCAAAGCCTGCCCGGCTCGCGACGGTCGCCGCGGCAAGTCGTGCGAGGACCACGAGATCGGCCTGGACAGGAATGGAAAGATCGACCGAGACGGTGCTCGTCTTGTCCTCGACCATGCTCACTTCACGCTCCCCACCGCTTCGTGCACGGTCTCGAAGATCGAAAAGACGCCGGTCAGACCCGTGATCTCGAAGACCTTCAGGATCCGTGGCTCTGCGATCACCAAGGGGAGGTCGCCACCCGCCTCACGGCAGCGCTTGAGGGCGCCTACGAGGACCCCGAGCGCCGTGGAGTCGAGGAAGGTCACGCCGAGGAGGTCGACGACGACGTTGGCATTGCCCGACGTGGTGAGTGCCTGCAATCGGTCTCGCAACGGGGGGGCGGTCGCGACGTCGATCTCCCCGGACGCCGCGACGACCGGCACGCCGTCGACCACGCCATCTTGGATCTTGAAGCTCTGGTCCATACGTCACGGCTCCTTTTCGTGGTCCCCTCAGTGGATTCGTGGTCCCCTCAGTGGAAGGGTCTCGTTTCGAGCCCCGATGCGGGCGCCGATCCAGCACACGCGGTGCAGCGAGGCCCTGCAACCTCGGGTGCCCGGACGCCAGGGATACCCCCGCGGGGCGACCGCTACACCCGCGGACACGAGGTTAGGCCGGATTGCGGCCTCGCAGGGCTATGTGCGGGTACGACGCGGGGGCGCGACGAAAGGGCGCGACGCGAGGCTGAACTGGTGGGTCACGGCATCAAGTCGAGCTCGAACCAGACCACCTTGTGGGTTCCCAGCTGCTCGGTTCCCCACATTGTGGCGATCGCGTCGACGATCGCCATACCGCGTCCGTGCTCGCGCTCGCCGTTCATCTTGAGCACCCGGGGGAGGCCCGCGCCGGAGTCGGTGACCTGCACGCGGAGGCGGTCGGGCGCGGCGTCGACCTCGAGGCAGAACCACCCCCCGCCGTGGACGACGGCATTGGTGACGACCTCGCCTGCGAGAAGGACGGCGATGTCCCTCACGTCGGAGGGGGACGCTGCCATGGCGTCCTCGACGAAGCGGCGCGCGTCGCGGACCGACGCCGCGTCGCCCGCCATGCGGAGCCGCCGCGGCGCCGGCTGACCTGCAGCCCGTGACAAAGGCGGTGATGCCTGCGGTCGCTCCCTCGTTGCCGGCGCCGTGTCCGTGGTCGACACCCCCTTGGTTGACACCCCCTTAGTCGGAATGTCCTTCGTCGGCACGACCTGTGTCGACACGTCCTTCGTCGACACGTCCTTCGTCGACACGTCTATCGTCGGTCCTCTCCGTACTTCCGGTCCCAAAGGTGCACTGCCGCTCCCCCGGTGCAATCGCGTCTCAACCGGTTACCTCTCCGCGGTGGGGAAGCGTCAAACCCCACGGTGCGCTATCTACGACGACCCGTCCAGCTCGACGGACACTGTCGGCTGCTCGCCCTCCTCCAGGACGAGACACCCGGGGTCGATCACACCGGCCTCGAGGAGATCCCGTTGGGCCGTGCGGAGGCTCTCGAGGCGATCAGGCCGGTCGATGACGGTGAGGCGTGCGACTCTCGCCCGCATCGAGCGCTTGGCCTCCGTCTTCGCCCTTCGGACGGCGGCGAGGACCTCGGAGGTGACCTCGAGCACCGGCGCGTCACCCCAGCGGACAGGTGCCGGTCCTCCATCCGTGGCCGGTCCAGCACCCTCGGCGGATCTCTCACCGACGGACGGTCCTGCGGCGTCGACGAGCCTGGTGGCGATGAGCGGAGCGAGCTCGGCCTCAGGGTCCGGCCAGGGAGCGAGGTGGACCGAGCCGGCTTGCCACCAGCTCCACACCTCCTCGGTCACGTAAGGAAGGAACGGCGCGAAGAGTCGGAGCTGGACCGAGAGGGCCAGCGAGAGCGCCCGTCTCGCCGAGATGGCTCCAGGGTCGTCGCTACCGCCGTAGGAGCGGCTCTTCACGAGCTCCAGGTAGTCGTTGCAGAAGGACCAGAAGAAGCTCTCGGTCGCCTCCAGGGCACGGGAGTGGTCGTAGTCAGCCAAAGCGGCGGTCGCCACTCTGACGACGCCGCCGAGCCGCCGCAGGAGGTCCCGGTCGATCGGCTCCGAGAGGCCGGCGTCCCCCCCTGCGCCGGCGTCCCCCCCCGCGCCGGCGTCCCCCCCTGCGCCGGCGTCCCCTTCCGAGCCGGCGCCTTCTCCCGAGCCGGCGTCCCCTTCCGAGCCGGCGCCTTCTCCCGAGCCGGCGTCCCCCCCTGCCGAGCCGGCCTGTCTTCCGAGCACGAACTTGGACGCGTTGAGGATCTTGATGGCAAGACGGCGGCCGACCTTCATCTGACCCTCGTCGAGCGCGGTGTCCGTGCCGAGCTTGCCGTTCGCCGCCCAGTACCGGACCGAATCCGCGCCGTGCCGCTCCAGGTAGGGCAACGGAGTGGTCGCGTTGCCCTTGGACTTCGACATCTTCTTGCGGTCGGGGTCCGTGACGAAGCCGGAGATGGCCGCGTCCGACCAAGGGAGCTGCCCGAATTCCAGCTCCGAACGCACGACAGTGGAGAAGAGCCACGTGCGGATGATGTCGTGTCCCTGCGGACGCAGGTCGAACGGGAAGACCCGCTCGAAGAGCTCCGGCTCCTCCTCCCAGCCCGCGGCGATCAGCGGAGTGAGCGACGAGGTCGCCCACGTGTCCATCACGTCCGGGTCCCCTACGAAGCCTCCGGGGCGGCCGCGCTGGTCAGGGGAGTACCCCTCGGGGACGTTCGTCGAGGGGTCGACGGGCAGCAGGTCCTCTGACGGCAGGAGCGGCTCGTCGTAGTGGACGACGCCGTCGTCGTCGAGCCGGTACCACACGGGGAACGGGACCCCGAAGAACCGCTGGCGGCTGATGTTCCAATCGCTGTTCAGCCCCTCGACCCAGGCGCGGTAGCGATGTGCCATGAACGGGGGATGCCAACGTAGTTCGTCGCCTCGCTCGAGGAGCCGGCCACGCAGCTGGAGGGTGCGCACGAACCACTGGCGCGACGAGACGATCTCGAGGGGTCGTTCGCCCTTCTCGTAGAACTTGACGGGATGGGTGATCGGACGGGGTTCGCCGACGAGGGCACCGGAGCTGGCGAGCAGCTCGACGATCCGCTCCTGCGCCTGGTGGACGGTCCGGCCCACGAGCTCGCCGTAGGCGCTGAGCGCGCTGTCGAGATCGTCGGACTCCCAGTTCGGCGCTCCCCAAGGCACCGGTTCGAGACGCCCGTCGCGCCCCACCACCGTACGGGTCGGAAGGTCGAGCTCTCGCCACCACACGATGTCGGTCGTGTCACCGAAGGTGCACACCATGGCGATGCCGGTTCCCTTCTCGGGGTCGGCGAGCGGGTGAGCGACGACTGGGACACGCACCCCGAAGAGCGGGGTGCGTGCCTCTCGCCCGAAAATCGGGCGGTACCGGGGGTCGTCGGGGTGCGCGACGAGAGCCACGCAGGCTGGCAGGAGCTCGGGGCGGGTCGTCTCGATCTCGACAGACGACGTGTGGTCGCCTCCGCGGCTCTCGCCTCCGCGGCTCTCGCCTCCGCGGCTCTCGCCTCCGCCGCTCTCGCCTCGGCCACCTCCCCGGCGACCGCCGTCGAGGGGGAAGCGGATGCGGTGGTAGGCGCCCGGCCGCTCGCGCTCCTCGAGCTCAGCCTGGGATACCGCCGTGCGGAAGTCGACGTCCCAGAGCGTGGGGGCTTCGTGCTGGTAGACCTCGCCCCTCGCGAGCATGCGCAGGAAGGCACGCTGGGAGATCCGTCTCGATCGATCGCCGATCGTGGTGTAGGTCCGGCTCCAGTCCACTGACAGTCCGAGCCTCCTCCACACGTGCTCGAAGACACGCTCGTCCTCAGCGGTGAGGCGGTGACAGAGCTCGACGAAGTTGGGTCTCGACACTGGGACGAGCTCGGAGCCGCGCTGGGACGGCGGCTCGAAGCCGGGGTCGTAGGGAAGCTCGGGCTCGCAGCGCACCCCGAAGTAGTTCTGCACGCGGCGCTCGGTGGGAAGGCCGTTGTCGTCCCACCCCATCGGGTACAGCACCGCTTTGTGCCGCATGCGCTCGAAGCGGGCCATGACGTCGGTGTGCGTGTAGGACATGGCGTGCCCGATGTGAAGGGACCCGGACACCGTGGGTGGCGGGGTGTCGATTGAGAAGATGCGGTCAGCGGGCGCAGACGCGTCGAAGCGATAGGTGCCGGCTGCCTCCCACGCCTCGCCCCACTTCGCCTCGAGCCCCTCGACAGTCGGCTTGTCGGGCACGCGTACCGGGCGCGTGGCCACGCCGACCGGCCGGGGGGGCTCGCCGTCTCCCGGCACCTCTCCCGGCACCTCTCCCGGCACCTCTCCCGGCACCTCTCCCGGCGCTTCTCTCGGCTCGGACATGACCGCGTTACCGTACCTTCATGCTGCGGCTCTACGACACGGCGACCGGGAGGGTCCGACCCCTCGAGCTGCGGGACCCCGGCCGCGTGTCGATCTACGTCTGCGGCCCGACTGTCTACGAGGCACCGCACCTCGGTCACGGTCGCTTCGCGCTCGTTTTCGACGTGCTGCGCCGCTACCTCACGTTCGCCGGTCTGGAGGTGGACTACGTGTCGAACGTGACCGACATCGACGACCACATCATCGATCGGGCCGCCAGGGAGCACCGTAGCGAGAAAGAGGTTGCGGCTGAGTACGAGGAGCAGTGGTGGGCGGCGATGGACGCCCTCGACGTCCTGCGCCCGAGCGAAGTCCCGCATGCGACCGGCTACATCTCCGGCATGGTGGAGCTCATTGCGGACCTCGTCACCCGCGGCTCGGCGTACGAGACGGACGACGGTGTGTACCTGGAGGTCGACACGGTGCCGGGCTATGGCCTGCTGGCACGCCAGCCGCTCGAGTCGTTGCGGGCGGGTGCCCGGGTCGAGCCCACCGAGCAGAAGCGGTCGCCGCTCGACTTCGCACTTTGGAAGAAGGCCAAGCCGGGCGAGCCGACTTGGCCGTCGCCATGGGGAGACGGGCGACCGGGGTGGCACACCGAGTGCGTCGTGATGTCGCTCGCCTTGCTTGGGGACGGCTTCGACCTCCACGGGGGAGGCCAGGACCTGATCTTCCCCCACCACGAGAACGAGCGCGCGCAGGCCGTCGCCGAGGACCGGGCTTTCGCGCGCCATTGGATGCACAACGGGTGGGTCACGGTGGGCGGGGAAAAGATGTCGAAGTCCCTCCACAACTTCACGACCATCGCCGAGCTCGTCGCGCGCAACGACCCGCGCGCCTACCGGCTGCTCGTCTTGCGCTCGCACTACCGGTCTCCGATCGAAGTGACCCCCGAGACGATCGCCGATGCCGAAAAGGGGCTCGAACGCCTCGACGCGCTGGCGCGCCGGCTCTCGCTCGCGGACCCGATGGAGCGAGCGCTCGTCGTTTGCGCGGAGGCTGACTCCGCAGCCTCCGGCCCGGTGGACGACGATGCGGTCACCCGATTCTGCACGCACATGGACGACGACCTGGACACCCCGGGGGCGATGGCCTTCGTCTTCGACATCGTGAACCGCGCGCACGCCGCCGCAGACGCCAAGGAGACCGAGACTGCAGCACGTCTGGGTGCCACGGTGTCGCTCCTGTGCGGCGCGCTCGGGCTGCGGCTCCGGGGAGCGGTGGGCCACATCGACGAGACCACCCAACGGCTCGTCGACGAGCGGGACGCGGCCAGGAGGGAGCGGAACTTCGCCCGTGCCGACGCGTTGCGCGACGAGCTCGCGGCCGCGGGGTGGATCGTGGAGGACGGCCCCGAGGGCACCGTGGTGCGTCGGTGAGGCGGGACACGACGACCCCCGAGGCCGAGGCTCCCCGACTGCTGCAAGGACCCCCGAGGAAGATCACGGGGACTGCTGCGAGCACCCCCGAGGATGATAGAAGCCGACTGCTTCGAGGAGGTTGGCGAGCGCTCGAGCCGGCCCGTGGCGCAACACGAAGGTCCCGGACTCGACACGGCTGCGCCGCCCACCGGCCCTCGGGCCACGCCGCGAACGGCCCTCCTCGCACCGCGGGGCGTCTCGTGTACTAGCGTCCTTGCGGCAACGGGGCGCCGGTGCATCGGCGCCGGGGCCATCGCCGGGCAGCCGGCGCGGCCCACCGCCCGCACGGCAAAGACAAGCAGGATGAAAGGGGATCGCCACCGTGGCATCGGGGACGGTCAAGTGGTTCAACGCGGAGAAGGGCTACGGGTTCATCTCGCAGCCCGACGGAGGGGCCGACGTGTTCGTGCACCACACCGCTATTCAGATGAACGGCTACCGCGTGCTCGAAGAGGGGCAGCAGGTGGAGTTCAGCGTGGAGGAGGGCCCGAAGGGGCTCATGGCGAAGGACGTGCGCCCCGCCGGCTGAGCCGGTGCCGCCCGCCCCGGGCGTGCCGGGGCTCCGTCCGACACTCTCGTGTAGGTCCGTCCCTCGGTCGCGCGCGCCCAGGTGAGTGCCACCCGGGACCCTGATCGCACCGGCGCACGCCTCGCCGTCCCGTCGGGAGGGCGCGCCGTTGGCGTGGTTACTTCCGGGTAACCTCTGGTCGGTCCTCCGCGCAACACCGCGGTGGGACCGGGACGACCCCAAGGAGCGCGCGTAGATGGCCGAGTTCTCCCTCGAGCTCAGCGAGGACCAGGTTCAGATCCAGAAGTGGGTCCACGACTTCGCCGAGAACGTCATGCGACCCGCCGCCCACGAGTGGGACGAGCGGGAGGAGACGCCCTGGCCGATCATCGAGGAGGCCGCCAAGATCGGGCTGTACTCGTTCGACTTCGTCGCCAACGCCTTCCTCGACCCGACGGGACTGACGATGGTGCTGGTCAACGAGGAAATGAGCTGGGGAGACGCCGGCATCGCGCTCGCCATCTTCGGGTCCACGCTCGCGGTGGCCGGGATCTTCGCCAACGGCACGCCTGAGCAGCACGCGGAGTGGATCCCGCAGTGCTTCGGGACCGCCGACGACGTCAAGCTCGCCGCCTTCGGGGTGTCCGAGCCGGATGCGGGCTCTGACGTCTCTTCGCTCAAGACCCGGGCCGTCTACGACGAGGCGAAGGACGAGTGGGTGCTGAACGGCACCAAGACCTGGATCACCAACGGCGGCCTCGCCAACACGCACGTCATCGTCGCGTCGGTCACACCGGAGCTCGGGGCGCGCGGGCAGGCGAGCTTCGTGATCCCCGAGGGCACGCCGGGAATCAGCCAGGGACAGAAGTTCAAGAAGATGGGTATCCGCGCTTCGCACACCGCAGAGGTGGTGCTCGACGACTGCCGGGTGCCTGGCCGTTGCCTGCTCGGTGGCAAGGAGAAGCTCGACGAGCGACTCGCCAGGGCGAGGGAAGGCAAGCCGACCTCCTCGCAAGCAGCGATGGCGACGTTTGAGGCGTCCAGGCCGTCCGTCGGTGCGCAAGCCGTCGGCATTGCCCGGGCGGCGTACGAGTACGCGCTCGACTACGCCAAGGAGCGCAGGCAGTTCAACCGGGCGATCGTCGAGAACCAGGCGATCGCATTCAAGCTGGCCGACATGAAGATGCGCACCGACGCTGCCCGGCTGCTGTGCTGGCGCGCGGCGTGGATGGCCGCGAACAGGAAGAGGTTCGACGCAGGGGAGGGCTCGCAGTCGAAGCTGTTCGCCGGCGAGACGGCTGTGTGGGTCACCGAGCAGGCGATCCAGATCCTCGGCGGCTACGGGTACATCCGCGAGTACCCGGTCGAACGCTGGCACCGCGATGCCAAGATCTACACCATCTTCGAGGGGACGAGCGAGATCCAGCGCCTCGTCATCGCCCGGGCGATCTCCGGCGTGCACATCGACTGATCTCACAGGGAAGATCTCACAGGGACGATTGCCTCGGGAGTGAGCGCTCGCGTCGCTGGCCGTAGCATGAACCCGTGCGCCGTTGCCTCATCTCCTGGGACTACGGGGCGTCAGGCGTCTGGCTGCTGCCGAGCGATCCGGACGCATGCCAGCCGTCGTTCGGAAGCGTGCTCTCTCCTCGCCTGCACGAGGACCTGAAGCGGTGGAACGACTGGGGGGAGCGGCTCTTCAACGGACGAGTGATCGAGCCGGACCAGGACCAGGTGGCGTGCTGGAGAGCCATGGAGCTCGATCTGGCCGAGCAGGCTCAAGACGAGCTCGGTGAGGAGTGGGAGGTCCTCTTCGAAGACGCGGGCGCGTGGACCTGGGTGCGCCGACCGAGCGCTGCCCGCTCGCTGAGCGACTCCAAGGCGAGAGGGTGAGCCGGCATGCAGACTGAAGACGAACCGCTCCGGGTGGTGCTCGAAGGACACGAACCGGATGGCACCACGTGGTCAGTCGACGTCCGTCCGGATCCCGCCTGCAACCACGGGCTCTTCACCCACGTGCGCCGGGCCGCGCCGACGGACGTTCGGCACGTTCGGGCATGGGCGGACCGAAGCTGTACGGCGATGATGTCGTGAACGTCTGGGCGGGCAAGAGCGACGGAACGCCACCGTTCATCTTGATTCGGGGAGCTCCCTTGATCGAAGAGGCCATGGTCCTGACGAGCGGAGGCAAGACCGTTCAGGTCACGCTCTCGCGGGTGATCGAGGAGTTCGGGTTGCGCTTCGGTGCGGCGGCGCTCCCCGAAGACGATCCGCCCGATAATCTCAGCGTGCGCCTTGGGGACGGACGCGTGGTCACGGGCGAAGTCCCGTGGCCAAGACGTCCAGAGGTTCTCTGATCTGTCGGTCGTGACGCACGTCGCCCATTCGCGGACGAGTGTTCCGTCCGCATGCGTGCAGACCCCGGGGAACTGAGTCCGCGTCCTCACGGGTCGAGTTGCTGTCGCTGCGCTTCGCTGGTTGCGTTCGCACCTCCTGTTTCGATCCGATCCGCGCTCGACGACGGTGGCAGCAGGTGGGACGGAGATCGGCTCGCAACCGAGACCGCAGCTCCCTGATCGCCCCCCGCCTCATCGACGCTCATCCAGGCTCATCCACTCATCCACACGCTCATCCAGGCTCATCGGCACGTCGAAAGCGCCGTCCGGGTCCCGGTCGCTTCCTTGCCGGGTCCCAGCCCCGTCGCCGTCGGCGATCTCCTTGCCGTTCACCCAAAGAGCGGGGACGCCCAGAGCCCGACGAGCTCCTCTCTCTACCCCAAACATGCCGACGACATACGGCAATTCAACCGCTGCACACTTGCAGGGCTTCATCCAGGCTGATGGGCAGCTGACGGGCAGCTGAGCTGGCGGGCATATGGCGGGCAGCTGACGGGCAGCTGAGCTGGCGGGCATATGGCAGGCAGCTGATGGGCAGCTGACGGGTCGTTTTGGAGGACTGTGGGAAGCTCTGGCAAGACTGCGAGCGGCTGACCGGGGAAAACATCACAAGTGCGAAGATCGACATCATCTTCGAAGCGACGTGGGAGGTCTACCGGCTGGCAAGCGACAGCGGTGCCCGTGCGATCACGGGCACCCACGGTCGGCCTTGATTCGGGGAAAGCGCCCATGACCATGAGCGTGCCACGCCGCCCGCCGATCTGGACCTAGGAAGCGTCATGGTTCCGCGCGCAACGGATGCATCGACGGGTCCAACGGTCAAGCCTCGCTCGCCTGCGTACTTGCGGCTGCTGCTCATCCTCCTCCTGCCGGCTGCACTGTTCAACTCCTATGACGGCGAGCTTCGCGCGGTGCTGCTCACTCAGCTGAAGGAGTCCTTCCACGTCGGCACGGCCGCGATCGGCGTCGCGAACATCCCCATCGGGGCCGGCCAGTTCGTCGCCTTCTTCGCAGTGCTGCTGGCCGACCGGATCGGACGACGCCCGATCCTCTTGTGGTCCATCCTCGGCTACACCGTGTTCACCACCCTCACGGCCGTGTCCTGGAACCTGTGGTCGTTCGCGGCTTTCCAGTTCGGAGCACAAGTGTTCATCGGGACGGAGTTCGGGGTGGCGGTGACCCTGCTCGCCGAAGAGGTCCCACCTGAGCGCCGAGGCCGGTTCCTCTCGTGGCTGCTCCTCGTGAGCCCTTTGGGTGCCGTGCTTGCCGGTCTTCTCGTCGCCGTCGGGTTCCTTCACAACGGGATCGGCTGGAGAGCGTTCTTTCTCCTGGCTGCCGTGCCGCTCCTGGCCGTTGCGGTGGCCCGGCACTGGCTACGCGAGAGCCGTGCCTTCTTGCTCGCTCGAACTGCTCAAAGCACAAAGCGGCGGGGGGTCCGACAAACGATCATCGGTTCGGTGGCGGTCTTCCGGGGCCAGACACGACCGCGGGCCCTGGCCGTTGGCAGCATCGCCTTTCTCCAAGGAATGGCGTCCGCCGCTGCCGTCGGGTGGTGGACCTACTACGCCGAGCACGACCGCCACTTCGGGACCGGCACCGCGGGGACGTTCTTCGCCGCCGCGGCCCTCGTCTCGGTGCTCGGGTACCTGGCATGCGGTCGGATGATGGACCGGCTCGGTCGGCGACCGACGGCGGTGGCCTTCACGCTCGGCGCTGTCGGGTGCGCGGTGGTCACCTTCCAGGTGGCCGATCGCTGGGTGATGCTCCCGTTCCTCATCGGCACGGCATAGTTCGGCATCGGGATCGCGCCGGTCCTCTCGGCCTTCGCCACCGAGCTCTTCGACACCTCCGTCCGGGCTCAGGCGTCGGCGTGGATCCGCAACGGATTCGGCAACACCGGGTCGGTGCTCGGCCCCGCTGCAGTCGGGGTCCTGGGGGCGAGCGACGCTCCGCTGCACAGCATCGGCACCGCAGTCACGGCGTTGGCAGCCGTCTTCCTCGTCGCGGTCCCGATTGTGATCTTCGTCATCCCCGAGACGCGGAATGCACAGCTCGACTCCCCATCCACAGGAGAGGCGGATCCGCCGGGTCGTGGACCGCCCACAGCGGGGTGGTGCGACGGCGGCGACCCTCATCGGGATGGACTGCACCAATGACGGCATCGCTGCAGCTGGTTCTGCCATGGAGGCCGAGCTCGACGGTTGCCGAAAGGGCGGGCGCGAAGCGATCGGCAAGCCCCGCGTGGTCTTCGCTCACCGGTTTGGCGACGGAAGAACGCGGTCACCGATCCCCTCGTCCACTTCAACCGAGCGATCCGTGACCCCGACGTCGCTCGCTTCGAGGTGGACGTGGTGGCGCTTGGGGCTCGATCGGGTCCGAAGGGCAAGACCGCGCGTTCGGCATCGGGCTTCTCGAAGGACCTCGTGCGAGACAGCCGATCAAAGCGAGTCGTCCAGCTCGCGGACATCGACACCGTCTATGGCGCCTGAGGGTATGGCCCCTGAGGCTATGGCCCCTGAGGCTATGGCCCCTGAGGCGCCGGTCCGTCTTCTGTGGAACGCAACCTCCCGATCCTGGTAGGACCCTCGGCCGGCGCGCTCCGATCGGGGCGTCGGGGCAGGATCGGGAGCCCACGTCCGTCCACTCGTCCCCGAGGTCGTCGAGCGAAGCGGCGAGGACATCGTCTTCGTCCTCGGCGCGTTCAGCGAATAGGTGCCTTCATACCTCCGTCCACAGGCGTTCTGACGACGCAGCAGACTCGACCAATTCCGACGCGTCCACCTCGACGGTCTCCTCGCCGACGCCCACCGCTGGCCAGACGCAGATCCAGGTCATGGGACCGGGAGGTGGGAGTGGCCAGAGCCAGAATGCATGGCGGTACTCGTGCGGGTGCCCGGACCCGCCTTTGGGGAAGAAAATCACCTCTCCGAGCCGCATCGGTCGTGCTCGCTCGGCGAAGCGATCGGTCGCGCCCGCGCGCCCGTCGCTGAAGCGGACACCGAGACGCAGCGACGTCGGGTGTCCAAGAAGTGTGTGGGTTCGTGCCGAGGGGTCGGGGTCCCAGTCTTCGACTCGTGCGACCAACTCGAAGAGGATGCCCGACGGAAATGCCTCGAAGTCCTGCACCGCGGCCCAGGCATTGTGGGTCCGGACGAGGGTCGTCCGCCACGGGACGAAGCCTCCGATCATTCCTGACGGCGGCCCCGAGGCCCCGTCGGGGAGCCGCCGCTCTACATGGCCGGGGAAGTCGTCGAAGAAGCGCACCCCGTGATCATGACGTGCGCCACCGCCCGTGCGCCCGCGACCCGGCATTCGCTCCCCCCGACCCCGTCGCGCTCAACGTGCGGGATCGCCGACCTCCTTGTGAAAGCTCCAACTGGTGCCCACCAAGCGAAACCCGACGTCGGCATAGAGATGCTTCGGCCAGTCGTCGTCGTCGGCGATGATGAACGTCAAGTCCGCGTCTTCTGCTCGGGCCTCGTTGGCGGCATAGGTGACCAGCGCGCGAGCATGCCCCCTGCCTCGTTGCTCGGGAACGGTGTAGACGTGCTCCACCCACGCCGTCGCTCCCCGACGGCGAAGCTTGGTGAGTGCCGCGGGCTGCCCGGCTGGTGCTCGGATCCCGAGCAGACGCTCGTTCCACAGCGCACCTTCCCTCCGGTTGTACCGCGCCAACTGCTCCAGCACGCCTTCATGGGTATCGAGATGGTCCTCGACGGCCCAGCGGCGCATCAGCTGCTCCGTCTCCTCCTGGCTCAGCTCGGTGACCGCGCTCGTATCGATCTCACGGCTCGCGCGTGCGGCGAGCACCATGAGCGCGTCACGTTCCACTCTCCAGCCTTCCTTGCCCAGTGCAGCCCACAACTCTCGTGCCGTCCCCTCGTCATCGACGACAACGTGGCGGTAGGGCAGGTCCCTTTGGTGCTCCTCTACGACGGCGAGGATCTCAGCCGCGCCGGCGACCTCGGTGACGTGGAATCGGTTGAGGGTGTGGACGAGCGGAAGCGAGCGGGTTCGTGCCAGCCAGCCGGGTCCGACTCGCGCCACTTCGTCGGTGAGCTCGTCCACCGTCCACCGAAGTTGATCGAGAACCTCGCGGCGCAGGTCATGCGGCTTGGTGCTCATCGGAGGATCGTACCGGCGTCCGAGCACGTGGTCGGAGGCGGCAGGGCAGCCGGGGAGCTCCGTGCACGCGGTCCCTCGGCAACGCGTCCCTCGGCGAGGGCACGATGCCGGGTTGCTGTTCCGGGTCGCTTCCAGCCGGCTTCCGGGTGCCTTCCTCCCCGGAAGCAGGCGCAGATCGAGTTGTGTAGGAACGGCCGAGATGCGCCGACGTGGCAAGACGACGAGGTCAAGAGGGGCAAGCGCCCGATGACCGCGCGCGGCCAGGACCGTCGTCAGTGCACGAGCGACTTGGTGACCAGCGCGATGCCGCGTCCCCACGCCTTGAGCGTGAGCTGCGGGAGGTAGGCGCGGTGTGTCGGTGTGTCGTGGTAGTCGGCGAGCGGCGCGGCGACGTAGCGCTCCTGGCCCTGCGGGGAGATGAAGAAGACGATCGACGTGTGGAGCACTGTCCAGTGCCCGTGCACGATCCGTGTGGCTACCTCGATGCCGTATTCGCGCCAGAGTCGGCGGAGTATTGGGAGGGATCCCGTGAGGAAGTGCCAGGTGGGGATCGTGGTGAGCTCGTGCTCCTTCGAGAAGGCGAGGACTGTCGCCACGCTCAGCGCGTGCCGGTTCACGTTGATCGCGAGGAAGACCACGCCGGTGTGCGCGCCGCTGAGGTCGTGCTCGGCGTCGACGAACTCCTGGGAGACGAGCGGGCACTCTGTGTGGCAGTGCGGATCGAAGAACGTGAGCACCACCGGGCGGCCCCGGAAACTGGCAAGGGAGACGGTCCGGCCAGCTTGGTCCGTGAGCGTGAAGCCCGGCGCGGTGAGGGGCTTCTCGGGCTGGAGGCCCATCAGGCTGGCGAGACGCGTCGGGACGGTGGCGGGGATGCCCGACACCCGGATCGCGCTGAGGGTTGTCTGCCGTTGGGACGCTGTGGAGTGCGCCTGCACCCACGCGAACACGGCGAAAGCCGCGCTGCCGGCCAGCACGACAGCGGCGAGGACCGGCACGAGCCACCGTCGAAGGGTCCCCCGGGACGGCTGCGGTCGCGTTGCGTTCGGGGGTGCCGCGTTCGGGGGTGCCGCGTTCGGGGGTGGCGCGTTCGGGGGATCGCCTTCACCGGCTCCACGGTTGGCGGTGATCCGGGACATCGCTCAGCACGATAGGGCACGGCCAGGCGCCACTGGCCGCGTCACTCCCATCGATCCGCTGACCTGGACGCGACCTGGGCGAACGACGCTCTGGCGAGAGGAGCTGCCGTGGGAAACGGGCTCCCCATGGGGCCTCCGTGGCTCACGGGCCTCCCCAGGGGGCCTCGGTGGCCTACGGGCTCCCTGGGAGTGGGTTCTCGAGACGCTGGCGAGCGTCACCGGAGTGCTCGGCGCCGGCGGCGACGGACCTTGCCAGCAGCTCGAGCGATCGCAGCCGTCCTTGGGCAGTCGGAGACTGCAGTGCCACGATCACCTCGTCGGCGTGCGCGTGGGCGGCGAAGTCCGCGACCATGCCGGCCACCTCGAGAGGCGTGCCGACCGCCGAGTAGGTCAGCATCTGGCGGACATGGGCTCCGGCGGGCGAGTCCACCAGCGCGTCAGCCTCCTCGTCGGTCAGCGGCTGGCCCCGCGCGACCAGCCACACCGCTCGCTGGCGCAAGGTGGTGCGCAGCTCTGCGCGGGCCACGTCGGGATCCGTGTCGACGATGACGTTCAGCCCGGCGATCACGTAGGGCTGCGCCAGCTGCGCCGACGGGCGGAAGGTCTCCCGGTAGAGGGACACCGCCTGCTCCAACGCAAAGGGGGCGAAGTGGGAGGCGAACGCGTACGGCAGGCCGAGCAGCGCGGCGAGCTGGGCACCGAAGAGGGACGATCCGAGGATGTAGAGCGGCACGTGCGTCCCCTTGCCGGGGGTGGCGCTCACGCCGGGGACGCGGCTGGCGTCGCCGAGATAGCCCTGGAGCTCGAGCACGTCCTCGGGGAACCGCTCTGCTGCAGCGGGGTCGCGGCGCAGGGCCGCGAGGGTGGCCCGGTCGGACCCCGGCGCGCGGCCGAGGCCGAGGTCGATGCGCCCCGGATGCAGCTCCGCCAGCGTGCCGAATTGCTCTGCGACGGTGAGCGGGGCGTGGTTGGGCAGCATGATCCCTCCGGCGCCCACGCGGATCGTGGTCGTATGGTCGGCGACGTGCCCGATGAGCACGCTGGTGGCCGACGACGCGATGCGCGCCATGTTGTGGTGCTCGGCGTACCAGACGCGGGTGTAGCCGAACGCTTCCGCGTGCTGGGCCAAGACGACACTGGCGCGCAGGCTCTCTCCCGGGGTCTCGTTGGGACCGACGGGTGCCAGGTCGAGGATCGAAAGCGGCGGCGGCGTGGCAGGACCTAGTGAGTCACCTGGCGCTCGGGCGAGATCCGCAGGATCACGCGCTCGCTGCCGATCGGCTGTCCGTACGGCGTGCCCTGGTACTTCTGGCTGAGGACGTCCAGGTGCCGTCGCGCCTCGTCACCGGTCACGGTGCTCGTCACCCGACCCCTGACCTCGGCGTAGTGGTACGGGTTCTGTGGATCGAAGATCGTGACGGTGACGCGGGGGTCACGCGTGACGTTGCGGAACTTCTGGCGTCCCACCTCGGTGTTCACCAGCAACTGGTCGTCGGTCGCATCCACCCACATGATGTGCGTCTGCGGCTGACCGTCCGGCATCAGGGTCGTGAGCGCGGCGAAGCTCTTCTGTGATGCAAGCTCCCTCACGGCGGCGTCGAGCATGCCGACAGGGTAGCGAGCGCGCTGGCGCTCGCGCTCGCGCTCGCGCTCGCGCCGAGGGGAGGCGCGGGGGAGCGCGGTGCAGTCCTGGGCCTGTGGGCACGGGCCTCTTCGCCGCTGCTCAGCGGGGATCGGGCGTGAGGACGAGCAGGCGGTCTTGTGGATCGAGCACGGGATCGTCGGCGACGCCCATGACGACGCGGCCGCCGTGCACGGCGCCGATGACGACGCCGAGCCGCCGGGCGCGCAGCGCGCTGATCGGCTTGCCGGCGTCGTCGCCCACCGCCACCTCCTGCAAGCGAAACCCCTCGGAGTCGAGCAACGCCAAGAGCAGCTCACCCGCATGAGGCGCCTCGAGGGACTTCGCGATCGTGTGCGCCAGCAGTTCCTCGCCCGAGACCGCGTCGATCCCGAGCTCACGCAGGGCTTGGCACACGTTGGGAGACGAGGCGATGGCAAGCGTCGAAGTGTGCGGGGCCACCTGGTGAACCAGCACCGCGGTCACGAGGACCGACGAGTCGTCTTCGCCGGCGACCAGGACCTGGGCGGCCTTCTCCGGGTGGCCGCGACGCATGCCGGCCTCGGTGGTGGGGTCGGCCTTGACGACGTGGACCTCGTCGGGGAACGCCGACCTGTCCGCCGTCGTGACCACCACGACGTCACGGTTCGCCTTGACCAGTTCCTGGGCGGCGACCGGCAGGGCGGGGTGCGTCCCGTACATCACGACCTCCTGGCCGGATGGCTCGTGGCGCTCCATCCCGAGCAGCCTACGCAAGTGGGTGGATGCGACCGCCCCCGCGAACAGTGCGAAGGCGGAGGCGAAAAGGGGGATCGTCGTGAGCATGACGAGCGAGGCGACCACCCTGCCAGACGTGTTGGTCGGGGTGACGTCGCCGTAGCCGACGGTCGTCGCGGTGGTGATGGCCCAGTACAGGCCGGTGCCGATCGAACGGTGCTGGGTGGCGGCGAAGGCGGCGGCGCCGCCAACGAGGCAGAGCGCGCCGAGGAGGACCAGCCGCGCCGTCTGGGAGCGCATGAGCCGGCTGGCCACCAGCGCGATGGTGGTGATCATGCGAGCCGGTCTCCTCGGTCTGCTGGGGTCACCCCCAGGTCCCCTGTGTCCTGCCGGCCTCCCGATCCGTCGGGGCGACCCCCGCACGCACTTCGGGGCCCCGCTTCTGCAGCGCAAGTCATCGCCTGAGAGTAGGTTGTCGCCGCGCCCCGGTTGCTGACTGGTCGGGCAGGCGGCGACAATTCCTCTTCGTGCCCCGAACGTTCGTGCCACCAACGCCCCCCTCCGTGCCCCGCCCACGAGCGCCGTTTGCGGCATCGACCCTCGCCGTGCACGGGAGCCTCGTCCCGGGTCCCCTTCGCGTGGGCTCGGCGTAGAGGTCCGACGCATGGCCGCCTGGATCTGTGCGACCTGCGGCGTCCAGCACGCCGAGACTCGGGTGCCTCCCGCGCGCTGCGCGATCTGCGACGACGAGCGACAGTACGTGGGAGACGACGGGCAGCAGTGGACGACCACGGAGGAGCTGGCCCGGACGCACCACGTCGTGGTCGCCGAAGAGGAGCCGGGTCTCTTCGGTGTGGGGATCGAGCCGTCCGTCGGGATCGGCCAGCGTGCCCTCCTCGTCCAGACCGCGTCGGGGAACGTCCTGTGGGACTGCATCCCGCTCCTCGACGACGCGGCACGTGCGCGCCTCTCCGAGCTCGGCGGGATCGCAGCGATCTGCATGTCCCATCCTCACTTCTACGGCGCCTACGTCGAATTCGCCGACGCCTTCGACGCCCGTGTGCTCATCGCGCGCGCCGACGCCGGGTGGGTGCGGCGACCGTCTCCACGCGTGGAGCTCTTCGACGACGAGGTGGAGCCGGTACCCGGGCTGACCCTGGCACGGATCGGCGGCCACTTCGACGGCGCGGCGGTCTTGCACTGGCCGGCGGGCGCAGAAGGACGGGGCGCGCTGTTCACCGGCGACACCGTCCAGGTGGTGCCGGCCCGCGGATGGGCCAGCTTCATGTGGAGCTATCCCAACCTCATCCCTCTCGACGAGCAGACGGTCCGCGACATCGCTCGGCGCGTCGGCCGATTCCGCTTCGACCGAATCTACGGAGGCTGGTGGGGGCGGGTCATCGTCGACGACGGAGCGGCGGCGGTCCGCCGTTCGGCCGACCGCTACGTCCAACGGCTTCGTGGCAGACGGCCGCCCTCGCTCCCTGCCGAACCCTGAGGGCGGTCATGTCCGAGCGCGGTCATGCCCGAGGGGGGGTCACTCCGCGGGTCGCTCATAGCGGGTCGCTCATAGAGGTGGACGCAGTCGTGGCCGGGGCCGCCGGGGAGAGCGGGTGCAGGACGGTGGAGCACCGCGTGGGTCGGCCGCACTCGCAGGGTGCCTGCTGGCGACCCGCCGTCGGTGCCGGGCACCTCGGCGTCAACGATGAGACTGTAGGCGTCGAGATGGTCACCGCCGGCGTCCTCGGGCGGTGAGACAGGAGGCGAGAAGCGTGCAGGCGAGAGGCACGGAGGCGAGAGGAGCACCGCGTTCCCGCGTGCCGTGGCGTTGCGTCGCGACGTCGTCCCGGCCTGCACTTCGATCTCGCCGCCTGCCCACGCGAGGGGCGACGCCACGCAGTGCGCCCGCTGATCGTCGCCGACGGTGAGGAGATAGACCCAGTTGCCACGTCGAGCCAAGGCGGCGGCGAGCTCGCCGAGCGGGACGGGGACGCTCACGACGGCCAGGCTAGCGAGGCGAGGCTGGAGAAAGGCGACGCCGTGGCTATTCGAGTGATCGCGCCGCGTCGACGACGGCGGTGGCTCCGTTGAAGACGTCCTCGAACGACAGTGCGAGGGGCGCGAGACCGAACCGGCAGAGGGAGGGGGGCCGGAGGTCGCCGACCACCCCGCGCGCGGCCGCCGCCCCGAGGAGCTCTGCTGCCCGAGGGTGGCGCAGGGACACCTGCGCGCCGCGCGCATGGGGCTCCCGGGGCGACGCGAGCTCGAGACCAGGCACCGCGGCGGTCTCCACGACCTCGACGAAGAGCTCACCGAGCGCCATGGACTTTTCGCGTACCTGCTCGATCGCGACGCCTCCGAAGATGTCGAGGGCAGCGTCGAGCGCGCTCAGGGCCAGGACGGGCGGCGTCGAGGTGAGGAACTTGCGGATGCCGCGTGCCGGCTCCCAACGAAGATCGAACCCGAACGGATCCGCGTGGCCGAGCCAGCCGGGTATCGGGTTGTCGAGGGGCTCTTGGAGCGCTCGACGGACGTACACGAAGCTGGGAGCGCCCGGTCCTGCGCTCAGGTACTTGTACGTGCACCCGACGGCGAGGTCGACTCCGTTGGTCTCGCAGCCGACCGGCACGACGCCCGCGGAGTGGCAGAGATCCCACAGCGCGAGCGCACCGGCCGCATGGACGGCCTCGGTGACCGCCGGAAGGTCGAGGAGCGCTCCGGTGCGAAAGTCGACCTGGGTGAGGCAGCACACCGCGACGTCGCCGGCGAGACCGTCCAAGGTCTCGGCGAGCTCGGCCCGGTCGACCACCTTCAACGACGCACCTGCACGTCGGGCGACGCCGGCTGCCACGTAAAGATCGCTCGGGAAGTTGTCGGAGCTGGACACGACGGTGTGCCGTTCCGGGCGAGCGGCGAGCGCGGCACCGAGGAGCTTGGCGAGCGCGACCGACGTCGTGTCCGCGACGAGCACTTCGCCGGGACCCGCGCCGATGAGAGGCGCGATCCGGTCCCCGAGGCGCTGGGGCGCGTCCATCCACCCCTGGCCGGTCCATCCCGAGGACAGCGAGGCGCCCCACTCGTCCTCGACGGTCCGCCGGACCCGCGAGCCGGCTGTGCGAGGCAGAGGCCCGAGCGAGTTGCCGTTCAAATAGATGACGCCGGGCGGCAGCGAGAACCTCTTGCGCACGTCGCCGATCGGGTCCTCCGCGTCGAGTGACCTGGCACGGTCGAGGGTCCACGTCGAGTCGGTCGTCGTCACGAGCCCTCGATGCTACGCGGATCGTCGGTGGGTGAGGGGCCCCGACGTGGGTCTGCAGGGTCGCCGGCTCCAGTCGTGCGGGGACGCTCTGCCGGCGGGCCGGCGGGATCCGCCGGCGCGAGCGTGGCGTCCGCCGGGACCGTGGGCGGCCGGCGCAGCCGCATCAGCGCCACGCCGCACCAGACGATCTCGACCGCGCCGAAGGGCCACGCGCCCGACAGGAACCCGTACGCGCTCGAGAGCAGGCACCCGAGCGCGAAGCCGACGATGAAGACGCGGCCACGGCGCTCGAGCGCGTACATCCCCATCATGAAGGACACGGCGCACAGTCCGTAGATCGTGACGGCGCTCATGTCCCTCGCCCCGGAAGCGTCAACGCCCTCACTCAGAGGATCCTCGCGCAGCGGTAGCGTGGCTGGGACGTTGGAGGAGGTTCCATGGCATCGAGCAAGCTCGTCGACAGCCCGTCGGCGGCCGTGGCGGACATCGGCGACGGCGCATCGCTCGCGGTCGGGGGGTTCGGGATGTGCGGGGTGCCGATCGACCTCATCGACGCGCTCGTCGAGAGCGGCGCCACCGACCTCGCCGTGGTCTCCAACAATTGCGGCGTCGACGGCTGGGGGCTCGGCCGGCTGCTCGACGAGCACCGCATCGTGCGCGTGACCGGTTCGTACGTCGGTGAGAACAAGGAGTTCGCGCGGCAGTTCCTTGCCGGTGAGCTCGAGGTGGAGCTCGTTCCCCAAGGCACGCTCGCTGAGCGGCTGCGCGCCGGCGGGTGCGGGATCCCTGCCTTCTACACGCCTGCCGGGGTCGGCACCCTGATCGCAGAGGGGGGACTCCCTTGGCGTTATGGGGCGGACGGCAGCGTCACGCTCGCGTCGCCGCCGCGCGAGGTGCGCGAGTTCGAAGGACGCAAGTACGTGCTGGAGCATGCCGTCACGACCGACTTCGCCCTCGTCCGTGCCAGCCGAGGCGACACTGCCGGCAACCTCTTCTTCGAAAAGGCAAGCCGGAACTTCAACCCTCTCTGCGCGATGGCCGGCAGGGTGACGATCGCCGAGGTCGAGGAGCTGGTTCCGGCTGGAGCGCTCGACCCTGCAGCCGTGCACCTGCCGGGGATCTTCGTCCAGCGGGTCGTGCAGGCGGACACGACGCGCGAGAAGCGCATCGAGAAGCGAACGCTGCGCGCCCGTGCGGGTGACCCAACAGCCCTCCCGGCCGCCGCGCGAGACGAGCCACCCGCGGCCCAGGAGGTGCGCGCATGAGCCTGACTCACGCGCAGATGGCGGCGCGCGCCGCGATGGACCTTCAAGACGGGGAGTACGTGAACCTCGGCATCGGTATGCCGACGCTGATCTCCAATCATCTCCCACCCGGCGTCCACGTCGTGCTGCAGAGCGAGAACGGGATCCTCGGGGTCGGGCCGTACCCTTACGAAGGCGAAGAGGATCCCGATCTCATCAACGCCGGCAAGGAGACCGTCACCGTGGAGCCCGGCGCGTCGTTCTTCGACTCTTCGCTCTCCTTCGGCATGATCCGCGGCGGGCACGTTGACGCCGCGGTCCTTGGCGCGATGCAGGTCTCGGCAACCGGGGACCTCGCGAACTGGATGATCCCCGGCAAGATGGTGAAGGGGATGGGAGGGGCGATGGACCTCGTGCACGGGGTGGGGCGGGTCATCGTAATGATGGAGCACGTGGCGAAGGACGGCTCCTACAAGATCGTGGAGCGCTGCTCCCTGCCGCTCACCGGCGCAGGCGTGGTGGACAGGATCATCACCGACCTCGCGGTGATCGACGTGGCGCCAGAGGGGCTGGTCCTACGAGAGGTCGCCCCCGGCGTGACCGTCGCCGACGTCCAGAAGGCGACCGAGCCCACGCTCGTGGTCCCGCGACCGCCCTCCACGATCGCCGTCCTCGCCTGACGGTCGAGCGTTCCCGGCGGCCACTCGGTCGCCGCCTCCCTTCCCCCGCCGCGCGCTCAGGCGCCGGCGGCCGATCGCAGCGCTGCGCCGGCCATCTGGCGAAGGAGCGCCGCCATCTCCGATCTGGGGAGGCGAGCCGAGTGCGGGGTGGAATTCATGAGGCCGAACGCGGCATGCGCTGCAGCGACAGCGTGCTGCCGGGTGCAGCCGGTCAGCCGCTCGACGACGTCCGTCCACACTGAGACGTAGTCGTGCTGCAGGGCCCGCACGGCACGGCGCGCCGGGGTGGGAAGGCTCTCGAGGTCACGCGTCTGGACCGTGATGACGTCCGGCTCGTCCAACGCGAACTCGACGTGGAACTCGACCAACGCCCCGAGCGCCTCTTGGTCGTCCTTCGCGTCGCGGACGCGCGCCCTCCCCCCGTCGAGCAGTCGCTGGCTCACCCCGACGAGGAGCTCCGCGAGGATGTCCTCCTTCGCTCGGAAGTGACGGTACAGCGCGGGGCCGGTCACCCCCGCGGCCGCGCCGAGGTCGTCGACGGACACCCCATGGAAGCCACGGGCGGCGAACAGCTGCGCGGCGCACGCCAGGATCCGCTGCCTGCGTCCGCGGGTACGAGGGGTCCGTGGCGCGTGCCGCGGCGTGGCGGCGGCGGGGCCGGAGGCGCCAGCGGGGCCGGAGGTGGCGGCGGGGCCGGAGGTGGCGGCGGGCACAGCACGAAACTAGCGGAACTAGTTAGCGATCGCTAACATATCCGGCGATGACCCGGGTGTCGCCTGCGCCGTTCCCCGTCCTCAGCTCGACGGCCGACCCCTCGACGCCGGACTTTCAGCGGAACGCCGCGCGTCACCGCGAGCTCGTCGCAGACCTCCGTGCACGCCTCGAACGCGCGGCGCTCGGCGGACCCGAGTCGGCTCGGCGACGGCACGTCGAGCGAGGGAAGCTGCTCCCGAGGGAACGCTTGGCACAGCTCCTCGACCTTGGCTCGCCGTTCCTCGAGCTCTCGCCGCTCGCCGCGACGGGCTGCTACGACGACGAAGCCCCGGCCGCGGGGATCATCTGCGGCATCGGGAGGGTGGCGGGGAGGGAATGCGTCATCGTGGTGAACGACGCGACGGTGAAGGGCGGCACCTACTACCCGTTGACGGTGAAGAAGCACCTGCGTGCCCAGGAGGTGGCGCTCGCCAATCGCCTGCCCTGCGTCTACCTCGTCGACTCCGGGGGTGCGTACCTGCCGCTCCAGGACGAGGTCTTCCCCGACCGAGAGCATTTCGGCCGGATCTTCTTCAACCAAGCGACGATGTCGGAGAAGGGCATCGCGCAGATCGCCGCCGTGCTCGGGTCCTGCACGGCAGGCGGTGCCTACGTGCCCGCGATGAGCGACGAGGCGGTCATCGTGAGGAACCAGGGCACCATCTTCCTCGGCGGACCGCCCCTCGTGAAGGCGGCGACGGGGGAGGTCGTCTCGGCCGAGGACCTCGGAGGCGGAGACCTCCACGCCCGCCGGTCCGGCGTCACCGATCACCTGGCCCACGACGATCGTGAGGCGCTGGCCATCGTGCGGGAGATCGTCTCGACCCTCGGGATGCAAGCCGTGCAGGATGCACCCGCGCGCCCCTGGGACTCCGCGCCGCCCGAGCAGCCCGTGCTCGACGTCGCCGACCTGTACGGCGTGGTCCCCGCTGATCTGCGAACCCCTTACGACGTCCGGGAGGTCGTCGGCCGCATCGTCGACGGCTCGAGGTTCTTGGAGTTCAAGGCCGAGTACGGTCCGACCTTGGTGTGCGGCTTCGCCCACGTCTGGGGCCACCCCGTCGGTGTCGTGGCGAACAACGGGGTGCTCTTCTCGGAGTCTGCGCTGAAAGGTGCGCACTTCATCGAGCTGTGCGACCGGCGCTGCGTGCCGCTGCTCTTCCTGCAGAACATCAGCGGGTTCATGGTGGGGCGCGACTACGAGGCAGGGGGCATCGCCAAGCACGGGGCCAAGATGGTCACGGCCGTCTCGTGCGCGAGGGTCCCGAAGCTCACCGTCGTGATCGGCGGCAGCTTCGGCGCGGGCAACTACTCGATGTGCGGGCGCGCGTACAGCCCCCGCTTCCTGTGGATGTGGCCCAACGCCCGCATCTCGGTGATGGGCGGTGAGCAGGCGGCGTCAGTGCTCGCGACGATCCGGCGCGACCAGGTCGAAGCGCGCGGGGGGAGTTGGAGCGCCGAGGAGGAAGAAGCGTTCAAGGTTCCCCTCCGTGCGCAGTACGAAGAGCAGGGCAACCCGTACTACTCGACGGCCCGGCTGTGGGACGATGGCGTGATCGACCCGCTTGACACCCGCAGGATCGTCGGGCTGGGGCTGTCCGCGGCCGCGCACGCACCGCTCGAGGACGTCGGCTACGGCGTCTTCCGGATGTGACTTCGAGGCCGGCGTGAGCGCGGGCACCCCCGTGGACCCGGTGGGCTCCCTCGGCCCGGCGGACCCCGTGGGCTCCCTCGGCTCGATCCGCTCGGTCCTCGTCGCCAATCGCGGCGAGATCGTCGTGCGCATCTGCCGGACGCTGCGCGCGCTCGGCATCCGCTCGGTGGCGGTGTTCGCGCCGGACGACGCCGACGCCGTGCACACCCGGGTGGCCGACGAGGCCGTCGCAGTCGACGGCTATCTCGACGCAAGCTCGATCGTGGATGCCGCGAAGGCTGCACGCGCCGACGCCGTGCACCCCGGCTACGGGTTCTTGTCGGAGGACCCCGCGTTCGCTCGCGCGGTGATGGGGGCGGGGCTCGTGTGGATCGGCCCTCCGCCCGGGGCCATCGAGGCGATGGGGGACAAGATCCGCGCCAAGGAGACCGTCTCTGCGGCGGGCGTGCCGGTCGTCCCGGGTGCGGGGCGTCCCGGCATGGACGACGATGCGCTGGCGGCGGCGGCGCTCGACGTCGGCCTGCCGGTCCTCCTCAAGCCCGCCGCGGGCGGCGGGGGGAAGGGCATGAGGCGGGTGAGCGCCGCTCGGGACCTCCGGCCCGCGATCGCCGCCGCACGGCGCGAGGCGCAGGGTGCGTTCGGTGACGGGACCCTCCTCGTGGAGCGCTGGATCGAGCGCCCACGGCACATCGAGGTCCAAGTCTTCGCCGACACGATGGGCAACGTGGTGCACCTGGGCGAGCGCGAGTGCAGCCTGCAGCGCCGCCATCAGAAGATCGTCGAGGAGACGCCCTCGCCCGTCCTCGACGCGCCGACGCGCGCGGCCATGGCGCGCAGCGCGCTCGACGCGGCGAGGTCCTGCGGGTACGTGGGAGCTGGGACCGTCGAGTTCATCGTCTCGGGTGAGCGCCCCGACCAGTACTTCTTCATGGAGATGAACACCCGCCTGCAGGTCGAGCACCCCGTGACCGAAGAGGTCCTGGGAGTGGACCTCGTCGAGTGGCAGCTACGGGTGGCGGCCGGAGAGCCGATCCCTCTCACACAGACGTCGCTCGTGCCGCGCGGGCACGCCGTCGAGGCACGCGTGTACGCGGAGGATCCTGCACGAGGATTCCTTCCGGCCAGCGGCGTGCTGGCTCTCGTGAACGAGCCCTCGCGGCGAGCGCACGTCCGCGTCGACGCCGCGCTCGCGGCGGACGCCACGATCGGGACGCGCTACGACCCGATGCTCGCGAAGGTGATCGCGTGGGGCGAGACGCGCGGCGTGGCGCTCGGCAGGCTGCGGTCCGCCCTCGAGGAGATGGCCGTGCTGGGCGTCACGACCAACCTCGGCTACCTGACCCGGCTGCTCGCGCATCCCGAGGTGGTTGCCGGCCGGCTGGACACCGGGCTCGTCGAGCGCACCTCGAGCGAGCTGTCCTCCCCCGACGGCACGGACACCCGCGACGCGGCGGTCGCCGCCGCGTGCAGCCTCGCGGCCGGCCTGGAGCCGGCCGGTCCGCTCGTCGACCCCTGGGAGGTGCCCGACGGCTGGTCCGTCGCGGGTCCGCGCGACTGGACCCTTGCGTTCCGCCACGGGAGGCGCCTTGTCCCGGTGCACGTGCGGGGCCGGCTGCGTGACGGTGCGCAGGCGCGGGTGGACGACGGGGCTTCCTTGCGTGTGCGCGCCGAGGAGCACCAGGGGTTCGAGGATGAGCACGACGTCGCCGGGCTCGTCGTGACGATCGACGGTTCGAGCACGACGTGGCGCACGGCTGTCCAGAGTGACGCAGTGTGGGTCGGCCGCCGCGGTGACGCCTGGAAATTCACATTCGACCGTGCGGCGCGGGGCGAGGGGCCTTGGGCGGTCGGCGCCTCTGGACCGGTGACGAGCCCGATGCCCGGTGTCGTCGCCGCCGTCCACGTGCGGGTCGGTGAGAAGGTGCGTGCAGGACAGCAGCTCGTCGCGGTCGAAGCCATGAAGATGGAGCACTCGGTAGTCGCCCCGGTGGACGGAGTGGTGACGGAGCTGTTCGTGCGGCCTGGGCAGTCGGTGGGGATCGACGCACCGTTGGCGCGCGTGGAGGCAAGTGCCGACGAGGGCCGCGGCGAGGACGAGGAGGACGGGGAGGACGTGGACGAGCGCCGCGGCGTGGACGAGGAGGACGAGGAGGACGGCGGGTGAACGCTCCATGGGTGCACCGGCGGGCGGACCTGCCCGAACGAGTCCGGGTCTGGGAGGTCGGGCCGCGAGACGGCTTGCAAAACGAGCGCACCATCCTCTCCGCGCAGATCAAGGCTGAGCTCGTGACCCGCCTCGTCGGCGCGGGGCTCACCACGGTGGAGACGTCGAGCTTCGTGAACCCGGCGTGGGTCCCCCAGCTCGCCGACGCCGAGGAGGTCTTCGCGCTTCTGACGCCGCTTCGCGAGACCAGACCCGACGTCCACCTTCCCGCACTCGTCCCCAACCTGGCAGGGCTCGAGCGAGCGCGATCGTGCGGCGTGCGCGACGTGTGTGTGTTCGCGAGCGCCACCGAGACGTTCGCGCGCAAGAATCTGAACCGCTCTCGCGACGAGGCGCTCCGGATGTTCGCGCCGGTCGTCGCCGAGGCAAAGTCCGACGGCATGGCCGTGCGCGCGTACGTGTCGATGTGCTTCGGCGACCCCTGGGAGGGAGCGGTGGCGGAGGGTGACGTCGTCGGCGTCTGCGAGCGGCTCCTCGAGATGGGGACGGACGAGCTCAGCCTCGGCGACACGATCGGCGTCGCGACCACCGGACACGTGGTCGAGCTCCTGGACGCGCTCAGCCGAGCCGGGGTCCCCGCGACACGCCTTGCCGTCCACTTCCACGACACCTACGGGCAGGCGCTGGCCAACACGATGGCCGCCCTGGCCTGGGGAGTCACGACCGTCGACTCGTCGGCGGGCGGGATCGGCGGGTGCCCCTTCGCCAAGAGCGCCACCGGCAACCTCGCCACCGAGGACCTCTGCTGGGCGCTCGCCGGCGCGGGGGTCGAGACCGGCGTGAACCTCGATCAGCTGGTGGAGGTGTCGATGTGGATGGCCTCGCACCTCGGTCGCCCGAGCCCCTCCAAGGTCGTCCAAGCCAACCACCCGACCGAGGCCAACCACCCGACCGAGGCCAACCACCCGACCGAGGCACACCACCCGACCGAGGCACACCACCCGACCGAGGCACACCACCCGACGGAGGCATCCCGATGACGAGTGCGATCACAGTGGAGCTCGGCCCTGAGCACGAGGAGCTTCGCGCGACGGTCCGGCGGTTCGCTCGCGACGAGGTCGCGCGCGTGGCCGCCGAGTACTACGAACAGAAGGCCTTCCCATACCCGCTCGTCGAGAAGATGGGGGAGATGGGGCTCTTCGGCCTGCCGTTCCCCGAGGAGCTCGGTGGCATGGGAGGCGATTACTTCGCGCTGTGCCTCGCCCTCGAGGAGCTCGCTCGCGTCGACTCTTCGGTCGCTATCACGCTCGAGGCAGGCGTCGGACTCGGCGCGATGCCGATCTTCCGATTCGGCACCGACGCGCAGCGCCGCCGCTGGCTGCCCGACCTGTGCGCGGGCCGGACGCTCGGCGCCTTCGGCCTCACCGAGCCCGGCGGAGGCTCCGACGCGGGTGCGACGCGCACGACCGCGGTGCGCGAAGGCAACGAGTGGGTGGTGAACGGCTCCAAGGCGTTCATCACGAATTCGGGCACCGACATCACCGCGTTCGTGACGGTGACCGCGGTGACGGGCAGGGACGCAGAGGGCCGCCCATCCATCTCCAGCGTGATCGTTCCCTCCGGCACGCCGGGCTTCACCGTCGCCCCCGCCTACTCCAAGGTGGGGTGGTCCTCGTCGGACACCCATGAGCTCGCGTTCAGCGACTGCCGGGTCCCCGCCGACCACTTGCTCGGCGAGGAGGGACGCGGGTACGCGCAGTTCTTGTCGATCCTCGACGAAGGCAGGGTCGCCATCGCCGCCCTTTCCGTCGGCCTGGCCCAGGGATGCGTCGACGAGTGCGTGCGGTACCTCGGCGAGCGCGTCGCGTTCGGACGGAAGCTCGGCGAGTCCCAGGTCCTGCAGTTCAAGGTGGCAGACATGGACGCGCGCACTCATGTCGCGCGCCTGGCGTACTACGAGGCCGCACGGCTGCTGGTCGCCGGGAAGCCGTTCAAGCGGGAAGCCGCCATCGCGAAGCTCGTCGCGTCTGACGCGGCGATGGTGAACGCCCGGGAGGCGACCCAGATATTCGGCGGCTACGGCTTCATGAACGAGACGCCGGTCGGCCGCTTCTACCGGGACGCCAAGATCCTCGAGATCGGCGAGGGCACCTCGGAGGTGCAGCGGATGGTGATCGCCCGCCACCTGGGGATCGGCCGCGGCGCGTGATCCCGGCCCGCCGAGCATCGTTCGGCCCAGACCTCTCGCGCTCAGACTGAACGAATCATACACGCTATAGAGCCCAGTATCCGAATATCTTGTTGGACCCTTCACATGCAGGCGAATCGCCTCCATACTGAGCGTGTGACGGTCACCGGCGGTACGCGGCTCTTCTCCGACCTCGATCCAGGCGACCACTGGGCCGCTGACGTCCCGAGCGTGCACCTGTCCGGCGTCCAGGCGACCATCAGGGTGCTGATCGACACGCTGCGCGCGGACCGGGCCGCGGGCAGGCGGACCGCGGCATTCGTCTCGGGGTACCAGGGGTCGCCCCTCGCAGGCTTCGACAAGGAGCTCGAGACCGCCTTGCGCACCCACCTCGACGTGGAGATCGTCCACCGCCCGGCCGTCAACGAGGAGCTCGCGGCGACCGCGGTGATGGGCAGCCAGCTGGCGAGCACGCTCGGCTCCGCTCGCGTCGGCGGCGTCCTCGGCGTCTGGTACGGCAAGGCACCCGGTCTCGACCGGAGCATGGACGCGCTCCGGCACGCGAGCTTCGCGGGCGCCTCGGCGTACGGCGGCGCTCTCGCGATCGTGGGCGACGACCCCTCCGCCAAGTCCTCGACCCTGCCCAGTGCCTCGGAGGCCTCCCTCTCGGACCTCGGCATGCCGGTGGTGTTCCCCCGGTCGCTCGCCTGCGTGCTCGAGCTCGGCCGCCACGCCGTCGCGCTCTCCCGCTTCAGCGGCGCGTGGGTGGGGATGAAGCTCGCCACCGCTCTCGCCGACGCAGAAGGCACCGTGGCGCTGCGGGAATGGCCCGAACCGGTCGTCCCCGACGGGTACGTCGCACCTCCGGTCTCCGGCGACCTCCTCACGCCGGGAACCCTCGAGCGGGAGCAGGCGGTGCTCACCGACCGCATCGCGGCCGCCGCGCGCTATGGGGACGAGAACGGGCTCAACCGCCTCGTGGTCACGCCCGAGCGGCCCCGCCTGGCGATCGTCGCCGCAGGGATCGTCTATTCGGAGCTGGTCGAGGCACTGGCGCTCCTCGGCCTCGACGCGGCCAGCTTGCACGCCAGCGGTGTGGTGCTCGGAGAGATCCGGATGCCCTTCCCGATCGGGCAGGGGTTCGCGCGGGCGCTCTCGCGCGGGGTCGAACGGCTCGTCGTCGTCGAGGAGCGGCGCGACCTCGTCGAGAGCCAGCTCCTGTCGATGATCGCCCGGCGCCCCGGCAGCCCTGCCGTCTTGGGAAGGCTCGACCTCGAGGGACGACCGCTCGTCCCGCGCCACGGCGTGCTCGACGCCGCGTCGATCGCCCGAGTGCTCCTGCCGGTGCTGCGTGCAAGCATCGGCACAGCCGTAAAGGACCCGCCCGAGCCGCGCAGGCGGATCGAGCTCCGTGTCGGCACGACCCGCCAGCCCGACGGGGTCGGCGCGACCCGCCAGCCCGACGGGGTCGGCGCGGCACGGCCGACCCGGGTGCCGTGGTTCTGCCCCGGGTGCCCCCACTCGGTGAGCACGGTGGTGCCAGAGGGCACGCTCGTCGGCGAGGGCATCGGCTGCCACACGATCGTCCACTACATGCCCGACGCGCGGGTCGGCCACCGAGTGGGCCTCACGCAGATGGGCGGTGAAGGCGCGCAGTGGATCGGCATGGCGCCCTTCGTCGGAGAGCGCCACCTCGTCCAGAACCTCGGCGACGGCACGTTCTTCCACTCGGGCCAGCTGGCAGTTCGCGCGGCGGTCGCCGCGGGGGTGTCGATCACCTACAAGCTGCTCTGGAACGGTGCGACGGCGATGACCGGCGGTCAGCACGTCGTGGGGGGGACCGGCTCCCCGGTCGATCTCGCTCGCATGCTGCTCCTCGAGGGGGTCCGGCGCGTCGTGATCACGACCGACGACACCCGCCGCTACCGGTGCCTGCGGTTGCCGCAGGGGGTGTCGGTCCGTCCGCGTGACGACGTCGTCGCCGTCCAAGAGGAGCTCGCCGCCGTCGACGGCGTCACGGTCCTCGTGCACGACCAGCCGTGCGCGACCGAGCTGCGCCGGGCGAGGAAGCGCGGTCTTGCGCCGCTGCCGACCGAGCGCGTCGTGATCAACGAGCGGGTCTGCGAAGGCTGCGGCGACTGTCAGGTGAAGTCCAACTGCCTGGCGTTGCAGACGGTCGACACTCCGCTCGGCACGAAGACCCGGATCGACGACGACAGCTGCAACGTCGACCGCTCGTGCCTCAAGGGCGACTGCCCTGCGTTCACGCTCGTGAAGGTCGACCTCGCGCGACCCCCCTCGACTGTGACGCGGGCACAAGAGGCGGTCGGCCGCAGCGAGAAGGTGCTCGCGCCTGGGCCGGTCGCAATGCGCGACCACGCGCTCACCGTGCGGATCGCCGGGATCGGCGGGACGGGGGTGGTCACCGTCGCGCACCTCCTCGCGTGGGCTGCGCTGCTCGAAGGGTTGGAAGTCTGGGGGCTCGACCAGACCGGGCTCTCGCAGAAGGCGGGACCGGTCATCTCGGACCTTCGCATCGGCCCCGGCGCCGGTGAGCGCTCGAACGTGCTGGGCGAAGGCGAGGTCGACCTGCTGGTCGCGGCGGACCTGGTCGCTGCGAGCACCCCCGAGGTGCTCTCCAGCATGGTCCCGGGACGCACGGCGGTCGTCGGCTCCTCTGCCACGAGCCTGAGCGGGCCGATGGTCCTCGGCCTCGAGCCACGCGAGGTGCCGGTGGCCGAGCTCGAGGCGGCTCTCACCGGCGCGGCGGGCGGCGGTCGTGCCGTCTTCCTCGACGCGGTCGCGGTGGCCCACGAGGCCGGGGCCACCGCGACGGCGGCGAACGTCGTCCTCCTCGGGGCGGCGAGCCAGCTCGGCATGCTGCCGGTGTCCGCGCTGTCCATCACCACGGCGATCGAGCGCAACGGGGTGGCGGTCGACGCCAACGTGGCGGCATTCGAGGCAGGGCGGCGCTGGGTCGCCGCTCACGCCGGGACGACGTGTGGCGCGCTCGACGGAGCTCCCGCGGTCCCCGGTGCTCCGCCCGGCGGCTCACCCGGCGGCTCACCCGGCGGCTCACCCGGCGCGGACGCTGTCTTCGGCGTCCCGCCCGGGCCCAGCGCGTTCGACGTTGGCGCACGGATCCTTTCGGGGGTCGACTTCTCGTCGCTCCCCGCCGTGGACCGGCGACACGTCCAGTGGCTCGCCGGGGACCTCGCCGACTACCAGGACGAGGCGCTCGCGCGGCGTTTTGCCGCGCTCGTCGGGGAGGCCGCAGGTGCGGAGCGGCGTGTGGGCAGCGACGGCCGGCTCACCGCTGCGGTCGCGTTCGGCTATCACAAGCTCCTCGCGTACAAGGACGAGTACGAGGTCGCGAGGCTCCTCCTCCACTTCCCAGCCACCGATCCGTCGGAGGGCGAGACCACCTGGCTCCTCCACCCGCCGGCACTGCGTGCGCGGGGCCTCGGCCGCAAGATCCGGCTCGGGAGCTGGTCGCGCCCGGCGATGCAGGCGCTGCGCGCCTCCCGGCGCGTCCGCGGCACCAGGTTCGATCCGTTCGGGCGCACCCCGCTCCGCCGCACCGAGCGGGCGCTGCCAGGCGAGTACGCCGACGCGATCCGCTCGATCCTCCCCGCGCTCTCCCAGTCGAACCTCGATGCCGCCACCGGCATCGCCAGGCTCCCCGATCGTGTCCGCGGCTACGAGTCCGTCAAGGAGAGGAGCGTGGCGTCGTACCGCGAGGAGCTCGCGGCGCGCCTGGCGCGTTTTTCGCTCGCGTGAGCTCCGCTGTGGGGAGGATCTGCTCCGCCGGCAGGATCTCCCAGCGGCGCACCTGGTCGTAGACGAGGGCAGTCCGCGCGTCGACGACCTCGCTCCTGCCCGTCACGTGGTCGAGCACGAAGTCCCGGAGGTGGGCGACATCGTGCGTGGCGACCTCTACGAGGAAGTCGTCGGCGCCGGTGACGGTCCACACCTCGAGCACCTCGGGCGCGTCGAGCATCTCCTGCTGGAACGCCCGCACCGAAGCGGTGGTCTTCGGCCGCAACCGGACGCTGATCATGGCGCGCAAGGGCCTCCCGAGCGCCTCGAGGTCCACGTCCGCGTGCCACCCCTTGACGACCCCCTGCGCGCGCAGCGCCCTGATGCGCTCGAGGCACGTCGACTGGGCGATCCCGACGGCCTCGGCGAGGTCCTTGTTGGTCTGGCGCGCGTCTCGCTGCAATTGGCGGAGGAGGGCGAGATCGGTCGAGTCGAGCCGAGGGGGGTGACCGTCCACCGGCGTAAACCTACGCGCGGCACCAGGTCGCCGTGCGGGTCCCGGTACTGTCGATGGCCGTGCGACGTTCCTTGTCGCTGCTGGCCGTGTGCACGGGCAACACGTGCCGCTCTGTGATGGCGGGGGTGATGCTGGAGCTCGCGGCCGCCCGAAGGGGGCTCACGCTCTGCGTGATGACCGCCGGGACGCACGCGGCCGAGGGCGTGCCGCCCGGCGCGAGGACCCTCGCCGCGCTCGGCACCGTCGCGGTGCTCGAGCCCGAGCTGGAGCGGGCGGCGGCGGGAGCGCGCGCTCATCGGAGCCGCCAACTGGACGCCGACGCACTGGGCCGGGCGGACCTCGTCGTGGCGATGGAGGCCGCGCACGTGCGCCACGTCCGGCGCCGCTACCCCGCTGCAGCGGGACGCACCGGGATGCTCCGGACGCTCGTGCGGGACCTCGCCCCGCCCGCCCAGCTCGCCCCGTTCGGGTCGCCGTCCCCATTCGCCGAGAGGATCGCCGCCCTTCGGCTCGCCGACGCCCCCCTCGACCCCGCCGACGACGTCGAAGACCCCGCCGGTCATGCTGCCCTCGATGCCCCTGCTGACCCCGATGACCCCGATGCCCCATACGCCGCGTGCGCCGCCGAGCTCTGGTCACTGTGCGCCGCGCTGGTGCGGTCACTCTGAGGACCCCGGGGATCCTCTCGCACTGCGGGTCTGTGCAGCTTGAACCTGCGCAGGTCTGCGGGTCGGGGCAGGGCGGATGCCGTCAGTCCGCGTGGATCGCGCGCAGCCCAGCCCATGCAAGGTTGGCGAGGCGACGCGCAAGGCGCTGCGCCTCCTCGTCGAGCCGACGCTGGTCGCTGCGGGCGAGGGTGTCAGCCCTGCGCGTCTCGATCCAGTGGCGGCTCGCGCCCTCCGCCATGCCGACGACCGCGTAGGCCAGGAAGCGGCGGTGGTCGGGGTCGAGGCCGGCGGCGATGAGGGGATCGATTGCCTCGGCGATCGCGTCCTCCACCCTGCGCAAGGCGCTGCCCCGCTCGGCGTCGGTCCGGCTGCTCCGGCTGTAGAGCAGTCGGAAGGCTGTCTCGTGCGTGACGACCATGCGGCAGTAGGCTGCAAAACCGTCCTCGACCTGCTCCCGGGGGCCCCCCGCGGCTGCCGTGGCAGCAGAGATCTCCGAGAGGAGGTCTTCGGCGACCGTGTCGACGAGCTCGAGGTACAACCCTCGCTTCGACGAGAAGTGCTGGTAGAGGAGGGGCTTCGTCACCCCCGCCATCTCGGCGATCTCGTCCATCGTCGTCGACTCGTACCCGCGCTCGGCGAAGAGCGCGAGGGCGACGGCGCAGAGCTGCCGGCGTCGCTCGTCGCCGGTGAGGCGCAGCGTGCGCCAGCGACGACCCGCTTCGCGGGGAGTCGAGTGGCCCGGGGCTCCCGCCGACGTCACGACAAGGGACGTTAGTTAGCTTCGCCCGGAGGCAAGGCACTCTTGTCCGGGGCAAATGGTTCGTTACTGTGTGGCATGACCCGCCTCGCACCCTACGGCTCCTGGGCATCGCCCATCTCCCTCGAGACCCTCGTCACCGACGCTGTGGGCCTCTCCTTCCCCTTCGAGTCGGGCGACTTCGTGTACTGGTTGGAGTCGCGCCCGGACGAAGGAGGGCGTTCGGTCCTCGTGCGGGCCCCGCGAGAGGGCAACGGTGACGCCCACGACGTCTTCGGCCCCGACCTGAGCGCGCGGACGACGGTCCACGAGTACGGCGGCGCATGTGCAGCTGGCTGGGGCGACACCGTCTACTTCGCCAACTTCTCGGACCAGCGGCTGTACCGCACGGGCCCTGGCGAGCAGCCGGTTCCCATCACGCCATCGCCGCCGACCCCGGGCGCGTGGCGCTACGCCGCACCGCTGTCGGCGGGGGACGGGACCCATCTGATCGCCGTGCGCGAGCGCCACGCGGACCCGGACCTCCCGAGCGCGGTCGTGAACGACCTGGTGGCCGTTCGCACCGACGGGAGCGGGATCAGCGTGATCGCCGAGGGACACGACTTCTACTCGCACCCGGTGCTCTCTCCAGACGGCAGGCGCCTGGCATGGACGTCGTGGGACCACCCGAACATGCCCTGGGACGGGACGGAGCTGTGGGAGGCGGAGCTCGATGCGTCGCTCGTCCCGGTGCGCGCCAGGCTCGTCGCCGGCGGGCCAGGCGAATCGGTGACCCAGCCCAAGTACACCCCGGACGGGCGGCTCCTCTTCGTCTCCGACCGCACGGGATGGTGGAACCTCTACGCGGCGGACCACGACGGCGGCGCCCCCACGGCGCTCGCGCCGATGCAGGCCGAGTTCGCGTCAGCCGACTGGCAGTTCGGGAACTCGAACTATGCCGTGCTCGACGACGGCTCGATCGTGGCCACCTGGAGCAAGGACGGCCTCGGGTGGCTCGGAGTCCTTCGTCCAGGCGCGTCCGAGCTCGCGCCGTGGCCGACGCGATGGACCTACTTCAGCGCGTTGTGCGCCAGCGCCGACGGGCGCTCGGTGCTCGCGGTCGCAGCCTCGGCGACCGAGCCCCCTTCGGTCGTCCGCTTCACGCCGGCAGGGTCAGCGGCGCCGGGCACCGCCGGCGGGGACGCCGAGGTCCTCAAGCCGTCGCGCCACAAGACCGTCGACCCCGCGTACCTCTCGGTCCCCGAGCCGGTCACGTTCTCCACCGCGGATGACAAAGAAGCACATGCCCTCTTCTATCCACCCACCAACGGCGACTTCGCCGCGCCCGTGGACGAGCGTCCGCCCCTCATCGTCACGGTCCACGGCGGTCCCACCTCGGAAGCCCATCCCATCCTGAACTACTCCATCCAGTTCTGGACCTCGAGGGGTTTCGGGGTGGTCGACGTGAACTACGGCGGCAGCACGGGCTACGGGCGGGAGTACCGGGATCGCTTGCGGGGCCAGTGGGGCGTCGTGGACGTCGCCGACTGCGTGCACGCCGCCCAGTCGCTCGCGCGCGCAGGGCGGGTGGACGCCCACCGGCTGCTCATCCACGGAGGGAGCGCCGGCGGCTTCACCGTGCTTTGCGCGTGCACGTGGAGCAGCGTCTTCGCTGCCGGCGCGAGCTACTTCGGCGTCGCGGACGCCAGCGCGCTCGCCGCGGAGACCCACAAGTTCGAATCGCACTACACCGACGGGCTGATCGGTCCGTGGCCCGAGACAGCGAAGCGGTACCGGGATCGCTCGCCCATCGCCCACACCGACCGGCTCCGCACGCCGCTCATCGTGTTCCAGGGGCTCGAGGACAAGGTCGTCCCACCAGATCAGGCCGTAAAGATGGTGGCCGCGTTGCGCGACAAGGGCGTGCCGCACGCCTATGTCGCCTACGAGGGCGAGCAGCACGGCTTCCGGAGGGCCGAGAACGTGAAGCGCACGACTGAGGCCGAGCTCTATTTCTACGCCAAGGTGCTCGGGTTCGAGCCGGCCGACCACCTCGAGCCCGTGGAGATCGCTTCCGGGGACCGTCTGCGGTCCTGATCCCCTCCGAGGCCGCGCGCCTCGCCGTCGACTCTTTCGGGTCTTTCGGGGAGGAGTGGCTACACGCCGTCCCTCGCCCGCCCGCGCAGCACCCCCAACGACTCGAGCACGCTTTCGAGCTTGGCGGGCAGCGCCGAGAGCGAGAAGTGGCGCCGCGCGACGGCGGCATTGCGATCGAGGAGCTGGTGATCGGGAGCGCCGAGCCACGACTCGAGGCGAGAGAGGTCGGCCTCCGACTCGGTGAACCACTCGAAGCCGAACGCGGCGAGCTCTCTTGCGACGGGGTACGGCCCGATCACGAGCGGGCGGCGGTGGGTAGCCGACTCGACCGACGGGTTGCCGAACCCTTCGAGCTCGGAGGTGAGCGCCACGACGTCGCAAGCGGCGTAGGCGTCGCCGATCGTCGGCTCGCCGCCGTGCGCGAGCTGCGGCGCGCCGCGCCGCACCGGGCAGCGCGCCGCGGCGAGCACGCGCTCGAGCGACGGACCGAAGCCGTCCTCTGGGGGGCCGAGGAGCCAGTACGTCGCGCCGAGCCGTTCTGCGACCCCGACCGCGGCGTCGACGCGCTTGCGGGCGAGCGCCCGGGTGGGCTGGAGCACGAGGCGGGCGGAGGGGGCCACCCCGAGCGCGCCACGCGTCGCCGCGCGCCGTCCCTTGGGAGGGTCGGGGTCGAAGCAGTTGTAGATCGTGGTCGCCTGGATGCCGTGGGCGGCGAGCTCGTGACGGCTCAGCTCGTTGATCGTGACATGTCGCCACGCCCGGTCGTCGGGAGGCGGCGGCCAGCCTGCGAACCGGGCTCGCTGCCACGGGAGGTCGTGGTGGTGGAGGACCGCCGGGCGTCCTGCGACGACAGCTGCCACGACCTTCGCCGCTCCGGGGTTGAGCGGGAGGGAGCAGAGGTTCTCCACGACGACGAGGTCGGCATCGCACAGCGCCGTCTCCACCTCCTCATGGGTCGGCGGCGTGTCGGCGTCGATGGCGAGGCCGGGGAGCAGCCGCTCTGCCGTGCCGGACCCAGCGACGCGCACCGTGTCGAAGCCCAGCTCCTCGAGCGCCCACGCCCACTTGGCTGCCTCGATCGAGACTCCGTCCTCCCCGCCGAGCCGGAAGGACACGAGCGCGGCCAACGGCACGCCCGCACTGTACCGATGTGCTGGGGACCGACGTGCCGGGGACCGACGTGCCGGGGACCGACGTGCCGACAACCTTCCGGCCCTCGGCCCACGCCCTCGGCCCACGCCCTCGGCCCACGCCCTCGGCCCACGCCCTCGGCCCACGCCCTCGGCCCACGCCCGACCGTCCGCCGCCCAACGGCACGGGCTGCTCGGCTACCGTGGCCCCATGTCCAAGCGGCGCGCCCTGATCACCGGCGTGACCGGGCAGGACGGCTCCTACCTCGCCGAGCTGCTCCTCGAGCAGGGGTACGAGGTCGTGGGAGTCGTGCGGCGGTCGAGCACGCTCAACTTCGAGCGCATCGCCCACATCCAGGACCGGATCACCCTCGTGCCGGCAGACCTGCTCGACGAGGTGTCGCTCATCGCAGCGCTGCGCGATCACAGGCCGTCGGAGGTCTACAACCTCGCTGCACAATCCTTCGTCCAGACGAGCTGGAGCCAGCCGGTGCTCACCGGGGAGACCACCGCGCTCGGCGTGACGAGGCTCCTCGACGCGATCAGGATCGTCGATCCGGAGATCCGCTTCTACCAGGCGAGCTCGTCAGAGATGTTCGGGAAGGTCCACGAGGTGCCCCAGCGCGAGACGACCCCGTTCTACCCGCGCAGCCCCTACGGGGTGGCGAAGGTGTACGGGCACTGGATCACCGTGAACTACCGGGAGTCCTATGGGCTGCACGCCTCCTCGGGCATGCTCTTCAACCACGAGTCCCCGCGACGGGGCCTCGAGTTCGTCACCCGCAAGGTCACCCACGGGGTCGCCCGGATCGCCTGCGGGCTGGACGACAAGCTGCCGCTCGGCAATCTCGACTCCCAGCGCGACTGGGGCTACGCCGCGGACTACGTCCGAGCGATGTGGCTCATGCTCCAGCAGGACAGCCCTGCCGACTACGTGATCGCGTCGGGCGAGACCCACTCGGTGCGCGAGCTGTGCCAGCTCGCCTTTTCCGTGGCGGGCCTCGACTGGGAGCAGCACGTCGTCGTCGACGAGCGGTTCCTGCGTCCGGCGGAGGTCGACCTGCTCGTCGGCGATCCGACCAAGGCGCGCGAAACGCTCGGTTGGACGCGCGAGATGGACTTCGCGCGTCTCGTCGAGATGATGGTCGAGGCCGATCTCGATCTCGTCCGCGCGCAGCTGGGCTGAGGTGCTCGCCGGGACGATCACCGCCGACCCGCTCGGGGTGCTCGTCGCGTTCGGCGCGGGCATCTTGTCGTTCCTCTCCCCGTGCGTGCTGCCCCTCGTGCCGGGCTACTTGTCGCTCGTTTCGGGCTTGTCCGCCGCCGAGCTCAGCTCGAAGGGGGGGCCGAGAGGCGATCGGCATGCGGTGGTCGCTGCGCGAGAGCTCGCACTCGTCGGCGCGCCATCCCCGAGCGGCCCTGCCACCCGGGCGGCCCCCTCCGTCCCCGCCCCTAGCGCCCCTTCCTCCGCCGACCCTCTTTCCGCCGCCCCTTCCTCCGCCCCTTCCTCCGCCGCCCCGTCCGCGTCCTCAGCTTCTCGCCCGACCCGGGTCGCGCCCACGAGGCGGGGACGGCCGGAACGGCCGCTCGCACCGTTGCTCCGCGGGGTGGTCCTGTTCGTAATCGGGTTCACCGTCGTCTTCGTGGCTCTGGGCGCGACGGCGTCAGGAGTGGGGCACCTGCTGATCAGCCACAAGAGCGGGCTCGTCACGGTCTCGGGGGCCGTGATCGTCGTGCTCGGGACCGTGATGCTCGTGAGCACGGCACCCGCGGGCGTCTGGCATCGGCTCGGCCCGCGGGTGGCGGGCAGGGCCGCCTGGCTGATCGGCGACCGCCACCTCCACGTCCGCCCGGAGAAGCTCGGCGTGTGGGCCGCCCCCGTGCTGGGCATGGCCTTCGCCTTCGCCTGGACTCCTTGTCTCGGCCCGGTGCTCGGTGCGGTGCTCGCCCTCACCTTCACGCGCGCGACCCTGGCGGGGGGAGTCGTCTTGCTCTTCGCCTACTCGCTCGGCCTCGGCGTGCCGTTCCTCCTCACCGGCATCGCCTTCGACCGGCTCACCGGTTTCTTCGCCCGCGCCCGCAAGCCGCTCGCCGTGGTGCAGGTGCTGGCGGGGGCGGTCTTGGTCGCCTTCGGGGCCATCCTCCTCGCAGGCGACCTCGGATGGCTCTCCGCCCAGTTCTCCTCGCTCCTCGACCATCTCGGGCTCGAGCGCCTGACGGTCAGCTGAGCGGACTTGGGGCCACGCCACCGCAGGGGGACCCCGGACCTACCCCCAGACGGCAACCGAGGCACCTCGCGATGGGTGCCCCGGTCGTCGCTGTGACTCTGCTATGGCAGGTGGAGGGGGGCTCTCACCTGCAAGACCAGTTTGATCCCTCGGCAGCCCCGCCAAGTAGGGACCAACGTCCCATCCGCGTGCTCCTGGGGAAGTCATGATCCCCTCGTCATCCCGGTTGTCATCGACCCGTCACTGGGTCGTCATTGAACCGTAGTATCCTTCGGTCGTCGCCCGGCGGGAGCAGGGGGCCGCTCCTCTCACCCTCCGCCGATGGGAGCGGTCCCGCCGGGCCCCTCAGCCTCGTGCCGCCCCCTCACGACCGTGCCGTGCCCTCACGACCGGGCCGCCCCTCAGCCTCGTGCCTCCCCTCACGCTCGGGCCGGGTGTGCGCTCGAGCGCGGCAGCGATGGCCGTGGCGACGGCGCTGTACCCGGCGGCGTTGAGGTGGATGTTGTGCCTCTCGCACATCCAGGACAGCTCGCAGACCTTCTGCACGTCGCGTGGGAGCGTCGCGCCGCCGCGGACCAAGACGGGCGTCGATGTGCCGAGCGAGAACGCGGACGCCACGTCGGCGACCGGGACGCCCGCCTGTGCGTACGCGGCCGCCAAGGTGGCGTTGAGCCGGTCGATGGCCGAGAGCGCGCCGTCGGAGAACTCCCGCCCCTCGGGTCCTCGGAGATACTCGGCGAGGTATGGGTCGTTGTGCAGCAACCCGACGATCTTCATCGTCGGGCCGCCTGCCGCCCGCAGCTGCCCGAGGATCGGCGGCAGCGCGCGTGAGACCCGTGCCAGGGCGGCCGTCACGCACGACTCGTCCACGACGTCGGAGACGAAGCAGGGCCAGACGTCGTTGAAGCCGAGGTCGACGGTCGTGAGCACGGTCTGGCCCGGATGGTGCCGGAGGAACTCGACCGCCGCCGCCAGCTCGGAGCCCGCAGCGAAGCGGCAGGGTCCGTCGCCCTCGAGCGCCGCCTGGGCCGTGATGCCCGGGCAGCCGACGTGCACCAGTCGGAGGCCCGGCCAACGCGCTCGCTCCATGGCGACGAGCGCGTCGGCGTAGCCCTGGTCGGTGGGGATCTCCCGCCCCCTCGCCCCGACAGGCTGCATCCCCAGGGACTCGGAGGCGCCGAAGGCGAGGTAGTAGGCCGGGCGCGAGCGCCGGGGCGGGGCCGCTGTCGCCGCCGCGGCACCGACCAGCGGCGCCAGGGAGCTGCCGGCCGCGGCGCCGACGGCGACGAGCACGGCGAGGCGGGTGAGCAGGACGCGCGTGGTCGCGCGGGGAAGAGCGTGCACCTGGTCGTTCTACCCCCGGGGGATGACGGCCCGATGAGCGCGCGTTGACGCCCGGCGAGGCGCGGATGCGAGGGCACGGCAGCCGGCCCGCTGGGGGACGTGGCATCGGGGACCTGCCGCTTGGACCCTCCGGGCGGCCGCCCGTAGCATGTCGTCTCGAGTCATGGAGCTCGCAGTCCACCTTCGCTCGGCGGTCGCCTTGGCCGGCCGCTTCCCCGCTCTTTCCGGAGTCGATCTCGACATCGCCCCCGGAGAGGTCGTTGCCGTGCTCGGTGCGAACGGCGCGGGGAAGACGAGCCTGCTCAGGGCCTGCGCAGGACTGATCCCCGTGACCTCCGGCGAGGCGTCGGTCCTCGGCTGCGACCTGCGGAGGGACCGGACCGACGTGCGCCGCAGGGTCGGGCTGCTGGGTCACGACCCCTCGCTCTACGACGAACTGACCGCGGTCGAGAACGTGCGCTTCGCCGTGCGCGCGGCAGGCGGGGGAACCGATCGCGTGGACGGCGCGCTCGATCGGCTGGGGCTCACCGGGCGACTGCGACGGACCCCGGCCATGCGGATGTCGGCGGGACAACGGCGCCGGACCGCCCTCGCGGCGCTCGTCGCGCGCGGTCCCGACCTGTGGCTGCTCGACGAGCCGCACGCGGGACTCGATGCCGACGCTCGCGCGCTCGTCGGATCGCTCGTCGCCGAAGTCGTCGCGAGCGGGGTGACGGTGGTGCTCACGTCCCACGAGCCGGCGCTCGCGTTGCCGCTCGCCGACCGGGTCGCGCTGATGTCCGGCGGGAGGATCGCAGAGGTCCAACGAGGCGGGCGGGACCGCCCGTCGCCGGTCCTCGTGGCCGTGGGGGAGGCCGACGCCGATGTGGCGTGACGCGCTGCTCGTCGCGGGCAAGGACGTCCGGATCGAGCTGCGATCGCGCGTGGCGATCTGGCAGGTGCTGCCGTTCGCAGTGCTCGTGCTCGTGCTCTTCGGCTTCGCGCTCGGTCCCGGGCCAGTAGCCTTGCGCACGGCCGCGCCGGGGCTCTACTGGCTCGCCGTGCTGTTCTCGACCGTGCTCGCGACGCAGCGGAGCATGGCGATCGAGTCGGGCGAGGGCACGCGTGACGGCTTGCGGCTCTCGGGGATCGACCCCGCGGGGGTGTTCCTGGGAAAGGCGGCCGCAGTGGGGCTCCAGCTCGCCGCGATCCAGGTGCTCTTGGGAGCGGGGATCGTGGTGCTCTTCGGCGTGCACATCCAGACGTGGTGGCTCGCGCTCGTCGCGTCGCTCCTCGCCACGGTGGGACTGTCGGCTGCAGGCGTGCTCTACGGGGCGCTCTCCGCGGGGCTGCGCGTCCGCGAGACGCTGCTCCCATTGCTCGTGCTGCCGATCGTCGCTCCGGTCCTGATCGCAGGCTCGCGCGCGTGGTCCGCCGCGGTGAGCGGCGCGGTCGCCTCGGGCGCCTCCTGGCTCAAGATCCTCGGTCCCTTCGCCGCCGTCTACCTGGCCGTCGGGATCGCGCTCTACGGGCCGCTCCAGGAGGCGGCGTGAGCTCCCGGCTGCGTCTCACGACGCGTGCGGTCGGGCTCCTGGCCCTCGTCTGCACCGTGCTCACGGTGTGGCTGGGACTGTGGGTGACCCCGCCGGCGAAGGTCCAGGGGACACTCGCGCGGCTTCTCTACCTTCACCCGCCGATCGCCTGGGTCGCGCTCTACTGCGCCTTCGGGCTGGCCGCGCTCTCGAGCGTCCTGTACCTGTGGAGGCGCACCCGGTCGCTCTTCTGGGACCGCCTGGGGGCGTCAGCCGTCGAGGTGGGCGTGGTGTTCACCGCGCTCACGCTCGTGACCGGCTCGCTGTGGGGGCGCCCCACCTGGGGCGTGTGGTGGACGTGGACAGCGCGTCTCACCTCGACCGCGCTGCTGCTCGTGCTCTTCCTCGGCTACCTGGCGCTGCGCCGCGTGCCCGCGGACCCGCAGGTCCGTGCGCGGCGCTGCGCGGTCGCGGCGCTGGTTGCCTTCGTCGACGTGCCGATCGTGACGTTCTCGGTCGACTGGTGGCAGACGCTGCACCAGCGCGGGACGGTGCTCAACCCCGGGCTCACACTGAAGGTGCACGGACTGATGGCGTGGACCATGGGCCTCGGCTTCGTCGCAATGACCCTCGTGTTCGTCTGGATGGTGCTCGTGCGCTACCGCGTCGAGGTGCTCTCGGACCGGATCGGTGATGAGGAGCTCGAGGTCTCATTGTCGGAGCGGTGGGCGGAGGCGCGCCTTGCGGCCCCGGGAGCCGCGCTCGCCGGCGCGGCTCCCGGGGCCGTCCCCCGACCCGACGCCGGCGGCCTGCTCGGCGCCCCGCGGGCGGAGGGCGGCGTCAGCGCGGCACCGCTCGCCCAGCCGGCGGGGGAGCCCCGGTGAGCTACGTCGACGCCGGGTACGCGATCGCGCTCAGCGTGCTCGCGCTCTACACGCTCGCGCTGCTCGCGCGCCGGCGACGGCTCGAGCGCGCCGCCGCCCGAGGGGCGACCGCGCTGCACGGGACCGGCGGCGAGGGGCCGGAAGGAAGCGGCGCGGCCGGCAACCCAGGGGACGGCACCGGCGGGGCTGCGGTCGGGTCCGACCGGGTGACCGCCCGGCGCCTCCGGTCGTGACGGTCGCGAGCGCTCCCGCCGGCGTCACCCGGGCTCCGGCGACCCGTCGGCCGGCGCGCCGCGGCCGTGCGCGGCTCCTTGCGGTGTTCGTCCTGCTCGCAGCTGCGATCGTCTACCTGCTCGTCGAGGGGCTCGGGAGCTCACTCGACTACTTCGACACGGTGGGGCAGGCGACCGCCCACAGGGCCAAGATCGGGACCAGCGTCATCAGGCTTGAGGGAGTCGTCGTGCCGGGCACCGTCCGCCGGACCGCCCGGGGCGCCACCTTCGAAGTGTCGGGGAGCGGTCACCGGGTCGTGGTGCACAACACCGGCTCGCCGCCCCAGCTCTTCCAGCCCGACATCCCCGTCGTCGTCGTCGGCCACTTCACCTCGGCGCGCTCGGACGTCTTCGTGTCGAACCAGATCATGGTCAAGCACTCGGCCACATACATCGCCGAGCACCCGACACGCGTCCGGGCACCGAACGGCACCTCGCGCTGATGTTCCCCGGGGTGCTTGGGTCCGCAGGCGTGTGGCTCGCGTTTGTGGGCGCTGTCGCAGGGGTCGCCGTGTGCGCGGCCGGCCTTGTGCGCCGGAGGCCGACGAGCCGGCTCGACGCGAGGCTGCTCGCACCCGTCGTGCTGCTGGGCGCCGTGGTCGCAGTGGCGGCGATGGAGCTCGCGCTCGTGACGCACGACTTCCACCTCGTCTACGTGGCGGACGACAACGCGAAGGCGACGCCGCTCCTCTACTCGATCACCGGCCTGTGGTCGGCGCTCGCGGGCTCGATCCTGCTGTGGGGGTTCATCCTCGCGGTCTTCTGCGCGCTCGTCGTGTGGCGCTACCGGCGTCGCGCCGACGACGACGTGGTCCGGTGGGCGTCGCTCGTCATGTACGGGGTGTCGGCGTTCTTCTTCGGTCTCATGGTGGGGCCCGCGAACCCGTTCCTCACGAGCGCCGCGCCGCTCAAGGGCGCCGGCCCGAACGCGCTGCTCCAGGACAACCCGCTCGTCGCGATCCATCCTCCACTGCTCTACATCGGCTTCGTCGGCTTCACGGTCCCCTTCGCCTTCGCCGTCGGCATGCTCGCGACCGGAAGGGTGGGGGAGCAGTGGCAGGCGGAGGTGCGCCGCTGGACGCTGATCGCGTGGACCGCGCTCAGCGTCGGCATCGTGCTCGGCGCCTGGTGGTCGTACCAGGTGCTCGGCTGGGGAGGCTTCTGGGGGTGGGACCCGGTCGAGAACGCGGCCCTCATGCCGTGGCTCTGCGGGACCGCATACCTCCACTCGGTCCTCGTCCAGGAACGGCGCGGGCTGCTCCGCGTCTGGAACCTCTCCCTCTCGGTGGCGACGTTCGCGCTCACCATCCTCGGCACCTTCCTTACCCGCTCGGGGGTCGTCGTCTCCGTCCATGCGTTCAGCGAGTCGGACCTCGGCCCGGTCCTGATCGGGTTCTTCCTGCTCGTCGTCGTCGTCGGCTTCGGCCTCATCGCGTGGCGCGGCGACCGGCTGCGCTCACCGGTCGGCGTGGACGCCCCGCTCGGGAGGGAAGGCGCGTTCTTGGTGAACAACCTGGTGCTCGTCGGCTTCGCCTTCGTGGTGCTGCTCGGGACGCTGTTCCCGCTCCTCTACCAGGCGCTCGAGAACCAGGCGGTCACCGTCGGGGCCCCCTACTTCGACACCGTGGCGGTGCCCGCCGGCCTCGCCCTGCTCTTGCTGATGGCGGTCGCTCCCGCGCTCTCCTGGCGCAAGGTCGACGCTGGCGTGCTGTGGGGCCGGCTCGCGCTGCCTGCGTGGGCGGGGGTGCTGACGGTCGTCGCATGCGTGGCCGGGGGGGTCCGCGGGGTGGAGCCGCTCCTCGGGTTCGGCCTCGCTGCGTTCGCGGCGTCCTCGGCCCTGCGCTCGTTGGTCCTCGCGGTCCGAGCGAGCGTCCGCCGGGGTGCCGGCTTCTGGCGCGGTCTCGTGGGCCGCACCAACGGCGGGATGGTCGTCCATCTCGGCGTGGTGGTGCTCGCGGTCGGGCTCGTGGCAGCGACCTCCTTCCGGTCCCAGGCCGAGCTGGTGCTCCGCCCGGGCAAGCTCGTCCGCTTCGCCGGTCACACCTTCGTCTTCGAAGGCCTGCGCACGGTCGACACCCCCCAGCGGCTGGCGACCGAGGCGCTCGTGCGCGTCGACGGCGGGGGCCCCTTCACGCCGGCGGTGAGCCAGTACGGCGGGCCGAGCTCTGAGGCGGTCGGGACGCCTGCGATCGACTCGGGTCTCTTCGGCGACGTCTACCTCACCTGGGAAGCCACAGGGCGGACAGGCCGGTCGACCGGGGGCAACGTCGTCCCGACACTGCCGAGGACAGCGATCGCCGTTGGCGCGATCGTCGAGCCGCTGATCGCGTGGATGTGGGCGGGCGGCCTGCTCGTCGGGATCGGCGGGCTCCTCGCCATGGTGCCCGGGACGCGCCGACGCGCGACCGATCCGGTCTCCGCCGCTTCGCCGCTGGTCGAGAGGGCGCCCCTCTCGGCGGCGCACCAGGCGAACGTGGAGCGTGCGGGCGAGCGGGCCACGGTGGGCAGCGAGGTGCGGTGACCCTCACGTCGGCTCCTCGAGGGACCCCGCCACGGGGCGCGGACGGCGACCCCCAGGGAGCGGGGCGGCGGCGCCACCTCACCCGCTGGGTCGCCGGGGCGGTCCTCGCCGTGCTCGTCGGGGTCGCGGTCGTCGTCGCCACGAGGCCCTCCTCCCAGGCCACGCAGGTGCAGAGCCCGCTCGTCGGCCACCGGGCCCCAACGCTGCGCGCGACGACGCTCGCGGGTGGGCACTTCTCCCTCTCCGCCGAGCGGGGTCACTACGTTTACGTCAACTTCTTCGCCAGCTGGTGCCCCCCGTGCCAGCAGGAGGAGCCGGCGCTGGTCGACTTCGCCTTTCGAGAGTCGCGCCTCGGCAGCAGCGGCGCACGCTTGGTGAGCGTGGTCTTCAACGACACCGTCCGCGACGCCCGCCGGTTCGTCTCGGACTGGGGGGTGCGCTGGCCGGTCGTCTTGGACGACGAAGGGACGATCGCCAACCGCTATGGCGTGGGGTCCCCGCCGATGACCTTCCTCGTCGACCCCGCCGGGGTCGTCGTCGGGACCTGGATCGGCCCGGTGACCGTCGCGCAGCTCGACCAGATGCTGTCGGCGGCGCGCCGGGGAGAGCTCTTCAGCGGCGGCACGGGGAGCGCCGATGGCTGAGGGTGCCGTCGCCGGGCGCCGTATCGCCGCGCGCCGCATCGCCGGGCGCGGTGTCGCCGGGCGCGCGTCGTTCGTGCTCGCGCTCGCCACGCTTGGCGTTGCCCTCGTGCTCGGCAGCGGCGCGGCATCCTCGGCGGTGCCGACCGCCGCGCAGCGCGCCGCGGCGCTCGAGACGCAGATCCGGTGTCCGAGCTGCGAGGACGTGTCGGTCGCGCAGTCCTCGGCCGCGTCGGCGATCGCGGTGCGCCACGAGGTGGCGCGCCTCAGCGCGGCCGGCCTGAGCGACCGCGAGATCGAGCAGCGCCTCGTCTCCCAGTACGGGCCGAGCATCCTGCTGGCGCCCCCAGACTCGGGGTTGTCCTCCCTCGTCTGGCTGGTACCGCTCGTTGCCGGGTGTCTCGCCGTGGGCACGCTCGCGGCCTTCTTCTGGCGACGGTCACGCTCGTGGCGCCGGCTCCGTGCGCAGGTCTCAACATGAGAGGCGGAGTGAGCCGGGTCGAGCGGGTCCGTCTCGACACAAAGAGCTGGCACCTCCAAGACGAGCGTGAGCTGCTCGTCCGCTCGCTCGAGGACGCGGCTCGCGAGCACGGCGCAGGTGACCTTTCCGACGAGGACTACGCGCTGCTCCGGGCGAGGGACGAGCGAAGGCTCGTTGAGGTCGATGCGGCGCTCAGCGCGACGAGCGGAGCGGACCCCGGGCCGCTCCGTGCCTCGCGTCGGGTCGGTGGGCTCGGGGAGCCCACCATCGCGACCGACGGCCGGCGCTCGGTGCGGCTCGTCTTGCGCCGGCGCCTCCAGTGGCGTCGCCGATGGTGGATGGCCCTCGTCGGGACGGTCGCGGTCGCGGCGGCGACCGTGCTGCTCGTCGCCGAGCTCAGCAGCCCGCGCCTCCCGGGCGAAGACGCGACGGGCAGCATCGCGCTCAACACGGCCCAGCAGATCGAGCAGCGGCTCTCGCAGGCCGATTCGCTCGCCGCCGCAGGGAAGACCGCCGAGGCACTGCAGCTCTACGGCGACGTGCTCGCCGAGGACCCGCGCCAGCCCGTCGCGCTCGCAGAGTGGGGCTGGCTCGACTGGCGAGCCGCCACTCGTGCAAAGGCGCAGGCGATCGCCGCCGAGGGCGCGTCCGCACTGGAAGAGGCCGTGAAGGTGGACCCCCGCCTGTACGCGGCGCAGTACTACCTGGGCGTCGTCCTCTACGAGGAGGGTGCGCGTCAAAAGGCGGTGTCGCACTTCGCGAAGTTCCTCGCCGACAAGCCGTCAGCGGCGTGGTTGCACGAGGCGGCGCCCGAGCTCCGTGCGGCCTATGGTGCGGTGCACGAGCCCGTGCCCGCGCCGGTCCCTGGGGGGTAAACCGGCATGCACAGGAACGTCCAGCGAGTGCAGGAGGCGCTGCGCGCCGCAGGGTCGGACGCGCAGGTCCTCGAGCTCTCGGCGTCGACGCGCACCTCGGCAGAGGCTGCCGCTGCGATCGGCGTCGAGGTCGGACAGATCGCCAAGTCGCTCGTGTTCGTCGTCGACGGCGAGCCGGTCGTGGCGGTGCTCTCTGGAGTCGACCGGCTCGACACGGAGAAGCTCCGCACGGTGCTCGCAGGCGGCACGGTCGAGCGTGCGGACGCGGACACGGTCCGCAGCGCCACCGGGTTCCCCATCGGCGGGGTCAGCCCGGTCGGCCACCGCACCCGGGTGCTCGTGGACGGCGCGCTCGCGGCGTACGACGTCGTGTGGGCTGCTGCCGGCACGCCCAACGCGGTCTACCCGACGACGTTCGGTGAGCTCGTCGCTGCCTCGGGCGGCGAGGTGGCCGATCTTCGCGTCGACGATGCAGGCTCAGGGGCGCAGCGCGCGTAGCTCGCCGACGACGCGCCGGAAGGCCTCGGCGAACGCCTCGATGTCCGCGTCGGTCGTGGACCATCCGACCGAGAGGCGAAGCGAGTGGGTGGGGTCCTCGCCCATCGCCGCGAGCACCGCTGAGGGCTCGAGCGCCTCTGACGCGCACGCGGACCCCGAATGCACCGCGATCCCGAGGCGGTCGAGCCCGATCACCACCGGCTCTGCTTGGACCCCCTCGACGCCGAAGCACACGACGTGGGGGAGCCGGGAGTCGGGGTCCCCCACCTGGAGGGTGCCCGGCACGCCGAGCACCGCGCCGGCGAGGCTCGCGGTCTGCGCGCGCGCCCGCAGGGTCTCTTCCCCGAGCGCGCCCTCGCTGAGCGCGGCCGCTGCGGCGCCGAAGCCGACGATGCCGCAGACGTTCTCCATGCCGGCTCGTCGTGCCCGTTCCTGCTGACCCCCGACGAAGAGCGGCGCAACCCGTCGCCCGCGACCGACCACGAGCGCCCCCACCCCCGGAGGACCGCCGAGCTTGTGCGCGCTGACCGAGACGAAGTCGGGGCCGTCCTCGAGGTCCATCTCTAGGTGGCCGCAGGCCGCTGCGGCGTCCACGTGGACGGGCGCGCCCGCGCGGCGGCACCGCTCGACGATCTCGAGGACGGGCTGCAGCGTGCCGACCTCGTGGTTCGCCCACTGGCAGTGGACGAGCGAGACGGCGCGTCCGGCACGGTCGAGGGCGTCGTCGACCCCCTCGGGGTCGATCCTGCCCGTGCGGTCCACGGGCAGCGGTACGACCGGTGCGAGGCGGGCGGACGACTCTTGCACCGAGGAGTGCTCCACCGGCGCGCACAGTGCCGCGCCGCCGGGGCGCTCCCACATCGCCGCCCACACCGCCGCGTGCACGGCTTCGGTGCCCCCCGAGGTGAACACCACCTGGCGGGGGCGGACCGCCAGGAGCGCAGCCACCTGCTCGCGGGCCGCCTCCACGGCGTCGCGCACCGCGCGGCCCTCCTCGTGGACCCTCCCGGGGTCGCCCGCGGGGGAGTCGAGCCACTCGCGGATCGCTGCAGCCGCCTCGGGGCGCAGCGGTACCGTCGAGGCATTGTCGAGATAGTGGCGTCGCATGGGCGCGGACGAAGGGCGCGCCGGTCCGACCGGCCGGTCAGGCGAGGGCGGCGCAGGTGTCGTCGCCGCGTGCCCTCGAGGAGAGCACGACAGGCGCCGGCATCTCGCCGCACAGCCCCGACAGGAGCCCTTTCACCATCCCGCGGTCGACCGCGCACAGGACCGGGTGGCTCACGGCGGCGGCTCCGAACGGGCACTGCTCGGCGACCACTGCGGTGCCGTCGACCTGGTCCTCTGCGTGCGCGGCGAAGCCGTGGGCGGTGAGCATGTCCGCGACCACCCGCATCGCGTTGCGCACGGAGCGCTGCCCTTCGCCCGGGCCCATGGCCGAGGCGAGCGACTGGCCGTAGGTCTCTCCCACCTCGGCGGCCATCCGCTCGGCCGCCTCCGGACCGAGCAGGTCGAGCGCCTTCCCGAGGAGCGTGACGAGGAGGTCGTCGCGCTTGGTGAGAAACTCGACCGCCGCGTCGCCCGAGACGGGGAGGAAGCGCTTCGACGGCCGGCCCGCGCCCTGAGGACGACGCTCGGTCTCCACGCGCAGGTAGCCGCCCGCGACGAGGCGTTCGAGATGGTGCCGCGCGACATTGGGGTGCAGCGAGAAGCAGGCCGCGACCTCCGTCGCCGTCATGCCCTTGGACGCGCGGACGCGCAGGAAGATGTCGCGGCGGGTCGGGTCCCCGAATGCGGCGGCGACGGCAGCGACGTGGGACGCGAAGCGCGCGTCCTCGGCCTCTGCGAGCCGGCGCGTGGGTGCGCGCGTCCCGTCTGGCGCGGTGTGCACGGTCGGTAGTCTACCGACGGGTGCCTGGCCGACGCCGATGCACACGCGGCTCGACCAGGCAGGACGGCTGAGGGAGGCCATGGCAGTCGAGGAGAGGGCGCTCGAGCGTGCGGTCGCAGCGGTCGTCGACCGCGAGCTGGACCTGACGCTCGGAGAGGCCGGGATGGTGCATTCGGTGGACGTCCGGCGCCATCGCGCGGAGGTGGTCCTCGCGTTGCCGGTCTCCCCGTGGCCGAGCGAGGAGGAGCTGCGCCAGCGGGTCGCCGAGGCGGCGGCGGCGGTTCCCGGGATCCGCGAGACGTCGGTCGGGGTCGGGCTCATGGCCGATCGCGACCGCGACGTTTTGCGGTCCCGTCTGCGACGGCGCATGGCGGGTGACGCTCTCACAGCGCCGCCCGGCGAGGCCGCCGAGGGGCCGGCGCACGGCGACCACGGCCACGGCGACCACGGCCACGGCGACCACGGCCACGGCGACCACGGCCACGGGGCGCAGGGGCGTCCCACCCCCTCCTTCCTGCAGGCGGGGTCCAAGACGCGCGTCGTCGGCATCTCGTCGGGCAAGGGCGGCGTGGGCAAGTCGTCGGTCACCGTCAACCTCGCGATCGCGCTCTCGAAGGCCGGTCAGCGCGTGGGCATCCTCGACGCCGACGTGTACGGCTTCTCGATTCCCAAGATGGTCGGTGCCGACCACGATCCGGCAGTGATCGGCGACATGGTGGTCCCGGCCGTGTGCCACGGCGTGAGGGTGCTCTCCATGGGCTTCTTCGTGCCGGACGACACCCCGGTGATCTGGCGCGGCCCGATGCTCCACAAGGCCATCGAGCAGTTCCTCTCCGATGCGTACTGGGGGGACCCCGATGTCCTGCTCGTCGACATGCCGCCGGGGACCGGGGACGTCACCCTCTCACTCGCGCAGTTCATGACCCGCGCGGAGATCCTCGTCGTCACCACCCCGCAGCCGGCGGCGCAGCGCGTCGCCCAGCGGTCGGCGTTCGCCGCCCGGAAGCTGAAGCTCTCGGTCCGGGGAGTCATCGAGAACATGAGCTGGTTCACCGCTGACGACGGGACGCGCTACGAGCTCTTCGGACGGGGGGGAGGCCAGGCGCTCGCCGACGACCTCGCCGTCCCGCTCCTCGGGCAGGTGCCGCTCGTCCCAGGCTTACGCGAAGGCGGGGACGAGGGAGTCCCGGTCGCCCTGCGCGAGCCTGACGGAGAGGCGGCACGCGCCTTCGACGCGCTCGCCGCTGCGCTGCTCGCGATCGGCCCCGCGCGCGTCTACCGCCGCGAGCTCAGCGTGCGCTGACCGTTGAGGGGGCTGCCTGACGGCCCGCACACGGCACGCCCGGACTCGGCTCGCCACGGCTCGTCCGGCAGGGGGGCTCGCCAGGCGACGGGGCTCGCCCGGCGAGTGGGGGCGATGCGCGCGCGGGGGCTTTGGGCTGTACCGTTTGCTCAAGACCGTTTGCTCAAGGCACGCAAACCGCCGAGCACAGACACAGAGAGGAGCTGGAGTATGGCTCAGCCCTCGTCACATCGGATCCTGGCCGCCGCCGGCGCGGTGGTGTCCGGTCTCACCCTCGTGGCGGCAGTCGCCGCGCCAACCGTGGCCGGCGCGTCGAACCACGGGCACCACAAGCACCGGGCCGACGCCCACGGCGTCCTGATCAAGCTGGAGAAGTCGAAGAAGTACGGCAAGATCCTCGTCGACGCCTCCGGCAAGACGCTGTACTTCCTCACCGCGACACAGGGGAAGAAGTTCGCGTGCGCGACCGGGTGCACCGGCCTGTGGCCACCGCTGCTCACCAAGGGCAAGCCACACGCTGGCAAGGGGATCGCAACGCACAAGCTCGGGACCAAGAAGCGGGGGAAGCTCCTCCAGGTCACCTTCGACGGCCACCCGCTGTACATGTACGCCGGCGACAGCGCGCGCGGGCAGGTGAACGGCGAAGGCATCGCGAGCTTCGGCGGCATCTGGTACGTGCTGAGCCCGAAGGGTGCGCCGGTCAAGGCCGCGTTGGCGTCGTCGAAGAGCAGCTCCGGCGGCTCCGGCTCGGGCGGCTACGGCTACGGCTCGAGCTCGGGCAGCTCCAGCTCCAGCTCCAGCTCGGGGTCCTCCAGCTCCAAGTCCTCCAGCTCGGGCGGGGGCTGGTAGGTCCCGCCCGGGGTCCGGGGGTGGGACTTTAGGGATCTTCGCGCTGCTGAACCACGTCGCAGGCCGGGGCGACGTCGCCGCGTCCTGTCTCGAGCACGAGAGCACGTCGAGCACGAGAGCATGTCGACCTGATCCCTCGTCTACCCGTGCGCCAGGCGCGCCCGCTCAAGGGCCCACCAGAGCTGGACCACCGTCTCGGTGTCGGAGAGGTCGGCCCCCGTGGCCTCTTGGAACTTGCCCAGCCGGTACCGAAGCGAGTTCGGGTGCAGGTAGAGGCGCCGGGCCGCCGGGCCGATCCGCATTCCCTCGGCCAGGTAGACCCGAAGCGACTCCTCCACCTCGCTGCCGTCGTTCCGAAGGCGCCGGAGCGGCGTCAGGAGACGCTCGATCAGCAGGTCGCCGATCGAGTCCTCGGCGAACACCGCGACGCGTAAGCCCAACGCCTCCTGGTCCAGCACGCCGTGCATGGCGAAGCCGACGGCACAGCGCAGCAGTCGGGTGGCCTCGGCGAAGGAGGTTGCCAGCCCCGACAACGGGCTCGGAGGCCCCATCCCGACGGTGATCTCTTCGTGGTGCACGGCGACCCGCGCTGAGGCAACCCCGGCAAGGTCGCCGCCGATGATCCCCACCATGTGGGCCCCGCCGGCCAAGAGCTCTCGCTCGACCTCGTAGAAGGCGAGGTGCTCGGAGCCCCGGGCGCGCAGAGCCCGGTACTCGAGTGCGGGGTCCAGTCCTTGGGACAAGGCCTGCGACTTCAGCTCATGTGTGCCGAGAGAGCCGGTGAGAAGGCCGCGGAGGAAGTCGGTGCGGTGCTGCTGATGATGGCGGGCCAGCTCCATCTCGGCGCGGCGGTAGGCGCTCGCCACCTGCGAGGTGACGACGTCGGTCCATGCCCACACGGCCTGAACGGCCTCGAGCAGCACCTCCGCCGACACTGTCCGGCGGCGGCTCTCGGTCACCACCGTGCCCCAGACCTTGTGCGCACCGGCGCTGTAGGCATTCAGCACCAGGTCGAGCGGGATGCCCTGGCGGGCGCGACTCTCTGCAACGGCCGCAAGGTCCTCGATCTCCTCGGTTCGCGGGAGCCGCCGGTCGGTCAGGGCGGCGACGCCGGAGCGAAGGCTGGTGCGAACGCCAGCAAGGACGTCGGCGAGCGGGAGCTCCGCGTACGGCGCCATCTGGCTTTGGAGCAGGCGGGCGATCTCCGTGGCTTCTTCGTCGAGGTGCTCTTCCAGCGTCTTGGCGATGGACCGGATGTCGCTCCACGCATCGGACTTTGTGGACATCTCCAAATTACTCCGTCCTCAATGGTGGATAGACCGAAGACTCTTGAGGTTTTTCGTGGTAGCACACTATGGGCACTGGGAATGCCGAGCCGGGTGGTGAGGCGCTGTCCGGGCCGGAAGCCGAGATCGACCTCCAAGGGGGTGGATGGTGAGACGTTGGCTGGTTCGACGGCGGACTCCCCGCGGGCGGGGATCGCAGCCTGCGCCCTGGCGGTGCGTGCAACCCTGTGTCGGGAGGGACAACGGCGCGTGGGCACTGCGGATCGGCGGCATCGCGCTCGCCGTGGCGATGGTCCTGGCCATGCTCCCGGGTGTCGCGCTGGCATCCGGCGCGCCGTCCACCGATGGTCTGCTGCCCGGTGGGCAGACCGTGGGATCAGGGACAGAGTCGGCGACGATCTACCGCGACGCCGCTGGCATCCCTCACGTCTATGCGACGACCCTGGCAGGGATGTGGTTCGGCGACGGGTGGGCGCAGGCGCAGGACCGCCTGTTCCAGCTCGAGCTCACCAGAGCGGCGGTCCTCGGGGACCTCTCCGGGCTGTTCGGGCCGGGTGAGCTGTCCACGGACAAGGCGCAGCGGCTCTTCTACTACACGACAGCAGAGTACGCGCAGCAGTACAGCGAGCTCACAACAGCGAACAAGCTCGCGCTCAGCGCGTACGCGGACGGTATCAACGCCTACGTCGACCAGGCGTACGTCTCATCCAGCAGCGAGGCGGCGATGGTGCCAGTGCAGTTCTGGGCGCTAGGGGAAGAGTACGGCATGACAGGTCCTTATCCCTTCACGCCGTGGACGCCGATCGACACCATGGCCATCGCCGTCTATCTCACCCGAGCGTTCGGCACCGGCGGGGGCTACGAGCTGACAAACCTGTCGCTTCTCCGGTACTTGACAGCGTATTTCACGAAGAGCGGGGCGACCGACCCGGCGACCCAGGCAATGGCGGTCTTCAACGACGCGCGCTGGATCACAGATCCAACGGCCCCCACCACGGTACCGAGGACCTGCGCCGACGGTCCGGTGCTCGAGAGACCGAGCCAATCCTCCCCGCACAAGTGCCTGGGCGCAGGATCCGCTGGAGCGCCGCACGAGTTGAACGCGCCGTCCACGGCCTCGTCGGCCAATGCCCGTGGGGCGAACGGCGAGGGACAGCAGCTCTCGAGGCTCGACCACGCTCCGCTGACAAGCGTCGTCGAGGCGGCCACAGTGCTCCGCACGGACGAGAACCTTCTCTTGCACCGTGGCGTCACACTCGACGTGCTGGCGCACGGGGGCTCCAACGGCGTGGCCGTGGCCCCTTGGCGGTCGGCCGACGGCCACGCGTTGCTCTGGGGAGCCCCGCAAGAGGGGCTCGGCACGCCAAGCGTCGACTACGAGATCTTCCTCCACGGGCCGGGCTATGACGCGTCGGGCATGGCCATCACCGGGGAGCCATTCGTCCTGATCGGGAAGAACGCCAACGTCGCGTGGACCACGACCAGCGAGGGTCTCACAACCCAAGGCGTGTTCATCGAGAAGGTGAGGTTCACCCCTGGCCCCACACCGGAGCCGTCGACGTATCTATTCGACGGGAGATGGGAGCCGGTGCAGGTGGTGGCCGAATCGATCCCGGTTGCGGGTACGACCCCGCAGCCCTACACGATCTACCGGACCAACAACGGGCCGATCTTCTCCACCGACCCGTCGGCGGGCACCGCGTACAGCATGGACTTCACCTCGTGGATGAAGGAGTACAAGTCTCTCGAGGGGTTCGCTGGCCTCGGTGCTGACACCACACTGATGTCCTTCCGCCACTCGATGAGCGAGATCGTGACCGCGCACAATTTCTTGTACGCCGACCGTCAGGGCAACATCGCCTACTTCGCGGACGGTCTCATACCGTCCACACCGTCCCCATTCACACCGAGCTACAACCCGCAGCTCCCGCACCTCGGCACAGGGAGCGAGCAATGGGACAAGTTCGTCCCGTTCACAACAATGCCGCACAGCGTCAACCCCGGCCAGGGGTACCTCGACAACTGGAACACGAAACCGGCGGCGGGCATCTACGCGCAGACAACTGGTCCGGGCCAGTGGGGGACGATCTACCGCTCACAGACAATAAGCCGGATGCTGAGCGCGAGCACGAACATCTCCGTCGGCTATCTGGAGAGCGTCCAGCATTCAGTGGGTACCATCGACAACAGTACAACGCGACCTGCGGCGCCGTACTTCATTCCCTACCTCGAGAGCGCCTACCAGCTCTTGGAGAGGGAAGGCAGCCCACTGGTGAGCTCGGCGACTCACCCCGACCTGTCGGCAGCCATGAGCACCCTTGCAGCCTGGGCGAAGACCTTCACATCCGGCAATCCGCCCACGATCGGGAGCCCGGCGATGTCGATCTTCGTCAACTTCCTGCACGCGCTCGACCGGAATCTCTTCGGGGGAGGCGTCAGCCCAGGCGAGCAGTACGTAGGGACCGTGAATTTCGCCGAGGGCACACTTGGCCTCGGTACCTATCGCGGGCTCACAGACATGACGAGCTACAACTTCACGTACCACATCCTGGCCAAGGTCAGCGGGATCGTTCCCTGCACACGGCTGTGCTACACCGGCACATACTTCGGCGGGCACCAGGCGCAGATCCTCGTGGAGAGCCTCAACGACGCCATCTCCATCCTCTCGGGCACGGGGTCGCAGCTCGGGCACACAACAGTCCCTGGGTTCGGAACCACGACAATCGGTGCGTGGGGCTGGCAGCCCACGCAGAACGTGACATGGAGCGGAAGACTGACACCGGTGGCCCGTGCGGCAGGCATCACACTCAAGTCAGTCTGCGGCACCAGCGCGGAGCAGAATCGAAGCACCTACTACATCGACATGGACATGGCTCCTGTGCCATTCGGGGTGGAGCTCATGCCGCCGGGCGAGAGCGGGTTCATCAGCGCCACGGGGGTTCCCTCGACGCACATCTGCACACAGGTGCAGATGTTCAACGACTTCCAGTACGCACCCTTCGGATCGAGCGTGTCCGGGGTGACGCCGCCGTCGGGGCCGTCACGGGGCGGCACGACGGTCACCATCCGGGGCCACAACCTGACAGCAGCGTCGGAAGTGTACTTCGGCACAACCCCCTCCCTCGAGATTGGACACGAGTCGTCGACAACCCTCAGCGCGGTGGTCCCCCCTGGCTCGGGGACCGTAGACGTCCGGGTCGTGACCCCCTTCGAGCCCGGAGGGACGACGCCCAACCCTTACGACCGGTTCAGCTACTCGCCGCGCCACGTGCACGCGTGATGAAGAGGTCTGACCGCACCCCGGGGTAGCAACGAGCGACCGGTCCGCTGGATGCCCGAGGACGCCCGACCGCGCCGCACCACGCCGCACCCGAGCGCCTACCCGTCGATGCCCCGCGGCAGCTTGGCAGGATCCCAGCCGAGGAGCGCCACCGCCTGTCGGAAGGCGTAGCGGTCCGTCATGCCCGCGACATAGGCGACGGCAGCCTCGACCGCGCGTGGCTCGCCCGCGCCCATCCCGCCGGCCTCTTTCACCGCGGGGATCGCATTGGGCCGGTCGATGTAGTGCTCGACGAGCGCGCGGAGCACCGCGACGACGGCCCGTGCCTGGGCGACCGACGCCTCCCTCAGGTAGATGTGCTCGTAGTTGGCAGCCCGGAAGGCCGCGAGTGCGTCAGCCGTCAGCGCGTCCATCCCGACGCGTCCGGTGTCGAGGATCGTGCGGGCCAGCGCATCGATGAACGCGCCGAGCTGCGCGCTGCGCCGGCGCCCGCACCGCTCCTGGACCACCTCGGGCAGCATCGAGCCGGAGACCACGCCTGCGAGCACCGCGTCCTCCCAGTCGTGGCAGACGTAGGCGATGCGGTCTGCCCAGCTCACGACCTCCCCCTCCACGGTCGCCGGCGCCGGCCTCGACCAACTGTGGTTGCGGATGCCGTCGGCGGTCTCGGCGCACAGGTTCAACCCCGACAACGACACGTCCGCGCCCCAGGGCGCGTGGTCGAACCCGCCGGGCAGGAACGGGTCGAGCGCGTCCTCGCTCGCGTGGCCGCCAGGACCGTGGCCGCAGTCGTGCCCGAGCGCGATTGCCTCGGCGAGCGCCACGTTCAGCCGGCAGGCGCGGGCGACGCTGACCGCGACCTGCGCCACCTCGAGCGCGTGGGTGAGCCGGGTCCGCTGATGGTCCTCGGGGAAGACGAAGACCTGGGTCTTCCCGGCAAGGCGGCGGAAGGCGGTGGAATGGAGGATCCGGTCCCGGTCCCGCTCGAAGCAGGTCCGCCACAAGTCGGGCTCCTCGGGGTGCGGCCGTGCCCCCGCGCCGCAGCTGCGGGTCGCCCCGGGCGCGAGCGCCTCGGCCTCAGCCTGCTCGCGCGCCTCGCGCCTGGCGCCGGCGAGGCCCGGCGGGGCGGCTGGCGGCACGACCGCCGCCGCGTCGCCGTGCGCGTACCGCACGTCACCGCTCGAGAAGCCCTCCATCGTGGACGCCCAGCGCTGCGCACGGTCCATGAAGGAGAGTCTGCCGCGGCGCTGTATCGTCGGTGGGGCCGCCCGCACCGTCCGGGGGCAGCACAGGCGGCGCCCGCCCGGGTGCCACACGACCGAGGAGCCAGCGTGGACGTACGGATCGGGATCTTCCAGACCCCGAAGGAGCTCGAGGTGGAGCTCGGCGAGGACGCGGACCGCGACAAGCTGCTGGCCGACATCGAGGCCGCGCTGGCGGGTGACGCAGTGCTGTGGCTCACCGACCGGCGGGGCCGGCGCGTCGGCGTCCCGGTCGCCAAGGTCGCCTACGTCGAGGTCGGTGCGCCCACTCCCGACCGCCGCGTCGGCTTCGGCGCGCCGTAGGGGCCGGAGGGAGCGGGCTTTCGTGGTTGACGCTCGGCCGTTCCCGCTCCTGGACCACCGGCTGCTCTTCGTCACCGGGAAGGGCGGGACGGGAAAGACCACGGTCGCAGCCGCGCTCGCCCAGCTCGCTGCGGGTCGCGGCAAGCACGTGCTCGCGTGCGAGGTCGACGCGAAAGGGGACCTGACTTCGCTCTTCGAAGCGGCCCCGACGGACTTCGCCGGGCGCGAGGTCGCGCCCGGGGTGGTGGCCATGTCCATGGACACCGAGGCGTCGTTGCGGGAGTACCTCAAGCTGCAGCTCCGGATCCCTGTCGCGACCAGGCTGGGCCCCCTCGCCAAGGCGCTCGACTTCGTCGCAGCGGCAGCACCAGGGGTGCGGGAGATCTTGACGGTCGGCAAGCTCTGCTACGAGGTGCGCGAGCGCAACTACGACCTCGTCGTCGTCGACGCCGCGGCCACCGGCCACATCGTGAGCCAGCTCGCCGCGCCCCAGGCGATCAACGACCTGGTGAAGGTGGGGCTGATCCGCTCGCAGACCGACTGGATGCTCGAGATCCTCTCGGACCGCCGCCGCACCGGCCTGGTCGCCGTCACGACGCCCGAGGAGATGCCGGTGAACGAGACCCTCGAGCTGGCCGCGCGCATCCGCGCCGAGACGACGGTGGAGCTGTCCGCCGTGGTCGTCAACCGCGTGCTGCCCGAGCTGTTCGGTCTGCACGAAGAGGAGGTCTTCGACGCGGTCTACGCCCACGCAGCGGAGGTCTCGAAGCTGCTCGGCGGTGACGCGGAGCCGCTGCTCGAGGGTGCACGCCTCGCGGTGACCATGCGCAGGACGCGTGCCGAGCACCTCCAGCGCCTGCGCGAAGGGCTCGCGACCGAGGCGGCCTCCGCCGACGCGGCGGCCCCTCCCGTGCTCTACGTGCCCTATCTCTTCGCACGCGCGCACGGCCTTCGCTCGATGCACCAGGTCGCCGCGGCGCTCGGAGAGGAGCTCGGCCTGTGACGCCCCGACTCACGAGCCTCCCCGGCCTTTCCGGCATGCCGGGCCTGGCACGGCGTTCGGGCACGCCCGGCCGCCAGACGCGCGCGCCGGGCCGGCGAGGGCAGCGTGACGAAGGCGCAGCGCCCGCGCGCCCGGAAGACCTCGACGACCCCGCGCAGCCACCGGGGCGCCCCAAGGACGGGACGCTCGACGGGCTGGTCGCCTCGAAGGAGATCGTGATCGCGTGCGGTCCGGGCGGGGTGGGGAAGACGACCACGGCTGCTGCGACCGCTGCGATGGCCGCCTACCACCACGGGGGCCGCGTCCTCGTGCTCACCATCGACCCCGCGCGTCGCCTCGCCGACGCGCTGGGCCTGTCGGGCCGGCCGGGCGGCGGCCGTACCCAGGCGGGCGGGGGCACCCTGCAGGACGGCCTCCTCGTCCACGGCCTCGGCAACACGGAGCGGCGTGTGCCCGACGAGCTGTTCCGCGCCGTCACCGGGTCGTCGCCGCGCGGCGAGCTCTGGGCGGCGATGCTCGACACCAAGGAAAGCTGGGACGCGCTCATCCGACGGCACGCGCCCGACGCCCGCACCCGCGACAAGATCCTGGCGAACCCGCTCTACCGCAACATCTCCGGCCGCTTCGTCCAGAGCCATGACTACATCGCGATGGAGCGCCTCTTCGATCTGCATGCACAGGGCAAGTACGACCTCATCGTCGTGGACACCGCGCCGACCCGCAACGCCATCGACTTCCTCGACGCGCCCGCGCGCATGGCGGACTTCTTCTCGAGCCGGCTGCTGCGCTGGCTCACGGCGTCCTACCGCTCGCGCGTCGTCAACCTCGCCTCGCGCCCCTTCTACCAGGTGGCCGACCGGATCCTCGGCACGCAGTTCCTCGGCGACATCGCGGAGTTCTTCCTCCTCTTCCAATCGATGTACTCGGGCTTCGTCGAGCGGGCCGAGGCGGTCACGCGGTTGCTGGCGGACCGGCGCACGACGTTCCTCGTGGTGTCGACCCTCGAGGCCACGCCGGTGCGCGAGGCCGAGTACTTCGCCAGGGCGCTGGTCGCGCGGAAGCTGCCTCTCGGGGCGATCATCTTGAACAAGGTGCTCCCGGCGTACTTCCGAGACCGGGACGCCGCCACGCTCGCCGAGCAGCTGCGCGACGGCGCGCCGTCGGTCGCCGAACGGCTCGGCGGGCGGCTCGGCACGGACCCCGACCTCACGGCGCGGGTCCTCGGCGAGGTCGCAGAGAGCTTCTTGAACTTCGGCGTCGTCGCTCGGCGCGAGGCCGAGCAGCAGGCGGAGCTCGCCACGAGGCCCGAGGTGCTCGCCACCGTGCCGTTCTTCGACGCCGACATCGTCGACATGGAAGGGCTCCTCGGTCTGGGCGCGATGATGTGGAGCTGACCGGGACGAGGGGACCGCATGGCGCCATGACACCGTCGCGCGGGCCGGATGGACTGGAATACGTCGGTGCTCGACTACCACCTGCACCTGTGGCCGCACTCCCAGCGCGACGCGCCCCTCGCGATCGCACAGGTGGCCGCCTACTGCGAGCGCGCCGAGCGGGCCGGGGTCGCCGAGGTCGCCCTCACCGAGCACCTCTTCCGCTTCGTCCAGGCCGATCGGCTCCTCGGCGGCTTCTGGGACGACGAGGACGTGCCCGTCCACCTGCGCCGGTCGATGGCCGAGTACTGGCGGTTCCACGTGGCGGCCGACCTCGACCGCTACGTCGAGACCGTCCTGGAGGCGAAGCGCCAGGGCCTTCCCGTCGTCCTCGGTCTCGAGGTCGACTACTACCGCGGCCGGATGGCGGAAGTGGCGGCACTGCTCGACCAGTACCCCTTCGACGTCCTCTTGGGTTCGGTCCACTGGGTCGACGGCTGGCGCTTCGACGACCTCGAGGACGCGGTCTCCATGGCTGAGTGGTCGACGAGGCAGGTCGACAGCTGCTGGGACGCGTACACCGGCGCCCTTGTCGAGCTGTCGGAGACGGGCGTGTGCGACGTGTTCGCACATCCCGACGTGATCAAGGTCGCCGGACGGGTGCCCGGGCACCCCGAGGAGTGGTGGGACCGGATCGCGGAGGCCACCGCCAAGAGCGGGATGGCGGCCGAGGTGTCCTCGGCGGGCTGGCGCAAGCCGGTGGCCGAGCAGTACCCGGCGGAGGGGCTCCTTGCTCGGTTGGCCGCGCGCGCGGTGCCGTTCACCACGGCGTCGGACGCGCACCGCCTCTCGCACGTGGCCGACCGCGTCGGCGAGCTCCACCAGCTCCTCGCGTCGGTCGGCGTCAGGCACGTGACCGGCTTCCGCCGCCGCCAGCCGCACACGCTCGCGCTCGCCGGCCCGCAGCCTGCCGGCCCGCAGCTCGCCGGCCCGCAGCCCGCCGGACCGCAGCCCGCCGGACCGCATGCCGCCGGCCCGCCCCCAGCAAAGGCCTGGCCGTGACGACGCCGGCGGAGCTCGCGCTCACCTGCACCGATCTCACCCCGTCCGAGCTCGCGCACCTCCAGCGGCTCCTCGGGTCCTGGTCGGTCCTCGCCGACCTGTCCTTTTCGGACCTCCTGCTCGTCGTTCCGACCTCGCCGATCCCCGGGGAAGAGCCCGGGTTCGTCGTGATGGGCCAGATCCGGCCGAGCAACCGCCCGACGCTGCTCGAGGAGGACCTCGTGGGACAGACCGTGCGGCGGTCGTCGTGGTCGTTGGCCGCCGCGGCGCTGGAGCGAGGGGAGGTCGTCCGAGGCGCGGTCCACCACCCCTTGATCGGCGAGTCGGTGCCCGTCGAGAACGTCCCCGTGCGCTTCGGCGACAGGGAGATCGCGGTGATGGTGCGCGTGTACTCGCGGGCGGTGGCGACCCCGATCAGCATGTACGAGAAGAACTACTTCGACGTGTTCGGCCGGCTCGTGCAGATGATCATCGACGGGGAGTTCCCCTTCGCAGAGGAGGACGTGGGCACCGAGGAGACGCCGAGGGTCGGCGACGGGTTCGTGCTCGTCGACGGCGCGGGCCGCATCGAATTCGCGTCACCCAACGCGATCAACGCCCTCCACCGCATGGGCGTCTACTCGACCCCCGAGGGGCACGACTTCACAGAGCTCGGCGTCGAGACGTCGGCGGTGCGCTGGGCGCTCACCGCCTGCCGCCCGGTCGTCGAGGAGGTGGAGCGCCGACCCGACGTGATCGTGCTGGTGCAGTGCATCCCCCTCCTGCGCCACCACGTCGCCAACGGCGCGGTGATCCTGCTTCGCGACGTCACCGACGTGCGCCGGCTCGACCGCCTGCTCCTCTCGAAGGACGCCGCGATCCGAGAGGTGCACCACCGGGTCAAGAACAACCTTCAGACGATCTCCTCGCTCCTCAGTCTGCAGGCGAGACGCCTCTCGTCTGCCGACGGCAAGGCAGCGCTGCAGGAGGCCGAGCGGCGAGTGCGGTCGATCGCGGTGGTCCACGAGATCCTGTCGAGAGACCCGGGCGACCAGGTGCCCTTCGACGACATCGTCGGGTCGCTCGTGCGGATGGCCCAGGACTCGGTCGTCTCGTCGAACCCTGTCGAGATCACCGTCGAGGGCGATCTCGGCGAGGTGACCGCCGACGTCGCCACCCCTCTCGCCGTCACCCTCGCGGAGATCCTGCAGAACGCGGTCGAGCACGCGTTTGGCGCGGTGAGCGGCTCCGCGGGCGCCGACCGCGACCGCGACGGGAACGGCACAGGGGCCCAGGCCCAGCCGGTCGGCCACGTGAAGGTGACCCTCGCGCACGGGGCCCGGGGCCTCGAGGTCACCGTCCGAGACGACGGCCGGGGGCTCGAGCCCGGATTCGACATCGAGCGCACGACCAGCCTCGGACTGTCGATCGTCCGCGACCTCGTGGTGAGCCAGCTCGGCGGCTCCATCACGATGGGCACCGCCGAGGGCGGGGGCACCGTCGTAGAGATCCGGCTCCCGCCGTCGCAGCGCTGAGCGCCGACGCTGAGCGGACGCTGAGCGATGGGCCGGGAGCTCGGCTGCCCGGCGTGCTCAGCGCCCGAGGGACACCGAGGTGATCGAGCGCGACGGCGTGGCGGACGCGCTCGAGCTGCGTCGGGCGGCCAGCCACACCTTGCGCAGCTTGCGGCGCTCCTCCTCGGAGGTCCCGCCCCAGACGCCCGACTCCTGATTGGTCGCCAGCGCGAAGTCGAGGCACGGCTCCAGCGCCTCGCAGGTTCGGCACACGCGCTTTGCGGCCTCGATCTGCTCGATCGCCGGGCCCGTGGACCCGACGGGGAAGAAGAGGTCGGGCTCGGTGTTGCGGCAGGCAGCCACACGGCGCCAGTCACCGGCGTCCCAGTCGACCGTCCGGTTCCACATCAGTGCCATACGTCGGTCCTCCGATTGTGAACGAATTCACATATCCGGCCGAAAACAATAGCCGTTGTGCGATCTCGATCTCTGGGGATTATAGGCAAACGACTCGGAATTGCAAGGAGTGACGGGTGGCCGCCCTCCTCTTCCGGCGGGGTCGTCGCGGCGTGCCCGCACCTCGCGAGCGCAGGCCGGGAGGGCCGAGCCCGAGCGCCGCGCCGGAGCCCACGCGTCTGCGCGGCCGAGCCCCGGCTGGGCCCGGCGGCGCAACACCCGTAGGTCACAGGAGTTGCTATACCCGGCACTTGTGAGGTCGAAAACAGTTGTCCGTCACAACTTCGCCTGAGCGTAACGCTTCAGACGCGCGCTGCGCGTGCGACCCGCCGGGGAAGGCGGGATGGGCGCGGATGGGGCGCGGATGGGGCGCGGATGGGGCGCGGATGGGGCGCGGATGGGGCGCGGATGGGGCGCGGGAGGGTGGGGACGGGCGCGGAATGGCGAGGACCGCGCAGCGTCGTCAACAATGCGACCATGCACGTCGTCGTCTGCGTGAAGCAGATCCCGGACCCGGCCGTGCCGGCGTCGCTCCAGCCGGACACCTACACGCTCGACCGGTCAGGCAAGCTCATCATGGACGACGCCGACTCCTACGGGGTCGAGATGGCCCTGCAACTGGCCGGGGACGTCGAAGGGAGCGACGTCACGCTCGTCTCGATGGCCCCGGGCGGCGAGATCTCGGGGCTTCGCACCGCGCTCGCCATGGGCGCGGCCAAGGCGATCCTCGTGAGCGATCCCGCGCTCGCGGGGTCCGACGCCCTCTCCACGGCCAAGGTGCTCGCCGCTGCGGTCCGCCGCGCCGAGCCGGACCTCGTCGTCGCGGCCACCGAGTCCACCGATGGCTACACCGGGACGCTGCCCGTCCAGCTCGCCGAGCTGCTCGGCATGCCGTCGGTGACCTTCGCCAAGCGCGTGTCCACCGACGGCACGACCCTCAGGGTCGAGCGGCAGACCGAGGCCGGCTACGACGACGTGGAGTGCCCGCTGCCCGCGTTGGTCACGGTGACCGCCGGGGTGGTCGAGCCCCGCTACCCGTCCTTCAAGGGGATCATGGCGGCCAAGTCGAAGCCCATCGACGTGCTCGGCCTCGCCGACCTCGGCATCGACGCCTCGGAGGTAGGCGCCGCCGGCGCGCGCCAAGAGGTGGTCGACGTCGCCGACGCCGAGGCGCGCGGCGGCGGCGAGATCGTGGTGGACGAAGGCGACGGCGCGCAGCGCATCATCGCCTTCCTCGAGCAGCTGAAGGTGATCTGAGATGGAAAAGATCTGGGTGCTCGCGGAGTCCGCCGAGCAAGGCCTCACCCCCCTCACGCTCGAGCTGCTCACCGAGGCTCGCTCGCTCGCCACCACCGTCGAAGCCGTCGCCTGGGGCCCCGACACCGCGTCGCACGCGGCCACGCTCGCAGAGTACGGCGCGTCGCGCGTCTACGACGTGGGCGACCTCGCCGGTGCGCTCCCCGGTGCGCCGGTCGCCGCCGCCATCTCGGGGCTGATCTCGTCCGGCGAGCGGCCCGACGCCCTCTTCGTGCCCGCCTCCTACGACGGCCGGGACGTCGCCGGCCGCCTCTCGGCGCGCCTCGACCGACCGGTCCTCACCAACGTGACCGGGCTCGCCTCCCGCGACGGCACGCTCGTCACCGAGCACCCGATCTTCGGCGGCACCCAGATCCTGCACGCGCGCTTCACCGGGGACCCCCCGGGCATCTTCGTGGTCCGGGCCAAGTCGTTCGCCGCGGCGCCTGCGGGCGGAGGCAGCGCCGAGGTCGTGGCCGCGCCCCCCGGAGAGGTCGGCGCGACCGGCGCCGCCAGGATCGTCGCGCGCCACGCCGAGGCGGCGAGCGGCCCGAAGCTCGACGAGGCGGCCGTGGTCGTGTCCGGCGGGCGCGGGCTCGGCGGGCCCGAGCACTACGCGATGGTCGAGGAGCTCGCCAGGCTTCTGCACGGGGCGGCGGGGGCGAGCCGGGCGATCGTGGACGCTGGTTGGGTGCCGTACTCGCACCAGGTGGGGCAGACCGGCAAGACCGTGAAGCCGACACTCTACGTCGCATGCGGGATCTCGGGCGCCACGCAGCATCTCGTCGGGATGAAGGGCTCGAGGCACATCGTCGCGGTCAACAAGGATCGCGACGCCCCGATCTTCTCGGTCGCGGACCTCGGCATCGTCGGCGACGTCCACAAGGTGCTCCCCGCGTTGATCGAGGCGCTCGCGCAGCGCAGCTGAGGCGCGGCTGCCCCCTGCGACGGGGGTCGGACCGGGGGTCGTGGCGGGGTCAGACGAGCGGCCAGGGGTAGGGGCGGCCGGGTCCGGGTGCGGGGAGCGAGCGGGCCGCCAGGAGCGAGCGGGCACGGCGTACGAGCGCTGCCGCCTCGCCGGGGCCGAGGAGCTCGGCGAGGGCCGCGGGCAATGGCGTGCCGGCGAGCTTCCCGACGGCACAGAGGACCTCTTCGTCGAGGCTGTCCCCGGCGAAGTCCCAGATCACGGTCCGGAGCTTGGGCTCTGCGTGGAACGTGAGGCCGTGGTCGATCGCCCACAGCCGGTCGCCGGCGCGCAGGACGTGACCGCTCTTTCGGTCCGCGTTGTTGGCGAGGACGTCGAACGCCGCGATGCGCCGGAGCGCGGGGTGCCACCGGGGGTCGTCTCGCAGGGTGAAGTAGTGGGAGACCCCGTCTTCGTCCACCACGCGTTGGAGCGACCCTTCGCCGAACGGCGCGTCCGTCCGGAGCACGGTCTCGGGCACGATCCCCCAGCCGAGCCACTCCGAGAGCAGCCACGCCGCCACCTCGCGTCGGTGGAGCCCCGGTGGGAAGTCCCACAATTCGCGCTCGCCCGCGAGCGGCTTGTAGACGGCGAGGAGCTCCTCTCCTCCTCCTTCCCCTTCTTCTTCCCCGGTCGAGCAGGTGACGAGGAGCGTGACGTTGGAGCTGCCCGCGATCCGGCCGTGCACCTCGATGCGGCCCCGGGTCAGCACGTCCACCGCCGCCGCGGGCGTCACGTCGCCGGCGGGCGGTGGCCGTTCGTGCGCGGGCAGTCGTGCCCCGAGGGATCGAGGGGGTAGCCGCACAGCGGGCAGGGCGGACGTCCCGCCTCCACGAGCCCCGTCGCGCGGATGGCGAAGGCGGCCGCCTGCTCCCTCGTGATCGCGATCCGCGCGACCGAGCCACCGTCCCCCGCCTCCTCCACGATCACGACGAGCCGGTCGGCGTCCTCGTCGTAGGAGACCCCGATCGTGCCGACGATCCAGTCGGGGTCCACGTCGACGTCGAAGTCGAGGTCCTCGGGGAGGTGGCCGGGCCGTCCGAGCTGCCGCACGATCCGACCGAGGTAGGTCGCGAGCACCGCCACCTGCTGCTTCTCCACCTTCACGGTCGCGCGCACCGGTCCCTCGGAGAAGTGCAGGAGGAACAGGCGCTCCCCGACGGGGCCGCTCGTGCCGACGGAGAAGACGTCCGGGGCGTCGAGGTCGATCTCGCCGCTCACGCTCGCACCAGACCCTCGGCCGAGGCGTTCACGCAGAGCACGCGGGGCCCCTCGGGCGTGTAGCGCACGGCGGACACCGAGCACGTCGAGACCACCAGCCGCTGGAAGAGGTCGAGGGGCGCGCCGGCGGCCGTCGCGACCAGCGCCCGGATCGGATCCGCGTGCGAGACGGCCACGATCGTCTCGCCGGGGTGCGCGCTGACCAGGCGTCCCACCGCGTCGGTCGCGCGCGCGACGAGCGCCGTGAAGGACTCGCCCCCGGGGAACGAGAACCCGGCGGGCCAGCGCTGCACCGAGCCCCACTCGCGCCGGCGCGCCGCGCGCTTGAGCGACATGCCGGTCCAGTCGCCGATGTCCAGCTCGAGCAGGCCACGCTCGGTGCGGACGCGCACGCCGAGCGCGCGGGCGATCGGCGCCGCCGTCTCCCGCGCGCGTTCGAGGGGCGACGCGTAGACCGCGGCCGGCTGCGGGTCCAGTTCGGCGATCGCCGCCGCGACGCGCTCGGCCTGCGCGCGCCCGGTGGCGGACAGGTGCAGCCCGGGGGCTCTTCCAGGAAGGAGCCTGCCGGTCGTGGGGGTCGTGCCGTGACGGACGAGCAGCACCGTCGTCGGCTCGGCGGAGGGCACGAACGATGATCGTATGCTCCGAGCCCGTGACGTCCGATCGCTTGGCCGGGCTCTCGGCGGAGATCGTCTCCTGCCGGCGCTGCCCGCGCCTCGTCGCATGGCGTGAGCAGGTACCCGCACGAGCGGCCTTACGGGGGCAGCAGTACTGGCGCCGGCCGGTGCCCGGCTTCGGCGACCCCGGCGCGACCGTGGTCGTCGTGGGGCTCGCCCCCGCGGCGCACGGAGCGAACCGCACGGGGCGCATGTTCACCGGCGACCGATCGGGCGAGTGGCTCTACCGCTCCATGTGGCGAGCCGGCTTCGCCAGCCAGCCCGAGAGCCGCGACGCCGGCGACGGACTCGTCCTGCGCGGCGCGTGGGTCACCGCGTCGGTCCGCTGCGCGCCGCCCGCCAACAAGCCCACGCCCGCCGAGCGAGCCGCGTGCCTCGGGTACCTGCGAGAGGAGCTCTCCCTCCTCGTGCGCACGCGGGTGGTGGTGGCCCTCGGGAAGATGGCCTGCGACACGGTGTCGTCCCTCTGCGCGGTCTCGCCGAGGCCGCGTTTTGCGCATCTCGCCGAGCACGACCTGCCCGACGGCAGGGTGCTGGTCTGCTCCTACCACCCCAGCCAGCAGAACACGTTCACGGGCAGGCTCACCGAGCCGATGCTCGACGCGGTGTTCGCCCGCGCGAGGGCGCTGTCGGCGCGGCCTCAGGCGGGCTGATCTGCCGTCGGTCGACCTCTGCGTGCCATGGCTGCCCTCCGATCGTCGCAAGGCGAGTACAAGGGCAGTTACCGCGGCGCCTCTCCAGGCAAGTCAGGGACGAAGTAGCTGGCAGGCTCGAGACCGAGCTCCGCCCGTGCCCGGGTGAGGAGCCCGGCCACGAAGGGGGCCTTTGCAGCCACGTAGACGTCGATGTCGCCTTGTGCAAGCTCCACATTGGCCCGCTTGAGCTCGGCATACCGTCGGCGCGCGTCGGGATCCGCCCGGAGGAGGTCGCGCAGGAGGACGTGGTCGCGGTGCGCCTTGCTGCCCTCGACGACGAGGTAGAGGTGGTGGCGCGGCAGCGTTGGGTGCGTTGGCGTGTCGAATGCCTGCCGGCCGTCGACGCCCAGGTCACCCACCCATCGGTAGCCGAGTGGCGCGAGGGCGTCGATCACGGGGCGCACTCCCGCGTCATCGGCCACCACGATGTCCACATCGATGATCGGCTTGGCCGCGAGGCCGAAGACCGACGTCGACCCGACGTGGTCGATTCCACACGCCAGCTTCTCGACGGCGGGCCAGAGGTATGCCCGCACGTGCTCGAACCACTGGGGCCAGGCCGGGTCGTAGTCGACGACGACGATGTCCTTCGTGACCGCTACCGCCTGCATCTCGAAGGTGCCCTCGACGCAGAGGGCCACGAGGCCGTCGTCACTCCGCACGTCGTGCTCTTCGCCGGCTTCCCAGACCGCCGCCTGGCCCGCTCGGATCACTCGGTACGACCCGTCGTTCCCGCTCACTTGGCCGGAGCCAGATACCACAGCGAAGAGCTGCCGGAGCCCGGTCCGGTGTCGCCCCACCATCCCGCCGGGTCCGAGATGGAGGACCTGCACCCGACCCTTCGTGCCCTCCTCGGTGAGCCTCCCGATGCGGAAGTCGGAGCCGAAGTGGTCGATCGGGATGGACACCTCGGGATCGAATCGGAAGATCTGCACGGCGTCAACCTATCCCGGACCCTTTCGGTGGCCGGGTGGGACCATGCGAGCCGGTCGTGTCTCCCTTGAGCGTCTGGGGGGGACGCGGGGCTGCGGGGCGTCAGGCGGGCTGCGCGGCCGGGAGGCGGCCGGGCATCGGCACGGCGGTCGCCGGCCAGCGCTTCCGGCTGACCCTGCTCAGACGGCGCATCAACGCGACCGCGCCGGGGTCGTCCTCTCCCGGCCTGACGTCGATCGCGCCGCCGTCGGCCATCGCGGAGAAGAGCTCCTGGCCGCGGGGGGTGCGGACGACCGTGAGCGTCCAGTCGTTGAACGCGCCGATGCCTCCGGTCGAGATGTCCGCGTGCTCCGCGGCGAAGTCCGGGCACGACATGCAGCCCTCGCGCGTCCATGCGTGCGCTTCTTTGAGCGGGACCTCGTGGTAGGAGCCATCGCGCATCCACACCTGGAAGACGCCTTTGATGTTCATCTTCGCGATGTCCTCGCGCCGCAGTCCGTAGCGCGCCTCGAAGAGCTCCGGGAAGATCGCGTCGTCGAAGGTCTTCGAGCACATGAGGCCGATCGACAGCGTGAAGCGGCGGGCGACCTTGCCGGCCTTGCGCGCCGCCATCATCGCGGGCGCCGAGGCCTGGCAGCCCATGCCGACGAGGCCGATCCGCTCGCTTCCCCCCTCCACGGCCTCGCGGTACGCCATCGGGTTGGCCGAGTAGGTGTAGCGGGACCCCGCGGTCGCGAGCACCCCGGCGCGATCTCGGACGACGGCGGGCACCGCCTTCCAGCTGGTGCCGTCGCCCTCGAGCGCCGAGACCAGCGCCGCGTCGATGACGTCGTGCTCGAGCGCCCACACGAGGATCGCGGAGACGAGCCCGCCGTCCTGGCCGGCCTGGTGCAGCTCGGGGTCGGTGGCGCGGGCGAGCACCACGCTCGCAGCGACGCCCGCGACCTCCGAGTCGGTGCGCGCCCGGCCGAAGAGATGCTGGTCGATCTCGGGCTCCCACTCCCGAAAGCGCGGGCACGCCCTCGTGCACAGCGTGCAGCCCCGGTCGCCGTGGGTGCAGCCCTCCGCCCCGCCTGTCGCCTCGACGTGGAAGGGCCGGTACGTCGAGTCGTCGTCGTAGCCGAGCACGTCGTAGGGGCATGCGACGACGCACGCCGAGCAGCCCGTGCAGAGACCCGACGTCACGACCTCTCGGAACAGGTGGGTCCAGTGCGGCTTCTCAGGTGGCACGCCCCAAACGATAGGCGCAGCCGAGGGGCCGGGGCGGACGGGGCCCCCCCGACCGAACAGGTCAGGCCCCGAGCGACTCGAGCACCTTCGCCGCGTGCCCGTCGGCCCTGACGTTGTACCAGGCGCGGACGACCTTGCCGTCGCCGTCCACGACGAACGTCGAACGGATCGTGCCGACCGTCTTCTTCCCGTACATCGTCTTCTCGCCCCACGCGCCGTAGGCCTCCATCACCTCGTGCGCAGGGTCCGAGAGGAGCGGGAAGGCGAGGCCGTACTTCTCGCGGAACCGCACGTGCGTCGCCGCGGAGTCCGGGGAGATGCCCACGACCTTGGCGCCCGAGCGCTGGAACGCGGACAGGTTCTCGTTGAACTGGCACGCCTCCTTGGTGCAGCCGGGCGTGTCGTCCGCCGGATAGAAGTAGACGATCACCGTCGAGCCCGCGAAGTCCCGCAGGGAGACGGGGTTGCCGTCTTGGTCGGGAATCGTGAAGTTCGGTGCGAGGTCACCTGCAGCCAGACGCGCCATGGGCCGCAGCATCGCACATCGAGAACTGCCCGCGTGGACCGATCGGGGCCCGCGTGGACCGATCGGTGCCGAATGCGCTGATCCCGGGCGTATTGCTGGTAAGTTGCAGAAGACGGCAGCGGATGACGGCGACGTGATCCGGTCGTCCGGGCCCTTCTCCCTTCACGTTGGACGGCGCGGGCCCCGCCAAGGTGAGAGAGCAGGAATGACGACCGACATCTATGAGACCGTAGGGACGTTTGAGTCCCTCGGTGTCGCCCATCTTCTGGTCAAGGAGCTGGCCGACCAGGGGATCACCACCCCGTTCCCCATCCAGGCGCTGACGATCGCAGACGGGCTCGCCGGCCGGGACGTCTGCGGGAAGGCGAAGACCGGTTCGGGCAAGACCCTTGCCTTCGGGCTCCCCTTGTTGCAGCGCACGGCCGAACGGCTCGAGGAAGCCGGCCGCACGCGCCCTCCCGGGCGACCCGCGCGCCCTCGAGCGCTCGTGCTCCTGCCGACGCGTGAGCTCGCCGTCCAAGTGCACGACGTGCTGGCGCCGCTCGCCAAGGCCGTCGGGCTCCGCGTGGCGGCCATCTACGGCGGTGCGGACGCGGACCGGCAAGTCGCGAGGCTGCGCAACGGCGTCGACGTCGTCATCGCGACCCCCGGGAGGCTCATCGACATGGGGGAGCGCAAAGAGCTCTCGGTCGCCGACGTCGAGGGCCTGGTGCTCGACGAGGCAGACCGGATGGCCGACATGGGCTTCATGCCCCAGGTCGAGTGGGTGCTGCGGCGGCTCGAGCGACCGCACCAGACGCTGCTCTTCTCGGCGACGCTCGACGGCGCGGTCGACCGGCTCGTGCACCGCTACCTGCGAGAGCCCGTCTTCCACGAGGTGGCCTCGGAGACCCAGACCGTCTCGGCCATGGTCCACCGGTTCTTGCAGGTCCATCAGATGGACAAGGTGCGCGTCGCGGCGGCGATCGCCAGGGCGCACGACAAGACGCTGGTCTTCGTCCGGACCAAGCGCGGCGCCGATCGTCTGGTCCAGCACCTCGGCGACGAGCGAGTCCGCGCCGCGGCGATCCACGGCGACCTGCGACAGGTGAACCGCGAGCGTGCGCTGGCCGACTTCGCGTCCGGCAAGCTCCCCGTCTTGGTGGCGACCGACGTCGCGGCACGCGGCCTGGACATCGACGGCGTCGACGTCGTCGTCCACTACGACCCGCCGGAGGACCACAAGGCGTACCTCCATCGCTCGGGGAGGACGGCACGCGCGGGCTCTGCGGGCGTGGTCGTCACCTTGGTGCTGTGGAACCAGGTGATCGAAGCCGAGGTGATCCAGCGCCGGCTCGGGCTGCGGGTGCCGATCATCGAGATCTTCTCGAACGATCCCCGTCTGAAGGACCTGACCGGATGGGAGCCCAGCGACGAGGAGGCCGTCGTCTGACCGAGCGGTGGGCCGGGCGCGACGGGCTGCAGCGAGCCCTCGTCGTCGCCGCCCATCCCGACGACGTCGACTTCGGCGCTGCGGGCACCGTCGCCGTGTGGACGGACTCGGGTGTCGAGGTCGCGTACTGCATCGTGACCGACGGCGACGCAGGCGGGAGCGACCGGTCGATGCCGCGTGCCGAGATGGGGAACCTCCGACGCGGCGAGCAGCGGGCGGCGGCGGCGCACGTGGGCGTCGGGCAGGTGACCTTCCTCGGCTATCCCGACGGGCGGGTGGAGCCGGGGCAGGCGCTCCGTGGTGACCTGACCCGGTTGGTGCGCACCTTCCGACCCCAGCTCGTCCTCGCCCCCTCCCCCGAGCGCTGGTGGGACCGCATCGCAGCCAGCCACCCCGACCACCTGGCCGTCGGCGAGGCCGCGACCTGCACGGTGTACCCCGACGCCCGCAACCCCTTCGCGCACCCCGAGCTGCTCGACGAAGGGCTCGAACCGCACACCGTCGAGGAGCTCTGGCTCATGGCGTCCCCGACCCCCAACCTGGTGGTCGAGGTCACCGCGGCATTCGACCGCAAGGCCGCCGCCCTTCGCTGCCACCGCAGCCAGATGCCGGACCCCGCCGGGGTCGTCGAGCGGGTCCGCGCCTCGGCAGCGGAGGCCGCGCGCGCTGCTGGCATGCCCAAGGGTGCGCTGGCCGAAGTGTTCCAGCGGGTCTCGACGCGCTGAGCGGGTCGAGACCAGGCGCGGGGCGAGCTGCCGCAGCGCCGCGTCAGCGGGCGAGCTGCCGCAGCGCCGCGTCAGCGGGCGAGCTGCCGCAGCACGTAGCGCAGGATCCCCCCGTGGCGGAGGTACTCGGCCTCCATGGGCGTGTCGATCCGCACCAGCGCGCTGAAGGTGGTCGTGGGTCCGCCGTCGGCGGTCGCGTGCACCTCGAGCTCTTGGGGGACCGTGCCCTCGCCGATGCCGCGGATCCCCTCGATCGAGAACTGCTCGCGGCCGGTCAGCCCGAGCGAGGAGACCGAGTCGCCAGGCCGGAACTGCAGGGGGAGGATGCCCATGCCGATCAGGTTGGAGCGGTGGATGCGCTCGTAGGTCTGCGCGATGACCGCCCGCACCCCGAGGAGGAGCGGTCCCTTGGCCGCCCAGTCACGGCTGGACCCCGAGCCGTACTCCTGGCCCGCGAGCACGACGAGCGGCACCCCTTCGGACCGGTACCGCTCCGCTGCCTCGAAGATCGACATCTGCTCCCCGTCCGGCAGATGCACGGTGACCCCGCCCTCGACGCCGGGCACGAGCTGGTTGCGCAGCCGGATGTTGGCGAAGGTCCCGCGCACCATCACCTCGTGGTTGCCGCGACGTGCGCCGTAGGAGTTGAAGTCCTTGCGCTCGACCCCGTGCGCGGCGAGGTAGCGGCCCGCAGGCGATGTGGCCTTGATCGATCCGGCAGGGGAGATGTGGTCGGTCGTCACGCTGTCGCCGAGCAGCGCGAGCACTCGTGCGCCCGAGACGTCGACGAGCGGCTCGGGCTCCATCGCCATGCCGTCGAAGTAGGGAGGATGCAGCACGTAGGTCGATCGGTCGTCCCACGCGAACGTCTCGCCCCCGGCGACCGCCATCGACTGCCAGCGCGCGTCGCCTTCGAAGACCGACGCGTAGCGCGTGCGGAACTCGTCGGAGCTGAGCGATGACCGGATCGTGTCGGCGATCTCGTGATCGGACGGCCACAGGTCCGAGAGCATCACCGGGTGGCCCTCGTGGTCGGTCCCGAGGGGGTCGAGGGTGAGGTCCACGTCCATCGTCCCGGCGATCGCGTAGGCCACGACGAGGGGCGGCGAGGCCAGGTAGTTCATCCGGACGTCGGGGTGGATCCGTCCCTCGAAGTTGCGATTGCCCGAGAGGACCGACACGACCGAGAGGTCACCGGCCTGCACCGCTTCGGACACGCCCGGGAGCAGCGGTCCCGAGTTGCCGATGCAGGTCGTGCAGCCGAAGCCGACGAGCCAGAACCCGAGCTTCTCCAGCGGCTCGAGGAGCCCGGCCCTCTCCAGGTAGTCCATGACCACCCTGGAGCCCGGCGCGAGCGAGGTCTTCACCCAGGGCTTGGAGGTGAGCCCGCGCTCGACCGCGTTCTTCGCCACGAGCCCGGCGGCGACGAGGACCTGGGGATTGGACGTGTTGGTGCAGCTGGTGATCGCCGCGATGACGACGTCGCCGTCGGTGAGCGGCCTCGGGGCCACCCCGGTCGCCGCCACCCCGGTCGCTGCCGCGCCGGCGCCAGGTGCGGGTGACACCGGGGCATGCCGCGGCGTCCTGCCGAGCGCGGCGCGGAACGCCTTCCCGGCGCCGGCGAGCGCCACGTGGTCCTGAGGGCGCGCCGGCCCTGCCAGGCTCGGCACGACGGTCGAGAGGTCGAGATCGACGTTCTCGGAGTAGGAGGGGTGCGGGGCGGCCGGATCGTGCCAGAGACCCTGCTCCTTCGCGTAGGCCTCGACCACGGCGAGGTGGCCTTCCTGCCGGCCGGTGAACCGGAGGTAGTCGAGCGTGGCCTGGTCCACCGGGAAGACGGTGCAGGTCGCGCCGTACTCCGGCGACATGTTGCCGATGGTGGCGCGGGTCTCGACCGGCAGGGAGGCGACGCCGGATCCGTACGCCTCCACAAACTTGCCGACCACCCCGTGGCGTCGCAGCAGTTCGGTGATCGTGAGGACGAGGTCGGTCGCGGTCGTCCCCTCGGGCAGCTCCCCGTGCAGGTGGAGGCCGACCACCGGCGGCAGCAGCATCGACAGCGGCTGGCCGAGCATCGCGGCTTCGGCCTCGATCCCGCCGACGCCCCATCCGAGCACGCCGAGACCGTTGACCATGGTGGTGTGGGAGTCCGTCCCGACGATCGTGTCGGGGAACGCGACGCCGTCGTCGGTCTCGAACACCACGCGTGCGAGGTACTCGAGGTTGACCTGGTGGCAGATGCCGGTGCCGGGGGGCACGACCTGGAACCGGTCGAAGGACTGCTGCGCCCACCGGAGGAGCTGATAGCGCTCGAGGTTCCGCTCGTACTCGATCTCGACGTTGTCGTCGAACGCGCGAGGACCGCCGGAGCGCTCCGCGATGACCGAGTGGTCGATGACCAGCTCGCATGGAACGAGCGGGTCGACGCGCGAGGGGTCGCCGCCGAGCGCACGCATCGCGTCTCGCATGGCGGCGAGGTCGACGACCGCGGGGACCCCGGTGAAGTCCTGCATCAGCACCCGTTCGGGGCTGAACGCGATCTCCTTGGGCTCGGCCGCGCCTCTTGCATCCCACCTCGCCGTCGTCTCGATGTCCGCGGCGGTCACCCTGGTCCCGTCCTCGTGGCGAAGCAGGTTCTCGAGGAGGATCTTCACGGTGTAGGGGAGCCGCTCCGAGCCGGTCACCGCGGAGAGGCGGAAGATTTCGAGGCGGCGGTCGCCGACGTCGAGAGAGGACCGGGCGCGGAAGCTGTCGGGGTGTGCCATGCGGTCATTCTGCCGCTGCGGCGATCCCGGCGTGCGGGGCGGATGCCTTGCTGCGGGGGTGCCGCCTTGCTACGAGGGGTGCAGCTCCCCGAGCTCGCGCCGTCCGTCCTGGTGGCGAGGGAATCCTCGGGGACACGTGCATCGGCACGCGCTGGTTGGGATGATGGTGCCGTGGGGCGAAGGGGGTCTGGTGCCGCATCGGTCCTTGCGACGGCGCTGTCCTGCGTGCTCGTCTCGGGGGGGCTCGCCGGCGCGGGGCTTGCCGGCGTGGGGCCTGCAGGTGCTGCTCCCCGGACGCAACACGCCGTGGGTCGGCCCGCGGCGACCGACGCCGCCTCGAAGCCCGGCGCGCCGACAGCGCCCCGGCTGCCGAGCCGTGCCATGCGTGCACGCGCCGCCAGGTCCTTCCGGATCTATCCAGGCGGCGGGATCTACGAGTACGGCGACGCGGCACAGGCTGTGCCGGACCCCTTGACGCTCGGCGCGCCAGCGGTCGCGATGGTCGCGGTGCCGGGCACAGCCGGCGCCGCCGGCTCGGGTGGGGCAAGCGCCTCGACACCGGGCTCGTCGCCGAGCTCCTCCACACCGGGCGGCTCGACGCCGGGCTCCTCCACACCGGGCGCCTCGACACCGGGCTCGTCGCCGGGCTCCTCCACACCGGGCGGCTCGACATCGGGCTCCCCGACAGGCCCGCCGACGTCGGGCGGTTACTGGGTCGCCGCTGCCGACGGCGAGGTCGCGGCGGTCGACGGCGCCCCCTACTTTGGCTCCGCAGCCGAGCTGCACCTGTACGCGCCGATCGTCGGCATGGCGGCCACCCCCGACGGCCACGGCTACTGGCTCGTCGCGCTGGACGGAGGCGTCTTCACCTTCGGCGACGCGGCCTTCTACGGCTCGATGGGCGGCAAGCACCTCGCCCAGCCGATCGTCGGCATGGCGGCCACCCCCGACGGCCACGGCTACTGGCTCGTCGCCGCCGACGGGGGCGTCTTCACCTTCGGCGACGCGGCGTTCTACGGCTCGCTCGGGGGCAAGGACCTGCAGTCGGGCATCTCGGGGATGGCGGCGACACCGCACGGGACCGGCTACTGGCTGCTCGAGTGGAACGGGGCGGTCTTCCCCTTCGGCACGGCCAAGTCCTTCGGGGCGCCTTCGGGGAGCCCCACGGCCTCGCCCTTCAAGGCGATCGTGCCCACGCCGGACGGGGGCGGGTACGCGCTGCTCGAGCCCGACGGGTTCGACTACACCTTCGCCGACCCGACACCGGCGGGCGGGTACCCGAAGATCGTCGCCGCAGCCGCCTCCCAGATCCAGCCCGACCCCGACAGCGGCTACTTCTGCAGCCCCTACGGGCAGTGCGAGCCGTGGTGCGCGCTGTTCCTCACGTGGGCTTGGCAGCAGGGCGGGATCCCGATCCCCTCGTACGCGTTCGTGGGCGACATCTACTCCTGGGCTGCGACACACGGCCGGGTGCTGCCGCCGAGCGCGCACGCGCTGGCCGGGGACGCGGTGCTCTACGGGACGGGGCCCCAGACTGCGTCGACCGCCGTGCACGTCGGGGTCGTGGCCCAGGTGTGGCCCGACGGCGCGGTGGTGACGATCGAAGGCGACGCCGGCCCCGGGGTGACAGGCCACCTCGCCGTCGTGGTGAACGGGCCATTCCTCCCCTCGGACGCGACAGCGTCGGCCAACTTCCCGGTCTTCGCGCTCGCACAGCCCTAGACGCAGCCCCAACCGGACTCCGGAGCCCCGACCGGACTGCGGAGCCCCAACCGGACTCCGGAGCCCCAACCGGACTGCGGAGCCCCAACCGGACTCCGGAGCCCCAACCGGACTGCGGAGCCCTCGCCCCCGCTTCGGTCGCCGCCGGGGCTCCTGGGCCCTCCCCGGCGGCGCGCGCCCTTGGCGAGGCGGCGCGCGATCGGCGCGAAGATGGGCCATGCCAGATGTCGCCGCGCTGCTCGCAGGACGCCTCCGGGCCGCGTTCGACACGCTGGCGCCCGGCGCGGACCCGGTGCTCCGCCCCTCGGAGAGAGCGGACTTCCAGGCGAACGGCGCGCTCGCACTCGCCAAGCAGCTTGGACGTGACCCCCGCGACCTCGCCGCCGCGATCGCGGCTGCCGCCCAGCTCGACGACGTCTGCGAGCGGGTGGAGGTCAGCGGGCCGGGCTTCTTGAACCTCTTCCTCTCCACGCGCTACGTGGAAGCCCGCGTGCGTGAGCTCGCGGCCGACCCAAGGCTCGGCGTGGAGCCCGCCGCCGCCGGGGACCGGGTGGTCGTCACATACTCCCACCCCAATGTCGCCAAGGAGATGCACGTCGGCCACCTGCGGTCCACCGTGATCGGTGACGCCCTCTGCAGGGTGCTGGCGCACCTCGGCCACGACGTGGTTCGGGAAAACCACATCGGCGACTGGGGCACGCCCTTCGGCATGCTCATCGAGCACCTCCTCGACGTCGGCGAGGAGAAGGCGGTCGCCGAGCTCACCGTCGGCGACCTGACGGACTTCTACCAGGCAGCCCGGGCGTCGTTCGAGGGGGACGAGGACTTCAAGGAGCGGAGCCGCCGGCGGGTGGTGCTGCTCCAGCACGGCGACGTGGAGACCCTCAGGATGTGGAGGGTGCTCGTCGAGCACAGCATCGCGTACTTCGACGAGGTCTACGCCAAGCTCGGGGTGCTCCTCACCGACGACGACGTGAAGGGAGAGAGCTACTACAACGCGATGCTGCCGGATGTCGTGGCGGACCTCGACGCTGCGGGGCTCTTGGTGAGGGACGGGGGGGCGCTGTGCGTCTTCCCTCCCGGCTTCACCAACCGAGAGGGCGACCCGCTCCCGCTGATCGTCCAGAAGTCCGACGGCGGCTTCGGCTACGCCGCGACCGACCTCGCGTGCATCCGCGACCGCGTCGACACGCTGGGTGCGGCCCGGCTCCTCTACGTGGTCGGCGCGCCGCAGTCCCAGCACCTCCAGATGTGCTTCGCGGTGGCGAGGATTGCCGGCTGGCTCCCCGCCGGCGTGCGTGCCGAGCACGTCGCCTTCGGCAGCGTCCTCGGCACCGACCACAAGATGCTCCGCACCCGGGCCGGCACCTCGGTGAAGCTCGTCGACCTGCTCGACGAGGCGGTCGCACGGGCGGCCGACGCGATGGCCGAGCGCGGCCGGGACACGGCCGTCGGCCCCGCAGAGCGCGAGGCGGTGGCGCGTGCGCTCGGGATCGGCGCGGTGAAGTACGCAGATCTTTCGACCGACCGGGTGCGCGACTACGTCTTCGACTGGGACCGCATGCTCAGCTTCGAAGGCGACACCGGCCCGTACCTCCAGTACGCCCACGCGCGCATCCGCTCGATCTTCCGCCGCGCGGGCGACGAGGCGGGGCCGCCGGGCGCGGGGAAGAGCGACGCGGGGCTGGCGGGCGCGGGGGAGGGCGACGCGGACCCTGGGGCGATCGCACTCGAAGAGCCCGAAGAGCGCGCCCTCGGCATCTCGCTGCTCGGGTACGGCAGCGCCATCCGAGCCGCCGCCGACGAGTCGTCCCCGTCGAAGCTGTGCGCCTACCTGTTCCACCTCGCGACGACCTTCACGGTCTTCTACGAGCGCTGCCCCGTGCTCCGGGCACCCGACGCCCCCACGAGAAAGAGCCGTCTCGCGCTCGCGCAGACGACCGCGCGGGTGCTCGCCGAGGGGCTCGGGCTGCTCGGCATGGAGGCGCCCGAGCGCATGTGACCGTGACCGAGCGCATGTGCCCGAGCGCATGTGCCCGAGCGCATGTGACCGTGCCCGAGCGCATGTGACCGAGCGCATGTGACCGAGCGCATGTGACCGAGCGCATGTGCCCGAGCGCACGGAGCCGAGCGCATGTTGTGCCGGCACCCCGCGACCGCGACGGCGCAACCGCTGGCTAAGGTCGCGGTAGGCACCGTCGACGCGAGGGCGGTGCCGGCCGTGCCTCCTGGGCGGGAGCAAAGACGTGTTGGCGGGGCGACGGGATGCCGGGCGCTTGGCGTCCGGGGTCACCCGCCTCCTGACGCCGCTCCTCGGGAGCGCGGTGGAACGTGACCGCGCGGAGCGACGGGAGCAGTCGTGCAGGCACTCCGGGACCGGAGCACACGACACGGGCGGCGTTGGCTGTCCCCTTGGGCAGCGGCCGTCGCGGTCGCGCTCGTCGCAGCCGGCGGTGTCGCGTTCGCCGCCACCCGGACCACCCAGAGCGCTCTTACCTGCTCCGGGAGCTCGTGCAGCACCGGCACCGGCTCGGGCGGGGGGAACGGTAGTGCCACCACGTCCGTGAAGCACCACCGCACGCCGTTCCGGATCTCGTCGACGACACCGACCTCGGGCGCTTCCGGCATCGCGCCCAACGCGCAGCTCACCGTCTCCTTCGACGCGCCCGTCGCCAAGGGTGGGCCGACGCCGACCGTGTCGCCCGCGGTGTCGGGGACCTGGCACGCGGCGTCCAAGGACACCTTGGTCTTCACCCCCGCAGCACCGTTCGTGCCCTTCGAGAAGTACACGCTCACGATCCCGGGGGGTTCCGGCGGCATGGAGAGCGCCGCGGGCACCCGGCTCGGCGCGACCCGGACGGTCACATTCACGATCGCGAACGGCAGCGTGCTCCGCCTCCAGCAGCTCCTTGCCGAGCTGGGCTACCTCCCCGTGGCCTACGCGGCCTCGGCGACCCCCCCGAGCGCGTTGGCCACACCGCAGCCGGGCACATTCACGTGGCGCTGGGCGGGCCTTCCCTCCCAGCTCACGAGCCAGTGGGTGCCCGGCACAATGGGCCCCATCACCAAAGGGGCCGTGATGATGTTCGAGACAGAGAACGGCCTGCCGGTCGACGGCATCCCCGGCCCCGAGGTCTGGACCGCCTTGCTGCACGACGTGATGGTCCAGAAGCCCAACACCGAGCCGGTCACCTACGTGCTCGTCACAAAGGTGCTGCCGGAGCACCTCACAGCGTGGGTCGACGGGACCCTCAAGTTCCAGCACATCCTGGTGAACACCGGGGTGCCGGGGGCGAACACCCAGGACGGCACGTTCCAGGTCTTCGAGCACGTCCCCTTCTCGGACATGAAGGGCACCGACGTGACAGGCACCACCTACACAGACCCCCACGTGCCGTGGGCGAGCTACTTCAACGGGGGCGACGCGCTGCACGGGTTTCCACGGGCGACCTACGGATGGCCGCAGAGCAACGGATGCGTGGAGATGCAGATCAGCACAGCAGGGGCGCTCTGGCCCTACACCCCGATCGGGACGCTGGTCACGGTCCAGGGCCCCACCTCGTGAGCGAGGGCGCCGCCGGGCGCCACCGCGCACGCGGATCTTGCGCAGGATGACCGCGAGCAGCGGGGTGGCGAGCAGCAGAGCGGCGAGCACTGGGGCTGCGAGCACTGGGGCTGCGAGCACTGGGGCTGCGAGCACTGGGGCTGCGAGCAATGGGTCGCCCCCGCGAGAGCTCGCCGCAGGCTCTGTGACCCTGCGGGCCTTCCAGGGTGACGAGGGACCCGTCCTCAGCCGGCTGGTCGCCAAGAACCTCGAGCATCTCCGCCCCTGGATGCCCTGGGCGCAGGCCCCGCCGGGAGCCGACGCGCACAGCGGGTACGTGCGCGCCAGCATCGAGGAATGGGAGCGGGGCGAGGGCTTCGGCTACTGGCTCCGCGAGGAGGCGAGCGGCGAGATGGTGGGCTGCGCGGGGCTCCACCGCCGCATCGGGCCCGGGGGGCTCGAGATCGGCTACTGGGTCAGCGAGGACCGGGTGCGCCGTGGGTATGCCACGGCGTCGGCGCGGGCGCTCACGACGGCGGCCTTCGGGCTGCCCGGCGTGGAGCGGGTCGAGATCCACTGCGACGAGGCGAACCTGGCGAGCGCCGGGGTGCCCCGGCGTCTCGGCTACCGCCTCGAGCGCGTCGACGAGGTGGCCGTGCAGGCGCCCTCGGAGACTGGCCGTCACCAGGTGTGGGTCGTCGACGCCGCGTCCTGGCGAGCTGGGGGCCGGTGAGGCTCAGCGCACCGGCGTGAGGCCCAGCGCCGGTGTGAGGCCCAGCGCCGGTGTGAGGCCCAGCGCCGGTGTGAGGCGGCTCAGAGCATCTTCTTGAGGAGCCAGCCCTTCAGCTTCGTGTAGGGGGGGTACTGCACCGGGGGATCGACCCGGGTCGGCTTCGCCAGGACCGCACGCCGGTGGCTGAAGGTCTCGAAGCCCTGCCGGCCGTGGTACGCGCCCATCCCGCTCTGGCCGACGCCGCCGAACGGCAGCTGGGGGACCGCGACCTGCTGGAGGGTCAGGTTCACGCCGACGCTTCCCGACGACGTCCTCGAGACCACCAGGTCGACGGTGTCATTGGACGAGGAGAAGACGTAGAGCGCGAGGGGCTTGGGGCGAGACGACACGAACTTCACCGCCTCCTCCATGCCGGCGACGCGCAGGACCGGGAGGATCGGACCGAAGATCTCGTCGTCCATGAGCGGGTCGTCCCCCGAGACGCCGGTCACGACCGTCGGCGCGAGGTAGCGCTCGGTCTTGTCGTGCTCGCCGCCGAGCACGACCGTGCCGGAGGTCGCGGCGAGGAGGCCGGTGAGCCGCTCGAAGTGGCGGTCGCTCACGATGCGCGCGTAGTCGCCGCTCCTTTGCGGGTCGCTCCCGTAGAAGGTGCCGATCGTGCGGCGCAGGGCGTCCACGAGCGCGGGCTCCACGCGCTCGTCGACGAGGACGTAGTCGGGGGCGACGCAGGTCTGCCCCGCATTGAGGAACTTCCCCCACGCGATCCGCCGGGCGGCGACGTCGAGGTCCGCGTCGGCGCCGACGAGCACCGGGCTCTTGCCGCCGAGCTCGAGGGTCACCGGCGTGAGGTGCTTGGCTGCTGCCTCCATCACGATCCGGCCAACCCTGCCGTTGCCCGTGTAGAAGATCGTGTCGAAGCGCTGCTCGAGCAAGGCCCGGGTCTCGTCGGGACCGCCTTCTATGATCGAGACCGCCCGGTCGTCGAGGTGGCGTGGCACCAGCCGCGCGATCGCCGCGGACGTCGCCGCTGCGATCTCCGAGGGCTTGCCCACCACGCAGTTGCCGGCGGCGAGCGCCGCGGCCATGGGGACCAACAGGAGCTGCACCGGGTAGTTCCAGGGGGCCACCACGAGCGCGACGCCGAGGGGCTCGCGGATGATCGTCGCGCGGCCCGGCTGCTGCGCGAGCGGGACCCCCGCGCGCTCGGGGCGCGCCCAGCTCTCGAGGTGACGGAGCATGACGTCGATCTCGGCGTCCACGAAGGAGAGGTCCGTGAGCCGCGCCTCGACAGCCGGCTTTCCGAGGTCTGCACGCATGGCCGCGAGGAGCTCGTCCTCGCCGTCAGCGAGCATCCGCTTCAAGGCGAGAAGCTGCTGCCTCCTCCAGCTGAGGGGTCTCGTCAGCCCTGCGTCGAACGTCGCGCGGAGGGCGGCGACGACCGAGGGCGCGTCGTGCACCGTCGTGCTCATGAACCCACCTTAGGGCTCACGCTGGGGCGGAGGGCCCCCGGCGGCCCACGAAGTGCTCCATGGACACGTTCACGCCGAAGAGGTCCATCAACGCGTCGAAGACGTCCGGGGGCAGGATGCGCAGCACCGGGAGGAGCCGCACGATCGGGGGCAGGACGAGCATGCGCCGGTCCCGGGCGATCGCGTCCGCGATGCGCCGCGCCACGTCTTGTTGGCGGAGGATCGGCAGGAGGAGCGGCACCCTCGTGCGCACCCCCTCGAACATCCCGGTGTCCACGTAGTAGGGGCAGACCACCGTGGTCTGCACGCGCGGTGCGATCCTGCGGAGCTCGACGCGCAGCGACTCGTCGAAGCCGACCGCCGCGTGCTTCGACGCCGAGTAGTCCGTCTGGCGCGCGACCCCGACCAGTCCGGCGGCCGACGCCACCGTGACCACGTGTCCGCGGTTGGCGTCGACCATCGCCGGGAGGAACGCTTTGGTCACCCAGAAGAGCGCCAGCGCGTTGACGTCGAACGTCCGCCTGACGTCATCCGCCCGAAGATCGAGGAACCTCGCACCGCTCACGACCCCGGCGTTGTTGACGAGGATCATCGGGTCGCCCACCTCTCGGCGCACGTGCTCGGCCGCGGCACCTACCGCGTCGAGGTCGCGCACGTCGCAGGCGTAGCCTCGCGCCCGGCCCTCTGACAGCCGGTCGAGCTCTCCGACGGTGTCGGCGACGGCCGCCTCGTCGACGTCCCAGACGACCGGCACCGCGCCTCGGCGGGCAAGCTCTCGCGCGAGCAGCCGGCCGATGCCGGACCCCCCGCCGGTGACCAGCGCGATGCGGCCGCGCACGTCGGTCATCGATCGCGGCCTCCCCTGCGAGGCTCATGCCTCGGTCGTCGCGCGCGCGGCATGGCCGCAGTCTTGCAGCTCGCCCGCGCGGTCGGCGTCTGCCCAGAGGCCCGTCACACGCGGTCGGCACCCCCCGTGTCCGGTGCGCGCGCTGGGAAGTCGGCGCACGTGCTGTGGGTGCGCGCAGCGGGAGACGGCGCGCTGTTGGGCGGGTGCGATCCCTATCCGGGGAGTTATCGGAGCGGTCCGCGGCTCAACGGCCGGTCAACGGCGGCCAAACAGAGGGAAAAAACTTCCGGCTCTCCCGAAGAATTCCGGCGACATCGGTTGCACTTGCCCTTCGTCGCGTGTAGACCACCCATCGCAGGCATCGCGGTCTTCGGCAAGAGATCGGATCGGAACCCCCGGGGGCGTCGCTTGCTTCGGCGTCTGGGCTACCGGCGGGGACATGGACTCTGTTCTGACACATAGGCGAAGGTGGATCGTACGGACGGGCCGTATGACCTTCGCGGTCGTGCTCATGAACGTCGCCTTCGGGCTCGGCACGGTCGGCGCCGGAGCTCTCTCGAGCGCGACCAGGTCCTCACACCACCTGTCGGGTTCCCCGGTCGAGCCGGCGGCGACGTCTCCTTCTTCCCCTTCTTCTTCGTCTGCACCCTCCTCTGCACCTGTCACGTCGGCATCTGCGTCCGTCAAGATCGCCAGCACCGCGTCCGCGAACGCCGGCGCGTCGGCGTCCTCGGGCACCTCGTCCCCCACCACCACCTCCACGACCTCGACGGTTGGCTTCCAGCGCACCTCGACGGCGACCTCGCCCGGCTCGGCAACGACCGCAACCGTCACCGCGACGAGCGCGTCCACCCAGCCCAGCTCGGCGCGCACGTCGGCGACCAGGACACCGTCGCTGCCGCTCGTCGTCTACGGCGGCAGCGCGACGCATCTCCTCAAGACCTCGGCGTCCTCTGCGCCGGCGGCTGCGACCGCCCCGTCGTCGTCCACTTCGTCGTCCGCGTCGTCGTCCGCTTCGTCCTCCGCTTCGTCGTCCGCCGCCCCACCGCCCGCAGGGGGGACGGCACCCTCGACCTCGACCTCGACCACACCGGGCTCGACCTCGACCTCGACCACACGGGGCTCGACCTCGACCTCGACCACATCGAGCTCGACCTCGAGCTCGTCAAGCTCGCGGCCCTCTTCGAGCTCCTCGAAGACGACGACAAGCAATTGCAACTTCGGTCACAACGTCGTCATCGAAGCCAAGACGGTCAGCTGCCCGGTGACGGTGACCAACAACTCGACGACCACGACCACCTCGGCCACAGGCACGACCACCACGACGACGAGCAACACGACAACCAGTCAGAGCGTCAACCTCGGCACAACGTCGGGATCTCACAGTTCGTCAGGCACCTCGGGGTCGTCAGGCACGACGGGGACCTCGGGCACGACGGGGACCTCGGGCACCTCGGGGTCGTCAGGCACGACGGGGACCTCAGGCACCTCGGGCACGACGGGGACCTCGGGCACCTCGGGGTCGTCAGGCACGACGGGGACCTCAGGCACCTCAGGCACCTCAGGCACGACGGGGACCTCGGGCACCTCGGGCACGACGGGGACCTCGGGCACCGGCACGACGTCGGGCACAGCCTTGAACAACCCGGAGCTCTGTGTCGCCGCGTACGCACCCTCCGATCCGGTCCCTGCGAGCGATGCTGTGACCGCCGCCCAGCTCGCTGCAGCGACCAGTGAGGCGCTGAGCGAGTGGAGCGCGATCGCCCCGGCGACAGACGCCGCCCGCCTCACAGCGATCACCATCGACACCTTGACACTGCCGGGCCTCGAGCTCGGGATCACCAACGGGACCGCGATCCTCGTCAGCCCGGACGCGGCAGGGTGGGGCTGGAGCGTCGATTTCCCGACAGCCCCGGCGTCGACACTCCACATGGACCTCCTCACGGTCGTACGCCACGAGATCGGTCACGTCCTGGGACTGCCGGACGGCCCCGCCGGCAGCGGGCTGATGGCGGCGACATTGGCACCGGGCGTGGTCGAGCAGGTCCCCGCAACCTTCCCGAGCACCACCACGACGACGTTGGGGGCCGGCTCGACGTCGGGCACACCGAGCACCTCTACGACGACGTCGGGCACGACCACGACGTCGGGCACACCCACCACCACGACGACGTCGGGGGCCGGCTCGACGTCGGGCACACCGAGCACCTCTACGACGACGTCGGGCACGACCACGACGTCGGGCACACCCACCACCACGACGACGTCGGGCACGACCACGACGTCTGGTACACCGAGCACCCCCACGGTCTCGGGCACACCTACGCCGGCATCCAACTGGACGGTGACAGGGACCACCGCCACCTATCAGGTGCCGGCCGGCCAGGTGCTCGTCGGTGATCTCGGCTACAACGCGACAACCAAGACCATCGAGCTCGTCGCTCCGAGCGGCGCGGTGGACGGGATCTCGGCGAGTGGCCTCACCGCAGTGGTGGTGAACGGGGGACCCGGCAACGACCAGTTGGGCATCACAGGCGGCGCCTTCCCGGTCCCCGTCACCTTGAACGGCGGAGGCGGGACCAACACCCTCTTCGGCCCTGCTGGGAGCTCGACCTGGACACTCACCGGTGCCGACTCCGGAACGGTCGCCGGGGTCGCGTTCAGCGGCTTCCAGGACCTCATCGGCGCGGCAGGGTACGCCGCAACGTTCGTCCTGCAACCCGGGGGGTCGGCCGGCTACGTCGACGGCGGCGGATCTGGGACCCTCGTCGTCAACGGCGGCCAGAGCTTCGCCGATGAGGCGACCGGACCCCACTCGGGCACCGTCGTCGTCGACGGCGTCCCTATCGGGTACGCCGGCATGGCCCCGATCACCGTCAGCAGGACCCCGACAGTGACCATCACAGGCACGGGGACAGACAGCCTCAGCGTCTCCCAGGCCGAGTCGACAGTCACCGTGAAGGCGGGGACAATCGAATCGGTGACGTTCTCGACGACCGGCCTCAGCAAGGTCACGATCAACGGCAACGGGAACAACGAGTCCATCAACTTCGCGACGGCGCTCACACTCTCCGGCGCCACCCTCGACGTCAACGTCGCAAAGATCACCGTCCTCAACGTCGCGATCACCACCGGCACCGGCGCGATCGACTTCACAGCGAGAGCGAGCGACAACGGCAGCTCGACCCTCACAGTCTTCACCCCAGCCAAGCCGAAGGCATCGATCACGCTCAGAAAGGCGACGCTTACCGCCGGGACAATCACCCTGGCGGCCAGCGCCGAGTCGGCACCGACGACATCAGGACACCTGAACGTGGTGGTCGTGACAGCGACAGCCACCGTCTTGGTCGCCAACTCGACCATCACGGCTACGGGGAACGTGACCGTCTCCAGCTCGTCGCACGTCACAGCCACCGCCACCTCGAGCGGGTCCACATACAAGGGTGCCTGGACAGCATCGACCACCTACGCCAAGACAGACACCGTCACAAAGACAACAGCGATCTACACCTCCCAGGCTGCGACAAACACGGGACACACACCCAAGTCCGCAACGACAGGGACGTACTGGAAGCTCGCATCGGCCGCGAAGGACGCCGCCGCCTCGGCCGTGGCCGTGACCTCCAACGCCTCGAGCACCCTCTCGGGCACCACCTCCTTCAAAGTCACGGGCACGTTCTCGCTCACGTCGACCAACGCCGTGACCATGAACGCGATCGGCGACGCCAGCGGCTCCGGTGCCGGGGCCGGGGTGGCGGTCGGCGTCCTCGTGGAGAGCACGACGTCCGAGATCACCGCCACCTCGTCGGGGAACAAGGCGGCGAGCCTCACAGTCAAGGCGACAGCCACCAACAACCTGAAGACGACAGCGCAGGCGAGCGTCGGGGGGGCGACGTCGGATACGAGCCTGAGCACAGGGAAGTCGACAGTGTCGCCTGACGCTCTGACGAACCCTCACTCCACCAACCCGAAGGCGCCGACAGTTCCGACCGGCAATGCCAACACCAGCACAGGCCCGATCTCCGTCGCGGGCGCCCTCGGCTTCAGCTACCTCAAGGACACAACCGTCGCGGCTATTGCCCCGACAAGCGGAACTTCGACGGCTGGCAGGTTCGGGCTCACGACGACGGCCTCCGGCGTCGGCGTCCATGCCAACACCTCCAACACGGTGGCGACGACCGGCGATGGGGCGACGAACAAGTCGGCCAAGACCGGGGTCGGGGTGGGCATCGCCGTCAACGTCGCCAAGGACACCACCAAGGCTTACCTCGCGGGGACACAGGCTCTGACAACCGCCGCTGTCGATGTCAGCACCGGCGGAAGCACCCAGCCGAGCACCGACACGATCGGGGCATCCGCCACCTCGGGACTGGGCGATGACCCGTCGGTTGCCTTCAAGGGGTCCTTCGCCCTCAACGTGGTGACAGTCGATCAGACAGCCTCGATCTCACCCTCGGCGTCCATCGCCGTCAGCGGAGCGACAGTGTCGCTGTCGAGCACCCACACCACCACGTCGGACACCAAGGCCGTCCCGAAGGAGAAGGTCTTCGACCCGCAGACCGCGGTCGGAACAGATCACAACACGATCACGCTGCCGTACAAGGTGGCAACACTGAAGACAGGGACCGCCCTCGTCTACTCCAACGGCGGGGGCACCGACATCGGCGGTCTGGCCACAGGCGGGACCTACTACGCCTTCACAGTCAAGACAGTCAAGACAGGCACGACAACATATCCGAGCTTCAAGCTGGCCGCCGCCCCCAAAAAGAAGACAAGCACAACACCGACAACCACGGCGCTGTACCTGACAACGACGACAACCACGGGGAACGAGCAGTCGCTCCTCCCTGCAAAGAAGGTCAGTGGGGTGGGCGTGGGGCTCGGGGTGGCGGTCAACGTGGTGAACGACACCGGCCAGGCGACGATCGGGACAGATGCCGCGCTGACCGGGGCGAAGAACCTGACCCTGAAGGCGACCACCGAGGACACGATGGGCACCGAGGCGGCTTCGGGCTCCGAGGGCGGCGTGGCGATCACGCCCGTGGTCGCCGTCTCCGTCTCGAACGTCCGGACCCATGCCGACCTCGGGACGGCCACCTCGGGAAGCTCGCCGCTGGTGCTCTCCGGGGCCCTCACCGCTACCGGCACACAGTCGTCCACGGTGACAACCAGCGCGAAGGGCAACACCACGGGCGCCACGGCCGCCATCGGCGCGTCGGTCGCCGTCACGGTCGCGACACATACCGTCACCGCGCAGACCCACCGCAGCGTGACAGCCCACGGTGCGGCGGCCTTCAGCGCCAACGGCTCGTCGTCCACGACCAGCGTCGCCCGGGCCGGTGTGGACGGGGCGGACAAGACAACAACGAGCAGTCCCAACACACAGGGCGACGCCCAGCTCACGCAGGCCAAGTCGGACGCGACGACCAACGGCGTCAACGGTCCGACGACCACGACCACCCCGTCTGCCTCCACCGGCTCGGGAGGGGTGAGCGTGGCTGCCGCTGCCGCGTTCAACCTCGTGACAAGCACGAGCGACGTATCACTTCCCTCCGGAACGTCGATCAGATCGACAGGCGCGGTCACGTTGGCTTCGACCAACAACACCCACGCATCGGCGGACGGGGACGGTGAGGCGGCGACGGAGGGCGGGTCGGCGGCCGTCGGCGTGGGCGTGGGCGTGAACCTCGCCAAGGTCCACAACACGGCGGATCTCACACCCGGCTCGTCCGTGGTGGCGGACGGGCTTTCGCTCGGGGCGACGACGAGGACAGTCACAGGGAACAAGACCTACACGTTCGGCGCGGAGTCGACGTCCGGGGCAGGGGGGGGCAGCGTCGCCAACGTGTCGGGATCCGTGGCGATCAACATCTTCGCCGTCACAACGAGCGCCCGACTGCTGAGCACAGGCTCCGCAGCGTCGAGTGCGACGGCGGGAGCAGGCACAGTGTCGCTCGCCGCCGGCTCATCGGTGGCCGCCACCGCGCACGCCGACCAGGCCCGCAACACCTTCGACCCGGCGACCGACGTCACCGGGACTACCACGACGACGCTGCACCCCTACAAGAACGCCATCTACCTCTCCCAGGCGCTGGTCAAGGGCACAGGAGCCCCGCTGAAGAGCGGGACAGCGATCGAATACCACACCGGTGGCGGCAAACCGATCGGCGGCCTCACCGACAGCAACCTCAAGACAACGCCGAAGTACTGCGCCATCGTCCTGAGCGCGACTGCCATTCAAGTTGCCAAGTGCACAGCCAAGACAACACCGATCAAGCTCACACCGTCGAAGGCGACGGGGACCGACCAGATGATCGAGATCCTCCCAACCCCGACAACACCGGCTCCGAAGCTCGGCCTGGGTGCATCCTTTGCAATGAACCTCGACAACGAGACAACGCTCGCGGGCCTGGAGAACGGCACCACGCTCACCGGCGGCAAGAACGTGACAGTGACCGCCACCGACGCCAACGCCGCAACCACCAAGGCTGACGGTGGTGTCGGTGTCGCCGGCGAGCTCACACTCGCGCCCACCGTCGCGTTGGTCATCACCAACGTGACCACCGATGCCGTCTTGGGAACCGGGACAGGGCTCGACGTCAGCGCCAACGGCGGGTCGGTCACGGTGAAGGCGACACAGGCGGCGACTACGACATCGACCGCCAAGGGCGACGTCGAGGGTGGGAACGTGGGAGTCGCCATCTCCCTCCCGATCGCCATCGTGACCGACCACGTCCGAGCCTCCACGGCCCGGAATATCGAAGCCTCGGGCTCCGTCCTCTTCGACGCGTCGGGGTCTTCCTTCAATACCGGGACGGCCTACGCGAGCGCCACAGGCGGCCCATCGACAAAGGGCACAGTCAACAGCCAGGTCACAGCCCAGCGGAATGCCGGCAACACCGCCGACCAGACCAACACGGGGCACACGCAGAGCGCTTCCAAGACGCCTACGGCAGGTGACAGCAGCACCACAGGCGCGTCGCTGTCGGCGGCCGGCGGCGTCGTTGTCTTGATCGTGACAACGACATCGCACGCCTCGCTCACAGGGGTCACCGTGACCTCGGCCAAGGGCTCCGTGGCCGTGGAGAGCTCGGCCAACACCCATTCGGTCGGGACAGGCAAGGGCACATCGGCCACCAAGGGGA
>JAJYXE010000006.1 GCA_021791145.1 Actinomycetes bacterium | reverse complement strand
ACGAGCATGCCGGCGTCGGCGGCCTCGGCGAGCACCGCGGCCGACGTGGTCGACCAGGTGGAAGGGTCGACGGCCACGGTCGTCGCGACGAAGCCGGCGGGGTCCGGGGCGACGGCTGGCTCCCAGGGGCCGTCGCCCGGCGTGGCCACGCTCATCGAAGAGCCCGCGCGCTGGCGCGGGTGCCGGTGAGGACCTGGCTGAGCCCACCCTGGAGGACGAGGCGGTCGACGGCTCCGAAGCCCGCGTGCCGGAGCATGGCCGCGAGCTCCCGCTCGTCGGGCAGGTAGGCGACCGAATCGGGAAGGTACCGGTAGGCCTCGGGGTCCGAGAGCAGCGCGCCGATCACGGGGACCACATGGCGGAACCACAGCGCGTGGCCCGCCCGAAGGGCTCGGTGCGTCGGGGTGGCCACCTCGAGGATCGAGATGCGCCCGCCCGGCCGCGTGACGCGAGCGGCCTCCTCGAGCGACGCCTCGAGGTCGGTGAAGTTCCTGAGGGCGTAGGCGCACAGCACCCCGTCGAAGGAGCCGGTCGCGAAGGGCAGCGCCGCCGCGTCGCCGAGCGTCGCGGGAAACCGACCGGCACGGCCGGCCAGCATTCCCGCGCTGAGGTCGGTGCCGACGACGCGGTAGCCGTGGCGCGCGCCGATCTCGCCGAGCGCGCCGGTCCCGCAGGCCACGTCGAGCACGCGCGAGCCGGGCGCGAGCTTGAGCGCGCGCAGCGCGCGAGAGCGCCAGTGCTGGTCTAGGCCGAGGGAGATGACGCGGTTGACCAGGTCGTAGCGGGGCGCGATCAGGTCGAACATCGCCCGGACCCGGACGGTCTTCTCCCTGCCGCTGGGCAGAGCCGCGGTGGTCTTCGTGGTCTTCGTCACCCGTGCCTTCGTCACGCCCGGCAGCTCACGCCCGGCAGCTCACTCCCGGTAGTAGCGGTACACCACCTGCGCGGCGCACGACGGCTTCTCGGCGCCGCGCACCGAGAGAGTGACGTCGAGCGCGACCTGGACGCCGCCGGCGACCTCCTCGACCGTCGCCACCGAGGCGCCGAGCCGCAGCGCCGAGCCGACCGGCACGGGGGCGGGGAACCTCACCTTGTTGCACCCGTAGTTCACCCCGTACGCGACGCCCTCCACGCGGACCACCTGGGAGAGGAGCCACGGCACGAGCGAGAGCGTGAGGTACCCGTGGGCGATGGTCGTGGCGAACGGGCCCTTCGCGGCGCGCTCGGGATCGACGTGGATCCACTGGTGGTCGCCGGTCGCGTCGGCGAACCGGTCGATGCGCGCCTGGTCGACCACGACCCAGTCGCTGTAGCCGAGGTGCCGGCCGGTGATGGCCGCGAACCCTTCGACGCCATCGACGGTCGTGGTCACTGGTCTCCTCCCGCCGGCTCCGCCACGACGACGGCTACTTGAACCAGATGCGCTGGTAGTGCCGGCTCTCGGGGTGCAAGAGCAGCGCGACGAGGACCCCGGAGAAGAGCAGGTTCAGGACCCCTCCGAGGCCGCCGCCGGTGGCCATGAGCGCGAGCACGCCGAGCAGGTAGCCGCACGCCAGGACGACCGCCGCCCAGTAGGCGAGGTGCCGGTGGTTGGCGATCCCGAAGGCCGCGACCGCGAGCAGGATGAAGACGAAGAGGAAGGGGGACTGGCCGAAAAGGAGGGTGGAGACGAGCGCCAGCGCGGCGTTCAGGTAGGAGAAGAGGACCGCCCCCTGCAGCGTCTGGGGAAGGCTTTGGTCGACCCATCGTCCTGGCATGCGACCATTGTGCCAGGCCCTGGGGCCCGAGGGACATCGGTACGCTGAGCCCCGTGGACACCTTCCGACGGCTGGGCCGTGCGCCACGCCCGCAGGCCTACGACACCGAGGGCGACCGGCACCACCGCAACGTCCAGTCGGGTGGTGCCCGGGCGGCCGTCTTCGGGATCAGCGACGGGCTCGTCACGAACGTCTCGCTCATCCTCGGTGTGGCCGGCGCCCACCCCGCCGGCGGGATCGTCCGGCTCTCGGGCCTCGCAGGCCTGGTCGCAGGCGCCTTCTCGATGGCCGCCGGGGAGCTCGTGTCCATGCAGGCCCAGCGCGAGCTCTTGGAGCGCGAGCTCGAGCTGGAGCGCCAAGCGCTCGAGCACAGCTCTGCCGCCGAGCACCAGGAGCTCGCCGCGATCTACGTGCGGCGAGGCCTCAGCCCGGCCTTCGCCACCCAGCTCGCCGAGATGATGATGCGCGACCCCAAGACCGCGCTCGAGACCCATGCCCGTGAGGAGCTCGGCATCGACCCGGCCTCGCTCGGCTCCCCCCTCGTCGCCGCGCTGAGCTCGTTCGTCACGTTCGCGCTCGGTGCGCTCCTGCCGTTGCTCCCCTGGCTCGTCTCCCACGGCAACGGCGCGCTCGTCGTGTCCATCGTGGTGGCCGCCGCCGCCGCGATCGGGGTCGGGACGATCCTTGCAGCGCTGACGGGACGCTCGCTCCTCAAGGGCGCGGCGCGCCAGCTCCTCGTCGCGGCGCTCGCGGCCGCGGTGACCTACGGGGTCGGGCGAGCGGTCGGCACGAGCGTCTGACCGAAGGCCTCGTCTCGGGCCAGGGTCGGCTCGTAGGGCCGGGGTCAGCGCGCTGCGACCTCTCCGCGGTACTGGACCTCCCGGTGGTGCTCGGAGAAGCCCAGCGAGCGGTAGAGGACGAGCGCGGGCGTGTTGGTGGACTCGACGTAGAGCATCGCGGCCGGCACCGCTCGCGTCGCGAGGTGGCCCAGGCCGGCGCGGGTGAGCGCACGGCCGAGCCCCCTTCCCTGGAAGTCCGGGTCGACGCCGATCACGTAGATCTCGCCGAGCACCGGGGTGCGGTGCACCTTGGTCCAGCAGAACGCCGCGAGGCGGCCGGCCTCTTCGTGCAGCAGGAAGCCACCGGGGTCGAACCACGGCTCGTGCTCTCGGCGCTCGAGGTCGGCGAGCGTCCAGGAGCCCTGATCGGGATGGCCTGCGAACGCGCGCGCGTTCAGCTCCAGCCACGCCTCCTCGTCGCGTCCGGGGCGGAACGGGCGCACCGGCACCGGCGGCGAGCTGGCGTCCCTCACCGCCTCGGGGGGGAGAGGGGCGCGCAGCTGGAGCAGCTCGCGCTCGGGCTCGAGCCCGCGGGCCGCGAGCTCGCCCTTCTGGCGCGCGGACGGCGTACGGAGCCACGCACGCACGGCGCCGCCGCCGCGTGCAGCGATCTCTCCGAGCGCGGCGTCGAGCAGCATCGAGTGCACGTCTCGGGGGTCGTCGCGATGGTCCGGGCGGACCACGGTCTCCACGGTCCACGCACCGGCGCGCTCGGAGAGGGAGGCGACACCGGCGAGGGCTCCGCTCTCTCCGACGCGTGCGAGCAGCGTGAGCGCGCCGGGGGGCGGGTCGGCCTCGACGCCGAGGTGCGCCTCGTCGCTCAGGCCCGGGAAGCCGTCGGCCTCCTGCGCCTCGTCGAGGAGGTCCTGGACCTCCGCGCTCCGGGCAGGGTCGAGCGAGCGGGCCAGCTCGACGCGAACCGGCAGCGGACCTTCTGGCACGTCTGCAGGCTACCGGTGGGATCGCCGCCTCCCCTTGGCTACGCTCGTCGGCGATGGCGGCGCCGCGCAGCGCGAAGGGCCGGGCGAAGGTGGTGACGTCGCGGCTCGCCGCCGAGTACCCGGGCAGCGCCAAGGAGCTGTGCGCGCTCCGCCACGAGAACCCCTTCCAGCTGCTGGTCGCGACGATCCTCTCTGCGCAGACGACCGACGTCCGGGTGAACCTGGTGACGCCGGCGCTGTTCGCGGCCTATCCAGACGCGGCATCGCTGGCGCATGCGGACCCCGAGAAGCTCGAGGAGCTCATCCGTTCGACGGGGTTCTTCCGCGCGAAGGCGCGAAGCCTGCTCGGGATGGCCCAGGCGCTCGTGGAACGCTTCGGCGGCGAGGTGCCTGCGGAGATGGACGATCTCGTCACCCTTCCCGGGGTCGGGCGCAAGACGGCGAACGTCGTGCTGTCCGTCGCGTTCGGCAAGCCGGGGTTCGCCGTGGACACGCACGTCGCGCGTCTCTCCCGCCGTCTCGGCTTCACGACGTCGTCGGACCCCGACGTGATCGAGCGTGACGTCGACGCGCTGGTCCCCCCAGAGGAGTGGGGGACGCTCAGCCTGCGGCTCATCCTCCACGGGCGAGCGGTCTGCCTGGCGCGTGCACCACGTTGCGGCACGTGCGTCCTCGCGGACGTGTGCCCTTCGGCGAGGCTCCCGGCCTGATCGTGCTCGGAGGCTGCCTCGGGCAGGGCGGCCGAAGTTGAGAAAGGCGTAAAAATGTTGTCGAGGGCAATTGCGCGTCGAAGAAGCCGTTGTAAGATACGCGAGGAGCCGGTTCCCGCCACCTGGTTCCAGATGAGCGGAGTGCCGGGATCCGCCGCCTGGCCCCGCTCCCGACGACGGCGCCCTCAGGGCGCCGTCGTCGCGTCCCAGGGCTGACGCGGCGCCCTCAGGGCGCCGTCGTCGCGTCCCAGGGCCGACGTCCCAGGGCCGACGCCCCAGGCCGACACCGGTCCAAGGCCAGCCGCGGCACAGCAGGCGCCTTCTGGCGGTGGAGCGCCAGGGTGGTACCGAGGGTGCTACCATTTCGCCATGGTCACCAAACGGTCGGTCTCCCTGTCCGACGACGTGGCGAAGGCGGTGGAGGTCGCCGCGAAGGAGGACGGGGTTTCCTTCAGCGCCTGGCTGTCGGGTGCGGCGGAGCGCCAGCTGCGGGTTCGTCAGGGGCTGCGGGGCGTCGCGGCCTGGGAGTCCGAGTCCGGCCCGCTGAGCGCCGAGGAGATCGCCGCGGGTGAGGCGCTGCTCGGGCGTCTCCTGTCGGGCGTCTCGGGCATGGCATCACGGGTTCGCCGCCGTCCGTGACCCCCGCTCGCCTCGAGGGCATCGTGTACGGCGCGGGCGCGCTGCGGGCCGCGGCCCACGGCGACCGGATGATGTGGGCGCTGCACCGAGCGGCGCTCACCCACGGCGTGGTCCCCGTGGTGACCGTCGGGGCCGTCGCGGAGGCGTACCGCACGGAGCCCCGCGGCGACCGTCTGGACGCGTTGTTGGCCGGGGCCGAGATCGAGCCGCTCGGCCGTGGAGGCGCCCAGCGCATCGGGGAGCTGGCCAAGCGTGCCGGCACCGCGGATCTCCTGGCCGTGTCGACCGCCGAGACGGCAGCGCGACGCAACGCCGCGATCGTGAACACGCGGCAGGCCGCGCTGCGGGCCGCCATCACGGCGCTCGGCCACGACCTCGTCCAGTACGGGGTCTGATCCACCGGGTCCGGCCGTCGCTGGAGCGCCCGCGCGGGGGCGGCCGAGCTCACGGCCACCGGCGCGGCGACGGTCCGACGGCGAAGGTCCGGCCCAGGCGCCGCAACGCGCCCCGCAGCTCCCTCTCCACGATGAACAGCTCGGCCGCGAGATCGGCTTCGTCCCCGTCGCGGGCGCGCTCGGCGAGCTTGGTCACGCGCTCGGTGAGCTCCGTGAGCGTCGAGGCGATGGACGACAGCTCCGCGCGTGTGGCCACGCACGAATGATGCCGCGGCGGGCGGGCTGGCGCGTTCCCATGCCACGGCCGGGTTCCAAACGCGCGAGCTGCTGCCGGTAACATCGTGTCCCTCGTGGTAGCGGAACGGTGCTGACCAGGATCGACGTGCGGGGCCGGCGCGGCGAGGCGCTGGCTGCGGCGCTGCCGCGCCCCGAGGACCCCGGGCGTGCCGAGCGGGACGCGGTCCGCCAGATCATCGAGCGGGTGCGCGACGGAGGCGACGGGGCGCTGCGCGCGCTCAGCGCGGAGCTCGACGGCGTCGCCCTCGAGCAGTTCGCGGTCCCCGACGCGCAGGTCCACCAGGCGCTCAGGAGGATCCCAGAGGAGCTGCGCGAGGCGCTGCTCGTCGCGCATCGCAACATCGCCGACTACCACGCCCACGAGATGGCCGCGGTGGCGGACTTCGTCGCGCACGGCATCCGCGTCCGCCACCTCTTGCGTCCCGTGGAGCGGGTGGGGTGCTACGCGCCCGGCGGAAGGGCCCGCTACCCCTCCACGGTGCTCATGTGCGCGGTGCCCGCGAAGGTGGCGGGTGTCCGGGAGGTGGTGCTCTGCGTGCCTCCCGACCGCGAGGGCAGGGTGGACGACGCCACGCTCGCCGCGGCGGCGCTCGCAGGGGTGGACGAGGTGTACGCGCTCGGGGGAGCCCAGGCGATCGCGGCCATGGCGTACGGGACCGAGTCGCTCCGGCGTGTCGACGTCGTCGTCGGGCCGGGCAACCGGTACGTCGCGGAGGCGAAGCGCCAGGTCGCGGGTCTCGTCGGGGTCGCGTCCGCGTTCGCCGGGCCTTCGGAGGTGGTGGTGGTGGCGTCGCCGGAGACGCCGTCGCAGTTCGCTGCGATCGATCTCGCCGTGCAGGCCGAGCACGGGCCCGACGGGCTCGCGTGGCTGGTCACCTGGTCCGAGGAGAAGGCCGACGAGGTGGAGGCGGCGCTCTTGGGAGTGCTCGCCGAGTCGCCGCGACGCGACGACCTCACCTCGACGTTGCGCGGCGGCGGGTACGCGTGCATCGTCGAAGACGCCGATCAGGCGGTCGCGGTGTCGAACGTGGTCGCGCCAGAGCACTTGGAGCTCCTCTTCGAGGGGGCCGAGCGCCTCCTCGGTCAGGTGCAGAGCGCCGGAGCGGTGTTCTGCGGCCCGTGGTCGCCGGCGAGCCTCGGGGACTACGTCGCCGGGCCGAACCATGTGCTGCCGACCAACCGCACGGCGCGCTTCGCGTCGGCGCTGCGCGCCGACGACTTCCTCCGCCACGTCCACGCCGTGAGCGCGCAGCCGGAGGCGATCGAGGCGCTCGGGCCGACGGTCGAGAGGCTCGCCGCGACCGAGGGGCTCCCGGCCCACGCGGCCTCGATCGCGCTGCGACGGGCCGCGCTCGGGATGGAGGGCGCGTGAGCGCGCTCGTGCCGCTGCGCGAGCAGCTCGTCGCGCTGGGGGGCTACCACTCGTTGCAGGCCGAGGCCGAGGTGCGGCTGAACACGAACGAGTCGCCGTACCCGCCGCCGGCCGCGTGGCAGCGGGCGCTCGCCGATGCCGTCTCGGAGGTGGAGTTCCACCGGTACCCGGACCGCGACGCGACCGAGCTGCGCGCCGGGATCGCCGAGCTGCACCGGGTCCGTCCCGAGGAGGTGTTCTGCGCGAACGGCTCGAACGAGGTGCTCCAGTGCCTGCTGATCGCCTTCGGTGGCCCAGGTCGACGGGCGCTCGTCTTCGAGCCGACCTACGCGCTCCACGCGCACATCGCGGGCTTGACGGGCATGGAGGTCGTGACCGAGCGGCGGGGCGCGGACCTGAGGGTCGACCCCAAGGGGTGGGCGGCTGCGATCGAGCGCGTCGGGCCGGACGTCGTCTTCCTGTGCTCTCCCAACAACCCGACGGGACGCATCGAGGACCCTGGTGTCGTCGCGGGGATCCTCGACGCCGCTCCGGGGCTCGTGGTGGTCGACGAGGCGTACGGGGAGTTCTCGAGCTGGTCGGCGCTCGGGCTGCGCGCCCCCGTGCGCGCCCCCGTGCGCGCCGACCAGGGTGGGGCCCCCGGGGCGGCGCCCGCCGCGGCGCCCCGGGCGGAAGGGCTGGTCGTCGTGCGCACCTTCTCCAAGAACTGGGCGATGGCGGGTGCCCGCCTCGGGTACCTCGTCGCCGACGCCGAGGTGGTGGCCGGGTGCCGCGCGGCCTCGCTGCCGTACCACCTGTCGGCGCAGACGCAGCTCGCCGGCGTGCTGGCGCTGCGCTACCGAGACGAGATGGCCGAGCGGGTCGGGAAGGTCGCCGAGGCGCGAGCCCAGCTCGCGCACGGCCTCGCGCAGCTCGACGTCGAGACCTGGCCGTCCGACGCGAACTTCCTCCTGTTCAGGCCGAGAGGCAAGGACGCGCGAGCGGTGTGGTCGGCGCTCTTCGCCGAGGGCGTGCTCGTGCGGGACTTCTCTTCGCGCGAGGGGCTCGAAGGGTGCCTGCGCGTGACGGTGGGCACGCCGAAGGAGAACGAGCGCTTCCTCGAAGCGCTCGCAGGAGCGCTGCGGTGAGCGGGATGTCGCCCTCGCCGCGCAGCGGTCGGCACGCAGAGCGACGTCGCGCGACCAAAGAGACGCTCGTGGAGGTCGCGCTGTTCGTCGACGGGGCGGGTCGGGCGGACGCGACGACCGGGCTCCCGTTCTTCGACCACATGCTGTCGCAGCTCGCCAAGCACGCCGGCTTCGACCTCACGGTGCGCGCGGAGGGCGACCTCCAGGTCGACGCGCACCACACCGTGGAGGACGTCGGCATCGTGATGGGTCAGAGCCTGGCGGAGGCGCTCGGCGACAGGACCGGGGTGCGCCGGTTCGCCTCGTGCCTGCTCCCCCTCGACGAGGCGCTCGTGGAGGTGGCGCTCGATCTCTCGGGGCGTGCGTACCTCGCCTACGACGTGCCCTTCGAGCCCTGTACGCCCGGGCTCGGGTCCCCGCCGTTCGATCCGCAGCTCGCGGAGGAGTTCTGGCGCGCGTGCACGACGTGGGCGGGGATCACCCTGCACGTCCGGCGCCGCGCCGGGCGCAACGCGCACCACGTGGTGGAGGCGGTGTTCAAGGCGGTGGCGCGCGCGCTGCGAGACGCGGTGCGGGTCGAGGGGACGGACGTGCCCTCGACCAAGGGCGTTCTCTGAGGCTCGGGGTGCGAGCGGCTGGCGGGACGATCGCCGTCCTCGACTACGGGATCGGCAACCTCCGGTCGGCCGAGCGCGCGCTCGTCCATGTCGGCGCGGCGGCCCGCCTCGTCTCGGACCCTGCCGAGGTGGAGGGCGCGGCCGGCGTGGTGCTGCCAGGGGTCGGCGCGTTCGGGCCGTGCGCTCGCGCGCTCGATCGCAGCGGGCTCGGCGACGCGGCAAGGCGAGCGATCGACGCCGGGGTGCCGTTCCTGGGGATCTGCGTCGGCTTCCAGCTCCTCTACGACGGTTCGGAGGAGGCCCCCGGCCAGCGCGGGCTCGGCGTGCTGTCCGGCACGGTCCGGCGGCTGGCGTCCTCGGAGAAGGTGCCCCAGATGCAGTGGAACTCGCTCGCTCGGGTCCGGCCCTCCAAGCTCCTCGCAGGGCTCGGCGAGGAGCCGTGGGTGTACTTCGTCCACTCCTACGCGCCCGAGGTCGGCGCCGAGACCGTGGCCACCTGCGACTACGGCGGGACGCTCGCGGCCGCGGCGGAGACGGGCGCGGTGTGGGGGACGCAGTTCCACCCCGAGAAGTCGGGCGCCGTCGGTCTCGCGATCCTCGCCAACTTCGTCGAGCGCGTCGCGTCGTGATGGAGCTGTTCGCCGCGGTCGACGTCCTGGACGGCCGGGCGGTCCGGCTCGTGAAGGGCGAGTTCGGGGCGTCGCGCAGCTTCGGCGACCCGCTCGAGGTGGCCTCCCGCCTCCTCGGCGCGGGGACGCCGTGGCTGCACGTGGTCGACCTCGACGCCGCTCGCACCGGCGAGCCGGTCAACCGTGCGGTCGTGCTCTCGCTCGCGCATCTCGCACACCGGGCCGGGGCGCGCGTGCAGGCCGGCGGCGGCCTGCGAGACACCGGCGGTGTCGACGCCCTCCTGGCCGAGGGGGTCGACCGGGTCGTGCTCGGCACCGCGGCGATCGAGCATCCCGAGCTCGCCGCGCGCCTCGCCGCGCGCCACCCGGGCCGCGTCGCCGTCGGGCTGGACTACCGCCGCGCCCCAAGCGGCGCGCTCGAGCTGTCGCTGCGGGGCTGGACCCAGCGCGCGACGGCCGGGCCCGCGGAGCTGCTCGCGGCGTGGGCGGACGCGCCGCTCGGAGCCGTGGTGGTCACGGCGATCGAGCGCGACGGGACGCGTGCGGGCCCGGACACCGAAGGGCTCTCCGAGGTGCTCGACTCGACGGACTTCGACGTGGTCGCGTCCGGCGGGGTGGGGAGCGCAGCGGACCTGTCCGAGCTCGCCGGCCTGCGCTCTCCGGGGCGGCGGCGAGCGCTCGCCGGCGTGGTCGTCGGCCGCGCGCTCGTCGACGGGTCCATCGACGTCGAGGAGGCGATCGCGTCGTGCGCAGCGTCCGGGTGATCCCCTGTCTCGACGTGGCCGGCGGGCGCGTCGTGAAGGGCGTGCGCTTCGTGGACCTGGTCGACGCCGGCGACCCCGTCGAGCTCGCCTCCCGCTACGACGAGGAGGGCGCCGACGAGCTCACCTTCCTCGACATCACCGCCTCGTCGGAAGGTCGCGACACGATGGTCTCGGTGGTCGCGCGCACCGCTGAGCAGGTCTTCATCCCCTTCACGGTCGGCGGCGGGGTCCGAGGACGTGACGACGCCCGCCGCCTGCTCCGGTCGGGCGCGGACAAGGTGGCCGTGAACACCGCCGCGCTCGAGCGTCCGGAGCTCGTGCGCGAGCTGGCAGGGGAGTTCGGCGCGCAGTGCGTCGTCGTGGCCCTCGACGCCCGCCGAAAGGCCGGCGTGCAGCATGCCTGGGAGGTCTGCACCCACGGCGGCCGCCGTCCGACCGGGACCGATGCGCTGGCATGGGCGGAGCAGGCCGCTGCGCTCGGGGCGGGCGAGATCCTCCTCACCTCGATGGACCGGGACGGCACCCGTGACGGCTACGACCTCGAGCTCACGCGTCGCGTGGTCGATGCCGTCGGGGTGCCGGTGGTCGCGTCGGGAGGGGTCGGGAGGCTCGAGCACCTCGTGGAGGGCGCGCGGGCCGGCGCGGACGGGCTGCTCGCCGCGTCGATCTTCCACCGTCGGGAGCACACGATCGCCGAGGCGAAGACGTACCTCGCCGCCCGCGGCGTCGCCGTGCGGCCGAGCGAGCAGACGAGCGGGCAGCGAGCCCGAGATCATAGGGCCCGACCTTCCTGACGCAGCCCTCGGCTCGCTGGAGGCGGGCCAACCCATGAGCCCCATCCCGTGGCCCGCCTCGCGCAACCCCCCGCCCTTCACGGATGCGCTGCGGATGCGCGGTGTCACTACCTTCCCCCGGGACCACCGATCGGGGCCCCGTTACCAGAGGAGGAGCGAATGCAGCGTCATTGGATCAGGTTCGGAGCCGCCGCTTGCCTCGGCGCGCTCGCGCTCGTCGCCGGTCCGGCATCGGCGGGCGCGTCGGCCCACCCAGCGCCCCGGAGCTACACGTGCACGTCGGGGACGGTGCCCTCAGGCGATTACGCCTCGATCGTGGTGAAGGGCCTTTGCTTCGGGCCGGCCGCGGGCGGGGTGCTGGTCGACGGTCCGGTGACCGTGGAGCCCGGTGCGTCACTCATCGCCAACTACCCCTCACCGAAGAAGGGCGCCCCGGAGGGCGACGCGAACTGGAGGATCGCCGGCGCGCTGATCGTCGACAAGGGTGCGACGCTCGCGCTCGGCTGCGAGCCGCATTTCGGGTGCAAGAAGGCGACCTCCGACACGGTCGGCGGGGGGCTCAGGGCGTTCGGCGCGCTCGGCGTGATCGTGCACGCCACCTCGATCAACGGGAGCGTGACGGTCTCTGGCGGCGGCGGCGGACTGTCGTGCAGACCCTCGGGGGTCTTCACGATGCTGGGCGAGCCCGTCTACAGCGACTTCGAGGACGACACGGTGAAGGGCGACCTCACGGTCAGCGCTCTTTCGTCGTGCTGGCTCGGTCTGGCACGCGACGCGGTCGACGGCAGCGTGACGCTCACGGGCGACGAGCTCGCCGACCCGGACGCGATCGAGGTGCTCTCCAATGCGATCCAGGGCGACCTCGGCTGCTCGGGCAACAGCAGGGTCTGGGACAGTACCGAGGCGAAGCAAGGCCAGAAGACCCCCTACCCGCGGATCTCCGAGCCGAACGTCGTCCTCGGGACGCGCAGCGGCCAGTGCGTGCTCGCGAGCCCTGCTGCCCTCGGCGCCGAACCGGGACCGGGGGCGTTCTGACCTGCCAGGCGAACGGCGAGCTGGACGTGGGGACCGATGAGCTCCTCCGGGGTGCCCAGCACCCCGGAGGAGCGTTCCCGCGGGAACGCCCGAGTGCCGGTCCGCTCGCGGGCGTCATCGCGTAGGGGACAAGCGAGCGACGTCCGGGGCCCCGCGCGGCACGCGCAGGGCGGTGACGAGCCCCACGGCGTCGACCCATATGGCGGCTGCCAGCGCGAGATGCACGTCCTGGGCGGCTGCCGGGGCTCGCAGGAGCGCGCTCGCGGCGCCGGCGGCGACCTGGGCGGGGAGGAGGAAGAGGAGCGTCCAGGTGAAGGCGGACTCCGGCCGCGCCCTTCGTCGGCGCACGAGGATGCGTCCGGCCAGCACGGTCAAGAGCACCACCGCCACCGCCGCCATGGTGCGGTGCACGAGCTGGATCGCGACGAGGACGCTCGCGACCCCGGCATGCGGCAGGCAGAGGGGCCAGCTCGGGCAGGCGGCGCTCGCCCCGCCGTCGACGACGAGGGAGCCGGAGACGAAGAGCACGAACGTCGCTCCGAGCGCCCACCACGCGAGTGGGCCCGCCCTGACCCGGCAGGTCGCCTGGGAGCCCTCGGCGCCGGTGCGTGCGTGGCTCTCGACCGCGGTCGCGCTGACGGCGGCGAGCAGGAGCAGCGCGCCGACGAGATGGAGGGCGACGGTCGGCGGGGCGTTGTCGGTGACCACCGTCACCGCTCCGAGCACCACCTGGACGCCGACGAGGCCGGTCGCCCACAGCGCGGGCGCGAGGACGGCTCGCCCCGCCCCTGCCCTCCAGGCGACGACCGCGGTGGCGACGACACCGAGGGTCACGGCGGCGGCGAGGTAGCGGTGCGACTGCTCGATCAGGGCATGGAAGTGGTCGACGGGGCCGACCTGGCCGTCGCACAGCGGCCAGCCCTTGCAGCCGGTCCCCGACTCCGTGACCCGGACCGTGCTGCCGAGGACGGCGAGCAGGTAGGTGGCGCCCAGGGTGGCAAGCGCGGTCGGGAACAGCCAGCGCCGTGCGCGGGCGTGCCCCTCGCTCGATGGCGTGAGGGGCACGCGCCACGCCGCCGGAAGGTGCAGGCCGCGGCGAACGCTCCGCACCAGATGCTCGGGAGCGCCGAGATCGCCTGTCGGGCGCTTCACGACCTCGACGTGCCCGAGGTGGCGATCGGCACCGGGCCGTCGTGGGGGCGGACGCGCTTCGGCGGATCGTAGGGGCAGGTGGGGTCCTCCCCGAGCGGGTCACCCGCGCGCGCGTACGCCTGGGCGCGTGAGCCGCCGCAAACCTCGGCGAGCTCGCACCGCCCGCACCGCCCGCCCAGACGGCTCGGATCGCGCAGCGCTCGGAGGAGCGGTGAGCGCCTGTAGATCTCGGTGAGCGGTCGCTCCCGGACGTTGCCGGCGACGAGGGGGAGGAATCCGCTCGGGGACACCTCGCCGCGATGCGAGACGAACACGACGCCACGACCGTCGCCGACCGCCAGCGGGGATCGCCGGGCGCCGCCCGGGAGCCGCGCCCGGCGCCCGCCCCCGCCGTGCTCGTGTGCCGCCTCGGGACCGCCGGCCGCGTGGGCGACCGGACGTGGGGCCTTGGCAAGGGAGGGAGCGAGCAGGTCGAGACGGCGGTGGAGCTCGGCGTAGAGGGGGCCGGCGGTGTCCGGCGGCCACGCACCGGACCCACGCGCGAGCAGCACACGTCGGTAGGCCGGTGCCTCCGTCGTCTTCAGCGGAAGGATGCCGGCGGCTTCGGCGAGGAAGGCCAGCACGTCCTCGGTCTCGGCTGCCGACAGGGCCCGCAGCGAGGTGCCCCGGCCCGTCGGGACCAAGAAGAACACGCTCCAAAGGCTCGCCCCGAGCTCTGTGACGAGGCGGAGCACCTCGGGAAGCGCCGCGACCGTCTCGGCGCTCACCGTGGTGTTGACCTGGAGGCGCAGGCCCGCCGAGGCGGCGGCGCGGCAGGCGGCCACCGTCCAGTCGAAGGACCCCTCCACCCTCCTGAACGCGTCGTGGGCTTCGGGGCTCGCTGCGTCGATGGAGAAGGACACGACTCCCGTCCCCGCAGCGCGCAGCGCGGCGAGACGTGACCCGCTCGCCCGGCGCGTGCCTGCGGGCGAGACCGCCACCGCGAGGCCCGCGGCCGCCCCGTGGTGGACGATGTCGTCGAGGTCGGCACGGGCGAGGGGGTCTCCGCCGGTCAGCACCACGATCGGACGCGGCGCCCCGAGCGAAGCGAGGTCGTCGAGGACGCGGCGCACCTCGTCGGTCGTGAGCTCGTCGGGGTCGGCATCGAGCATCGCGTCCGCACGGCAGTGCCGGCACGCGAGCTCGCAGGCCCGGGTCAGTTCGAGCAGCACGAGGAAGGGGCGACTGCCCACGTCGAACCGCAGGCGACGTGCCCCAGCCGGGCGGTCGAGAGCCACCGCCTGGTGCTCGGAGGTCGCGGGACCGGTCATCGCGGCGCACTCACGTCCAGGGCTCCAGAAGAGCTCATGGTGGCACCTGGACCCCGATGGCGTCCGCACCGAGCCTCCCGCCCCGCCGTCTGCACGGACGTGAATCTACCAGCATGACGTAGAGTCAGTGAGTTCCCATTGGGAGGCGGAGGCGACCGCCACGCGCACGTCGGGTGGCGGTCGGACGGCGCGAGGTGTGTACAGTCGGAACGCTCCTCGTGCCGGCGTGAGGCACCGCTGTGCACTGGGAGCGGCGGCGGTCCCCTGCCATGTGTGCGGCCCGCATGGACGGCAGCGCGCGCAGCGCGCAGGGACGCGGGATCTGGGTCGGGGAGGGCGATGCCCGGTTTTGCTGGGTATGGCGGTACGTCGTGGGAGCACGGCGGCGGGAGGGCGGGAAGCGGCCCGGGGCCGGGTCGGCCGAGCTCGACGCCGCGTGGTCGTGCGAGCCGGGCTCCGAGCGTGGCCGGGCCGCTCGAGCTCGTCGGTCGCCGACGTGAGCAGGCCGAGCTCGCTGCCGCGCTGGCCGCAGGGCCCCTCACGACGTTGACCGGTCCGGTCGGCGTGGGCAAGACCCGGCTCGCGCTCGAGGCCGTGGCAAGCGCCGGAGACCTGGCCGACGCCGCGACCGTGGTCGATCTCGAAGGGGTCGCGCACCCCTCTCTCGTGATCGCGGCCGTGGCGGAGGCGCTCGGCGAGCACGACCTGTTCACCTCGGTGCCGGACGTCGCCCGAACCCTCGCCTCGAGGGAGATGCTGCTCGTGCTCGACGGTGCCGACGAAGCCGCGGGCGCCACCAGGACGCTCGTGAGGTCGCTCGTCACGACGAGCCGGGGTGTGCGGATCCTGGTGACGAGCCGCCGGCCCCTTCGGGTCCCCGGCGAGCAGGTCGTGCGCGTCGGTCCCCTGTCGGTTCCGCCGAGATCGGAGCTCTGCGCGGAGGTGATCCGTGGCTACGAGGCGCCACAGCTGTTGGCCCGGCGAGCGCAGGTGGCCGTCCCCGAGCTGGAGCTCGACGCGCAGGCGTGGGTCGCGGTCGCACGGATCTGCCGGGAGCTGGCCGGGATCCCCCTGGCGCTCCAGATCGCGGGATGTCTGGTCGCTTCCTTCCCGCTCGCCAGGATCGCCGACGAGCTGCACGCGCGGCTGAGCGCGGCAGGCGCCTCGGCCGGCGCCCGACCGTTGCAGGTCCTCGACGCGACGATCAGCTGGAGCACGACGCTGCTCGACTCCGTCGAGCGCCTGCTGCTCGAGCACCTGTCGGTCTTCGTCGGCGGCGCCGACGCCGAGATGCTCCGCCGATCGCTGGCCGGGATCGGCGAGGCCCTCCCGCTTTCGGGCGTGGTCGCCGGTCTCGCAAGCCTGGTCGAGCGCTCGTTCGCCGTCGTCTCGGTGGAGAGCGGGCTCGGCCGCTACGGCCTTCCCGGCTTCGTTCGCCGCAACGTCCGCTGTCAGCTCGCACGCGCCGGCCGATTGGAGGCGCTCGCGCGCGGGCACCTCCAGTGGTGCCTCGACACGGTCGAAGGGGCAGAGGACGCCCTCGTCACCGGTTCCCACCAGGCGGAGTGGCTGGAGCGCTTGGCACGCGAGCAGCGCAACCTCCGGGCTGCGCTCGGTGCCGCGTGCCGGTCGCGAGACGGGCCTGCCGCCGCAAGGCTCGCCAAGGAGCTCTGGCGGTACTGGGAGCTGCGCAACCAGCTCAGCGAGGGGCGCCGGTGGCTCGAAGAGGTCCTCGCCTTCGCCCCCGCGGGTGCGCCGGAGCGCTTCCACCTGCTCGACGGAGTAGGGATGCTCGCCTGGCGACAGGGGGATCGCGCGGCGGCGGAGGCGTCCCTCGAAGCTGCTCGTGCTCTTGCGCTCGCAGAGGGTCGACACGGCCTGGCGGCGAGAGCGCTCAATCATCTGGGGCTGGTCGCGCTCTTCGCCGGCGAGCTTCGTGAGGCGGCGACGCGTTTCGCTCGGAGCCTCGCCGAGCTGGAGACCCTCGACGTGCCGGGCGAGTCGGCGCTCGTCTCGGCGAACCTCGCGCTCGTGGCCATCCAAGAAGGACGCTTTGAGGACGCATGCCGGGATCTCGACGCGACGGCCGCGCTGCAGCTCGCGCTCGGAGACCGGCACGGTCGTGCGATCAGCCTGCTGCATCGCTCCATCGCCTGGTGGTTCCTGGGTGCGCGCGAGCGGGGGCGGCAGGACGCGCTCGAGGCGGCGAGCACCTTCGAGGAGCTGGGCGACGATCGCAGCTTGGCCTTCTCGCTCCTGGCTCTGGCAGCCTGCCTGGCCGAGTCGCACGCTTCCTTGGCGCTCGAGGTCGCAGGGGCGGCAGAGGCTCTGCGGGAGCGGGTCGGGATCGGGCTGCCGGCTGGGTGGGACGACACGCTCGAGGCGGCGCTCGCTCCTGCGCGCGAGACGCTCGGACCTCGTGCTGGCGGTGCTGCGCTCGACGGAAAGCTCGCCGCCCCGCACGAGCTGGTCGTCCGGGTGGCGGCTGTGACGACACGGGCGCCGGTCGCCGAGGTCGCTGGTCCGTGGGCGTCGATCTCGGCGCTCGGAGGGTTCGAGGTGGAGCTCGGCGGCCGCCGGGCACGTCTCGAGCCCCAGGTGGCCAGGCTCGTGCAGCTCCTGGTGGTCGAGCGGTCTCGGCTCCACGTGGAGCAGGCGATCGAGGTGCTGTGGCCCGAGGCGACCGCGGAGCGGGGTCGCCGACGACTGCGCAACGTCCTGAGCCGCCTGCACCGCTCTGCTGGGCCGCTCGTCGTCCGCCGCGGTGACCTGCTGGTCCTCGACCAAAGGGTCGAGCTCGACGTCGCGGCGTTCGAGGCGGAGGCGACCGATGCGATCACGGCGCTGCGCGAAGGCGACATCGAGGCCGGGCTCTCCCGGGCTCGCGCAGCCTTGCGCTCGTATCGAGGTGATCTGCTGCCCGAAGCGCTGTACGAGCCGTGGACGGCGAGCCCCCGTGAGCGGCTTCGCCGCCTCTGCCTGCGGTTGCTCGACACCTGGGCATCCGCGGAGCTCGGCAGAAGCGACCTCCAGGAGGCGGAGAGCTGCCTGCGCGCGGCGATCGACATCGATCCGATGGACGAGGGCCGCTACGTGCGCCTGGCCGAACTGCTCGCCGAGCAGGGTCGCGCGGCATCCGCGCTCGAGGTGCTCGCACGCGCGCGGGCGGTGTCGAAGGACCTGGACGTGCCGGTCTCGCCGCGCCTCACCCGTCTCGAGCGGCGCGTCCGGGGGCTGCGCTGAGGCTGGCCGGATGCGCGAGCCGGCGCCGGTCGCGCCCGCATGCGGCGAGCTGGCCGGATGCGCGACGGATGCGCGTGGGGCCCAACATGACGACGTGCACAGCTCATATGCCGATGCCCCAGGGCCCCCGGTGACGACGCCCTTTGCTTTCGATGACCGAAGCGAGCGCATCCAGGTGGCTCACGGCTGCCAGGGACGCGGCTGTGGAAGGGTCTTCGCCCTCTTGCCTACGCTCGCGACGCGGACGGCTGCAGGGGGGTCGGATGGCTGACGTCACCGTGGTCCGGCCCAGTGAGGGTCCGCCGGTCCGGCGAGCGGCTGCAGGTGCGCCGGCTCGCGAGCTCGAGGTGGTCCCTCGTCGCGGCCTGGTGGGCGTCGCAGTCGTGATCGCGGGCCTCGTCGCTGCCATCGTCGCGAACCGACTGTGGGCGCTCGACTTCCTCCACGTCGTGAGCGGCGGCATGTGGACGACGCTCGACCTGTTCCTCGGCTTCCTGCTCGGGCCCATCCTGGGGCGGCTCTCCGTCCCTGCGAGGATCGAGCTCACGAAGCGTCTCATGCCCAAGATGGTGCTCCTGATGCCGACGCTCGTGACCTGCACGCTTGCCGGCGGATGGCAGCTCGCACGTCACCTCGGCACCATCGAGGCCAGCTACCCCGAGCACGGCTGGGTCGTGGCCTCCATGATCGTCGTGGCGGTCATGGCGGTCGTCGCGCTCGGGCTTCTCGAGCCCGCGAACATCGCCGTGCTCCTCGAGCTGAAGAAGCCCGAGCCCAACGGTGCGGTGATCGAGCGGCTGATGCGCAGGTTCATCTTCACCGCGGGGATCACCGGCGCGATGCAGGTCGCGACGCTCGTGATCATGACCAAGCTCGCGACGGCATGAGGAGCGGCACCCCACACGAGGCGCCGCAGGCATCCGCGAGCGCAGGAGAGGCTCGCGGCCAGTTGCCACCGCTCCTCGAGGGTCGGCTGCCACCGGTGGCGTTGCTCGTGGTCTCGTCGCTGGCGCTGATGCTCTCAGGCGGCGTCTACCTGGCGGCGCACCTCCCGCACCCACCGCCGCTCACCCCGGCGATCGGGTTGCTCGCCGGCGGGGGAGCGCTCACCGTCGCTGCAGTCGTCCTCGTGGCGCGCATCCGCCTGTTCGCGTGGGCGACCTTCTTCGCGGTCGCGCGCTGGGCCCTGCTCGGCTACGCGGCGATCTCGGGGTTGCTCGCCTTCGTGTTCGTCGACGACGGCACGCGTGCCTCCACGCTCGCGGTCTTGGTGCCGACGCTGGTGGTGTTCGCGGTCGACGTGCCGCTGGTCATCGCGTTCACCGCGGCGAGCTGCGACGTGGTCGGCGGCACCGGCGCGGACAGGTGAGCACGGACGTCGAGATGGCCGGCTGACCGAGCCCACCGAGGGTCACCGCCAGGGCCGGACCTGGCCTCGCCCAGCCTTCCGGACGGTCTTCGCTGGGAGGTACGCTGGTCCCAATCGATGGAAGGAGGCCGAGATGCCGAGAGAAGCTCGGGTGGCCTTGGTGCTCGCGGCGGTGTCGATCGTGATGGCGCTGGCCGCGGACTGGGCGATCCTCCACTTGGCCCAGGAGAGCAACCGGTAGCCGGTTCGCGGCGGTGGTGCTCGGGGCCACGAGCGCATCAGCGAAGGCCGGCTGAGGAGGGAGCCGCCGAGCGGCCACGGGCGAGACGGGGCCGTCGGCACCGCCGCCGGCCAGGCTGAGCGCGAGATCGGCGAGATCGGTTCGTGGGTCCGAGAGCTTCGCGCGTCCTGGCGCGATCGTGACGGATGGGCACGAGGTCCTTACGCAGGGGTGGCCCGTCTCCTCCGCCAGCCGGCCGGCAGCGTCCGGCGCCGCGTGAGGGGACCGGCTCGTGGGTGCCGGCGCGGAAGCCGTCTCGATCGTCGCCGCGCTGCTCGCAGGAGTGAGCTATGCCGTAGGAGGCGTGCTCCAGCAGCGTGCAGCGAGCACGCGCCCGGAGGGCGAGGCGCTCTCGTTCCGGCTCATCGTGCACTTGGCGCGCGACCGGCGCTGGTTGCTCGGGATCGGGCTGGCGTTCTTCTCCACAGTCCTCGAGGCGCTCGCGCTCGTCTTCGGTCCGCTCGTGCTCGTCCAGCCCTTGGTCGTGAGCGAGCTGCTGTTCGCCTTGCCGATCTCGGTGCGCTGGCGGAGCATGCGGATGTCGGGGCGCGAGTGGTTCGGGGCCGTCGCCGTCGCCGTCGGCCTCGCCGTCGGCATCGCGTCGGCCTCACCGGGGGCGGGACGGCCTTCCGCGCCGATCGACCAGTGGGTCCTGGCCCTTTTGGTCGCCGGCGGGCTCGGCTTCCTCGCGGTCGCGCTCGGGCGCAACAGCGCCGGCTCCCTCCGTGCCTCGCTGTACGCGCTGGGTGCCGGGATCGTGCTCGCGACCCAAGAGGCGCTCATCAAGGCCATCATCCCTCGCTTCGAGCAAGGGTTCGTGACAGGCCTCGAGAGCTGGGAGACGTGGGTGATGGCCGCGTCGGCGATCATCGGGCTCCTGCTCGTCCAGAGCGCCTACGAAGCGGGGCCGCTCGCGGTGAGCATGCCCGTGGTCGACGCCGTCGACCCCGCCGTCGCGATCGTCTTCGGCATCGTGGTGCTCCACGAGTCCATCCGCACCGGTCCCTGGTTGTTCGGCATCGCCACGGGCGTCGCCCTTCTTCTCGCCGGCATCGTGGCGCTCGACACCTCACCGCTCATCCACTGCCTCCAGCGTTCGCAGAGCACGCAGCTGCGGGAGCCCGGGAGGGACGCCCGGCGTCCCGACCGGACGTCGGCGTAGGGCGTGGGCTCGCCAGGGCCTGGCGTGCAGGGTCGGACATGCTTCGGGACAGGGACATGGGGCAGATCTCGCACGAGGAAGGTGCCGTAGGGTGGCGGTGACGATCGCCCTCTCCCTCGGCGCCGCGCTGTTCCTCGCAGTGGGGTTCGTCGTGCAGCAGCGGGTGGCCGCCCAGGAGCCGCCCGACGAGCGGCTCTCGTTCCTGCTCCTCTTGAAGCTCGTCCAGCGCCCCGTCTGGCTCGGGGGCGTCGCGACCATGGTCGTCGGCCAGATGCTCGGCGCCATCGCGCTGAAGACGGGGGACCTCGCGCTCGTCGAGCCGGTCATCTCGACCAACCTCCTCTTCGCCCTGCCACTGGCCGCCGTGTGGAGCCGACGTCGCCTCGGGGTGCGCGAGTGGGTCGGATGCCTCCTGCTGCTCGCAGGTCTCGGCATCTTCGTGGCCGCAGGCGATCCCCACGGCCGCTACAACGGTGACGGTGCTTGGACACACTGGGTGATCGGCTCGGGCGTGGTCGGCGTGCTCGCTATTGGGCTTGTCACGTTCTCCCGCCGCCAGAGCCCCTACCGGCAGGCGACGTTGCTCGCGAGCGCGGCGGGCTTCCTCTACGGACTGCAGGATGCGCTCACCCAGCGCACCATGACCTCGCTCGACCACGGCGTGCTGGTCATGTTCACGAGCTGGCCTGCGTACACCCTGCTCGGGGTCGCGATCGTCGCCATGCTGCTGGCACAGAGCGCCTTCGAAGAGGCCCCCCTCTCGGCGTCGCTGCCCGCGTCGACCGCCATCGAACCGGTCGCGGGGATCGCGTTCGGGGTCGGGCTCTACCACGACTATCTCGACCGGAGCGCCTTCGCGCTGGTCTTCGAGACGGCGGGGCTGGCGATGGCGGTCGTGGGCGTCATCCTCGTGGCCGCCTCGCCGATCATGAGCAGCCACCTCAGCCACTTCCGCCACCGCGAGCACCACCGTCACCGTGTCCACGAGGGTGCTCGGGTCGACGACGGCCGGGCGGAGCGACCCGTGCGCTGAGCCGGCCCCGGTGTCACACCGGAGCCCGGGCGTCGCAGGGCCTGTCGGGAGCCGCCGAGCAGCACGCGCTCTCGCAGATCAGGAGATCCGGATGGACGCGGCGCGTCTCGACGAGGCGCGCGAGATGTCCCGGCGCGACCGACCTCGGGTTCCCTCGGTCAGCTCCCGACGAGGTGCTCGGTGAAGAACGCCGCGATGCGGCGCCGGGCGTCCTCTGCCGGGCCCTCGACGTAGCCGGCCTGCCCGACGCGCTCCATCAGCCGCCACAGCAGGTTCCCGTGGCGGTTCATGAAGCCGTGCGCCGCGTCGGGGTACTCCTTCACGTCGTGGGGCACGCCCGCCTTGCCGAGCGCGTGCTCGAGCCGGCCGGCGGCGCCCCTGAGCCGCCTGTCGCGCGCGCCGTAGCTGGCGACCACCGGGCAGGCGCCCTGGACCACGGCGTCGAGGTCTGCAGGCAGGTCGCCGTAGTTGTCGGACGACACCGCGAACCCGTGGCCTTTCGCGAGCAGGAGCGCGAAGCCGCCGGTCATGCAGAAGCCGACGACGCCGATCTTCCCCGTGCACCGCTCGTCTCCGGCGAGCCAGGCCCGGACCGCCTCGACGTCGTCGAACGTGCGTCCCCGGCGTGCTCGCAGATCGTTGAACACCGTCCAGATGCAGGCGGCCTTGTTCGACCAGTGGAAGAGGTCGGGCGCGGCGGCGAGGAAGCCGGCCCGAGCGAGCCAGTCCGCCTGGCGCCTCAGATCGTCGGTCATCCCGAACACGTCGTGCAGGACGACGACTCCCGGCCACGGCCCGTCGCCGGGAGGTCGCGCGAGATAGGCGGGGACCTCGCCGCGCGCTGCAGGGACCAGTACTTCGCTCATCGACGACCTCCCTCGGGCTCCGTCGTGCCCGGCTGTGACCGCCAATTCTCCCAATTCTTCCATTCGCCGTCGGAGGTCGACCGCATGGCCGGCCGCCTTCGTCGTCTCCCAGTCTGCTCCAGGAGCCACCGAGCCCGATCCTTGCCCGATCGGCCGCGTGCGACGGTGCGGTACCGTGCGGGTGTGGCATCGAGCACCGAGCCCGACGCGCAGGCGACGGGCGAGCAGGGACCGGCACCGACGCCGTCGGGGTCCTCCGCGCCGACCCGGGCTTCCGCGCCGGCGAGGGGTGCCGACCCGAAGCAACCCATCACGGTGCTCTTCGACCGGGTGATGGTGCAGGTCACCCCGTCCGAGGGCGAGCGCCGTTCGCGCGCGGGGATCCTGATCCCGGCGACCGCACAGGTCTCGCGCCGCCTGACGTGGGCCGAGGCGGTGGCGGTCGGCCCGAACGTCCGCGCGGTGAAGCCAGGCGACAAGGTCCTCTTCAATCCCGAGGACCGCTACGAGGTGGAGGTGCAGGGGGAGGAGTACGTGATCCTGCGCGAGCGCGACGTGCACGCCGTGGCGTCCGAACGCCTCGACGGGAGCACCGGCCTCTACCTGTGAGCGCGCCGTGAGCTCTCTACGTGTGAGCCCGCCGTGAGCATGCCCGGCGTGCCTCTGGGCGACCTGGACCAGGCGCTCTTGGAGCTCGTCGCGTTCGACGCGCACGGGCTCGTCACCGCCGTCGTCCAGGACGCCGCCACGAAGGACGTCGTGATGGTGGCGCACATGAACCGCGAAGCCCTCCTACGCACCCTCGAGTCCGGACGGTCGTGGTTCTTCAGCCGGAGCCGCCAGGAGCTGTGGTGCAAGGGCGAGACGTCGGGGGACCGCCAGTACGTGCGGGAGGTGCACGTCGACTGCGACGGCGACGCGCTGCTGCTCGTCGTCGACCAGCACGGGGACGGCGCGTGCCACACGAAGCAGTGGTCCTGCTTCTACCGCAGCCTCGCCAAGGGCCCCGGGGTACCTGCGCCCGGGCGGGAGCCCGAGGGCGCCGCCAGTTGAGCGCGGGACCGGACGCGGACGTCGGCTGGGCGATCCCCGTCCACCCCGGTCCCGAGCGGTTCCGCGCGCAGGCACGCTCGGGCCAGCGGGTGGTGCCAGTCTGGAGCGCGGTCGTCGGGGACCAGCTCACGCCTGTCGGCGCGTTCGCGGCGATGGTCGGGGATGCGCCCGGCTTCCTCCTCGAGTCCGTCGAGGGCGGCGAGCGCTGGGGCCGGTACTCCTTCGTCGGCCGCCGGCCGCTCGCCATCCTGACCGCGCGCGGCACGAAGGTGGTCATGGAGGGCCGGCTCCCCGTCACACCGCTCGACGCGCCGGGCGCCGCCCCGCTCGGGGGACCGGGGATCCTCGGGACGCTCGAGCGCCTCCTCGCCCAGTGCCGTGCACCGGTGCTCCCGGACCTGCCGCCCCTGCAGTCCGGGGTCGTCGGGTACCTCGCCTACGACGTGGTCAGGGAGATCGAGCGGCTCCCGCACGTCCCTCCCGACGACCTCGGCCACCCCGACGCTGCCCTCGCGGTGATCGGGCAGCTCGCTGCCTTCGACCACTGGCTCCAGCGGGTCGTGCTCATCGACAACGTAGCGGTCGACCCCTCGTGGTCCACGTCCGCGGTCGACGAGGCCTACGCGGCCGCGGTCGGACGCCTCGGGCAGCTCGCGTCGGACTGCTTCGCCGGGGCCGGCTCCTCCTTCAGGCCGGTCGCGGTACCCGAACGGCCCGTCCCCGCCGAGGTGCGCCGCACGATGACGCCGGACGCGTACCGCGGCGCGGTCGCCGTCGCGAAGGCGCACATCGATGCCGGGGACGTCTTCCAGGTGGTGCTCTCCCAGCGCTTCGACCTCCAGCTCGACGTGGACCCCTTCGACGTCTACCGCGCGCTCAGGCTCTTGAACCCGAGCCCGTACCTGTACTTCCTGCGCTTCGGCGAGGTCACGGTGGTCGGCTCCTCGCCCGAGCCGATGGTGCGCCTTCGCGACGGGGTGGTCACCTCGCGCCCGATCGCAGGCTCACGTCCCCGTGGCGCAGGCGACGAGCAGGACCGGCTGCTCGCGGCACAGCTCGTCGAGGATCCGAAGGAGGTCGCAGAGCACGTGATGCTCGTCGACCTCGCGCGCAACGACGTGGGGCGCGTCGTCCAGTACGGCACCGAGCACGTGGACGAGCTCATGACCGTCGAGCGCTACAGCCACGTCATGCACCTCACCTCCCAGGTGTCCGGGCGCCTCCGTGAGGAGCTCGGTCCGGTCGACGTGCTCCGGGCCACGTTGCCGGCGGGCACGCTGTCGGGAGCGCCGAAGGTGCGCGCGATGCAGCTCATCGACGAGCTCGAGCCGACCAAGCGCGGCGTGTACGGCGGCGTGGTGGGCTACCTCGACTTCTCGGGGAACCTCGACACCGCGATCGCCATCCGCACGATGGTCGTGGGGCCAGGCGGGCGCGCATCGGTCCAGGCGGGGGCTGGGATCGTGGCGGACAGCGACCCGGAGGCCGAGGACGAAGAGTGCCGGCACAAGGCCGCGGCGCTGCTCGCGGCGGTGAGCGCAGCCAGGCAGCTCGCTGCAGCAGGTCGTGAGCGCTCTGGGGCGATGAGCGTTCTGGGGCGATGAGCGTTCTGGGGCGATGAGCGTTCCGAGGTCACTGCTCGAGGGCTACGAGGCGCTGCGCCGGGGGATCGGCGCGTACCGCCTGCCCGTCGACGTGGTGGGCGTCGACGGCCCGGACGCGACGGAGTACCTCCAGGGTCAGCTGAGCCAGGACCTCGGGCCACTCGAGGTGGGGGGCTCCGCGCCCGCGCTCGTGCTCGAGCCCGACGGGAAGCTCACGGCGCTGCTGCGGGCGACCCGCACGTCCAAGGACGCGTGGGCCCTCGACACCGACGCAGGGTTCGGCGCGCTCGTCGTCGCCCGGCTGCGCAGGTTCCGGCTGCGCACCAAGGTCGATGTCGAGCCGCTGGACTGGTCGTGCGTCGCGCTGCGCGGCGAGCGGGTGAGCGCGTTCGGCGCGCGCGCCGAAGCCCCCTTCGCGGCGGCCGTCGATTGGAACGGGACGCACGGCGTGGACCTGCTCGGGCCGGACGCAAGCACGATCGAGGCGCAGGTGCCCGCCGAGGCGCGCTGGTGCGACGAGGCCTCCTGGGAGGCGCTCCGCGTCGAGGCCGGGATCCCGAAGATGGGAGCAGAGCTCGACGCGCGCACCATCGCCGCGGAAGCCGGTCTGGTCGAGCGGACCGTGAGCTTCACGAAGGGCTGCTACACGGGCCAGGAGCTCGTGGCCCGCCTCGAGGCCCGGGGAAGCCGAGTTGCCAGACGGCTGTGCGGCCTCGTCCTGCCCGACGCAGCGCCCGAAGAGGCCGGCCTCCTCGTCGGCGCGTCGCTCTGGACGCACGGGGGCGACAAGGTGGTCGGGCGTTGCACCTCCGCCTCGTGGTGCCCGGGGCTCGGGATGCTCGGCGCGCTCGCGTACCTCCACCGCTCGGTGGAGGTCCCCGCGAGCGTGGTGTGGGCGAGCGACGAGGGCGCGCCGCGAGCCGAGCGACGCCCGGCCGAGGCCCGCACGCTGCCGCTCGTCACGTAGCGGGCACGGGGGATCCGGCGGCGCGGCGCTACGCTTGGCGCCGTGCCCGCCTTCCTGCCGGAGATCGTCGCCGCGCACCGGCGCGCGGCCATGGCCGACCGGCGTGACCTCGGGGAGCTGGTCTCGCGCGCGCTCGACGCGCCGCCCGCGCGACCCTTTGCTGGCGCGCTCAGAGCCGGCGAGCGGGCCACGGACGGGCCCGCGCATCGCGGCCTCGCGGTGATCGCCGAGGTGAAGCGGCGTTCGCCGTCGAAAGGGGCGCTCGCGGCGGACCTGGACCCCGCGGCCGTGGGCCGGGAGTACGCGGACGGAGGGGCGGCCTGCCTTTCGGTGCTGACCGACGAGGCGTTCTTCGGAGGGAGCGCCCAGGACCTCGTCGCAGCCCGGGGCGCCTCGGGGTTGCCGGTCCTGCGCAAGGACTTCACCGTCGCCGCGCGCGACGTGTGCGACGCGCGCCTCATGGGGGCCGACGCGCTGCTGCTCGTCGTCTCGGCCCTCTCGGACGCCGAGCTGACGTCGTTGTTCGAGCTCGCACGCCGCGTCGGGCTCGACGCGCTGGTGGAGGTCCACGACGAGGAGGAGCTCTCGCGCGCGCTGGCGCTCCGGCCCGGCATGGTCGGGGTGAACCAGCGGGACCTCGCCACCTTCGAGGTCGACCCGGCAAGGGCGGAGCGGCTGGCCGCGTGCATCCCCCCGGAGGTGGTGGCGATCGCCGAGTCCGGCATCCAGGGACCTTCGGACGCGCGACGCCTCGCGCAGGCGGGGTACGACGCGGTGCTCGTGGGCGAGTCGGTCGTCACGTCCGAGGACCGCGCCGGCGCGGTGCGCGCGTTGCGCGGACATCCGGTGGGCGAACGGCGCCGGCAGGGAGCGCCATGCGCGACGACCTCCTGATCAAGATCTGCGGCATCACGAACGAGCCGGACGCGCTTCTCGCGGTCGGGCTGGGCGCCGACGTGCTCGGGTTCGTCCTCGCGCCGTCTGCGCGCCAGATCGGCGCGTCGGCCGCGGCGGACATCGTGAAGCGCCTGCCCCACGACGTCCTCACCGTCGGGGTCTTCCGCGACGAAGCGCCCTCGCGCGTGGTGGACATCGCGAACACGGTGGGCTTCGGCGCCGTGCAGCTCCACGGGCACGAGACCGCCGAGCAGTGCCGGTGGATCCGCGAGCGCGTGGCGTGCACGATCCGGGCGTTCCCTGCAGGGGACCGCACCATCGAGCGGTTCTCCGAGTTCGGCGCCGACTACCTGCTCGTCGACGGCCAGAGCCCGGGCTCGGGGCAGGTCTTCGACTGGAGGCTCGCCGAGGGCGTGGTCGATCTGGGCCGGCTGTTCATCTCCGGGGGCCTGACCCCTGGGAACGTCGGCGACGCGATCGTCGCGCTTGGCCCTCGGGGCGTCGACGTGGCGAGCGGCGTCGAGGCGACGCCAGGCACGAAGGACCCGCAGAAGCTCCGCGCCTTCATCCGCAACGCCCGGGCCGCCGCGTCGGAGATGGCCGCCGCAGGCGCGGCACAGCGCGCGGAGATGGCGGCGGAAGCTCGCCGGGCGAGCGAGGCCGCGGGCGGGATGCCGTCCGGCTCCCTCGCCGGCAGCCCCGGAGACGACGTCCCCTACGACTGGATGGAGCGATGAGCCCGCGGGCGAAGCCTCCGGTCCGGCCGGTCGCTGCCCGCACGAAGCCTCCGGCCCGGCAAGCGGCTGCCCGTGCGATGGGGCGGCCGGGCCCTCGCGGCCGGTTCGGCGACTACGGGGGGAGGTTCGTCCCCGAGTCGCTGGTCCCGGCGTGCATGCAGCTCGAAGAGGCGTTCGACGCCGCGTGGGGCGACCCCGCGTTCCGCGAGGAGCTCGCTGCGGTGCTGCGCGACTACGGGGGCCGACCCACCCCGGTCACCGAGTGCCGCCGGCTCTCCGAGGAGCTGGGCGTGCGGGTGCTGCTGAAGCGCGAGGACCTCGTGCACGGGGGCTCCCACAAGCTGAACAACGTGCTCGGCCAGACGCTCCTCACCTGCCGCATGGGCAAGCGGAGGGTGGTGGCCGAGACCGGCGCGGGCCAGCACGGGGTCGCGACCGCCACCGCGGCCGCGCTCTTCGGGCTCGAGTGCACGGTCTACATGGGCGAGCTCGACACGGAGCGCCAGGAGCTGAACGTGTTCCGCATGGAGCTGCTGGGGGCAGAGGTGCGCCCCGTGGGGGCAGGCTCGAGGACGCTCAAGGACGCGGTGAACGAAGCGTTGCGGGACTGGGTCGCGACCGTCGAGCACACCCACTACTGCCTCGGTTCGGTGATGGGGCCGCACCCGTACCCCTACATGGTGCGCGAGCTGCAGCGCGTGGTGGGTGACGAGGCACGCGAGCAGTGCCGGGCGCTGCTCGGGGGCGCCGATCCCGACGTCGTCGTCGCGTGCGTCGGCGGCGGGTCGAACGCCGCGGGGACCTTCGCCGGCTTCGCGGACACCGAAGCGAGCCTCGTCGGCGTGGAAGCGGCAGGCGGCGCCGCCGCGAGCGACGGCATTCCCGGCGTGCTCCACGGCATGCGCTCCCTGCTGCTCCAGGACGAGGCCGGCCAGATCCTCGAGCCCGAGTCCATCTCCGCCGGGCTCGACTACCCGGGGATCGGCCCGGAGCACGCGTGGCTGCGCGACTCGGGGCGGGCCCGCTACGAGAAGGCGACGGACGCAGAGGTGCTCTCGGCGTTCCGGCTCCTCGCGCGCACCGAGGGGATCCTCCCCGCGCTCGAGCCCGCCCACGCGCTCGCGTGGGTGGTGCGCGAGGCAGGGCGGTCGGTTCCCCACGGCTCCACCGTGCTCGTGACCTTGTCGGGTCGTGGGGACAAGGACGTCGCGCAGGTGCGCGACCTGCTGGCGGCAGATCGCGACCCGAGGTGATCCCGCTCGAGGCGTGGTTGCGGGCCCGGCGCGCCGAAGGCCGCAAGCTGCTCGTCCCCTACCTCATGGGCGGCATGAGCGAGGACTGGGTGGAGTCGCTCCAAGCCGCGGCAGCGGCGGGTGCCGACGCGCTCGAGGTCGGGATCCCGTTCTCGGATCCCATGATGGACGGGCCGGTGATCCAGCGGGCGGGTGTCCACGCCCTGGACCGGGGCGCGACGCCGACGCGGGTCATCGACGACGTCGCAGCCGCAGGGCTCGAGGTGCCGGTCGCGGTGATGACGTACTACAACATCGTCTTTCGCGCGGGCCATCGGCGGATGGCCCGGTCGTTGCGGGCCGCCGGCGTCACTGCGGCGATCGTGCCCGATCTGCCGCTCGAAGAGCTCGACCCCTGGGCGCAGGAGGCGGACGCCGCAGGGGTCGCGACGGTGCTGCTGGTCGCGCCGTCCACGCCCGAGCCCCGCGTGGCGCAGATCTGCGCACGCAGCCGCGGGTTCGTCTACGCGGTGTCACGCATGGGGGTCACCGGCGAGCGCGAGTCTTTGGGAGGCGAGACCGCCGACGTCGTGCGGCGGGTCCGCGCGGTGGTCGACGCGCCGGTGTGCGTCGGGGTGGGCGTGTCGACGCCCGCCCAGGCGCGAGCGGCCTGCGAGGTCGCCGACGGCGTCGTGGTGGGCTCGGCGCTGGTCCGGCGGCTGCTCGAAGGGGGAGGACCCGACGCGGCCGGCGAGTTCGTCGGCCAGCTGCGCGAGGCGCTCGACGCGGGCTGACCTCGGCCGGCCGGAGCGCCGCGCAGCTCGCCGTCGCGTGGCGGCTGGGCCCGCGGGCCCATAAGCTCGGCCGCATGCTCGAGCCCGGAACCGTCGCGCCGGAGTTCACGCTTCCAGACCAGCACGGCGCGCCGGTGTCCCTCTCGGACCATCGCGGGCACTGGGTGGTGCTGTGGTGGTACCCGAAAGCCGCGACCCCCGGTTGAACGGTCCAAGGACGGGGCCTGCGTGACAGGTCCGACGAGCTGGAGGCAGCCGACGCCGTCGTGCTCGGCGCCTCCTTCGACACGCCGGAGGAGAACAAGGCGTTCGCCGACGCCGAAGGCTTCGGCTTCCGGCTCCTGTCGGACCTGGACCGATCGGTGGGACGCCGCTACGAGGTCGTGCGCCCTGCCGGCGACGAGTACGCCGACTATGCGATGCGGATCGCCTACCTGATCGACCCCGACGGTACGATCCGGCAGTCCTTCGAGGTCACCGACGTGGGCGGCTTCGCCGAGACGGTGCTCTCGGCGCTCGCCGGCTGGAGTGGCGCGTAGGCCTGGTGGACCGCGCGCGACGCGCGCCTCGGCTGGTCGGGACGGAGGGCTGCGAGCGGGAGGGCTGCGAGCGGGTGGGCTGCGAGCGGGAGGGCTGCGAGCGGGTGGGCTGCGAGCGGGTGGGCTGCGAGCGGGCAGCCGGCCGCGATGCGACGGGCTACGACGGTGGGAGGATCACGAGGCAGCCGTTGTGCCCGCCGAAACCGAAGGAGTTGGAGAGCACCGGTCCTGGTCTCCACGGCCGCGCCTTGCCGCGGACCACGTCGAGGTGGATCTCGGGGTCGAGCTGCTCGCAGCCGTAGGTCGGCGGGATGAGCTCGCGCTCGATCGCGAGGACCGACGCGACGGCCTCGATCGCGCCTGCGGCGCCCAGACCGTGCCCGGTCACGCCCTTCGTGGAGGTGACGGGGGGACCGGGCTCGCCGAAGACCTTGTTGATCGCGCGCGCCTCGGCGAGGTCGTTCAGCGGCGTCGCGGTGCCGTGCGCGTTGATGTGGGCGATCTCGGCGGCGGCGAGCTGCGCGTCGAAAAGCGCCTGTTCCATGCAGGAGACCGCCCCCTCCCCGTCGGGGGCCGGCTGGGTGATGTGGTGCGCGTCGGCGGTGGAGCCCGAGCCGGCGATCTCCGCGTAGATCCTGGCGCCGCGCGCGGCCGCGTGGTCCCACGCTTCGAGCACGAGCGCAGCCGCTCCTTCGGACATGACGAAGCCGTCCCTGCGGACGTCGAAAGGACGCGACACGCCGGTCGTCGACAGCGCCGTCATGTTCGTGAACGCCGCGACGGCGACCGGGTGCATCGCGGCCTCCGCACCGCCGCTCACGACCACGTCGCAGCGCCCCGTCGCGACCAGCCGGGCGCCGTTGGCGACCGCGTGGGTGCCGGCTGCGCACGCGGTCGCGACGGTCTCTGAGGGG
>JAJYXE010000017.1:101879-107543 GCA_021791145.1 Actinomycetes bacterium | reverse complement strand
CAAAGCGCTCCTCCAAGCCCTCGTCCACGAGATCCGCGTCGAGGGTCGCGACCGCGTCGTACCGTGGTTCCGCGTGCCAGGCGGCGCGGACCCGAAGGTTCGCGCCCTGGGTGGTTGGGCGCCCCCAACGGGATTCGAACCCGTGCTACCGCCTTGAAAGGGCGGCGTCCTGGGCCGCTAGACGATGGGGGCGCGGCCGGATTGCGGGGCTTCGCGCACGCTAGCAGCGCCGTGCCCGGCCAGGTCAGGATCTGACCCTCGCGGCCCCCTTTGCGGCACTGGCTGGCGATGAAGCTTCAACGGTCTCTACGCCCGCGAGGCCGGGCACGGCACGCAGCTGCGCCGGGACGCGCTCGGGTGCGTGGTGCGTGAGCGCGAGGAAGAACTGGACGACGCCGATCACGAGAACGGTGGCGCCGAGCTCGTGGAGCTCGACCAGCGCCGCCGGCAGGTGGGTGAAGTACTGCGCGTAGCCCACCACGGCCTGGAGCACCAGCACCACGACCAGCATGCGCCCGGCCTTCCGGATGCGCTCGGGGACGTCGAGCGCGTGGAGCAGGACGGCAAGAGAGAGCACGACGCCGATGAGGAAGAGTGCGAGCGTCGAGTGGAGCTCGGCCATCTCGCGAAGGGGCACGGGGATCCGTTTGGCGACGAGCTGTCCCTGGGCACCTCCCGCGTCTGGTGCGGCGCCGGTGGTCGCCGCGCCGGCCGCGACGACGACCGCGACGAGCAGGACGAGCCCCCGGGAGAGAAGAAGGACCGGTCTTGGGACGAGCAGGCGTCCTGGTGCCGCATAGTCATGGCCGGCGCGGTGCATGAGGAGAACCGCGTCGACGAGGAGGAGCATCGTGGCGAGGAAATGGACGATGACGAGGTACGGGTTGAGCTTGGAGTAGACGACGATCCCGCCGATGACCGCCTCGGCGAGCACGCCGGCGACGAGCCCCCCCGACAGCCAGGCGAGGTCACGACGCAACGGCCGGCGAAGGAGGGTGGCGAGGAAGGTGGCACCGATCACGACGACCAGGAGGACCGTGACCATCCGGTTGCTGAACTCGACGAGGGAGTGGAACTGCAGCGGCGGGGTGAGGTGGCCCTTCGTGCAGCTCGGCCAGTCGGAGCACCCGAGCCCCGAGCCGGTGACTCGCACGGCCGCGCCGGTGAGCACGATCGCCGAGACGCAGACCAAAGAGGCGAGCGAGAGACGCCGGACGGTCGAAGGGGCGACGGCAGGGAGCCGGCGCCCCCGGACTGCGCGCGAACCGTTGAGCGATCGCACGGCGGTCGATCGTAGTGGCGACCTGGTGGACCCGCGCGGCGCCGGTTACCCGCCCGCGCGGCGCGCGGATCCTCCGGGCGTGCAGTCGTAGGCTGCCGAGGTCATGTCCGCCGACGGATCGTGGCCCGAGGAGCTTGGAGAGCAGTTCGAGGACACAGGTCCTCGGCGTCGACGCCCGCGGCCGGTCTTCCTCGTCGTGGGCGTGGTGGTCGCCCTGGCGCTTGCCGCTGCGCTCGTGGGCGTGGGCGTCGGCGTCCACGAGACGGGTGCGGGGAGCGGGACAGCGCTCGTCGGAGCGGGCAAGCCAGCGCCACACTTCGCGCTGCCCGCCCTCGGTGCGCCCCACGGTTCCAAGAAGAAAGTCGGGGTCCCGGCGGACGGCGGCGAAAGTGGGAGGCCGGCGATCGTGCTCTTCTTCGCCAGCTGGTGCCCGCCGTGCCGGCACGAGATCCCTCTTCTGGCCGCCGCCTACCGCAGGCAGCGCGCCGAGCACAGCAGGCTTGCGAAGGTCGCGGTGATCGGCGTCGACGCCAACGACCCCACCTCCAACGCGCTCGCCTTCGTGCGCTCGAGCGGCGTGACCTTCCCCGTCGGGGCCGACGTGGACTTCACGGTGACCCAGACACTCTTCGACTTCAGCCACCTTCCCGAAGCGGTGTTCGTGCAGGGTGACGGCACGATCGCCGGGATCCACCTGGGTCCTTTGGCGCCCGGGCGCTTCGTCTTCTGGGAGCGCAAGCTCCTCGCGAGCGCCTGATCGCCGCCGTCACTCCCAGCGGAAGGTGAGACCTGCGAGGAGGGAGGCGCCGACCGCCCAGGCACCGAGCGTGACCCACGCGGCGACGGGGACCGCCGCGCCGAGACCCAACGACGCGTGCAGCGCATCGGACAGCGCTGCAGCCGGGAGCGCACGGGCCACGTCGGCGAGAGGGCCAGGGAGCTTGGCGAGTGGCACGACCATGCCGCCGAGGAGCAGCAGCACGAGGTAGAGCCCGTTCGCTGCCGCGAGGTTGACCTCCGCCCGGAGCACGCCGGCGAGCAGCAGCCCGATGCCTCCGAAGCCGACGGTCGCCAGGACAGCCGCAGCGAGCGCGGCGGCGGCTTCGGGCCCTGCGTGGCCGTGCCCGGGCTCCCAGCCGAGCGCGAAGCCCACCGGAACCAGCACCGCAGCCTGCACGATCTCGACGAAGAAGATCGTCGTGACCTTCGCCCCCAGGAGCCGGGGCCTCCCGAGCGGCGTCGTGCCGAGCCGCTTCAGCACGCCGTAGCCGCGCTCGAAGCCGGTGGCGATCCCGAGCGACACCATCGCCGTGGACATGACCGCAAGGGCGAGGATCCCCGGCACGAAGAAGGAGACCGAGGATGTGCGTCCGGTGGAGACGACGTGGGAGGTCGAGAAGAAGACCAAGAAGGCGACGGGGATGCCGACCGTGAGGAGGAGCGTCTCGCCGCGACGCAGCGTCATATAGGTCTCCGCCTCGACCTGCGCGAGGAACGGACGGAGCGCGCTCATTGCGCCTCTGCTTGGTCGGAGGTCTTCGGCGTGGCGTGCGCCCGCACCATGTCGAGGTACGCCTCCTCGAGGGATCGGCCGACGCGAAGGTCGGAAAAGGCGATCCCGCGCTCGGCGAGCCAGGTGGCGACGGCGGCGGCGAGCGCAGCCGGCGAGGCGTCGGTGGACGCGCCCGGCCCGCCGGGCGCTTCTCCGACGCCGACTTCGACCCGGTAGCGCCCGGTCTGCTCCTCGGTCACAATCGCGCCGGTGCCGAGCAGGAGCCGGAGCTCGTCGAGGTCCAGGCCGCCAGGCGCGCCGAACGTCACCTCCTTGGTGGTTGCCGGCCCACCCGCCAGCGACGCGGGGCTCCCCTCGGCGACGACCTTGCCTCCGACGAGCATCAGGACCCGGTCCGCCACCCGCTCCGCCTCGGAGAGCTCATGGGTGGTGAGGAGGACGCAGGCGCCGCGGTCGCGCAGGTCCCCGATGACCTCCCGCACGGCGAGACGTCCCTCGGGGTCGACTCCCGCGGTCGGCTCGTCGAGCAGCACGACCTCGGGCTGCCCGACGAGCGCGAGCGCGAGCGAGAGCCTCGCCTGCTCTCCCCCCGAGAGGTGGCGCCACGGCGTGCCTGCAACCGGCCGCAGCCGGACCAGGTCGAGGAGGGCTTCGGGATCCTCGGGGTCCGTGTAGTACGACGCGAAGAGCCGCAGCGCCCGTCTCGGCGCAAGCATCGGGTAGACACCCCCGCGCTGGAGCATCACCCCGATGCGGGGAACCAGTGCGCGGTGGTCGGTGACGGGGTCGAGCCCGAGCACCCGCACAGATCCCGATGCCACGCGCCGGTAGCCCTCCAGGCACTCGACGGTCGAGGTCTTGCCGGCCCCGTTCGGACCCAGGATGCACAAGACCTCGCCACGGTCCGCGCTGAACGAGACGCGGTCGACGGCGGTGCGCGATCCGTAGCGGACAACGAGGTCCGAGCACTCGACCGCACGCGGGACGCGAGCGTCGAGCCCTGTCGGGCCATCGGCCGGCATCACACGGCCACGCTACTGTCGGCGGCAGATGATCGATATTCGCCTGGTCCGTGACGACCGAGAGCGGGTGAGATCCGCGCTCGCGCGACGTGGGTTTCCTGCCGACGACGTGGAAGACATCGCGCGCCTCGACCGTGACCACCGGGCGGCGCTCGCGCGCCACGAGGCGCTCCGTGCACGGGTGAAGGAGCTGTCGCGTGAGGTCGGCGACGCCAGACGCGCCGGGGACGCGGAGCGGGCGGCCATGCTCGCCGACGAGAGCCGCCGCGTCGGCGAGGAGGAGAAGACCGCGGCCCAGGAGTCCGAGCGGCTCGCCAAGGACCTGCGGGCGCTGCTGCTCCTCGCGCCCAACCTCCCTGCGGACGACGCCCCCGACGGCGCCGGGCCCGAGGACAACGTCGAGGTGCGCCGCTGGTGGCGCGGCGTGGACGTGGGCGAGCCTGAGCCTGTGCCCGAGGCGCACCAGCGGGTGCCGCACTGGGAGCTGGGCAGCGCGCTCGGGGTGCTCGACATGGCGTCCGGGGCGCGCCTGTCGGGCTCGATGTTCCCGCTGTACCGGGGGGACGGGGCGCGGCTGGTGCGGGCCCTCACCTCGTGGGCGTTGTCACGGCACGCGGACGGTTACGAGGAGATCCGGCCGCCGACCCTCGTCCTCACCGAGACGATGACCTCGACCGGGCATCTCCCCAAGTTCGTTGACGAGGCCTACCACGTCGAGCGCGACGGCCTCTGGGCGATCCCCACCGCCGAAGTGCCCCTCACGTCGATGCGTCGAGGCGAGATCCTCGACGAGGCCGACCTTCCTGTCCGGCTGACCGCCGCGACCGAGTGCTTCCGGCGCGAGGCGGGAGCCGCGGGACGAGATACGCGAGGGCTCCTGCGCGTCCACGAGTTCGAGAAGGTGGAGCTGTTCGCCTATGCCGCGCCCTTTCAGGCGACGGCCGTCCTCGCGGACATCCTCTCTCGGGCGGAAGGGCTGCTCCGTGAGCTCGGCCTCCCGTACCGGGTGATCGACCTTTGCGCCGGCGACCTCGGGACGTCGGCCGCGCGGACCTTCGACCTCGAGGTGTACGCGCCCGGAGCCGACCGGTGGCTCGAGGTCTCCTCGGTGAGCTGGTTCGGGGACTACCAGGCGCGGCGTGCGAACGTCCGGTACCGACCCGCGCAAGGCGGTCCTCCCGTCCTGGTCCACACGCTGAACGGCTCCGCGCTCGCGTGGCCGCGGGTCTGGGCGGCCCTCCTTGAGTGGGGGCGGCAGCCGGACGGCTCCGTGCGACTGCCCGACGTGCTCGCTCCGTGGCTGGGGCCGGAGCCGGCGATCCGGCCCCGCTGACCCACGCCGCAGGCCGGGCGCGTGAGGCCGTCAGCCCCGCGGGTGGTCCGCGCCGGGCGTGTCGAAGCGGTAGCCGACGCCGCGCACCGTGGTGATCAGCACGGGATGGGACGGGTCCGCCTCGATGCGTGACCGGAGCCGCTTCACGTGCACGTCGAGGGTCTTCGTGTCCCCGATGTAGTCGGCGCCCCAGACGCGGTCGATGAGCACGTCGCGCGTGAGGACCCGACCGGCATTCTCCACGAGGAGGGAAAGCAGCTCGAACTCCTTTCGCCGGAGATGGACCTCTTCTCCCCTGGCGAACACCCGCCGCGTGTCGAAGTCCACCCGCACCCCTCCCGCCTCCCGCGAGCCCCGCTCGTTCCCGTGGACGCCGCTGCCGTTGGCAGCGCCCGTGCCCCGTCGCATCACGGCGCGGATGCGGGCGACGAGCTCGCGAAGGCGGTAGGGCTTCGCGACGTAGTCGTCCGCGCCGACCTCGAGGCCGACCACCGTGTCGATCTCGGTGGACTTG
>JAJYXE010000017.1:0-101869 GCA_021791145.1 Actinomycetes bacterium | reverse complement strand
ATGATGATGGGCACGTTGGAGCGGCCCCGGATGGTGCGGCACACGTCGATCCCGGAGATCTTGGGAAGCATGAGGTCGAGGAGCACCACGTCGGGCTCCGTCTCGTCGAAGAGCTGCAGCGCCTCCGAGCCGTCGCGCGCCACGGTGACCTGGAAGCCCTCGCGTCCCAGCCCGACGACGAGCGCGTCGACGAACGACTCCTCGTCCTCTGCGAGGAGCACCTTGATGGGTTGGCCGTCCGTCATCGTCATGGCGTGCTGTGCCAAGGGTACCGGGCCGTCGGCGAGGTGCGTTCCCGGCGCTGGTCAGTGCCGGTCCGTGTAGAGAGGCAGCACGAGCGTGAAAGTGGAGCCCTCGCCCTCACGCGACTCCACCTCCACCCACCCCTGGTGGTTGCTGGCGACGTGCCGCACGATCGAGAGGCCGAGCCCGGTGCCGCCGGTCTCCCGGCTGCGCCCGTGGTCGACTCGGTAGAAGCGTTCGAAGATGCGGTCGAGATCCCGTGCGGGGATCCCGACGCCGCGGTCGGCGACCGACAGCCGCACCGTGTCCCTCGGCGGATGCACGGACGAGCGCTCACCGTTTGCCCCGACCGGGCCCGCCGGTTGCGTGGAGACCGATCCCCCGGGGTGCGAGCCCGCCGGTTCCGAGGAGACCGGACCCGCTGGTTGCGAGCTCACCGGGTCCGAGCCCCCCAGTTCCGTTGAGACCGAGCCCGCCGGTTCCGGGCTCGTCGGTTCCGAGCTCGCAGCTTGCGGGCCCGCAGGTTGCGTGCCCGCAGGTTCCGAGCCCGCAGGTTGCGTGCCCGCAGGTTGCGTGGACACCGTGCCCGCCGGGTGCTCCTCTCGGGAGTCGGGCTCCTGGGCGCCGTCGGCGCCGGCCGGGCGGGTGATCCCCGCTGCAGCGGTTGCAGCGTGCTCGGAGCTTCTCGCTCCGGCGCCCCGAGGCCCGCCGAGGTCCCCGACGCGGGCGGGTGCCAGCGTCGCCGCCACCACCACGGTGCTCGAGTCGTAGGAGTAGGTGACCGCGTTCTCGATCAACGCGTGCATGGCCGAGACGAGCTGTCTCCGGTCGCCGCGGACCACCACGGGAGGCTCCGTCTCGTGCAGGGTGATGGTGATGTGACGCTGCTCGGCCGTCGCACGCACCCGTTCCACTGCTTCGGCTATCACGAGGTTGACCAGAACGGGCTCGCGCGGAGGCGCCTCCTCGGACTCGATCCGGCTCAGGTCCAAGAGGTCGTCGATGATGCGGCTCACGCGGAACGCCTCCGTATGGATCCTGCTCGCCAGGCGCCGGGCCACCTCGGCATCGGGCTCCGCGACGAGCGTCTCGGCCAAGAGTCCGAGCGCCCCCATCGGCGTCTTCAGCTCATGGCTCACGTTCGCCACGAAGTCCCGCCGGATCTCTTCGAGCCGCCGCCGTTCGGAAACGTCCTCGATGATCGCGATCACGCCCAGTGGCCGTCGACCGTCGTCGATGAGCCGGGCGCGCACGGCCAGCGTCCGCCGGGGAGGTCCGTAGAGGTCGAGCGTCCGTTCCGCTGCACCGGTGTCCCACGCGTCCTCGAGAAGCTCGGTGACTGCCTGGGCCGCGAGTGCGTCTCCTTGCCGGCTCGTCATCAGCGCGGTCGCCCGCGCGTTGCGGTACACGACCGCGCCGTTCTCGTCGCACAGGACGACTCCCTGGGGGAAGGTGTCGAGCGATCGCCGGAGCCGGATCGCGTCTGCGCTCGAGTCCGCGACGGCCTCGGTCGCCGCACCGGTCACCTGCTCAAGGTAGGTGAGGGCCGTCTCGAGGTTCGCGTTCTCGTCCGGCGTCTCGATGCCGAGACGAGTTCCGAGGGCGGTCAGTCGCTGGGACAGGGCGCGCCGCCCTGAGTGCCGCCCGATCAAGAGGGCGATGACGACGCCCAGCACGAAGACCGCCGCGCCGACCGCGTAGACCTCGGTCGCCGGGAGGCCTTGGGAAGCAACGAGTCCGAGCCCGTTCTCCGTGTGCGCAGCGGAGAGGGCCGAGAGGGTTCGGAGGTGCACGGCACCAGGGCACAAGAGGGCCACGGTCACGCGCTCATGCTCGTCGGGTTCCTGGTCACCACGACCTTCAGCATGACAGCCGGACTCCGCCGGCGCGGACATGGCAAGGCTCAGGGGGTGCTCCGCCAGCCCTCCGTTCACGACGGACCGTTCCTCACAAGGAACGGGGATGAGCAGCTTGATGAAGCATGACAAAGCATGATAGAATATGAAACTGCACAGATATATCCGACAACCGGAGGAGCGTCATGGTCGTGAGGGGAGCAGCGGAGATGCCGGGCTGGATCGCTCCAGCAGCGCGAGGTGGAGCGGTCGCTGGCGGCCGCCGGGGCGTCCTGCTGAGCGTGATCACAGGGTTCAAGCCGACAGCCAACGCACTTCCCGGCGGCTCGACGCTGCTCCACCTCATCGACGGCTTGGGTGGCTGGGCGCTGTTGCTCGCCCTCGCCGGGCTCCTGATCGGCGCCGCGCTCTGGGCCGTCGGCTCCCACTCCCAGAATTACCAGCAGTCATATGTCGGGAGGCGGGCGGTGCTCGTCTCAGGTGTCGCGGCGCTCCTCATCGGGGCGGCTCCGACCCTCATCAACTTCTTCTTCAGCACGGGCCACGGCATCGTCAACCCGCTTCCGCAGTGATCCTCTTGTGGCTTGCCCGATCCCGCTCAATCTCGTCTGCGGGGCTGTCGGCGGCGCGTCCTCCTCGGTCGCTTCCGGCGTCCTCTCCGCGATCTCAGGATGGGTCGTCCAAGGGGCGGCGTGGCTCCTCGGCGCGCTCGGGCGGGTGATCTCGTCGACCACGACCGTGAATGTCCGTGCATCGTGGTTCGTCGCGCACTACCAGGTGATGGGTGCGATCGCCGGTGTCGTCGCGGTGCCGATGCTCTTCCTGGCGGCCGTCCAAGCCCTGTACCACCAGAGCGGAGCGGTGCTCGCGCGCGCGGCGCTCGTGCACCTGCCGCTCGCCGGTCTGCTGACGGCGGTGGCGGTGCAGGTGGTGCAGCTCTCGCTGGCAGTCACCGACGCACTGTGTGCGACCGTCACGAAGAGCACGGGCGGTGAGCTGGACAGGGCGCTCAAGTCGATCGGCGACGTGCTGTCGCACCAGCCCCTGCCCCTTCCGACGTTCGTCATGACCATCGGCGCGTTGCTGATCGTGGCGGGCGCATTCGCGCTGTGGCTCGAGCTGCTCGTGCGCTCGGCAGCGATCTACGCGGCTGCGCTGTTCCTTCCCCTCGCCTTGGCGAGCCTCGTGTGGCCCGCGATCTCGCACTGGTGCAGGCGGCTCGTCGAGACGCTGGCGGCGCTCGTCCTGTCCAAATTCGTGGTCGTCGCGGTGCTCTCACTCGCGGTCGGAGCCGTGAGCTCTGGGAAGGGCTTTGCGACCGTCCTCGCGGGCGGCGCTCTCCTCCTGCTCGCGGCGTTCACGCCGTTCACGTTGCTCCGCCTGATCCCGCTCGCCGAGGTCGGCGCCGCGATGCAGCTCGAGGGAGCACGGCAGCGCGTTCGCAATGCCTGGGGGCGGGCGCCCGACAGTGCGGTCGGCTTCGCGCTGCGCCAGGCGCGCGAGCACGGGGCGCATCGAGAAACAGCCCCCCAGGGGTTCACACCCGGGGTGCCGGGCACCGGCACGACAGCAGATCCCGGCACCCCCGGCTCGACAGAGGGCGACAACTCCGCCTCGCCCGGACCGCTCGGGCCGCTGGACCTGTCGCCGTCCGGCGGCCCGCAATCCTCGGCGGGGAGCAGGGGGAGCAGCACGGCGGCCGGTGCGGCAGGGCTCGTAGCCGGTGAGGCAGGAGCTGGCGCCGGGGCGTGGGCTCCGGCCGTGCTTGGCGCCGACGACGCGAAGGGCGGCTTCCCGCTGCCCCTTGGCCCCATGCCGAGCGAGTGGCTGCCCTCGGGGGACCTGACGGTGCCGCAGGGGACAATCCCGGCGTGGGAGGGGTCACCCGACAGCGTGATCGCCGCGCTCGAGTCCGGAAACCAGCCGCACCACGTCACGCCCGACGGGTACGGCGGCGTGATCCCCGGGGTCGCTTCCCCGTTGTGGGGTGGCACAGAGCCGTTGAGCCGCTTCGAGCCGGGCCGAAAGGACGACTGGGGAGCTTGGGAGTCAGGCTTGATCCCTTCGGACGGCGGGACCTTCGAGGGTCCACATGCGGCCCCCTTTGTAGCGCCTGCGGGAAGTGGAGCGTTCGCGGAGCCCCCGTACGAGCGTCGCCACGAGCCCCTGCACGGACCCCTGCACGGACCCCTGCACGGGCCGCCCCACGCGCCCTTGCACCGGCCCCTGCACGAGCCGCCCCACGAGCCGCCCCCCGGGCCCCTGCACGAGCCCCTGCACGAGCCGCTGCACGAGCCGCCGGATCCAAGCTGAGATGGCCGGGACACGAGCCAGATACCGCTTCGGGCCGCTCGAGCGGCGCGGGTTGATCGCGGGATGGCGCGGCGGTCAGATCGCGATCGTTGCGCTCGGAGTGATCCTCGCGATCGCGCTGCTCCATCGTCGACCCACGGGACCGGTCATCGCCGTCTCGGTCGTGATCGTCGCGGGCTGCGTCGCGGTCGCGTGGTGGCCCGTCGCGGGTCGCACTGCGGAGCAGTGGCTGCCGACCGTCGTGCGATGGGGAGCGGGGGGACTGGCTGGAGGGCACCGGTGGCGCGCGGGGGTCGAGAAGGCAGGGCAGTGCATAGGCCCGGAGGGCGCTCCCTGTCCCGGCACCGCCCGTCCCGGCACCGCCCGTCCCGGCACCGCCCGTCCCGGCACCGCCCGTCCCGGCACCGCCCGTCCCGGCACCGCCCCCCGTGCCCGCAGGAGCGCGATCCGGGGTGTGTTTGCCGGCCTGGAGATTTTCGGCTTCACTGCGAGGGACGGGAGTCCGTCGCTCGGCGTCGTCTACGACCCTCGAGCCCGGACCTATACCGCCGTGATGGAGCTTCTCGGGCACAGTTTCGCCCTGCTCTCGAACAATGAGAAGGAGCGTCGCGTCGCCTCCTGGGCGTCGGTGCTGAGCTCCGTTGCCCGGGAGCGTTCCATGGTGCACCGGATCCAGTGGTTGGCCGCGACGCTCCCCGATGACGGAGCTGCCGTGGACGCGCACCTCGCACAGCGCGGAGTCCTCCCCTCGGAGGCGCCGGCGAGGCGCTCGTACCTCGAGCTGCTCCAGCGCGCCGGCGGTGAGACGTGCAAGCACGAGGTGCACCTCGCCGTCCAGCTGCGTGAGACCGGCGCCGCCGCGCGGGCGGTGCGGTCGCTCGGGGGTGGCGCTCGTGCGGCATGCTCGCTGCTCGCTCGCGAGGTCGCATCACTGGCGCAGCAATTGGCTGGTGCGGACATCCCGGTCGAGCGTGTCTTGGACGAGCGCGCGATCGCCGCGCTCGTTCGACGTGCGATCGGGGGAGACTCCCTACGAGCGAGCGCTTGTCCGCCGTGCAACGTCGCCTGGCCATGGCCCCTCGCCACCGAAGCCGAGTGGGGGGCGCTCCGGGCAGACGGCGGCTGGCACGCGACGTACTGGGTCGCCGAGTGGCCGCGGCTCGACGTGGGTCCCGAGTTCCTCGGCCCCCTGCTCCTCGGATCGGTACGCCGGACGCTCGCGGTCGTGATGGAGCCGCTCAGTCCGACTCGGGCGCTACGTCAGGTGGAGCGGGCACGCACCGCGGACGTCGCAGACGCAGAGCTGCGGCGAAGGGGAGGTTTCCTCGCCACCGCCCGCAGGGCCCGGGAGGCAGAGGTCGCCCAAAGGCGGGAGCAGGAGGTGGCCGACGGTCACGGATCCTTCCGCTTCTCCGGGTACGTCTCGGTGAGCGCCCCCTCACGAGAGCAGCTCGTCGCCGCCTGCGAGTCCACGGAGCAGGCCGCATCGCAGTGCCGCTTGGAGCTCCGTCGCCTCTACGGCACCCAGGAGGAGGCGTTCACGTGCACGCTGCCGCTCGCTCGCGGTCTCTCGTGATCGTCCCAGCTACGGGTGCGAGGGTGTTGGTGGTGCGTGCGGGACGTCCGTTCGCAATCCCTCGGGCCACTGCACCAGCGCGAAGAGCTGCCACAATTTCACGAATGCCTCTGACGACGCCGGGAGCGCGCTCTTCAGTCGGGGCGCCGCCTTGCTCGCGCTCTCCTCGGCGGCCGCAGCGCCTGCACGCGCGGCGGTCCCTTCAGCCGCGGCGACGCCTGCACCCGCGTCACTTGGAGCCAGGTGGGGCGGAACCCACACATGGGCAAAGCCCAGGTGCTCGTAGACGTGGATCGGTCCGGACAGCTCGGTGGTGCGGTGGACGTCGAGCTTCTCGTCAGCTGCCGCGAAGTCGTCGATGGTCCACGTCGCGAGGGAGTCGGCGAAGCGTTGCGCGTCCTTCATGAGGTCGAGGTTGGCGTGCTCGATCCGTCCCGCCTTGTAGACCCAGCGCGCGACGGCGAGCGGAGGCAGGAGCATGTGCAGTCCCAAGACGGGCACGGACGACATCGGTGCGTCATCGGTTGGGCGGATCGCGAGACCGTCGGCGAAGAGGTAGAGCAGCACTGGAACCTCGCGCGGGCCGTGCAGATGACCGGCAGGAAGGGAGCGGTGCATCCCGAGCACGTGCCCGACGAGCGCGCGGCTTCCTTCGAGACGGGTCGGGACCACTTCGAGCGCTTCGGCCCTCGTCGCCCGAGCGACCTCGTCCGCTGCCCGCTCTCCGACACCCGCGTCGACGCCGGCGTCGCGCCGGAGACCGCCCAGCATGCGTTCCCGGCGGCTCGGATGGTTCCCGCCCGGGGCGGAACCGGGGTCTGACACGGCGCACCTCCTCGCGTCGACGCGTCGTCGACACCGTACGCCGATCTGCACGGGTCCGGTGCGCGAGTCGAGCGCCGAGAGCCGGCCACCCATGGGGGGCCTAGCACGGCACCCGACGTACGATCCAAGGGCATGACGTCTTGCGCCACCCTCCCTCCGGAGCCCGCATGGATGAGCTGGAGCAGTGGGAAGGACAGCGCGCTGGCGCTGCACACGGTGCGCCTGGACCCGACCCTCGAGGTGCGGGGCCTCCTCACGACCGTCAACGCCCATGCAGACCGTGTGGCGATGCACGCCGTGCGGAGGTCGTTGCTCGAGGCGCAGGCCGATCGCCTCGGCATTCCTCTGCACGTCGTCGAGATCCCCGCCCCGTGCCCCAACGCGGTCTACGAGGAGCGGATGGGAGCGGCTACGCGCGTCGCCGCAGCCGACGGCATCACCCGGGTCGTCTTCGGCGACCTCTTTCTCGAGGACGTGCGTGCTTATCGAGAGCGGTCCCTTCGCCACATTGGGGTCACACCGGTCTTCCCGCTCTGGGGACGTCGCAGCGGCGAGGTTGCCCGCGAGATCGTCGAGGCAGGGATCCGTGCGGTGGTGACCTGCGTCGATCCCCGGTGCATGCCCTGGGAGCTCGTCGGACGGGACTACGACGGCGCGTTCGTGGCGTCGCTTCCCTCCGTGGTCGATCCGTGCGGCGAGCACGGCGAGTTCCATACCTTCGTCTGGGACGGCCCCGGGTTCTCCGCTCCGATCGACGTGACGATCGGAGAGGTCACGCAGCGAGACGGTTTCGTCTTCTGCGACGTCCTCGCACGCTGACATCCGAGTAGGCCGGTGCGGGCGCTTCGCAGGCGCGGCGATCGGACTGAGCGCCCATACGGATCCGCTGGCCCCTGCGAAGGCCGCCCGGTGTCGTCATGGCGCTGGTTCCGTGGCCGTCACGGGAGGGTCCGAATCCGCGGCGTTCAGTTCGGCTACCAGCTCGCGCACGCCCACGTCGCCGTAGTGCTCGATCAGCTCACGCTGGATCGCCCGGTGTCCCGAGGACATGGCGTGGACCCGGGTGATGAACTGGCGATCCTCCTCGCTGTGGGCTTCGATCGTGCCCTCTGCGTTCACCATCCCACGTGCTCCGTACCAGGCAAGCAGGGACTGACGGTCAGCGGGTCTGAGAGGGTTCATGTCCTTGCCACGGCGACGGCCTTTGCACTTCACGACATGGTACGACGCGCCGCTTGCACCGGTCGCTGCCACCCCCTCCACTGAGCTCAGCCGATGGAGGTGAGCTCGGCCGAATCCGACCGAATCCGACCTTGCTCACGGTTCCTTCGCCAGAGGCGAAGATGCGGACTGGGGAGTGAGCACCGCTTGCGGAGGCGTCGGCGACCATCTCCTGCCACCGGAGGTTCACGGACCGCCGGGTCGTGTCCGCAACCGCTGTGTCCTTCGGCCACGGAGTCCGCAAGTTCCGCGAGCTCGATGACCCGTGCGGTCAAGGCCTAGGCAAGGCCTGGGCCGGCGATCGCACCTTGCAGCCCACCTGCTGACGTCCACGGCAAGCATCAGGCGGCTCGCATGCGCTGACCGTCAGAGTGCCGTCAGGCACTCGAATGCGTAGCACCGAGTGCTACGATGGGTCGAATGAAGGAGATCAATCAGCGCCAGCTTCGCAACGACAGCGGAGAGATCATGCGCGGACTCGACGAGGGTGAGACGTACGTCGTCATGCGCAACGGCACGCCGGTCGGAGAGCTGACGCCATTGCGCAGACGTCGGTTCGTCCGCACGGAGGCCGCGATGGCCATGTTCCGGGGGGCTCCCCAGGTCGACTACAAGCTTCTCCGAAGGGATCTTGACGCAGTCGCTTCGCAAGACGCCGAACCCCGTGGCTGAGCGCCCGGCGCGCGGACTCATCGACACCTCGGTGGTGCTCGACCTCGAACGGCTCGATCCAGAAGGACTGCCGATCGAGCTGGCCATCAGCGCGTTGACTCTTGCCGAGCTGGCGGCAGGACCCCATGTCGCGTCTGATGCCAAGGAGCGCGGGGTTCGACAGGATCGCCTGCAGCGGACCGAGGCGACGTTCGATGCGATCCCGTTCGACACGGCCGCAGCGCGCGCATACGGACGCGTCTACTCAGCAGTGGCGTCGACGGGTCGAAAAGCGCGGGGCGGACGAGCGGTCGATCTGTTGATCGCCGCGACTGCCGCCGCGGCCGACTTGCCGCTCTACACGCGCAACGGCGCTGACTTCGGTGGACTTGAGGACGTCGTCACGGTCGTGGCCGTCTAGCCCACCCGGCGATCGGGGATACGTCGCCAGGTCGGGCGGGATGACGAAATGGGTCGGCTCTCAGGCACGGTCGGGGCGTTCGGGGGCACGTTGTCCTACGCCTGTGCTACCACATCTGACGTGGCTGTCCGGAAGAAGCGTTCGATCTCCATCCCTCCGGATCTCGATGCCTCCATCGAGGAAGCGGCCAAGGCGGCTGGGACGACGTACAGCGGGTGGCTGGCCACCACGGCGCGAAAGGAGCTCACCTTGTGTGCAGGCCTGGCCGCCGTTGCCGCGTATGAGCGAGACGAGGGAGCATTCAGCGAAGACGAGATCGCCGAGGCTGAGGCGTGGGCTCGAGACGCTGTTGCCCGCGGCCGGCGAAGCGGGACCTAGTCGCGCAGAACCGCGTAGTGGGCGTGACCTACGACGCCGGGGCACTCGTGGCAGCAGAGCGCGGCGAGCGCAGGATGTGGGCCCGCCATCGAGCCCTGCTCGAGCTACGCCAGGTGCCCACCGACCCGGCGCCTGTCGTGGCCCAAGGGTGGCGCGGCAGCCGCCGCCAGGCGCGCCTGTCGCGCTTCCTCGGCAGCTGCAATGTCGAAGAACTGGACGACGATCAGGCGCGGCGCGTGGGTGAACTCCTTGCCAACGCCGCACGCGCCGATGTCGTCGACGCCACGGTCGTTGAAGGAGCCCTTCGCCGCAACGACGTCGTCGTCAGCTCGGAACCAGACGACCTCCACGTGCTCGCCGCTGCGGTGCATCGTCATCTCGAAGTAGATCGGCCGTAATCGGTACGCACCTCGCGACTGCCTCTTACCGCTCGGACGTTTCCGCCCCACTACGGCGCCGACCCCCTGCCTCCGAGGTGCCGTTACTCGGGCGGCGGTCGCAAGGATCTGCGCTCTCGGCGCTCGCTCCACCCCACGCGGAGATGTCGAAGCCGCATGCCCACTGCGATGCGGAGTTGTTCATTGGCGATCGCAGCTGCCCACTGTCGCGCGTACCGTTGCGACGCTCGACCACGGCGGGTGTCAGGCAGCCCGCGTCGGGCGACCGTTCCGTCACGTGGACCGAGACCGCAGCCGCATCGGCACCGTCTCTTCACCGGAGCGAGACAGGGGACGATGCTGAACCCTCGCACGGGCCCGCGCGTCCCTGCCCACCAGGTGACGACCCGCCACCTTGGTGCGGCCTATCCGCTCCTCACCGAGGCCGGCCTGGGGCACCGAGGTGTCCTCGTCGGGCACGACCTCCTCGGCGGGTCCTTCGTGCACGACCCCTTCGAGCTCTATGCGGCCGGGATCCTCTCGAACCCCAACATGATCGTCTTCGGACAGATCGGTCGCGGCAAGAGCGCGTTCGTGAAGACGTACCTGTGGCGTCAAGCAGTGTTCGGCCGTCGGGCGTGGGTGGTGGACCCCAAGGGCGAGTACCGCTCCCTGGCGGCGGCGTGGGGGGTCCAGCCGGTCGCGCTGCGGCCTGGCGGGACGGTTCGGCTCAACCCGCTCGACCCAGGCCCGACGAGAGAAGACATCGAGCTCGCGGATCTCGCGGACTCCGTGGCCGAAGGACGCGGCGGTCACGGCGTCGCGAGCGGCGACCTCGCGGCGCACCCGCAGGGCCAGCATGCCGGCCGACGGCAGGCCGAGGTCCTCGCATCGCTCGCGTCCGCGTGCCTGGGACGGCCGCTCCACCCTCGGGAGCGCACCGCGACGGATCTCGCGCTCGACGCGGCATCCTGCTCTCGCGGGGTGCCGACTCTCCCGCAGGTCGTCGATGCGCTCCTCGAGCCGAGCCGGGAGTCCGCGGCGAGCGTGCGTACGGACCGTGCGATGCTCCTCGAAGACGGTCGCGACGTCGCGCTCGAACTGCGCCGCCTGGTCCATGGCGACCTGCGCGGCATGTTCGACGGGCCGACGACCCCCGGTCTCGATCTCAGCGGCCCCCTCGTCGCGCTCGACCTCTCCGCGCTGTACAACTCGCCTGCACTGGGCGTCCTCATGGCGTGCGCAACGGCGTGGCTCCAAGCGACTCTCGCCCGACAGGCGTCGGCGGGAGCAGCGCACGTGTTCGTGGTCGTCGACGAGGCGTGGGCCGTGCTGGCCAACCTCGGCGTCGCGCGCTGGCTCCAGGCGTCCTGGAAGCTGTCGCGAGCGTACGGGGTGGCCAACGTGGCGGTGCTGCACCGCGTGTCTGACCTCCAGACGGTCGGGGCGGTCGGGTCTGAGCAGGTCGGGCTCGCGAGCGGGCTCCTGGCGGACTCCGAGACGAGGGTTGTCTACGGCCAGGCACCCGGGGAGGTGGTGGCTGCGCGCGACCTCCTGTCGCTGTCGGACACCGAAGCGGACATCGTGCCGCAGCTGCGGCGCGGCGTCGCGCTGTGGAAGGTCGGGCGCCGCTCGTTTCTGGTCCAGCACGTGGTCGCCCCAGGGGAACGGGAGATCGTGGACACGGATGCGGCGATGCGGGCCAGGCCTCCCGCGCCTGCGCCAGGCGGGCAGCCCGGGTGGCCCCGAGCGCTCGACCGACCGACACCTCGGCCAGCGGTGCCGGTATGAGCCTCGGCCATCTGAGCGTGCTGCTCGCCGCCGGCGCTGTCGGCGCGGTGCTGGCGTCGGGTGGTTTGGGGCACCGAAGGGCGGCGCCGAAGGCGCCAGCCGCCCGGCGCCCGCCGGTGAGCGGGCCACGGCGGGCACGCAGCCTTCCCGAAGGCGCGCGCTGGGCGCGTCCCGCCGACCTGCGGTCGCTGCGTTCCTCTGGTGCAACACGTGGCCGGCTGGTGCTCGGCGAGGAGGTGGGCCGAGTCTTGCGTCACCAGGTCCTCGCGGCGGAACCCGCGCAGTCGGTCGCGGTCATCGGGCCGACCCAGAGCGGGAAGACGACCTCCCTTGCGATCCCAGCGATCCTCCGATGGGAGGGTCCGGTCCTTGCCGCGAGCGTGAAGACGGATCTCGTCCGCGACACCCTCGAGTGGCGACGTCGACTCGGGACCGTGTGGTGCTTCGACCCCGCGGGGACGACCGGCCTTCCGCGCAGCCCCTGGTCCCCGGTGTCCGCCGCGCGGACGTGGGCACGGGCGCGCCGGGTCGCTTCCGACCTCACCGACGTGGCACGGGGCGACGGGACCAGCGCAGACGGGGAATTCTGGTACGCGACCGCAGCGAAGCTGCTGGCCCCGCTGCTCTTCGCGGCGGCTGTCGACGGTCGCACGATGCACGACGTCGTGCGATGGGTGGACACCCAGGAGACCGAGGAGGTGCTCGACATCCTCCAGGCGTCCGGGGTGCCCGACGCGCTCCAGGCAGCGAGGGCCACGTGGCTCCGCGACGAGCGGCAGCGATCGGCGGTGTACACGACGGCCGAGACCGTCCTCGAACCTTTCGCCGAGCCGCAGAGCCGCTGGGAGGGCTGGCCCGACCAGCACACCCCACCGTACGGGGTGCCCGTCGGCGGAGAGATCGGCCCAGAGATCGGCGGAGAGATCGACCCCGCGGAGCTTCCGCGCGGCCCTCACACGCTGTACATGTGCGCTCCCGCCCACGATCAGCAACGCCTGCGTGCTGTGTTCTGCGCACTGGTCTCCCAGGTGGTCCATGCGGCGTTCGCCGCGGCCTCCCGGACGGGCCGGCCGCTCGACCCGCCGATGCTCGTCGTGCTCGACGAAGCGGCGAACATCGCACCGCTGAAGGAGCTCGATGGCCTCGCTGCGACCTGCGCCGGTCATGGAGTGCAGCTCGTCACGGTCTGGCAGGACCTCGCCCAGGTACGGGCCCGCTACGGCGAGCGGGCCGCCACGGTCGTGAACAACCACCGGGCGAAGCTGTTCCTGCCGGGGATCGCCGACCCGGGGACCCTGGACTTCGCGAGCCACCTCGCCGGCGATCAACTGCTCGAGACCCCCTCGGTCACCCACGGGGCGAGAGGTGAGCGGACCGTCACGACCTCCCCGCAGGTCCGCCGGCTCCTGCCGCCCGACACCCTGCGGCGGCTCCCGAAGGGTGATGCGGTCCTCCTCTACGGCGCTCTTCCGCCGGTACGCCTGCGACTGCGTTCGTGGTTCACCGACCCCGACCTCGTTGCACGGGGTCGATCCGGCGACCGCACGCGCCTTGCCGTGCCGGACCGCACGACGTGGCGACCCGTTCCCCGCTGGTTGCGCAGGTGGACGGGGAGACCAGCGTTACAGTCGCACCCGTGACGAGCGAGGACTCTCCGCAGACCTCGGACCGGCCGCAGACCTCGGACCGGCCGCAGACCTCGGACCGGCCGCACACGCTCGCGATCGACATCGGCGGCACGGGGCTCAAGGCGTCAGTCCTCGACGCGTCCGGGACCATGGTCGCCCCGCGTGTTCGCACGGCGACGACGTATCCACTGCCTCCCTCCGGCGAGCACGGCTTGCTCACAAAGCTCGCAAAGCTCGTGGCGAAGCTGCCGGAAGCCGACCGAGTGTCGGCGGGCTTTCCCGGCATGGTGCGCAGCGGGATCGTGCTGAGCGCCCCGCACTTCGTCACGAAAGGCGGTCCGGGGACCGACGTCGATCCCGCGCTCCAGGTGGCCTGGCAGCACTTCGACCTCGCGGGCGCGCTGGAGAAGATGACCGGAAAGCCAACGCGGGTTGCCAACGACGCAGACGTGCAGGGCCTTGCCGTCGTGAACGGGACGGGGCTCGAGCTCGTGCTCACGCTCGGGACCGGCTTCGGGACCGCGCTCTTCCTCGACGGTGCCCTCCTGCCCCACCTGGAGATCGCGCACCAACCCTTCCGGAAGGGGGAGACGTACAACGAGCAGCTCGGCGAGCGGACCCGCAAGGACATCGGCGACCAGCGGTGGAACCGGCGGGTCGGTAAGGCGATCGCCAACCTCGACGGGATCTTCTTCTTCGACCACCTCTTCATCGGGGGAGGCAATGCCCGGCATGTCGTCCTCGAGCGGCTCGGCGACGTCGACGGCAGGGTGACGCTGGTCGACAACACGGCAGGGATCCTGGGCGGGATCAAGCTCTGGGAGGAGCGCCACTTGGGGGTGTGACGGGTGTCGCGCGCGTCCCTGCCAACATCCCGCTGACCCCCACCCGGTGCGGGGCGGCTCGGCGAGAGTGGTCCTCCCGGCCCGGATAAAATAGGTTGCTCTCCCGAGCATGCGCTCGTAGCTCAACGGACTAGAGCATCTGACTACGGATCAGAAGGTTGGGGGTTCGAATCCCTCCGAGCGCGCTTGGTCTCCCTGGTCATCAGAGCGTTGCGATTCGGAGGAGAACCGCACCCGCGACCAGATCGCTGGCCTCCGAGGTGACGCTCAGACGACCGAGAGAGCGTTCTCGGCTGCTTCGCGGTCGTCGTACGGCCGGATCTCGACGATCCGTCCATCGTGCACCCGGTAGAGATGGAAGACCTCGTCGCGTCCCCGGCGACTGCCTGGTTCCGGCCAATGAATGTGCAGGTGGCACAGGATCCCGGCGGGTCCCGTCTTCAGGTCTGCCACTTCGCCGCCAACGCCGTCAGTGATCAGGCGCTGGAAGGTCGCCACCACCTCGGCACGGCTGCGGCACGTGTTGGGGGCATCGTCGTCTCCCCAGACTGCATCCTCTGCCAGGAGGGCCCCGAACGTCGTCATGTCCCGAGCGTCGAAGGCACTGCGAAGTTGCGCGGCCATCCTTTCGAGAGCGTCGCTGGTTGGAAGCGCCGTGCAGCAGCAGCCCGGGCCGTCGCACGTGGAGACGCGCACGCCGGCCTCCACGAGACATCCACAGTCAGCGCAAGACATGGCGATGCTCGTACTGTACGGCGCTCCTCCGCTGCGGTGCTGCGATCGTCACTGGCGGCCAAGGGTGCTCGACCTGGCACGTCGTGCACGACGGTCTCGATCGCCCGGTGGGGGAATGGCCGCTGACGCAGACAACGAACGCAAGGAACCCGACCGCAGCTGTCCCTTCCCGAGGGGGTCACGCGCCAGTCACGAACCACGCGACCACGTCGCACGCGAGAAGTTCGCTCATCAGCGCAGGGTCGTCTCGCAAGAGGAGCCGGGCGGCATCGGCATCGACCGTGAACGACGCCACTCCGATCAGGTCCGACCGGGTGACGTCATCGAGCCTGTGCACCGGTCCCGCGTGGAGCGCGAGACCGCGCCGTTCGAGGTCAGCAAGGAATCGGCCGTGCTGCCACAGTGACGGCTGGTCTCGAAGCGGCAGCGAGTCCACCCAGCGCTGCCCGCGGCGGTAGAAGGCGATCGATCGCGGCACGCACGCGTCTGTGTCCTCGACTGCGTCGGATGCGTGCGTCGCGAGCGGGCCCGACACCTGTGGGTTGCGCCGACCCTTGTGCCGACCCTTGTGCCGGGCGTGCGAGCGAGGCGGCCTCGCCTCAGCGTCTGTCACTCGCGCGGGTTGGGCTTGCCGGCGCCGGACGTGATGAGATCACGGAGGGACTCGCCCACATAGAACGTCCAGGCACCAGAGCATCCCGCGTAGCACTCCAACTTCGGGGTCAGGCCTACGTGGGTGAAGCGAAGCTCGTATGCCGCATCCCGCGGCAGGATCTCGAACATGATGTCGGATCCGACCCATTCGTCGGGTTCCGTCGTGAAGCTCAGGCTGGCGTCCTCGACGTGCCACACGACACGCCGACCCGGCTCGAACTCGGTGATCGTCTGCTTACTGAAGTGCACGTCTTCGTAGCGATAGCTGAACGTGTCACCCAACGCGTTCGTCTCTCCCTCGACGTTGCCTGACCACCAGCCTCGGACGTCGTTGATGGCCTCGAAGATGGCCTCGGGGGGTTGGTCGACGACGAAGCTCACGGTGAAGTCGCTCTCGCCCACGAGAGCCCTCCTTTGCTGGCCTAACAACGGGCCTCACTGGACCGTTTGTTGGACTTGCATGACGCAAGTCAGTCTACTCGACTAGGTTGCGTGATGCAAGTGGGTGGGCAGAAGAGGCGCCGCACCTGGGAGCACCCCAGAGCGCGCGGGGCATGTCTCACAGGAGCCGTGGCCGAGCCGTTCATGGCGAACGAGAGGGGGCACCAGTGCGCTCGCTCGTCCTACTAGAGGTCTGCGGTGCTCTCCCCCGCACGACGGTGCGGTCTCTGGCTCCGGAACACGACGACGGACCGCTCGGGATGCTCATGGTCGAGGTGGACGTCGAAGGGCTTGTCCGTGTCGGGCTGCGAGCTGCCCTCGGCCACGATGACGATCTTGCTCTGCTCTCGACCGTAAAGGGCGGTCGCCATCCCGAGCATGGCTTGGCCAAGAACCGAACCTGGAGAGGAGTGGGCGAGACGACCGAGCGCGGTGACCGGCCGTTGGACGTCTTGTCCTTCGGCGGCGGCGTCAGTCTGCTCGAGCCACTCGATCCACTGCTCGTCGGTCCAATCGTCCGGATCGGCTGGCGGCCCCTCGTAGGAGGCCTGGTCGGGAGGCTCCACCGCTCTCACGCTAGCGCCGGGCCTCGACCTGTTGACCCAGCCGATTTGTAACCTCGGAGCGATGATCGTCGTCCATCGAGCCGAGCGGGCCGACGTCCTCGCCGGAGCCCTGGGGGACCTCCTGCTCGACAGCTTCGAGGACCCCATGGCCGTCGAGGTCGTCGCGGTTCCGACGCGCGGCGTGGAGCGGTGGCTGACCCAGCAGTTGTCGCACAGGCTGGGGACGTCCAGCGGCAACGACGGGATCTGCGCCAACATCGCCTTCCCGTTCCCAGGATCGCTCGTCCAAGCGGCCACCTCGGCCGCGTGCGGGTTCGATGCCGAGAGCGACCCCTGGCCCCCCGATCGCTCGGTGTGGCCGCTGCTCGAGGTGGTCGACGCGAGCCTCGGGACGCCCTGGCTGGCGCCGCTCGTCGCGCACCTTCGGGCGGGGTCGCCCGCCGGCGCTGACGGGGACCACGAGCTGCGGCGGTTCGCCACCGTCCGCCACCTCGCCGATCTCTACGACCGCTACGCGGTCCACCGACCGGAGATGGTCCAACGCTGGGCGGCAGGGCTCGAAGAAGGGCTCGAAGACGACGGGAGCACGGTCGACCCGGAGACGCCCGAGTGGGAGGCCCACTGGCAAGCCCGCCTCTGGCGCCGGCTCCGCTGCCGCATCGGCGTCCCGAGCCCCGCAGAGCGCCTCGGGATCGCAGCGGCGAGGCTCACCGAAGAGCCGGCACTGGTCGATCTCCCGCCGCGCCTGTCGCTGTTCGGGATGACCGGGCTGCCGGCGGGTCATCTGGGCATTCTCGAGGCGATCGGCCGGGGGAGGGACGTCCATCTCTTCCTCCTGCATCCTTCGGGCGCACTCTGGGACGCCGTCGAAGCTGCCGACCGTGGGTCCAACCCTTTGAGACGCAGCGCTGACCCGACCGTCGCACTTGCCGCTCATCCTCTGCTCCGCTCATGGGGGCGTGACTCGAGGGAGATGCAGCTCGTCCTCGAGATGCGGGGCGTCGCCGGCGGTGAGCACCGGGGATCGCCTGCCACGTCTTCAGACACGGAGATGTCGCTCCTCCAGCGTCTCCAATCCGACATTCGTGCGAACCGTCGGCCCGGGGGCCCGCCCAGCTCCCCGAGCGACGCCGATGCCCGCCCGCCGCTCCACCCCGACGACGACAGCCTCCGGGTGCACTCGTGCCACGGACGGCTCCGCCAAGTGGAAGTGATGCGGGACGCCGTCCTCCACCTGCTCAGCGGCGACCCCACGCTCGAACCGAGGGACGTCATCGTGATGTGCCCGGACATCGACTCGTTCGCGCCGCTCATCAGCGCCGTGTTCGCCTCGAGCGGCCGCGCGACGGGCTACGGGCAAGAAGGCCCCGTCGAGCCCGGGACCGGTCCACCCCAGATGCGCGTCCGGCTCGCCGACCGCTCCATCCGCCAGACCAACCCGATGCTCTCGGTGGCTGCGCAGCTCCTCGAGCTCGCCGCCGGGAGGGTGTCCGCCTCCGAGGTGCTCGACTTCGCCGGACGCGAGCCGGTCGCGCGCCGCTTCCGCTTCGACGAGGACGAGCTCGGCCAGCTCGAGCGCTGGGTGGTCGCGACGGGCGTCCGTTGGGGGCTTGACGCCGACCACCGGACGCCGTGGCGTCTCGAGCGTGTCGACGACAACACGTGGCACGCGGGACTCGACCGCTTGCTGCTCGGGGTGGCGATGGCCGAGGAGGACCACCGTCTCTACGGCGGGGTGCTCCCGCTCGACGACGTCTCGAGCGGGACGGTGGACCTCGCCGGCCGCTTCGCCGAATTCATGGAGCGGCTGGGAGGGGCGGTCGAGCGGATGCAGGGACGCCGGACGATCGGAGAGTGGAGTGCGGTGCTCACCACGGCCGTCGAAAGCCTCGCGATGGCTGATCCGCATGAGCAGTGGCAGCAGGACCAGCTCCGCTGGGTGCTCTCAGACGTGGTCGAGGCCTCCGCGGTCGCGGCCCGTGCGAGCGCGGAGGCCGCCGGGCCTTCGCCGGCGGCTCTCGACCTCGCAGAGGTCCGGTCCCTTGTCGAGGGCCGGCTCCGGGGGCGCCCCACGAGGGCCAACTTCCGCACGGGTGACCTCACGATCTGCACGCTGGTGCCGATGCGGTCGGTCCCGCACCGGGTGGTCGGGCTGCTCGGCCTCGACGACGGCGCGTTCCCGCGCCACGTCGGACAGGACGGCGACGACCTCCTCGTGGCCGACCCGCGGGTCGGCGATCGTGACGCGCGGTCTGAGGACCGCCAGCTCCTGCTTGACGCGTTGCTCGCGGCGACCGAGCACCTGATCGTCACCTACGAGGGCCGGGATCCGCGGACGAACCAGGAGCGGCCCCCCTGCGTCCCGATCGCAGAGCTGCTCGACGTCGTCGACCGCACCGTTCGGGCACCCGTCGGGTCGGCGCGGACAAGGGCGCAGGACCACGTCGTCATCGAGCACCCGCTCCAGTCCTTCGACCCGCGCAACTTCGTCGCCGGTGGCCCCGCCGGAGACGAGCCGTGGAGCTTCGACCCGGTCGATCTCGCAGGCGCCCGCTCGCACGCCCAGCCCCCCTTGGCGCGCCGGCCGTTCCTGTCTCGCCGCCTCGGACGCCTCGACAGCCAGGTCGTCCAGCTCGACTCGCTCGTGCGCTTCCTGGAGCACCCGGTGCGGGCGTTCCTTCGGGAGCGGCTCGGCTGGTACGGAGGCGAGGACAACAACCAGGTGAAGGACGAACTGCCGGTGGAGCTCGACCCTCTCGAGCGCTGGGGCGTGGGCGACCGCATGCTTGCCGGGCTCCTCGCCGGGGCCACGTTGGAGCAGGCACGAGACGCCGAGCTGGGCCGGGGCCTCCTCCCGCCCGGCGCCCTTGCGAGCGACCAGCTGCGCGAGATCGAGGAGTCAGTCCAAGCGCTCGCGACCCTCGCCCGGCGCGAGGCCGCGACAGCGGACGCCGTACCGAGCTCGGTCGAGGTGAACGTCCGGCTCGGCGACGGCCGTTTGCTCATCGGAACGGTGCCCGATGTCTACGCGACGGCCCCGTCAGAGGGCGCCGGTCGCCCCACGCGGAACCGCATCGTGCGCTGCGTCTACTCCCAGCTCGGCCCGAAGCACCGCCTCTGTGGATGGGCCCGGTTCCTGGCGCTCAGCGCGGCGCATCCCGAGCGGGAGGTGAGCGGCGTCACGATCGGACGCGCCGGCGGAACGACGGGGAGGCGTCCTCGCATCGCGGTCGCCGAGCTCCCGCCGCTGGGTCACACCGCGGACGAGCGACGAGCGCTCTCGCTGTCCCTCCTCGCCGTGCTCGTCGACCTGTACGACCGGGGCATGCGCGAGCCCCTCCCCCTCTACGCCAGGACCTCCGAGACGTATGTCGACGCTTCGAGCCGGGACAAGGACGTCAGGTCCGCGTGCGCCGAGACGTGGTCATCCCGATTCGGCGAAGCCAGCGAGGCGGAGCACGTGCTCGTCCTCGGGGCCACAGCGACGATCGACCGCGTGCTCGAAGAGCCGGCGCGCGCAGACGAGGCCGGCGCCGGCTGGGGCGAGGAGCGCTCCCGCTTCGGACGTCTCGCCCGGCGGCTCTGGGGTCCGGTGGTCGTCTACGAGCGGCGGGACTACCGGTCGTGAAAGCCGCTCCGCACGACGACGAGCACTCGGCCGGAGGTGACGCGTCGCCTGAGCCCGAGCAGTTCGACGTGTGCGGCGCGCTGCCGGGTCCCGGGGTGACGGTCCTCGAGGCGAGCGCGGGCACGGGGAAGACCTTCACGATCGCGGCCCTGGTGACCCGCTTCGTCGCCCAGGGGGTCCCGATCGCCGAGGTCCTCGCCGTCACGTTCACGCGCAGCGCGACGGGCGAGCTCCGTGACCGGGTGCGCGCCCGGCTCGTCTCGGCGGAGAGCGGCCTCGCCCGCTGCCTCGACAGCGGCGTGCCACCGCCCGCCGACGACGCGCTGCTCGGCTTCCTCGCCACCGGCTCGCGAGAGGAGGTGGCCGAGCGCCGCGGGCGACTCGGCTCGGCGCTGACCGCCTTCGACGAGGCGACGATCACGACGACGCATGGCTTCTGCCAGCTCATGCTCGCCGGGCTCGGCGTCGACGGGGACGTCGCAGCCGGGGCGGGCTTGCTCGAGGACCCTCGGGACCTCATCGAGCAGGTGGTCGACGACCTGTACGTGCGATGGACGCTCATCCACGGAACGGCCCCGTCGTTCGGCCGTGCCCAGGCGGTCGAGATCGCCCGGGCGGCCGTGACGAACCCCGACACGCCGCTCGTGGCGGAGCCAGAGGGTTCCCCGGCTGCACTGCGCCGGCGGCTCGCCGAGGGCGTGCGCCGCGAGGTCGAACGTCGCCTCTTGGAGAGCAACCTCCTCACCTTCGACGACCTTCTCGTGCGCCTGAAGGCCACGCTGTGCGACCCCCACCGCGGTGCGACGGCCTCCGCGCGCCTGCGCGGCCGGTACTCGGTCGTCCTCGTGGACGAGTTCCAGGACACCGACCCCGTCCAGTGGGACGTCGTGCGCACGGCCTTCGGGACGGGCGAGACGGTGCTGGTCCTTATCGGCGACCCGAAGCAGGCGATCTACGCATTCCGAGGTGCCGACGTCTACTCGTACCTCGACGCCGCCCGTCTGGCGGGCCGGCGGTTCACGCTCGGGGAGAACTGGCGGAGCGACGCCGACCTTCTCGCAGCGCTCGACGCCCTGCTGGACCCCGTGCGCCTCGGGCACCCCGAGATCCCGTTCCGCCCGGTCCGTGCGGCTCGGTCGCACGAGCAGCCCGGCCTGCGGGGGGCTCCGGTCGATGAACCGCTCAGGGTCCGGCTCGTGCCGGCAAAGGAGAGCGGCCTGCCCACGACGTCCCTCGGGGACGTCCGCAAGGACGCGGCGGTACAGTTCATCGCCGGCGACGTGGCCGCCGACGTCGTCCGGTTGCTCGAGTCTCGCGCGGAGCTTGTCAGCTACGACCTCGACGGCGCGGCGCGCGGCACGCGCCGGCTGGTGCCCGGAGACGTCGCGGTGCTCGTCCGCACGAACCGCCAGGCTGGGATCGTGAAGGACGCGCTGCGCGCGCTGGACGTGCCCGCGGTCGTCTCGGGGAGCGAGAGCGTCCTCACGACGCCCGCGGCGCACGACTGGCTCGCGTTGCTCGAAGCGACGGAGCAGCCCTCGAGCCGGGCGCGCGCGGTGGCGGTGGCGCTGACGCCGTTCCTCGGGATGTCGGCGGACGACGTCGCTGCCGCCGGCGAGCTCGAGTGGGAAGAGCTGCACTCCCGGCTGCACCGCTGGGGCGAGACCCTGCGCCAGCGCGGAGTCGCCTCCCTCTTCCGCACGGTGCTCGCCGGCGAAGGTGTCCCGGGCCGTGTGCTCCGCGAGCGCGACGGCGAGCGCCGGCTCACGGACCTCGGCCACATCGCTCGGCTGCTGCACGCCGAGGCGTCACAGGGCCACCACGGGCCCCCCGCACTGCGGGCGTGGCTCGCACGCAAGATCGGCGAGGCGACGACCGGAGGCGAGGGAGCCGAGGCAGAGGAGCGGAGCCGGTGGATCGACTCGGATGCGGACGCCGTGCAGATCCTGACGCTCCACCGCTCCAAGGGGCTCGAGTTCCCGGTCGTCTACTGCCCCTTCCTCTGGGACGAGGTCTCCTCGCGCAAGGACCGTCCGGTCGTCTTCCACGATCCCCAAGACGGGATGCGGCGCAAGCTGGACGTCGCCGGACAGGACGGCGACGACGACTACGGCCGGCACTTCGCGCTCCAGCGCGACGAGGAGCGCGGCGAGGCGCTGCGGGAGCTGTACGTCGCGGTCACCCGGGCGAGGCACCAGGTCACCCTCTGGTGGATCCGCGTGAAGGACGCCAACCACTCGCCGATCGGGCGCTTGCTCACGGTGCGTGACGAAGACGGCAACGTGGCGACGAGCTCACCGCGCATGCCCGGCGACGCCGAGATGCGCCGCCACTTCGAGCGGATCGCCTCGGCGTCCGGCGGATTGGTCAGTGTAGAGACCGCGACGGGAGGGGTCGCCGACGGAAGCTGGAGGGGCTGGGCGGACTGGGAGGTCGGGCCGCTCGACGTCGCAGCCTTCGAGCGCTCGCTCGACCTCTCGTGGCGACGGACGTCGTACTCGGGCATCACGGCCGGCGTCCACGGCGGACCGGCGGTGGGGAGCGAGCCGGAGGAGCCCGGGACCACCGACGAGCCCCTGGCAGGGACTCCCGCCGAGGTCGCCGGCGGCCAGCTCGCGGGTGGCACCGGTGCCAAGGGCGGGGCTCTGGAGGAGGAGTCGGCGATGCGCGAGGTGCCCTCGGCGTGGGCAGACCTGCCCAGCGGCACCGGCATGGGCACCTTCGTCCACCGGGTGCTGGAGGAGATCGACTTCGCCGCGCCCGACCTCGATGGCGAGATCGTCCGGGGAATCGGTGCGTCACGGTCGAGTTCTCCGCTCCCGCTCGGTCCCCTCGACGCGGTCGTCGCGGCGCTGCGGGCGTCGATCACGACGCCGCTCGGCCCCCTGGCCGGCGGGATCAGCCTGCGCGCCATCGAGAGGACCGACCGCCTCGACGAGATGGGCTTCGAGCTCCCGGTCGTCGGCGGGGACAGGCCGGGAGCCGTGGGCGCTGTCTCGACGAGCGACATCGGGCGCCTGTTCGAGATCCACGAGCCCGACGAGCCGAAGGGCCCCCTCCGCGGCTACGGAGAGCGGCTCCGGGACCCGATGCTCGGGACGGACCTGCGCGGGTACCTCACCGGGAGCCTGGACCTCGTCTTCCGGACGCCCCTGGCGAGCGGAGCGGACGGCGCACCGACCCGCTACCTCGTCTGTGACTACAAGACGAACTGGCTCGGGGCCGCGGATCAGGAGCTCACCTGCTGGCACTACCGCCCGGCAGCGCTCGACGCCGAGATGCAGCGGATGCACTATCCGCTCCAAGCCGTCCTCTACATGGTCGCCCTGCACCGGTACCTGCGCTGGCGACTGCGCGGCTACGACCCCGAGGTGCACCTGGGCGGTGTGCTCTACCTGTTCCTCCGGGGGATGTCGGGTCCTCGGACGCCGGCCGTCGGGGGCGTCCCGTGCGGCGTCTTCTCGTGGCGGCCGCCGACCGCACTCGTGACGGACATGTCGGAGCTGTTCGAGGTCGGGTCTTGACGACGACGCTCGACTCGGGAGTGGTGCTGGGGCTCTCGGAGGGCTCCCGGCTCTTTGCTTTCAACCGTGCGGGGGTGCTGGCACCCGCCGACGTCCACGTGGCACGGAGACTCGGTCGGCTCGGCGCCGACGAAAGCGAGCTGGTGGCGTTGGCGGCGGCATTCGCGGTGCGCGCGCCGCGCGTCGGGCACGTGCGCGCCGACCTCGGCTCGGTGCGCGAGACCGTCGAGGGCGAGATCGAAGACGAGGTCGATCTCGACGCCCTGCCGTGGCCGGATCCAAAGCCGTGGCTGCGAGCCGTGGCTGCGAGCCCGCTTGTCGCGGTCGGTGACGAGGATCCAGCGGTGGCACCGCTGCGCCTCGTCGGTTCGGCGCTGTACCTCGACCGCTACTGGCGGGACGAACGGGAGGTGGCCGCGGACCTGCTCACGCGGGCGGCCGTGTCGGCCGGAAACGCAGTCGGAGGTGATGTCGACACCGGTCGGCTCGCCCGGGCGGTCCGGCGCTTCCTCGGCGACGACGGCGACCCCGAGCAGCGCTGGGCGGTCGCGGTCGCGGCGCTGAGGGGTCTCGCGGTGATCGCGGGCGGGCCGGGGACCGGGAAGACGACGACGGTCGCGACGCTCGTAGGCTTGCTGGCGGAGGAGGCGTCGACCGACGGGGCGGAGCCCCCGCTCGTCGCGTTGGCCGCCCCGACGGGCAAGGCGGCGAACCGCATGCAGGAAGCCGTGCGCGCCGCCGCGATGCTCCTCGACGTCGCTCCTTCGGTGCAGGAGCAACTGCGCGCGCTAGAGGCCTCGACCGTCCACCGCCTGCTTCGCCCGAGACCGGGCAGCTCGAGCCGCTTCCGCTACCACCGCCGCAACCGCCTCCCCCACGACGTCGTGGTCGTCGACGAGACCTCGATGCTCTCGTTGTGGCTGATGGCCCGCCTGGTCGAAGCCGTCCGTCACGACGCGCGCCTCGTCTTCGTCGGCGACCCCGAGCAGCTTGCGTCGGTCGAGGCCGGGGCGGTGCTCGGGGACGTCGTCGGTCCGGCGTCGAGGGCACTGCGCATGCGTGGAGCGTCGCGCGACCAACTGGTGGCGGCGAGCGGCGTGGCGCTCCCGGTCGAGCAGGTACGACCGGACGGGCCGGCGATCGGAGACGGGATCGTCGTGCTGAGGACGAACCATCGCTTCAGTGGCGCACTTGCCGATCTTGCGGAGGCGGTCAGGTCGGGTGACGCCGACGGCGCGTTGCGCGTCCTGGCGGCAGGCACGGACGACGCGAGCGTGCAGTGGCTGCCGATCGACGTCGGCGAAGCCGGGCCCGAGCAGCTCGACCCGATCCGCCGCCTCGCGTGCGCCGCCGGCGCGCGCGTGGTCGAAGCGGCACGGGCGCGCGACGGCGGAGCGGCGCTCGTGGCGCTCGGCTCGTGGCGCATCCTGTGCGCTCATCGTCGCGGACCGGTGGGCGTCTCGACGTGGAATGCGAAGGTCGAGCGGTGGCTGGTGGACGAGATCGAGGGTTTCTCGGCGGACGGGGACTGGTACGTGGGACGGCCGGTCATCGTGACGGCGAACGACTACCACCTGAAGTTGTTCAACGGGGACACCGGTGTGCTCGTCGTCCGCGATCCGTCCGGTGTGGGCGCGGTGTTCGAGCAGGGCGTCGTCAGCCCGTCACGGCTGTCGGCGGTCGACACCGTCTACGCGATGACGATCCACAAGGCACAGGGGTCGGAGTTCGACGACGTGGCAGTCCTGCTGCCGCAGCCGACGTCGAGGATCCTCACCCGCGAGCTCCTGTACACGGCGGTGACGCGGGCGAGGCGCCGGCTGCTCGTCGCCGGGACCGAAGAGTCGGTCAGGGCCGCGCTCGACCGACGGGTCGCACGCGCCTCGGGGCTCACGGATCGACTGTGGGGCAGCGAAGGCTGACGCGCCCGAGCACCTGGAACCAACCGCGTCGTCCGCGTTGAGCTCCGGTTCTTCGAGGTGTCCTGTCACCGCAGCCGCGCACGGCGGGTCGTCACGGTCACCGCGCCCGTGCGCCGCGTGGACGGGCGCGGCTCCGCCTCACGCCGGGACGAAACGAGCCGTGAAGTGCCGGAGCCGCGGGGGCTCGGACTCGATCCGGAGCCCCCGCAGTGTGGCCGCCCGGGCGGCGACTCGGGTCACCACCTCGATGACGTAGTCGATGTGGCTCTGGGTGTACGTGCGTCGGGGGATGGCGAGCCGTACGAGCTCCATCGGTGCCGGCTGCTCCGTCCCGTCTGGCCGTCTGCCGAACATAACGGTGCCGATCTCACAGGCTCGCACGCCTCCTTCCTCGTAGATGGCGCAAGCGAGCACCTGTCCTGGGTACTGGGTCGGCGGGATGTGAGGGAGCAGCGCCGCAGCGTCGAGAAAGACGGCGTGGCCTCCGAAGGGCACCACCACCGGGACGCCCGCCGACTCGAGAGCTTGCCCGAGGTACTCGACGGAGCGGATCCTGTAGCGGAGGTAGTCCTCCTCGACGCACTCGCGGAGGCCTTGCGCGATCGCCTCCAGGTCCCGCCCCGCGAGGCCGCCATAGGTGGGGAAGCCCTCGGTCAGGATCTCCAGGGTGCGGCACTGCTCGGCGAGCCCGTCGTCGTTCATCGCGAGCCAGCCCCCGATGTTGGCGAGGGGATCCTTCTTCGCGGACATGGTCATCCCGTCGGCCAGTCGAGCAGCCTCGCGCACGATGTCTGCGACGCGGTGGCCCGCGTAGCCCACTTCGCGGGTCTTCACGAACCAGGCGTTCTCCGCGAATCGGCAGGCATCGAGGAACAGCGGCAGTGAGTGCCGATCGCACGCATCGCGCACCGCGCGGAGGTTCGCCATGCTCACCGGCTGGCCCCCGCCCGCGTTGCTCGTGATCGTCACCATCACGAGCGGGACGTCGGAAGCGCGTTCGGCGAGGAGCCGGTCGAGCGCGTCGACTGTGAGGTTGCCCTTGAACGGATGGCGGGAGGAAGGCACGAGAGCCTCGGGGAGGGGCAGGTCCACCGCTTCGGCACCCGTGAACTCGATGTTGGCCCTCGTCGTGTCGAAGTGGATGTTGTTCGGGACGACCCTCCCTCGGCCGCCGACGACGCTGAAGAGGATCTTCTCCGCGGCTCTCCCCTGGTGGGTCGGGAGCACGTGGCGGAAGGGGAAGAGCTCGGTGACGGCCTCTTTGAAGCGGAAGTAGGAGGGAGCCCCCGCGTACGCCTCGTTGCCGCGCTGGATGCCCGCCCACTGCTCGGCAGACATCGCCCCGGTACCCGAGTCGGTGAGCAGGTCGACGATCACGTTCTCGGCAGCGAGCTCGAACAGGTTGAAGCCCGCCGCGCGGAGCCACTCGAGCCGCTCGGAGCGCGACGACATCCGCATCGGCTCGACGGAGTGGATCCTGAACGGCTCGATGATGGTGTGGAAGGCCTCGTCGGCCTCGGTGTCGGTCATCGCTCCATCGTGCCTCCCCGGGCGGGTCGTCGGTGACTCCGGTGAATCGCCGATCGGACGAGCCACCGGACCGCTCCTTGCATCCCGGCCGAGAGCCTTCAGCGTCCCCAGCAGAAGTTCTTAGATTCCCTTAGCTCTGATCAACGGAGCTTCTTACGTGGCAGCGCTGTAATGCAAGGAAGGAAGGAACGCAAGAGACGGGAGGCGAGCGATGCCCGACGTTCCCGAGGTGCCCGCCGGAGACCGTGCCGACGATGCGCCGGGTGGATCGACGAGTGGTACGACAGACCGATCGGCGAAGAACCGCGAGCCGGCCCCGACCAGCACAGGGTCGGTTGTCCGAGAGCGGCAACAGGATCCCCCCGGTCCGCCGTCGGAGCCGGTAGAGGGCACGCTCCCGTTCGCGACGCCCCCCGAGGGCACGCTCCCGTTCGCGACGCCCTCCGAGGGCACGCTCCCGTTCGGCACGCCGACCCAGGGCACGCCGACCCAGGGCACGCCGACCCAGGGCACGCCGACCCAGGGCACGCCGCCCCAGGGCACGCCGACCCAAGGCACCGTTCCTGCGGGGAGCCCGGGAGCCGGCGTGCCGCCGTGGCCCTGGTGGTCGACGCCGCTGGGGGGGGCCTCGTGGGGCGGCCCACCCCCGTGGTACGGCTGGGGCCTGGCAGGGCCAGGCTTCCCGGGAGGCGCTTTGCCGGCTGGCGCAGGAATTCCGACCGCCCCCGTGACGGCTCCTCGGCGCCCCCTCGGCTGGCTCCTCGTCGGCGGCGTGCTCGGCGCGATCGCGATGGTCGCGCTGGGCCTCGGCATCGGCTTCAGCGTCTGGGGAGGGAGCGCACCCGTCGCAGCCCGGGGAGGCGTGGCCTCCCCCGCCCCCCGCACCCCGCCGGCCCTGGGCTCGGGGGGTTTCCTCGGGGTGGAGGTCGCCGTGCCCTCGGGCTTCGCTCCGGCACCGACATCGACGACACCTCGGACAGCTCCGGCACCTTCGCCGGCAGCCCCATCGACCCCCTCCGTGGCCGGCGCCTACGTGGTGAAGGTCGTGCCCTCCTCGCCGGCGGCGAGGGCTGGCATCGCCAAGGGTGACACGATCACCGAATTCGCGACACGCCCGGTGCTCTCTGCCCTCACACTGCGGATCGATGTCCTCCGCAAGGCACCCGGGAGCCGGGTGCACGTCGGTTGGGTGACCCCTTCGGGGAAGCACGAGTCTGCGACGGTCACCCTTGCGAGACGTCCAGGCACACGCACCGTCGGTTGAACGGGCATCGAACTCGGCGTGCGTACGCCTCCTGGGACACCTCAACCGTGCCGGCGCCGCGCCAAGGAGCCGCACGGCAGGGACGCCGTTCACGCGGCGATGAACCCGCCTGACTGGTGGCGCCACAGCCTCCCGTAGACGCCGTGGTCCCCGAGCGAGAGGAGCTCACGATGGGACCCCTGCTCAACGATCTCGCCGTCGTCGATCACCACGATCCTGTCGAGGCGAGCGATCGTTGCGAGACGGTGTGCGACGACGAGGGCGGTGGCGCCGGACATGAGCCTCCACAGCGCCTCTTGCACCAGTACTTCGGACTCGGAGTCCAGCGCCGAGGTGGCCTCGTCCAGGATCAGGATCGGTGCGGACTTCGCCATCGCCTGCGCGATCGCGACGCGCTGGCGCTGACCGCCGGAGAGCTTGAGGCCCCGTTCGCCGACCACGGTGTGGTACCCGTCGGGCAGACGGCGCACGAACTCCTCGACGTGGGCGGCACGCCCCACCTCGCAGACGAGCTCCATGTCGGGCTGGTCCATGCCTTCCAGCCCGTAGCAGATGTTCTCAGCAATGGTGCGGTGGAGCATCTGCGGGTCCTGCGGGACGAACGAGATGTGCTTGCGCAGAGAGGCCTGCGTCACCTTGGCGATGTCCTGTCCGTCGATTGCGATGGCTCCGGCGTCGAGATCCATGAAGCGCAGCAGGAGCTTCGTGAGCGTCGTCTTTCCGGATCCCGATGAGCCGACGAGCCCGACGTGCTCGCCCGGCTCGATCGTCAGTGTGAGATCGTCGAAGAGAGGCGGACGACCCGGGTAGGCGAACCGGACATGGGACATGTCGACGCGCCCTTCGCGGACCTTCAGGGCGGGAGCGCCTGGCTCGTCCACGATCTCGGGCGCCGTCGCTGCGATCCCTGCGAATTTGGCGCACCGGCCGAGGCCTCGCGACGAGCTGCGAATGTGCTCGAACGATTCCTCCATGGACGCGACCACCGAGGTCGCGTAGAAGAGGATGAGGTAGATCGTGCCTGCGGCGGCCGAGTGGTGCAGCGCGAGGAGGACGCCGACGAGAATCGCCAGCCAGCTGAAGAGGCTCAGGGACCCTTCCATCTGCAGGCGGGTCGTCGCGAAGATGCGACGGGCCCGGAGGTCCGCCTTGACGGCCTCGCCGACGAGAGATTCGACGTGGCGGCCTTCCAGCGGTTCCGCCGCCTGCGTCCGGATCGTCGTGAGGTTCGAGATGGTGTCGGCGAGCACGCCGGTCGCGCGGCTGTGGGAGTCGGAGAAGTTCTTCCCTGCCGCGACCACAAGAGCCATCCGACGCTTGAGCACGACGGCGAAGACCACGACGAGTCCAGCCATCACCAGGGCGACGGGCCAGGCCACGACGGCGAGCACGATGATCGCGGAGAGCACCGTCACGCCGATGCGGAGGAACCCCCAGTTGAGCGTGTCGAGCAGGTCCACGAACGCCCACGAGAAGGTCTCGAGGGTCGAGATGACCTCGCCCGCCGGCCGGTCCGAGTGCCAACGGTGGCTCAGGCTGATGAGATGCTCGTACCCGCGGACCAATGCATGGGCGAACGCGCCCAGCGACGCTCCCCATTCAACCCAGCCTGCCCAGCGCCACAAGAGCGTTCCGGCGATGAGCGTGAGGCCGTACGCGACGACGAGCGGCTCGAAGGTCGAGCCGAACGACGCGTGCGGCGGCAGCTGGGCAACCCGGGTCAGCAATGCCGCGAAGATGAGGGGGCCCGCGACCGATTGGACCACGGTCGCGGTCATGGTGAGGATCCAGCCCGTGACCATGCCCCTCTTGTACGGGCCGACCTGGCGCCAGCAGAAGGCGAGGGTGTCTCTGGTGGAGGATGCGGGGAACAGCGAGTCGGTGCTCATCGAGGGGCTCCGTGTGAAAGGTGCGGAAGGAAGAGGGGGCGGGAGGACGAAAGAGGAGCATCGTCGGCGACTGCGTCGAGTACCGGTCCGTCGAGTCTCGGCCCAGCCTGTGGGGCGCCGGTCGATCTCGGACCGACGCGGGACGAAGGACCCCCGGAGGTTCGGGGCGTCGCCAGTCCTCCGGGTCTCCGGGCACGTCGCCGTGACCTAGTCGGAGCGGCGCCCCGACGTCGCGAGTGGCGACGTGGTCAGTACGTCGGCGCCGTGCGCACCGCGGTCCGAAGGCGCACCGCGGTCCGAAGGCGCACCCCGGTCCGAAGGCGCACCCCGGTCCGAAGCTTGCCGACCGGAGAGCTCGTCGGCAACAGGACGCGACCACGTGACAAGCACTTGTTGGATCCGCCTGCCATCGTGGTCACCTCGCTCTCTGCTCGCGGCTGAGCCGAAGATCTTACGAGAAGGCTGGACAGAAGTAAAGCCCCCAAAAGGCAGGGAGCGGACCGAGCTACCCGGCGCCGGGAGGCCCGTCGTGCGCCCCGAGCCTGCGGCTCAGGTTGACCGCGTGGTCTCCCAACCGCTCGTAGAAACGCGCGAGAAGAGTGACCTGGGCGGCGACCGGAGGCTGCATCGACCCGGTCGCGACTTCGGCGGTCAGCCGGTCGTGCAGGATGTCCAGCTCCTCGTCTGTCTCGCCGAGGTCGAGCGTCCCCGAACCGCCGTTCGCGTAGACATCGGCAGCCTCGCGCCACATGTCGATGGCCACCTCGGACATCCGTTGGACGATGCCCCGGCTGACCGGGGTCATCTCGCCGCCGAGCCCGAGCACCGCGCGCTGCGCGATGTGCTCTGCCAAGTCGGCGCTCCTCTCGAGCTCCGACAGGGCGAAGAGCAGCCGCACCAGACGGCGGATCTCCGCAGAGGCGCCGATGCGCTCGTCCAGGTCTCGCCAGACCGATTCTTCGATGGACCCCACCTGCCCGTCGATCTGCCGGTCGTCTTGGACCACGGACTGTCCGAGCTCGACGTCTGCGGAGAGCAATGCCCACGTGGCACGTGCGAGCGCCTCGGTGACCCTTGCGAAGAGGTGCAGGACCTGCTGCTCGGCGTCAGAGCTCATCTCGATCCGACCTTAGCGAGGGGGTGGCCTCGGAGCGTCCCGAGGCCGGATGGCGTGTTGCCGTTCGAGACGCTGTGCGCGTCGGGCGCGCGGCCGGCGGCGGGCTCGTGCCCGTCGCACGGCGTCAACTTCGAGGGACGCCGTCGGATGCCAGCGGACCGCGTTCGGCGATGTTGGCGACGTCTTCGGCCGTCGCGTCGACGGGAAAGGAGTGCATGATCCAAGTGGCGCCCGCTTCTTCGTACTCGTCTAGCGAAGCGCCTTCCGCGTCCGGCTCCACTTCCGCCGCAACGTCGAAACCATCGAGCGAGCCCCGAAGCGAGCGCACCTCCTCGACGATGGCCCGGAACTCTTCGATCGTCGCGTGCACGGGGAAGATCCCGTCGAGCCGCGCCGCCCTGTGCAGGGGACCCGGACGCGGTCGGTCGCCGACCGCCGCACCCCACACCGGGATGCGAGGACGCTGGAAGGGCGTCGGGAGGAACCGGACCCCTTCGGCGCGGAAGTGGGGGCCCTCGTGGTGGACCTCCTCGCCCGACCACAGGGCGAAGAGCAGCTCGAGGGCCTCGTCGAGCATCGCAGCGCGCGCCGGCTCCTCCGTGCACTCGGCGAAGCGCCCGAACTCGCCACCGCTGTCGGTACCGAGTCCGATGCCGAGCACCAGACGTCCTCGGGACAGGCGGTCCAAGGTGACCGTCTCCCGCGCCAATTTCTGCGGGCGCCGGCGCGCCAGCGGGGTGACCATCGTGCCGAGCCGGATCGTGGTCGTGGATGCGGCGACCGCCGCGAGCAGGATCCAGGGGTCCGCGATCTCCTGGGGGTCCCCCGGCGGCCGGATCATGTGGTCCCAGAGGAACACGCCGTCCCATCCTCGTCCCTCGGCCGCTTCACCGATCCGGAGCACGGTGGCGGGATCGGAGAGCTCTCCGAACGGAGGGAAGAAGAGCCCGTGACGCACGAGGTCGCTCACTCGCCCGTCGAGCCGTCGATCAGCTCGCGCACTGCGTCGGCATGCCCCGCGTGGCGGGCGGTCTCGTTGATGAGGTGCAGGAGGGTCCAACGCAGCGTCGTCCCCTCGCGGCGCCCGTTGGGCGTGTCGAGGGGCATTCCACGGACAACCTCGTTGGTGCGCTGGGCACGAGCGTGGTAGGCACGCGTCACGTCCGCGACAGTCAGCTCGGGACCCGGGAAGAACTCTTCTTCGTCTTGCACGATCGGCCCGCCGAGCATGCCCCCGTCGATCCAGCGGCGCTCGACGCCGATGAGATGGTTGAGGATGCCGGCCAGGGGCAGGAGCTTCCCGCTCGGACGTCGATGCGCCTCCTCTTCGGTGAGACCGGAGACATTTCGCAGCACGGCGCCACGCAGGAAGTCGAGCCAGATGAGGTAGAGCTCGCGCTCGTCGACGTCGTCGCGCGGGAAGGCGAAGTCCGTGTCCTTGGCCACGGCCTCACTGTACGAAGCTCCCCTTCGGGGTGCCAGGCCGATCGGGGTGCCAGGCCGATCGGGGTGCCGGGCGCTGTGCCGGGCGGTGGGCCTGCGCTGGGCTGGCGCTGGGCCGGCGCTAGGCCGATCGCGTCCGGCTGACTCGGCCGCGCCGGGCGGCGACCACGAACAGTACGAGCACCAACGCGACCGACGCTGCGGACGCGAGCTCTCCGGCGAGCAGCCCGGGCGCCCGGTAGCGCCACGTGAGCACGCCACGCCCTGCGGGGACTCGGACGACCTGGACGACACCGAGCCGGCGCACCGTCAGGGCTTTGGGAGCCGGCGGTGGAGCGCCTCGGGATGGCGTTGGGGTCCACGACGCGCTCCAGCCAGGCACGGCCGCGTCGGCGCGCACCACGTCCACCCCTTTCGGCGACGAGACGATCGCGGCACTCGGCTCGAGCTCTGGGCCGGTCAAGCGGCGAACCGAGGCGCCGCGCAGGCTTCCCCCGCGTGGTGCGCGTAGCGTCAGTGCCGGCTTCGCGCGCTGGTCGAAGAAGACGGCGAAGGGCCCGTCCTGGCCCCGGTACTCCCAGTGGGGCGCGGACATCGCCTGCTGCAGTGTTCCGTCGAGCTCGTAGGATCTGCCGGTACGGTCGACGAGGATCGGCGGCTCTGCGCTCGCGGGTAGCGTCGAGTCGACGAGGAGAGCCACCGCGTCGGTCGGAGAGACCCAGACGGCGTGCACGCGAGCGGCGGTCGCCGAGATGTCGGTTGCCGAGGTCTCGTACGTCTCGACGCGCGCCCAGCGGATGGCGCCATCTTGGGTGAGCACGCCGACGCGCACCACCAAGGTGCGGGCTCCGCGGCCTGGAGAAGGCGACACCCGAATGTCCAGGTGGGCGGACCGAACCGCCAGTGGGCCGCCGAGGAACCACGTCGTCGTGCGCCCTGGCGAGAGGCCGCGTTCCCCGCTTCGCCCGCCTGCTCCCGCTTTGGCACTCGCTCCCGGTTTGACAGGCACTCGGAAGTACTGGGCTGGAGCGAGGACCGCCTGCGTCGAGAGCGAGTCGAGCACGCCGTCCGCCGCGGCGCGCGGAGAGAACACGTCCTGTCCTCTCCCCGAGACGCCGTGCACCCCCGTGAGCGTCGCATAGTGGCCGTCGACGATGGAGCCGTAGCCTTCCACGGACCAGGTGCCGGCGAGGGCGTTGGCGTCCGGAACTCCGAGGGCCCTCAGTTGGGAGGGGTACAGCCGGCCGGGGTCGTAGACGGCGAAGCGCCCCGACAGGTGCATTGTCGCGATCCCGATCGTCCGCTGTGCCCCCGAGCGCGAGCGCGACCGGGCCGCGGCCACCGCCGGCGAAGAGGGAACGGGGCGAGAAGGTGCCGGAGCAGTGCTCGAAGCACTGGCGCGGCCGACGGCGACCACGGCCGTCAGGCTGAAGACGAGCAGGTCCACCACGACGAACGACGTCGCAAGCGTGCTGCGAAGGGTCGGTGACAGGCGCGGCCCCGTGATCACGAGCGCGAGGGCCGCCCCGGCCAGTGCCAGCGCGGGGACGAGCCATGGCCGGAGTGACGCCGCATGGCTCGCGGCCTGTGTCTGCACACCCATCCAGCGCAGGAGCCCGCTCCCGTCGGTGAACGCCACCACGACGATGCCGATGACTCCAGCGAGCGGCAGAGCGCCGAGCGCCCGCTCACTCGCACCGCCGGCACCACTCGTCGTCGCCGAAGGGGACGCGCCGGGGACCCAGCCGTCGAGCCAGCACGCGAGCAGGACGGCGAGAGCCAGATCCGTGATGAGGATCGCCCGGCTCTGGAGACGCTGGGCGCCGAGCAGAGGGATGTGGATGAGGAGGTGCCACAGCAAGGTGTTGTCACCGAGCGCGAGCAGGATGCCCGCGAGGGCGACGACTTCCCAGACCAGCCACTGTGGGAGGGGCCGGTGCCGGCGCAGGCGAGCGAAGAGCGCGACGGCCGCGACGAGAGGCAGGAGACCCACGTACCCGGTGACCTCGGTCAGGTTGTACCTCGCGAAGAAGACGGGTTGGCCGAAGGACCCCGAGCCGCCAAGGAGGTCGGGTACCCCGAGGAGCGTGAGCCAGTGGGCCGGCAGGGAGCCTGCTCCGAAGAGGAAGGCGCCCGGGTGGGCGCGCTGGGAGGTCGCGACCGCGGCGAGGCCCGGGAGGATCTGGACCGCGCCCAGACCGATCCCGGCTCCGGCGCCGAGGAGCACCGTCCCTGCGGCGACGGCACCAGCCCTCCAAGATGCCCTCAGGGCAGCGAGGATGCGCCACGCTGCGTAGATGGCGAGCACCACCGCGCCGTCGGTCACCGCACGCGGCTCTCCAGAGAGGAGCACCATGCCGACCGTCACTGCGAGGAGGGCGGCCCAACGCAGCCTCGAGCTCGACGTCGTGGATGCGGCGGGCGCCGTGAGGCGCAGGAGCGCGAGCAGCGCGAGGGGCACCCAGCTCATGCCGATGATGAAGCCGACGTGGGACACCTGGGCGACCATGCCGCCGCCAAAGGCGAAGGTCATCGCGCCGGCCCAGCTCGGGACCACCGCGAGACCCGAGGCCCGCAGGAAGGCGTAACAGCCGACGGACGCGCACGCTGCAGCGGCGACGAGGTTCAGCGTCCACGCCGCGGTGCCGCTCATCACGGCGAACAGCCACGTCAACGGATAGGCAGCACCGGCGTTCCACCCCGCGAGCAGCGGCGCGCCGGACCAGATGTACGGGTCGAAGACGGGGAGCCTGCCGGCCCGGAGGTCGTCTCCGACGAGCTCGCGAAGCGGCAGGTTCTGAATGAGATCGTCGCCGGGGACCACCGGGTGTCCGAAGAGCGCTGGCAGGCCGTACACGAGCAGCGAGAGCACGACAAGGCTTCCGACCGCCACTCGCTGGGGGCGCCGCGCCAACGAATGGCGAGGCCGGCTCGCCGACCGGGCCGCTTGCGCGCTCGGCCGCTCGCGCTCGAGCGTCGCCTCACCGAGGCTTCCCACTCCCGCGCCCGCCGGGGCACCGCTCGCCGGGGCACCGCTCACCGGGCAAACTCTGGCAGGCCCGACCGCTGGACGTCCGGCGGCGGCTCAGGAGGCCGGGCCCGCGACGAGCAGGGCGACCGGCAGCGACGCCAGGGCCTGGGCGAGGTCGATCCCCCCGTCGTGCACGGCCACCCGGCGGCCCGAGATCGCGTCGATGAACCGCAGGGGCGCGTCCTCTGGGAGCATGAGCTCGCTCCCCTCGTACGACGGTCCGACGGGGAGATCGTCGCCGACGGCCTCGAGTCGTCCACCGAGACGAGTGACGACGGCAACCGCCCAGCTCTCCTGGCCCGACTGGGAGCCTGCACGCCGCGCGAAGGCGAGCACCGACCCGGAGGCGGGCCCGGACGCGGCGAGCCGTACGTAGGCTGCCTCAGGGGCCAGCGCGTCGGCGCCCACGCCGTGCCTGGCCCGCAAGCAGCTCGCGGTGACGTGGAGCTTGACGCGGCCGTCGCGCCAGGAGCGTCTGAGCTCGCCGACGTCGACGAGGTCAGGGGTGCCGAGACGCTCGAGGCAGTCCTCCAGCCGGGCGAAGTCGACGGGCCGGCGGTTGTCGGGATCGACGAGCGAGAGGTTCCACGCCTCGTCGCCCTGGTAGCAGTCAGGTATCCCCGGAAACGTGTGGCGCAGCACCACCGCCGAGAGGGAGTTGATCGCGCCGAGCCGCACCGCTTCATCGAGGACCGTGCCGAACGAGCGGCGGAGCAGCGTGCCGCGGTCGGCGAGGAGAGCCATTGCGAGCTCGCGCACGCGTGCTTCGTACGACTCGTCGGGCGACGCCCACGACGAACGCTTCTTTGCCTCGCGTGCCCCTTTCACCAGCGCGTCCGCCAACCGGCTGGCGACGTCGCGTCCCGCCCACTTCGCGTCGCCGCACGACGCAGGGAAGGACTCGTCCTCTGCAGGCGGGAGCACACCGAGCGCGAGCTGGACGGCCACCCTCGTCTCGAAGGCGAGGTCGGCGCCGTCCTCATCGAGTCCGATCGCCCTGCGCAAGGCGCGGAGCCCCTCTTCAAAGGGGGTCGCCATCTCCGACAGTGCGTAGAGGCGGCAGCGGACGTCCTGTGCACGTTTGGTGTCGTGCGTGGTCCCTGGCACGAGCCCGTGGACCCGGCGGGCGACGCGCGCGGACGCCCGTTCGTGCCAGCGCTCAAGCGCGTCGTGCCGACGGCGCGCGGGATCCCCGCCGACCTCGCAGAAGGCGAGCGGGCCGGCCAGCCGGTACCACGCGGTGTCCTCGACCCCCTTCGCCATGAGCGCCACGGTGAGCTGCTGGATCCCGAGTGCCGTCTCCCGGTGGTCGGGCTCGAGCAGCGCGTCGACGACCTCGTCCGCCGCGCCGTCGACGACCTCGTCCGCCGCGCCGTCGACGACCCGGTCCGCCGCGCCGTCGACGACCCGGTCCGCCGCGCCGATCTGCCCTTCACGCGCGCCGTCTGCTCGCTCCACGCGAAGCGAGCGCCATACTGCGGACTCGTCGAGCTCGTGCCAGAGCGCACGGCGCGTGCCCTCCTCGGGGTCGACCGAGCCCTTGACGGTGTCGAGGTAGGTCCGATAACGCCCTAGTCGCGTGATCACGTCGCGAAAGCCCGTCGGGTCCACGCCGAGGCGTGACGCGTCGCGGGCGATCTCGACTGAAAAGCTCAGGTCGGCGACGAGCCTGCGCGTGTCCACGGTAAGCGGGTCGACGGGCCCGTCGCCTTCCGCACGCCCTGCGTCCACCAGCCGGTCGAGCCCGTGAGGGTCGACGAGCACACCGCCGACGTCGTCGATCGTCTCGTAGCCCGTCGTCCCGATGACCGGCCAGTCCGCACGGAGCCGCTCGTCCCTGCTGAGGATCTTCTCGACGACGATCGGCACTCCGGTCTCGCGGGCGAGCCACCTCAGGTACGAGGTCGGACGGCGCAAGCCGTCCACGTGGTCGACGCGCAGCGACGACAGCCGTCTCGCGCGGGCGAGCTCGATCACGAGGGCGTGGGTGCGCGCCAGGACTTCGGGATCCTCGAGCCGGACCCCGACCAAGGCGTCGATGTCGGAGAACCTCCGGTAGTTGCGACCGGCAGGATCGTGCCAGTCCGCGAGCCGGTAGTGCTGGGCGTCGAGCGTCTCGGCGACGTCGTGGCCCTCGGTGCCCGGCGCCAGCGGGAGCTCGAGGCTTCCGACGCGCACGACCGTCTCCCCGTCGCGGGCTGCGAGCTCGACGGTGCCGTTCGCGAGGGCGCTCGCGAGCGGGACGTCGAGGAGCGGGAGCACGACCTTGCCGCCGCCGGCGTCCCAGTCGATGTCGAAGACGTCGGCGACCGGCGAGGTCCGCCCGCCGACGAGGAGCTCCCGCCACCATCCGCCACCGGCCCACGTCGCCAGGTGGTTGGGGACGTGGTCGACGCAGATGCCGAGCCCGCGCTCCTCGCACGCGCCGACCAGCTCGTCGTATGAGCGCTCCCCGCCGAGCTCGGCGCGAAGACGCGTGGGGTCGGTGCCGTCGTAGCCGTGGAGGCTGCCGGGCACCGCCTCGGCGATCGGCGAGAGGTAGAGGGTGTCGATGCCGAGGCGTGCGAGGTACGGCACCGTCGCAGCTGCGTCGGCGAACCCGAAGTCTGGTCGCAGCTGCAGGCGGTACGTCGCGCCGATGCCGGGCCTGAGGCTCACTCGAGGCTCACGGCAGGCTCACCGGGCACCCGCCGGGGGCGCGGGCGCCGTGCATCCCGGGTCCCCCGGACGCGGCGCCCAAGGTCCGAATCTCGTCGCGCTGCCACGCGGTGCACCGCCGACGGATGAGACGACTGCGGCGATGAGGACGCCGTAGGGCTCGAGCTCGAGCCGTGGGACGTCCTGCGCGTCGGCCACGTCGTGCGCCCCGCGCGCCGCGAGCACCTCGAGCCGGCAGCCCGCCAGGAGCTCCGGGCGCAGCGTCGCAGGCTCGTCGCGCATGGTGGCTGCGACGGCGATCGGGCGCCCTCCGAGGAAGCGGTCCGCGCGGCGGAGGAGCACCCAGCTTCTCGTCGACGCGTCGTACCAGCACGCCGAACGCGCCGGCTCGAGGCTCCCGAGCGCAGGCTCGGCGCGGCGGAGCTCGAGCAGCAGGCGCTGCCACGCGAGGAGCTCACGGTGGACGCCCACGCGTGCGAGCGAGCGGTCGGGCCGGCACGCCGAGAAGGTCTCGGGGTCCTGGGGATCGGGCACGCTCGGACCCGACGCCCCGATCTCCTCGCTGCGTCCGCGCCTGACGGCCGCTGCCAGCGCAGGGTCTTGGTGGTCGGTGAAGTAGTGGAATGGCGCGGTCTCTCCGTACTCCTCCCCCATAAACCTGAGCGGCACCCAGCCCGAGCACAGCACCGCCGCGGCGACCGGGAACTGCGCGGCCGGCGGGAGCTCTGCCGCAAGGCGTCTCCCGAAGCCGCCGTTGCCGATCTGGTCGTGGTTCTGAGCGAACACCACCAGCCGGTCGCCGCAGAGCGGCTCGGCGGGCCGTGCCCCGTGCAGGCGCCCGCGTGACGGGGAGACGCGGCCGGCGACCACGAAGCCGTCCGTGCACGCCGACGCGAAGTCCCCCACTCCGTCGTAGTCCCCGAAGTACCGGTCCGACTGCCCGGTGAGCGTGACGCGCAGCGCGTGGTGGAAGTCGTCGTTCCACACGCCGTCGAGCCCCATCCCACCCGCTGAACGCGCCGAGGGGAGCCGCGGGTCGTCGTCGGGGCTCTCCGCCACGACCGTGAGCACCCGCCCGATGCGGCGGCTCTCGGCGTGCACCGCCGCTCCCAGCTCTGCGACGAAGGGGGACGCCGTGCGGTCGGTGATCGCGTGCACCGCGTCGAGCCGGAAGCCGTCGACACCGAGCTCGCGCACGGCGCTCAGGGCGTGCTCCACGAAGAAGCGGCGGACCTCGTCGCTCCCCTCCCCGTCGACGTTCACCGCGTCGCCCCACGGGGTCCGGTAGCGATCCGTGGTGTAGGGGCCGAACTCGTCGAAGACGAAGCCCTCGGGCCCGAAGTGGTTGTAGACGACGTCGAGCACGACGGCGACACCCCGGCGGTGCGCAGCGCCGCACAACCGCGCGAGACCGCGTCGCCCACCGTACGCGACGTGCACGGCGAAGGGGAAGACTCCGTCGTAGCCCCAGTTCCTGTCCCCCGGGAAGGCCGAGACGGGCATCAGCTCGATCACGTTGTAGCCGGCGCCGGCGAGATGGTCGAGGGCGGCGGCGACGCCGTCGAAGGTCCCTGTCGCTGCGAAGGTCCCGACGTGCACCTCGCAGATCACCTGGGCGCCGAGGGGGACGCCACGCCAGCTCGCCACCGGGTCGGCGAGGTGGCGGACGACCACCTCAGAAGGGCCGTGCACTCCGTCGGGCTGGGAGCGCGATGCGGGATCGGCGAAGGGGCCCCGTCCGTCGAGGAGGTAGCGGTAGCGCGTGCCCGCCGGCGCCGCGAAGACGCCGACGTGGTAGCCGCAGGAGGTGGGGTCGAGGGCACCGGCCACCTCGTCGCCGAGCACGAGGTCCACCCGCTGCGCGCGCGGTGCCCAGACGCTGAACCGGGTCCTGGCGTCGTCGCGGAGAAAGGCGCCGTGGCGCAACCCTGTCACGGCCCCGACGCCACGTCCGGCGCCCTCAGGCGTTCCCACGAGGGACGCGTCCGGGCAGCCGACCTCAGAAGGCCATCTCCTTCTGCCAGCGCGCGGCGACTGCCTCGTCCCCGAAGCGCTCGAGGCCCAGCGCGTCGGCAGGCGCGCGGTTGGCGCACCACAGCCACAGCGACTCGGCCGGGCCCCGCAGCGCGAGGTCGGCCTTGGCATGGGCGCGCTCGGTCGCCACCGCTCCGTCGGGACCGAGCCGCACGACCCATTCGCCGTCCCCGTCGGTGCGGTGCAGGTGGACGGTCTCGCCGGACCAGCCGTCCGGGTGGGCCCGCACCGAGCGGGGCACGATGACGGTGAGGTGCTCGTCGACGCCGTCCGCCGCGACCGTCGGGTCGAGGACCGCAGGGATCCCCACCGCGTGCTCGACGTCCCATGCGTGCAGGGCGGTCTCGAGCGCCTGGCGGCGGAACCAGAAGCGCATGGCGCGCGGCGCTCCGAAGGTCCAGCAGGGAGCGTCGGGGTCCGCCGCGCCCAGCGTGGCCACGAGCCGGTCGGCCTCACCCTGGGCCCACGCGCGGAGCCCTTCGTCGGAGTGGAGCGAAGGGGGCTCTCTTCTGTCCGCCCTGAGCCCGGTCGCCACGACCTCCGCGGCCCAGCCCCACACCGTGCCGACGTGGACGAGGAGCTCGGCGACGGTCCAGCCCGGGCACGTCGGCACCAAGACGCCGGTCGCCCCCGCCGTGGCGGCGACCAGCGCGCGGGCGCGTTCGGCGAGCACCTCGAGGTGGGCTGCGGGCTCCATCGCCACCGAGGCTACCGGCGCCAAGGCGGGCCCGGGTGCCCGGGAGGCCCGGCGTTGGGTACCCTCCTGCGACGTGGACTGGGTGGACATCGTGGTCGTCGTCCTCCTGCTCCTCGCCGCGTTCCACGGGCTCCGGGTGGGTGCCCTGATCCAAGTGCTCACGCTGGTGGGCTTCGTCGTCGGGGTGACGCTCGGGGCGCTCCTCACCGACGTGGTCGCCCCCTCCGTCCACACCCCCTCGGCGAAGGCGGCGGTCGCGCTCGCGCTCGTCGTGGGCGTCGGGATGATCTTCGGGGTGCTCGGCAGGCTCCTCGGCACCTGGGGGAACGTCGCCGCTCGCCGGATCCGCCTCGGCCCGCTCGACAGCGCGGCGGGGGTGGGCGTCGCGCTCGTCGCCGCGCTCTTCGGGATCTGGTTGGTGGCGAACGAGCTCGTCCAGAGCCCCTACAGCTGGCTCAGCTCGGCGATCGAGCGTTCGAGCGTGGTCCGGGCGGTCGACGGGGTGATGCCGCCGCTGCCCTCAGTCTTCTCCCGGGTCCAGGGGTTCCTGGGAGGGTCGGGGTTCCCGCCGGTCTTCTCGGAGCTCGAGCCGGTGCCGGTGCACGTCGCGGTCCCGAGCGCGCCATGGGCGCAGGCCGTCGCTCGCAAGGCGGGTGCGTCGACGGTGAAGGTGCTCGGGCAGGCGTGCGGCTACGTGCAGGAGGGGTCCGCGTTCGTGGTCGGCCCCGGGGCGCTCTTGACGAACGCGCACGTCGTGGCGGGCGAGGCGGCGACCACGGTCGACGTGCAGGGTCGCCAATACCCCGCGAGCGTCGTGTACTTCAACCCGACATACGACCTGGCAGTGCTGCGAACCGCGGCACCGCTCGGCGGGCCCCTCACGCTGGACGCCACAACAGTCCCCTCCGGCACCCAGGCCGCGGTGGTCGGCTATCCCGAGAACGGCCCGCTCACCGTCGACCCCGCCGCCGTCGCGGAGGAGCTGACGGCGCAGGGGCGCAACATCTACAACGAGGGGACAGTGACGCGCCAGGTGTACCAGATCGACGCCAACGTGGAGCCCGGCAACTCCGGCGGCCCGCTCGTCGACGCGGCGGGCCAGGTCGTCGGCGTCGTCTTCTCCCGCTCGACCGCCTATGCGCGCGTCGGGTACGCGTTGGCGTCTCCCGGGGTGCGGGCGCGCGTCATCCCGGCGATGCGCCGGACCTCGGCCGTCTCGACCGGCGCCTGCACGAGCGGCTGAGCGCCCGCGGCCGGACCGCGTGGGCCGGCCGGGGTAAGAATGTCGGCCGTGTCACAGCGCATCGAGGACTACGCGGTCATCGGAGACCTCCACACGATGGCGCTCGAGGGTCGCGACGGCTCCATCGACTGGCTGTGCCTGCCGCACTTCGACTCAGCCGCCTGCTTTGCAAAGCTGCTCGGCGGCGCGGAGAACGGCTTCTGGAAGATCGCGCCGGCCGGCGCGCCCGACAGCGTTGTGGCGACGCGCCGGCGGTACCGGGGGGACACGCTGGTCCTCGAGACCGAGATGGAGACTCGGGACGGGACCATCCGCGTCGTGGACTGCATGCCCATCCGGGAGCAGCGTCCCCAGCTCGTACGCGTGGTGGAGTGCGTCGCCGGCACCGTCCCGGTCCGCATGGACCTGGCGCTTCGCTTCGACTACGGCCAGTCGATCCCCTGGGTGACGCGCCAGGACCGTCTCCTCACCGCCACCTCCGGGCCCAACGCCGTGTCGCTGTGGACGAGGGCGCAGACGCGCGGCGAGGGGATGACGACCGTCTCGGACTTCACGCTGCACGAGGGGCAGCAGATGACGTTCTCCCTCACCTGGTACCCCTCGCACGAGGCCCCGCCGCGGCCGACGGACGCCAACTACGCGGTCGCGCTGACCGAGGCGTGGTGGAGGACATGGTCGGCGTCGTGCTGCTTCGAGGGGCCCTACAGAGACGCCGTGCTCCGCTCGCTGATCACGCTCAAGGCGCTGACCTACGAGCCGACGGGCGGGATCGTGGCCGCCGCCACGACCTCTCTTCCCGAGGCCGTCGGCGGGGAACGGAACTGGGACTACCGCTACTGCTGGCTGCGCGACGCGACGCTGACCCTGGAGTCGCTCATGCGCGGGGGCTACGACTCCGAGGCGATGGCGTGGCGCGACTGGCTGCTGCGTGCGACCGCCGGCGACGTCTCGAAGATCCAGATCATGTACGGCGTCGGCGGCGAGCGGCGCCTCGACGAGTGGGAGGTCGACTGGCTCAGCGGCTACGAGGGATCGCGCCCTGTCCGCATTGGGAACGCGGCGGCTGGCCAGTACCAGCTCGACGTGTACGGCGAGGTCATGTCGGCGCTCTACACGGCGGCGAGGATCGACGGGGTGCACAGCCGGGCGATCTGGGACCTCCAGACCAAGCTCGTCGAGTTCCTGGAAAAGGGATGGCGTGAGCCCGACGACGGCCTGTGGGAGGTGCGCGGGCCGCGGCGCCACTTCACCCACTCCAAGGTCATGGCGTGGGTCGCGGTGGACCGCGCGGTGCGGACCATGGAGGACTGGCCGGACCTCGAGGGTCCCGTCGAGCGTTGGCGCGCGCTTCGCGAGGAGATCCGCCGCGAGATCTACGAGAAGGGCTTCGACGAGAAGAAGAACGCGTTCACCCAGTACTACGGGTCCGACGCCCTGGACGCGAGCCTGCTCATGATCCCGCGCGCGGGGTTCCTGCCGGCGACGGACCCCCGCATGGTCGGCACCGTCGAGGCGATCGAGCGCGAGCTCGTCGAAGACGGCTTCGTCCTCCGGTACCGCACGACCGACCAGGGCACAGTGGACGGGTTGCGCGGCCGTGAGGGGGCCTTCCTCGCGTGCTCCTTCTGGCTCGCCGACTGCCTGTACCTCATGGGGCGCAAGGACGACGCGACGGCGATGTTCGAACGCCTGCTCTCACTGCGCAACGACCTGGGGCTGCTCTCCGAAGAGTACGATCACATCTCGGGGCGCCAGGTCGGGAACTTCCCACAGGCCTTCTCGCACGTCTCGCTCGTCAACACCGCGTTCCTCGTCGGCGGCCAGGAGCCGACGCAGGTCGGGCTCCAGACCACCGGCGCGCGCAGGACGTCGGCGTCGCGCACGGACCGGTCGCGCGGGTCGGCGAGGTGGGCGATCGACGTGTTGCGAAGGGGCGTGTCCGGCGGAGCGCGTCTGGCCGCCCGGGGCGGCCACCCGCTGAGCTCGGCGCACCATGACGAGGTCGGGCCCCCCGGGCCCCCCGCCGACCCGCTCGCCGGCGACGGCGCCACGGCGGGCACGCAGCAGAGCACGGCGGGTAAGAGGCAGAGCACGGCGGGTAAGAGGCAGAGCACGGCGGGTAAGAGGCAGAGCACGGCGAGGGAGAGAGGCAAGTCCACATGAAGGCGCTCACCGTCGTACCGCTCACGGAGGGCTCCGCTGAGCTCTTGGATGTCGAGGAGCCTCCGGAGTCCGACGGGCCGGTGGTGGTCGAGACCCTCGGCGTCGGCATCTGCGGCACCGACCTCGAGATCCTCTCGGGAACGTACGGATGGCCGCCGCCCGGGCGGGAGCGGCTCGTGCTCGGTCACGAGTCGCTCGGCCGAGTCCTCGAGGCCCCTGCGGGAGCGCCCTTCGCGGCGGGAGACCTCGTGGTGGGGATCGTGCGCCGGCCGGATCCGGTGCCGTGCGCCAACTGCGCTGTCGGCGAGTGGGACTTCTGCCGGAACGGGAAGTACACCGAACGCGGGATCAAGGAGCACGACGGCTATCTCTCCGAGCGTTATCGCATCACGCCGGACTTCGTCGTGAGGGTCGATCCCTCGCTGGGGATGCTCGGCGTGCTGCTCGAGCCGACGAGTGTCGTGGCCAAGGCCTGGGAACAGGTCGACAGGATCGGCAGCCGCGCGCACTGGGCGCCGACGACCGCCGTGGTGACGGGCGCGGGCCCGATCGGCCTGCTCGCAGCGCTGATCGGAGTGCAGCGCGGGCTGGAGGTCCATGTGATCGACCAGATGGACGCCGGCAGGAAGCCGGACCTGGTGCGCGCCCTCGGCGCGCACTACCACACCGGCGCGATCCGAGACGCGGTGGCCGGGCCCGATGTGGTGATCGAGTGCACCGGCGTGTCCAGCCTGGTGCTCGATGCGATGGAGCACATCGGCCCCGGAGGAGTGGTGTGCCTGACCGGTGTCTCGTCGGGCGGCCGTACGATCTCGGTCGACGAGGGCGCGCTCAACCGGTCGATGGTGCTGTCGAACGAGTCGGTGGTCGGCTCGGTGAACGCCAACCGGCGGCACTACGAGGCGGGTGCCGCCGCGCTGGCGAGCGCTGATCGGGAGTGGCTCGGGCAGCTGGTGAGCCGGACGGTGCCGCTCGAGCGGTGGAAGGACGCCCTCGACCGGCGGCCCGACGACGTGAAGGTCGTGATCGAGGTAGGTGAGCGATGAGCGGCGAGCACGTGCACCGGAGTGAGCCCGCAGGTGGGAGTGAGCCCGCAGATGGGAGTGAGCCTGCAGAGCCGGTGTCGATCGCGCCCGGGATCGTCCAGATCGACACGCTGCTCGGCGGCTGGCAGAGGATGACGGCGGGCTATCTCGTGGAGGGGCCCGCCCCCGTGCTCGTCGAGACCGGGAGCCGGTCGTCGGTGGCGGCGCTCCTCGCCGCGCTCGAGCGGATCGGCGTGGGGCCGGAGGACCTTGCCGGCGTGGCGGTCACTCACATCCATCTCGACCACGCGGGAGGCGTGGGCGACGTGGCGCGTGCGTTCCCGAACGCGACGGTCTACGTGCACGAGAAGGGAGCCCGGCATCTCGCTGACCCGACCCGGCTCCTCGCATCCGCCGAGCGCGTGTACGGACACCTGCTCGACGACCTCTACGGCCGCCTCGAGCCGACGCCACCGCAACGCCTGCACGTGCTCGCCGACACAGAGGAGGTGAGGATCGGACCCGGAAGGGTGCTGACCGCGGTGGACTCGCCGGGCCACGCCAAGCACCACCTCGGGCTCCACGACTCGGTGACCGGCATCCTCTTCGCAGGCGACGCCGTGGGGGTGCGGCTCCCGGACGCGGGGGTGCTGCGTCCCGCCACTCCGCCCCCGGACTTCGACCTCGGCCAGGCGCTCCATTCCCTGCACAAGTTCGCCGCGCGCCGCCCTTCAGGGATCGCCCTCGCGCACTACGGCCTGCTGGACGACCCGGATTCGCTGCTCGAAGAGGCGGAGGCGACGCTGCGGAGCTGGGCGGAGACCGCGGAGCAGGCGTTCCGCGAGGGCCGCGACATCGCTGTGGCGCTCGAGGAGCGCTACAGCATCGACACGAGCCACGTCGCCCCGGAGCATCGGGAGAAGCTCGAGGTGCTGAACGGCTTCCACTCGAACGCGGCGGGGCTCAGGCGCTGGCTCGAGACGCGAGACGGCGCCGGAGCCGAGACGGGCTCCGGCGCCGCCGGTGAAGCTGGCCGCTGACCAGCCAGCAGTTCCGCGGGTGGGTCGACCCGGCGGTCAGTCCACGCGCAGCCGCCGGCGAAGATCGTCCTGGCGGGACTCGAACTCGTCGAGCGAGATCCGACCGTCCGCCAGGTCCTCATGGAGCCGCGCGAACTGCTCGAGGAGCGCCGTCTGGTCCTCCTCGGGCGCAGGGGCGGCCCTGTCGCCGTCTTCGCGATCGGCACGACGTGCCAGCCGGTCCTCCTGCTTGGCCCTCGCCTTCTCGCGCTTCGCCTGGTCCCGCTGGAGCTTTCCGACGGTGGTTCGCGGACGTGCCATGGTCACCCCTTCCTCTCGGTTCTGAGCGGCCCGCGGCGGCGGGCCTTGGGTGGAGGGCGGGGCCGGTCAGATCACCTTGACGTTGCGCGCCTCGTCCCCCTTGCGCCCGGGCGCGATCTCGAACTCCACCTGCTGGCCAGCCTCGAGGGTGCGGAACCCGTTCCCCTCGATGTTGGAGTAGTGGACGAACACGTCGTCGCCGTCGGGGCGAGACACGAATCCGTAGCCCTTCTCGTTGCTGAAGAACTTCACGGTGCCGATTGGCATGTTGCTTCTCTTTCTCATTCTCTGCACCGCTGTGCAGTTGGTTGCCCGGGTGCTGGGGGTGCCGGGCCTGACGGCGTGCAGCCTTCGCCGTGACAGGCGGCTCCTCCGGTCGCGTCGTCCGCGATGGCGGTGCGCCCGAGCGGCCCCAGCCGCAAAGCGGTGCCGAGCCGAGCTCCTGTCACGTCGAAAGGCCCACTCGAACAGGAACCCGAACGAGACCCCGCCGGCCCCTTGCCGGCAACCGGCCCGTTCGGCCGGCGCAACGAGCGTACCAGGACGGGCCGGTCGGTCGTTCTCAGGCTGCGTGGGACAGGGCAGGTTCTGAAAGCCGGCCGCGCCCACGGCGGGCCCGCGCCGGGCGCGGCCCGTCGGCGCACCCCGTGCGCTGGCACGAGCGGAGGCGGTGGGATTTGAACCCACGGTACCCAGGGGGTACAACGGTTTTCGAGACCGTCCGATTCGGCCGCTCTCGCACGCCTCCGGCGCAGAGGTTACCGGCTCCCCCGAGAGGCACGGGACGCCTGGGGGCGGTCCCGTTCAGGCTCGCCTGGCGGCGAAGAACTGTCGGAGCAGCGACGCCGCCTCGTCCGCGCGCACCCCTCGTCTCACGGGAAGCTCGTGGTTCAGCCGTGGGTCGGCGCACATGTTGTAGAGGGTGCCGCACGCACCGGCGAGCGGGTCGGGCGCGCCGAAGACGAGACGGCCGACCCTTGCGGCGACCAGTCCGCCGGCGCACATGGGGCAGGGCTCGAGGGTGACCACCATCGTCACCGCGCCGAGCCGCCACGAGCCGAGGACCTCAGCCGCTGCGCGCAGTGCCAGCAGCTCGGCATGCGCCGTGGGGTCGGCGCGGCGCTCGCGCTCGTTGTGCGCTCGGGCCACGACCTCGCCGCCCACGATCGCGATCGCGCCGACGGGAACGTCGCCGTGCTCCAGCGCGGCGCGCGCCTCGTCGAGCGCCTCACCCATCGCCTGGTGGTCGGTCACGGCCGCGGCGCCACCCGCGGCTGCAGGATCGTCGGGCACGGGGTGGTCAGGGATCGTCGGGCACACGGCGGAGGGAGTGGGATTCGAACCCACGGGGACCGGAGCCCCACGGCTTTTCAAGAGCCGCGCATTCGTCCGCTCTGCCATCCCTCCCGGGGCGCTTCCGCCGGCGCAGCACGGAGGCTACCGCGGCGCGCTCAGGGTGCCTGGCCGTGCCCTGACCGTCCGCGGCCGCGGAGCCGGCCGCGGACGGACGCCTCGAGCGCGACCTTGCGCAGACGTATCGTCCTCGGCGTCACCTCGACGCACTCGTCCTCGGCGATGAACTCGAGCGCCTGCTCGAGCGAGAGGGTCATCGGCGGGGTGAGCCGCTCGAGCTCCTCTGCGGTGGAGGAGCGCATGTTCGTCAGCTTCTTCTCCTTGGTCGGGTTGACGTCCATGTCGTCGGCACGCGCGCTCTCGCCGACGATCATGCCTTCGTAGACCTCGGCCGCGGGCCCGACCAGGAGGGCGCCGCGCTCTTGGAGGTTCATCAGCGCGAAGGTCGTCGTCGAGCCTCGACGGTCGGCGACCATCGATCCGTTGCGGCGGGTCCGCAGCTCGCCCTGCCACGGCGCCCAACCGTCGAAGACGTGATGGAGCAATCCGGTGCCCCGCGTCTCGGTCAGGAACTCCGTGCGGAAGCCGACGAGTCCGCGGGCGGGCACGCGGTAGTCGAGACGGACCCATCCGGTCCCGTGATTGACCAGGTGGAGCATCGTCCCCCTCCGCAGCGCGAGCAGCTGGGTGACGACGCCGACGTACTCCTCGGGGACGTCGACGGCCACCCGCTCCATCGGCTCGGATCGCACGCCGTCGATGTCCTTCGTCACGACCTGCGGCTTGCCGACCGTGAGCTCGAATCCCTCACGGCGCATGGTCTCGACGAGGACGGCGAGCTGCAGCTCCCCGCGGCCGTGCACCTCCCACGCGTCGGGGCGGGCGGTCGGCGCGACGCGCAGTGACACGTTGCCCACCAGCTCGGCGTCGAGCCTCCCCTTCACCAAGCGCGCCGTGAGCTTCGTGCCGCCGTCGGCGCCCGCGAGCGGCGAGGTGTTGATCCCGATCGTCATCGTGAGGCTGGGCTCGTCGACCGTGATCGCCGGGAGCGGGCGGGGGTCGTCCGCGTCGGCGATCGTCTCTCCGATGGTCACCTCCGGGATCCCTGCCATCGCGACGATCTCCCCCGGGCCGGCCTCCTCGGCCGGGACGCGCTCGAGCGCGTCGGTGACGTAGAGCTCGGTCGCCTTCACGCGCTCCACGGTCCCGTCGAGCCGGCACCAGGCCACCACGGCGCCTCGCCGGAGCGTCCCGTGGTGGATCCGGCAGATCGCCAGACGACCGACGTACGGCGAGGCGTCGAGGTTGCAGACGAGAGCCTGCAGCGGTGCGTCCGGGTCATACACGGGCGCGGGGACGTGCTCGACGATCGCGTCGAAGAGCGGACGGAGGTCCACGCCCTGCGCGCCCCGCCGGGTGGTCGCCCAGCCTGCGCGGGCATTGGCGTAGAGGATCGGGAAGCCGATCTGGTCCTCGTCCGCGTCGAGGTCCAAGAAGAGCTCCTCGACCTCGTGCACCACCTCGTCGATCCGGGCGTCGGGGCGGTCCACCTTGTTCACGACCAGCACCACGGGGAGGCGGGCCTCGAGCGCCTTGCGCAGCACGAAGCGGGTCTGGGGGAGGGGCCCCTCGGAGGCGTCGACCAGCAGGAGGACCCCATCAACCATCGTGAGGCCACGCTCGACCTCACCGCCGAAGTCGGCGTGCCCGGGGGTGTCGACGATGTTGATCTTCACCGATCCATACCGGACGGCGGTGTTCTTCGCGAGGATCGTGATGCCCTTCTCGCGCTCGAGATCACCCGAGTCCAGGACCCGGTCGACGATCTCCTGGCGCGCGCCGAACGCGCCCGTCTGGCGGAGCATCGCGTCGACGAGCGTGGTCTTGCCGTGGTCGACGTGGGCCACGATCGCCACGTTGCGGATGTCCTTCCTCGCCTGCATGAGCCGTGCCACGCTACTGGCCGCAGCCCGCCTCTCCGGGCGCGCCCGCCCCGAGCCACATGCCCAGCGTGGCGACGACCGCGTCCGACGCGGCGGCGAGCGTGCCCTGGTCGACCGGCAGGACCCACGCCTTTCCGCAGTCCGGCCACCAGCCGACGACCCTCCCGGGCACCGCAGCAGCGAGGCTCGCCGAGCGCGTGGCCGAGCCCGTGGCCGAGCCCGCGGCCGAGCCCGCGGCCGAGCCCGCGGCCGAGAGCGCAGCGACCAGCGCGCTGAGAAGGAGCGCCTGGCGCGTGCCGGCGGCGGGCTCCCCGTCGAGCACGATCAGGTGCGCACCCGTCGACGGCCACTGGCTCCGGGGCGCAGGGGCAGCCCGCACGTCGGCGCGTCCTCGCAGGGCGACCTCCCAGGGATCCGGGCCGTTGCGCACCGCCGGCATGGCGCTCCCCGTCGGGGTCGTCGGGGTCGTCGGGGTCGTCGGGCCGCTCCTCCACCGCCACCACCTTTCGGGCCCGCCGACGTCGAGACCTCCGGCGTCGACGCGGCCCCAGTCGACGCCGGTCCAGAGCCTGGTCGTCCATGCGGTCGCCTCGGCGGCGACCAAGGCACGGGCAGGTGGAGGGAGCGCCCCGATCCACTCCGCGCAGGACCCCGGACCGGCGCGCCCGACGCCGAAGGGCCCGCCGGGGTCCGAGAGCACGAGCGCGACCGCCTCGGCCGGCGACGGCGCTCGCCCGTCGAGACCCGCACGCAGGGCAGCGAGACCGACGCTGCGGCGTGCCGTGCGGGCGGTCCAACGGAAGGCGCCCGCCCTCCCGCCGGGCCCAGGCGGCCGGGCGTCCCGGGGGGAGCGCCCGTTGAGCGCCTGTGCCACCTGGAAATGGCCGATGCGGACGAGGCGCGCCTCGGGGGTGCCCGGCCTCCGGCCGTCGTAGGCGGCCCCCGCCGAGCACGCCGCGACTCGAGCCAGCCCGCGCTCGAGATGCTCGCGCACGGCGACCAGCGCGTGGCCGTCCAATCGGCCTCCTCCGCCCCCGGGCTCACCTCCGACGCCGAGCAGGGCGTCGGTGAGCGCCGAGGATCGCGGCAGACGCTCGACCGGCGTCGCCGCGGGGAGCAGGGGCGCCGCGCGCCGACCGCTCGGACCGCTCGGGCCCCTCGGACCGCTCGGGCGCCTCGGACCGCTCGGACCTACCGGGTGGGGCGCCGCACCCCGAGGTCCCTCGTTCACCGGTCCTCCATCGCTCGAAGCACGTCGTGCACGGCGGCGGCGATGAGCTCCTCGTCGACGTCCTCGACGAGGAGGTGTCGCGCACCGGGGTCGTAGGTGGCGACGCGCCACGGTGGCGCACCACTGCGGAGCGTCTCGACGAGCGCAAGCGCCCGTCGCGTCCGGCGCGCCGCCTCGGTGGCATCCCCGCTTCGCTTCTCGTGAAGCCGGACGAGGCAGACCGACGACGTCTTGTCCGAGGGCCGGCCGAGCACGAGGTCGGCGGCCGCGCTGAGCATGACGGCGCCGCCGGCCAGCGGGACGCGGATCTGCTCGCCGGTCCTGGGCAGCCACGCCGGGGGAACCGGGCGCCACTGCGCGGCGATCGCGGCGGCCCGCTCTTGCACGAACGAGCGGAGCGCGGACCGCTCGCGCGCAGGGAGCCGACCGAGCGCGTCGAGGGTCTCGGGCCCGCGGGCGGTGACCGAGATCGCGCACAGCGCGTCTTCGAACGGCTGGTCCAGCGCGCAGCCGGTGACCACCAACCGGAACGCCGTCGTGACGAGCGACGCTCGGAGGTCCGCGACGCTTGCGCCGCGCCCCGCTGCCGCTCGAGCGGCGCGGACACCGTCGAGCACGACCAGCGGGGCGCCAGGCGTCCCGACCCGATCGCGCCGCTCAGCACCCGCGCGCCGCGCGCCGCTCGCGAGCGGGTTGCGCCCGACCAGGACGGGGCTCGCGGCACCGTCCTCGAGCCACGCTCGGAGGCCGCCCGCCAGTCCCGGATCGACGGGCGGCCGAGCGGTCCTCCGGGAGCGAAGGAGACCGAGGAGATCCGGCGCGCCGGCGCCGCTCGCACCTGCTCGGCTCGCGCCCGTCGGTGCCGATGGACGGGGAGGGGCGGGTGCGACGGTCACGTCACCAGGTTGCCCGGGGGGTGTGACTCGCAGCGTCGCCCGCTGCGGAGGCCCTAGCCTCCCAGCAGTGGTCGTCGCAGCAGTGGTCGTCGCAGCAGCGGGCGCCGGAGTCGCAGGCGCTGGAGGCGCGGGCGCCGGAGTCGCAGGCGCTGGAGGCGCGGGCCTCATGGGCGTGGTGCTCGCCGCAGCCCGTACGAGCGACGCCGCCTTCTACGCCGTGTTCGCCGTGTTCGTCGCGGCGTTGGTGGTGCTGGCGGTCGTGACGCTGCGTTGGGCGGTGCGCCGCGACCGGGCTGGCAGGGCGGAGTGGCTGCGCCGCAGGACCGTCGCCGAGCACGACGGAGCGGCGCACGCCGGCGCCGAGGGGAACGGCCGCGCGCCTCGGCACTCTTCGACCGGGCGTGGCGGGTCGGCGCCCTCTTCTCCCCGGGCCCGGCGCCGTCGCGCGGACGACGGCGGGCCGGACCGGGGCCGGGAAGGGTGAGCGACCGGCTCGATGACGGTGGCGCCCCCCGGCGCCCCCGGCGTGAGACCGAGATGTGGTGGGACCGGTTCGCCCGTCGCCGGCTCAGGCCCCGCGACCCGGGGCCCCCCCGCACCGCGTTCGTGCTCGCCGGCGGCGGGAGCCGTGGGGCGGTCCAGGTGGGGATGCTGACCGAGCTCGTCGCGCGTGGGATCCGAGCGGACTGCGTCTACGGCGCGTCGGTCGGCGCCGTCAACGCGGCAGCGTACGCGGGAGAGCCCACGCCGGCCGGCATGGAGCACCTCCAACGCATCTGGCGCTCCCTCTCCGGTGACAGGGTCTTCCCCAGGACCCGGGCGCAAGGCCCGTGGACGTTCTTCCAGCAGCGGCCGGCGGTCCATGCCAACACGGGGCTCCGCCGCATCCTCGAAGAGGGGCTCCGCTTCGAGCGGCTCGAGGACGCCGCCGTCGAGATCGAGGTCGTGGCGACCTCGCTCCACGACGGCCGGGAGCGCTGGCTCTCCGAAGGGCCGGCCGTCGAGGCCATCCTCGCGTCGGCGGCGATCCCTGCGATGTTCCCTCCGGTCCGGATCGGCGACGAGCTGCTCATCGACGGCGGCGTCGTGGACAACGTGCCGATCAGCCGGGCCGTCGACGCGGGTGCGACGCGGGTGTACGTGCTCCTGTGCGGACCGCTCCACTACCGGCCCCGGCCTGCACGCCGGCCCGTCGAGGCGGTGCTGACCGGCTTGTTCATCGCGGTCCAGGCCCGCTTCGCCCGCGAGCTCGCGATGGTCCCCGAGGGCGTCGAGGTGACGGTCTTCAGCGGCGGCGGGGATCCCTCGTCCGACTACCGGGACTTCTCGGGGACGGCCGAGCTCATCGACGCAGGCCGCGAGGAGGTGGCCGCGGTCCTCGACAGCGGCATCGACGCGGCGGCGCGGGACCGGCCGGACGGGACAGGGCACGCGGAGCCGTTGCGCCACCAGGTGGCCCGGCCCCGCCTGCGCCGAACGCCGTCGCGCGAGCGGCGGTCACACCCGGCTGGTGGAATTGCGAGCACATGACCGCCCCCCTCCGCACTCCTGACCCGACACCGGTGGTGGACGCCTTCCATCCCGCGTTGGCGGGCTGGTTCCTGAGGCGCTTCCCCCTCGGACCGACCGAGCCCCAGGCAGCGGCGTGGCCGCTCATCCGGTCGGGGGCCGACGTCCTCGTCGCCTCGCCCACCGGCACCGGCAAGACGCTGACCGGGTTCATGGTCGCGATCGACGCGGCCTACCGAAGGCGCCTGGGGGGCACGCCGCTCGCGGGGTCCGGGCACCCCGGCCCCGAGGTCGTCTACGTCTCGCCGCTCCGGGCCCTGGCGGCGGACGTCCACGAGAACCTGCAGCTCCCCCTCGAGGGGACGAGAGCGGCCGCAGCCGAGCTCGGCATCGACCTCCCTCAGCTGACGGTCGCCGTGCGGACCGGCGACACCCCTGCAGCCGAGCGCTCGAAGCTCCGCCGCACGCCGCCCGATCTGCTCGTCACGACGCCCGAGTCGCTGTACCTGCTGCTCACCGCCGCGTCCTCCCGTCAGGTGCTGGGCGGCGTGCGGACGGTGATCGTCGACGAGGTCCACACGCTCGCCCGCGACAAGCGTGGGGCGCACCTCGCCCTCAGCCTCGAGCGGCTGCGCCGCCTCGTCGAGCGTGAGGGGTGCGGCCAACGGCTGCAGCGCATCGGTCTCTCGGCGACGCAGCGTCCGCTCGAGACGGTCGCGCGGCTCCTGTCCGGCGCCGCCGGTCCCCTGCCGGAGATCGTCGACTGCGGGCACGCGCGCGACCTGGACGTCGCCATCGCGCTCCCCGCCTCCGAGCTCGAGGCCGTTGCGAGCCACCAGCAGTTCGACGACGTGCTCGACTCGATCGCGGCGCACGTCCGCGCGCATCGCACCACGCTCGTCTTCGTCAACACCCGCAAGATGGCCGAGCGAGTCGCGCACCAGCTCTCCGAGCGCCTCGCCGCCGGGGGCGCCGAGTGGGACGGGGGCGACGGGGGCGACTTGGGCGTCGATGGTGCCGGGGGTGCCGGGGGTGCCGGGGGTGCCGGGGGTGCTGAGGACGCCGGGGGTGCTGAGGGTGCCGGGGGTGCTGGGGGTGCCGGGGGTGCTGGGGGTGCCGGGGCGGGCGGGCCCGAGGGGTGGTCCACGGTCGCAGGCGAAGGGCTCCAGGTGGCCGCGCACCATGGCAGCCTCTCCGCGGCGCGCCGGCGGCTGGTCGAGGCGCGCCTGCGAGCGGGGCAGCTCCGCGCGCTGGTGGCCACGGCCTCCCTCGAGCTCGGGATCGACGTCGGTCCCGTCGAGCTCGTCTGCCAGATCGGCTCGCCACGGGCGATCGGCACCTTCCTCCAGCGCGTCGGGCGCGCCAACCACCGCGTGGAGGGCACCCCGGCAGGCCGCCTCTATCCGCTCACCCGCGACGAGCTGGTCGAGTGCACCGCGCTCCTGGCCGCGGTGCGTGCCGGCCGTCTCGACGCGCTCGTCCCGCCCCTGGCCCCGCTCGACGTGCTGGCCCAGCAGGTGGTCGCCGAGGTGGCGGCCGCGGGCGAGTGCGACGTGGACGAGCTGTTCGAGATGGTGCGTGCCGCCGCGCCGTACGCAGCGTTGGACCGGGCGACATTCGATCGGGTCGTCGAGCTCGTGAGCTGGGGAGTCGTCACCGGACGGGGGAGGCGGGGGGCGTACCTGCACCACGACGCGGTCCACGGGCGTCTCCGCCCGCGCCGGTCCGCTCGGCTGACTGCGCTCACCGCGGGCGGCGCGATCCCCGAGACCGGCGACTACCGCGTCGTCCTCGATCCCGAGGGAGTCACGGTCGGCTCGGTCCACGAGGACTTCGCCGTCGAAGCCAACATCGGCGACGTCTTCCTGCTCGGCACGCACTCCTGGCGCGTCCGCCAGGTCGAGGTGGGCACCGTGCGCGTCGCGGACGCGGGTGACGCCGCCCCGACGGTCCCGTTCTGGCTCGGCGAGGCTCCGGCCCGCACGGCGGAGCTCTCCGAGGAGGTGGGCCGTCTGCGCGAGATGGTCGACGTCCTCCTCGCCCGTGGCGACGGGACCGGGGCCCGGCATGCGGTGATCGAGGCCGCGGGCGTGTCCGACGCGGTCGCGGACCAGGTCGTGAGCTACCTCGAGGCCGGACGGAGCGCGCTCGGGACGCTGCCCACGCACCGACGGCTCGTCGTCGAGCGCTTCTTCGACGACGCAGAGGGGATGCAGCTGGTGGTCCACTCGCCGTTCGGCGGACGCGTCAACCGCGCGCTTGGCCTCGCACTTCGGAAGCGCTTCTGCGTCACGTTCGACTTCGAGCTGCAGGCCGCGGCCGACGACGACACGGTCGTCCTGTCGCTCGGCCCCCAGCACAGCTTCCCGCTCGCCGACGTCCCCTCGATGGTCTCGAGCAGGACGGCCGAGTCGGTGCTCGTCCAGGCGGTCCTCCTTCACCCCATGCTCCAGGTGCGCTGGCGTTGGAACCTCAACCGCTCGCTGGTGGTCCCACGGGCCCGCGGTGGCCAGCGGAGACCGATCCACCTCCAGCGCATGGAGGCCGACGACCTCCTCGCCGCGACGTGGCCGGCGCTCGCCGCGTGCCAGGAGAACACCGCGCCAGGCCCGATCTCCGTCCCCGACCACGTCCTGGTCCGCCAGACGGTCGCCGACTGCCTGAGCGAGGTGCTCGACGCCGACGGCCTGGTCGAGCTCCTCCGCGCGCTCGAGGCCGGCACCGTCGAGGTCGCCCTCGTCGAGTCGGCGGAACCCTCGGTCCTCGCGCACGGGATCCTCACCGGACGTCCCTACACGTTCCTCGACGGCGCGCCGCTCGAGGAACGTCGCACTCGCGCCGTGCCGCTGCGCCGTGGGCTCGGCACCGGCGAGACGGGAGTGCCCGTCCCCGCCGGCGAGCTCGCGCCCTTCGACGAGGAGGCCGTCTCCGCGGTCCTCGACCAGGTCCGGCCCCGGCCGCGGGACGCGGACGAGCTCCACGACCTCCTCCTCTCGCTGGTGCGGTGCAGGCCGGTCGAGGAGTGGCGCGCGTGGTACGTGCAGCTGGAGGCGAGCGGCCGCGCAAGCGCTGTCGAGGGAGACTGGGTCGCGACGGAGCGGCGTCGGCCGGCCACCGGGATCGCGGATGACGACGAGGCGGCCGCCGAGTGCCTGCGGGGCCATCTCGACGTCGCTGGCCCAGTCACCGTCGCGCAGCTGGTCGCCCCCGCCCGGCTTCCGGCAGGTGCACCGTGCGGCGCACCGATGAGCGAGGCCAGGGCGCGCACGGCGCTGGCCCGGCTCGAGGGGTCGGGCGCGGCATTGCAGCTGCCGGACGGCAGATGGTGCGCGCGGCACCTGCTCGCCCGCCTCTACCGAGCGAGCCGCGGGCACCGCCGCCGCGCGGTGCAGGCGGCCAGCATCGGCGACTTCCTGGAGGCCCTCACGCGCTGGCAGCACGCGGCGCCCGGTACCCGCCTCGAGGGGCGAGCAGGTCTGCTGGCGGTCCTCGACCAGCTTCAGGGGATCGAGGCGCCGGCGGGGGACTGGGAGGGCGAGATCCTTCCCGCCCGCGTCGAGGGCTACGACCCGCGGTGGCTCGACGAGCTCTGCCTCGCCGGGGAGGTCGCGTGGGGCCGGCTCACCCCGCGGGCCGAGCCGATCCCGGCCGATGCACGGACCCCGGCCGCCGCACAGGCCCCGGCCGCCCCACGGACCCCGGCCGATGCCGCTCCCGGCGGTCATGGACTCCCCAGTGCGGAGGGCAGGCGGGGTTCGGCCGTCCCCTCGCCGGCGACGCCGCTCGCGATCGTGGTGCGCGAGGACCTCGTCTGGCAGCTTGCAGCGGCACGGACCGGTGACGAGCCGTCGGTGCCGGTGACGGGACCGGCGGCGGACGTCTTCGAGGTGCTCCAGCGCCGCGGGGCGTGCTTCAGGTCCGAGCTTGCCTCTGCGGCACGGCGGCTCCCTGCCGAGGTCGACGAGGGGCTCTGGGACCTGGTCGCGCGCGGGCTCGTGACGGCGGACGCCTTCTCGGCGGTACGGACGCTCCTGTCGGCGCGCCAGCGCTGGCGCGCGCGCCAGCGCAGCCGTCCAGCGAACCGGCTCGGGCTCGCTCGCCGGCGCGCGCCCGTGGGGTCGGGCGTGGGTGAGGGGCGTTGGTCGTTGTTGCCCCAAGATCCCGAAATCGCTCGACTGGCCGAGGACGGCACCCTGGGCGCCGGCCACGTCACCTCGGTCGCCGGCCCCGCCGGCCCGGTCGCCGGCCCCGCCGGCACCGACCCGGTCCGTGTCGACGAGCTCGCCGAGACGGTCGCCGGACAGCTTCTCCTGCGCTGGGGCGTGGTCGCATGGGAGCTGTGGTCCCGCGAGTCCTATCGCCTGCCCTGGCGCGAGGTGCTCCGGGCGCTGCGTCGCCTCGAGGCAAGGGGCCTCTGCCTGGGCGGCCGCTTCGTCGCGGGCCTCTCCGGGGAGCAGTACGCACTCCCAGAAGCCGCGGAGCTGCTCTCCAAGGCCCGCGGCGGTCGCAGCACCGCCTCGTTCAGGCTTGCCGCGTCCGATCCGCTGAACCTGACCGGTCTGGTGCTGCCCGGACCCCGGGTCCCAGCAACCCGTCGCCGCCAGCTGCTCTACCGCGACGGCGTCCTCCTCGAGGAACGACCGGCCGGCTGACGGCGAGACGATCGACCTAGCCTAGAGGCCGCCGGGGAGGGAGCCTGCGCCTGAGGATCCCGTTGTCGCAGAGGTGCTCGTGGTCGCGGTGCCGAGGCTGCTCGTCGATGTGGTGAGTACCTGCACCGATGTCGTCACCGTGCCCGTCGATGTGGTGCTCGCGGTCCTGACCGTGCGGCTCGCCGCTGTGCTCGCGGTCCCGACCAGCGTGGAGGTCGAGGAGGTGCCGCCCCCGATCGAGCCTGCGTGCCCGCCGACCGCCGAGACGATCTGTCCGAGCCCTGCGCCTGCCACGGCGGATGCGGCCGACCTTCCGGATCCCGCGCTGCCCAGCACGCCTGCAGGCGCCGACGCCGCGCCGCCGCTTCGGCGTGCTCGCTTCGACTTCTGGCTGCCCCTCCCGCCGTTGAAGCCCTCAGCACCCTTCGCCGGCGCGCCGGCGACCGGCCTGCGGTGCGTGGACGTGCCGGTCGCAGCGCGGAGGAGGCCGCTGGCAGAAGAGGTCTCTACAAAAGAGATCTCTGCAGACGACGTCTTGGCAGAGGAGGTCTTGACAGAGGAGGTCGACGGCGTGGACACGATCGACGCGTGACGAGGAGCAGGACCAACCCCCACGAGGGCGACGCCGCCTCCGGCGATCGCCGCTCCGGTGAGCGCGACCGTCGCCGCGAGGGCCCCAGGCCCCCGGAGGGGGCCAGGTGCGTGGGAGGCGACGCGGAGCCAGCTTCTCGCCAATCCCCGGCGCAGCGCCGCGACGCCGATGCCGACCAACCCCGCGAGACCGCCGGCCTCCGAGAGCATGGTGAACTCGCGCTTGAACGCCTGGCGCGCCCGCCACAGAAGCGTGTCCACAGCGGGCACCGCGACTCCTTCGGACTCCGCGATGCGCTGCGCCGACCACTCTGTGCTCTCACGGAGCCGGAGCACTCGCTGGTGGCGGTCCGAAAGATGGCTGAAAGCCTCCGTCGCCATCGCGAGGTCGACCTGCCGGAGCAGGTGTGCGTCGATGTCCTCCCCCCCGTCGATCTCGACGGCCCGCCGCGGCATCTCGTGCATCGGCACGATCCGGTTACTGCGCCGGAGCATGTCGGTGCAGACGTTCCCGGCGATCACCGTCAGCCACGGGTAGAAGCGCCGGTCTCCGCCGAACTTCGGCAGGGCACGCCAGGCCCGCGCGAAGGCTTCCTGCACTGCCTCCTCGGCGTCGTCGTGCGAGTGCAGCCGGCGCAGGCAGAACCGGTGGAGTCGGCGGTGATAGCGATCGTAGAGCTCCGTGAAGGAGCTCTCGTCGCCCATCTGGCACCGCTGCACGAGCTCGCGGTCGCGGGCCAGGTCGACAGCGCCGTCGAGCGTTGCCACGGGCTCCCCCTCTTCTCCTCCGGTACGGTGGTCACGCCACCCTGCCGGATCTCGCGAGTACCCCCGTTCCCAGCCGGGCGAAACATGGCGATCCGCTGCAAAGCCGCTTCGAGTTCTCGCGCGTGACCGAAAGGTCCGCACCGAAGCGGCGTTCCATTCATAGCCTCATAGCCGAACGGGCACGGAGGAGCGACGGGCGCGATCCCGGTGGCCGACACGGAGGAACCGCCATGGAGCAAGGACGGATCGGGGGAACGGAAGCCGCCGACCTCGGTCTCCGGTGTGGTGAGACGGTGGCGCAGGCACGTCTCTCGTCATGACGGCGTCGGAGACGGTCACGTCGTACAGGGTCTCGGTGTCCGGCATCCGGATGCACCCGACCCTCGAGCGACACTCGCTCGTCGCGACAACTTCCACGCTCGCCGCTCGCCGCTCCACGCTCGCCGCTCGCCGCTCGCCGGTCTCAGGCTCCTCAGCCGCCGGCATCTCTTCGGGATCGTGGCCGCGTCGCCCACGTCGCGGGTCGGGCGCCCGAGGAAGTGGTGAGCCGCCGGTCTGCCGGGCCCGGACTCCGGGATCTCCTCCGTTCCCTCTCTGGTGCCGGACCGGGCCCGGCGGCTCGTCATCCCGGCGAACCGCAAGCCCGACACGAAGGCTCCAAGGCGCCGGCCGGCCTCCTCGAGGTCCCTCCGCGCGGGTGCGTCGTGCGTCAGGGGCCTATTTGGCTCGATGACGTCAGGGATCTGAGCGCGCGAGCCCTGAGGGGTCCGGCGTCGCGACCGCCCCGAGCCCGGTGGCGTTGCCGTCGTCCGACGTCACCGTGCGCTTCGTCGTGTCGTGCACCGCTGGGCCCACGTCGAGCGCAGCAGGGGCCGACCCGACAGGGGCCGACCCGACAGGGTCCGACCCGACAGCCGCCGACCCGACAGCCGCCGACCCGACAGCCGCGGCCGCGGCGTCGCGGGCAGCGTCGCGCACAACGGCCCGGAGCTGCTGCCACGCGTCGGCGTGCAACACTCTCAAATGCTTCGGCAGCGTCGCGCGCAGCCGAGCGGACTCCTGGCGGTACCGCTCGGCGAGCCCACCCATGACGAACACGGTCGCCGGAGGGAGCGTCGTCCCGGGCGGCGGGACCCGGGTCACGAGGGAGAAGAGGCGAACGGCCGCGACCTCCGCGTCCTGCACGGTGCCAAGAAGGCCTTGGAGCTCGGCGAGCTTCTTGGCGAAACGCGACGCGGGCGCGCCGTACAGCGGCGTGGTGAACTCGAGCGAGTAGCGGAGCCGCTTCCCGCGGATCCGCACGCGGTGGAAGTCCTGGGCCGTCCGCGAGCGCCGCGCCCGCTTCGCCGCCGCCAGCATGGCCCGATGTCCGGACTCGAGGAGTGGAGCGACCGCGACGGCCGCCGGGACGCGGGCGCCGGGGACGCGTCTGCTCGGGCCCTGGCGTGCAAAGGCGACCAGCGCCGACGTGAGCCGCTCCCAACGAGTGGACTCCAGCGCGTCGAGAAGCCTCCCGCGCGCCTCGTCACGCTCGGCTTCGAGGAGCGCCCGCAGGTGGGCGAGCGCGGTCCCGTGCCCTGACCCGATCCATTCGGCGGACCAGCCGGTCAGCTCCGACATGCCCTCGAGCTGCACGTCGAGGTCGCGCACGGCGCCGAGCTCCGCGGCGATCCACCGGAGCTCCTCGCGGATCGCGGCTGCACGCGAGGGGAGCGCGCTCGAGAAGAGGTCCATGGCGGCGCGCAGCCGACGAGTCGCGACGCGCATGTCGTGGAGCCTCTCGGGATCCTCTCCCAGCCGCGTCCCGGGCTCGTTGGCAAGGAGCTCGCGCAGCTGCAGCCGGATCACCGCGTAGGCGACGTCCCCAAGGGTGGCGTCGGGTCTGACGTCGGTGGGACCGACCTCGGGGGGTCCGGGGACGGAGACCCCGGCGGCGAGCAGTCCCGCTTGGAACTTCGAGAGCACCGCGGGACTGAGCCCCGCCGACTCCCGGAGGTCATCGACGACCGGGAAGATGGCGGCGACCCACTCGTGTGCGACCTCCACCTCGACGCGTCGCAGCCGTGCAGGAGCCTGGTCCGCCCCCACGACGATCGTCGTGTCGTCGATCGCAACCTCTGCGACTTCGACGCCATCGGCCCGGAGCGAGAAGGGCTGGCGGCGCGTGCGGACCTCGAGGACCTGCACGAGCGGCCGGCGCCCCGCGACCGCCCGCACCCGCCGGCCGACAGGACCGCTCGACCCGAGCGCGCCAAGCCCGGAAGGAAGGGACTCGGTGAGCTCGAGACGCCTCCTGAGCCCCGCCTGGTCCACCGTGCCGGTGTCCTTCATGGTCACTTCGACCGCGCGGCCGCGCTGTCTGGTCCGCAGGACGAAGTCCGCCCGCGCGAGGCGCCAGTCCGCGGTGTCCATGTACCGGTCGACGAGCCGGCGGGTCGGCTTCGCGAGGACCGTCAAGGTCGGCACGCCGGGGTACGACCGTGACGGCAGGGCTGCGAGCCAGCGTTCGACGGGTCGCAGGTCGAGCGCGTCGAACTGCCACTCGATCTCGGCCGTCTCCCCGTCGCTTGCGGCGACGTCCCCGCCGCCGTCGTTCCGCTCGCGGGCCCCCGGGTCTTCGTCGCTCATCCGATGCGGAGGTTACTGCGGACGCCCGACCTGCCCGAGCGGGCCCTGCGCAGCTCTTCGCGCACCCTGAGTGTCCCAGGGTGCCCGGCTGGCGCGCCGGCCGCCGGTAGGCTGCAGCGCGATGGATCGCGTCGGCACGAGCGTGGTGGATCGACCCCCCGAGACGCTCGTGCGCGCCGCAGGCGGGATGATCGTCCGCCAGGGCCCTGGTGACGGGATCGAGGTCGCGGTCGTGCACCGACCGATGCGGGCGGACTGGTCGTTCCCGAAGGGCAAGCTCGAGCCCGGCGAGTCGTTCGAGGAGTGCGCGATCCGCGAGGTCGCCGAGGAGACCGGGTTCGGGTGCCGTCTTGGGCCCTTCGTGGGGCACACGGAGTACCGAGACCGCAAGGACAGGCCCAAGGTCGTCGCGTACTGGGTGATGGAGGCGGTCTCGGGGGGGTTCGCGCCGGGCCGGGAGGTGGACGAGCTGCGGTGGGTCGCCCTCAAAGAGGCCTCGCGTCTGCTCAGCTACGAACGGGACCGCGAGCTGCTGGTCGCGCTCGGCGCGGCGGCCCACGACCTCTTCGAAGCGCCCCGGCCGTAGTCTGAGCCCGTGTGTGGGCGGATCGCACAGAGCGACCCGAGCCGCTACGCGCAACGCCTCGGCGCGCTCGTGGACCCGGAGCTCGAGTGGCACCCGAGTTGGAACATCGGACCCACCGCATCCCTCCTCGGGGCTCGCGTGCGCCACGGCGAACGCCTGCTCTCGAAGTTCGACTGGGGGCTCCTGCCGGGCTGGTTCGACGACCCGAGGGCGGGCGGGCGCGCGTTCAACGCCCGCGCCGAGTCGGTGGCGACCAGGCCGATGTTCCGGGAGGCCTTCCGCCGGCGCCGCCTGCTCGTGCCCGTGGACGGCTTCTACGAGTGGGCTCCTGTCGTCGGCTCGCGGCGCAAGCAGCCCTATTTCTTCGAGCGGGCCGACGGCGACCCGGTCGTGCTCGCCGGCCTGTGGGAGTACTGGGCGCGCGGCGACGACCGGCGCCTGACGGCCACCGTCCTCACCTGCAAGGCGGGCCGGGACATGCCGGTGCACGACCGCCAGCCTGTCGTGCTCGAGCCCGAGGACTGGGCGCGGTGGCTCGACCCGGAGACAGACGACGGGGATCTCCTCCGGACGCTCCTCGAGCCGGGCGACGGCGTGCTCGTGCACCATCCCGTCTCGCTCGACGTGAGCTCGGTCCGCAACGACGGGCCGCACCTGGTCGAGCCCGCCGCGGCGATGCCCGGGGCCCCTGTCTGAGCTCGCGCCGACGCGCGGACGCGCCGGGGCCGCCTGCGGCCGGTCTACGGGCGAGCAGGCAGCAGAGGCGGCGTCCGCAAGGGGCGCGTCGCCGGGTCGGGGGGCGTGGCGGCCGGGGTGGTGGCGAGGGACTCGAGCACGAGCGCGATCGCACGGTCGAGCTGCGTGTCGCGGCCCGCGGCCCAGTCCTGCGGGGTGACGGCGACCTCTGTGTCAGGGTCGACGCCGTGGTTCTCCACGCCCCATCCACTGTCCGTGAACCAGAATGCGTACCGGGGCTGGGTGACGATGGTGCCGTCGACGAGGTGGTAGCGGCTGTCGATGCCGATGATGCCTCCCCACGTGCGCGTGCCGACGACCCGCCCGAGCCCGCGTTGGCGGAACCCGGCCGTCACGATGTCGCCGTCGGAGCCGGCCTGCTCGTTCACCACGAGCACCCGGGGGCCGAGCGGCGCGTGCGGCGGATAGGTGATCGGACTGATGTGGCGACCCACGTCCCAGCCGCGCACCGTCCGGCCCAGCGTCTCGAGCACGAGCGCGGAGGTGTGCCCGCCCCGGTTGTCTCGTACGTCGATGACCAGGCCCTCCCGGGCGACTTCGACGCGTAGGTCGCGGTGGAGCTCCGCCCAACCCGTCCCGACCATGTCGGGGACGTGGAGGTACCCGATCCTTTCGTTCGAGGCCGCGTGCACGTACTCGCGGCGCTCGGCCACCCAGCGCTGGTAGCGAAGCGGGCGCTCGTCGCCGAGCGGCTCGACGACGACTTCGCGGGTCGCGCCGGAGGCGTTGCGCACGGTGAGCTCCACCGGCTTCTCCGCCGCGCCGACGAGCCCGGACGCCGGTCCGAAGACGGGATCGACCGGTTTGCCGTCGACCGCGACGATGGTGTCGCCGGCGACGACACCGGTGCCGGGCGCGAGCAACGGGGCGCGGGCGCTGAGCACCGAGGAGTCTCCCGGCAGGATCCGCGCGACCCTCCACGCCCCCTCCTCGTCGCGTCGTAGGTCTGCGCCGAGCAGGCCCAGGCGCCGCTCCTCCTCCACCGGGCGTGGCGGGGGCATCTCGTACGCGTGGGACGCGCCGAGCTCGCCCTGGACCTCCCAGAGGAGCTCGGAGAGGTCGTCTCGGGTCGCGATGCGCTCGAGCAGCGGCCGGTACCGCGCGACCACGCCGTCCCAGTCCACCCCGGCCATGTCGGCGACCCAGAAGTGGTCGCGCATGAGCCGTGCCGCCTCGTCGTACATCTGGGCCCACTCGCGTGCGGGGTCGACCTCGAGCCGGATGCGGCCGACGTCGACCTCGACGACATCGGGCGACGGCTCGCCGTCGGCTGGTGTCTCCACGCGATGGTCGGCGGGGACCACGCGAAGGTGGCCGCCGTCCCGCACGACGACCGCCTTGCCGTCGCCGCTCACCTCGTAAGAGTCGAGGGCGTCGACGAGATGCGACTCGCGTCCGTGCACCAGGTCGAAGCGGACCAGCGACGCCCGACCCGGCTGCGCGCCGAGTCCTGCCCGTCCTTCGCCCACCACCCCCTCGAGCGGCTCGGACAGCCAGAGCAGGCCGTCCTGGGCGGCCCGCAGCACTGCGTATCTGCCCGCCGCCACGGGGAACGGGACGACGCGCTCTGCCAGTCCCTCTCGATCGATCTCGACCTGAGCCGCCGCCGACTCGCGGAGTCGACGGTCCTGGTCCTGCTGCTCGTGCGCGCCGCGTCCCGCGTCGCCCGCGCCCGCGTCGCCCGCGCCCGCGTCGCCCGCGCCCGCGTCGCTTGCGACCTCAGGGTGCCCCGCGCGCCTCTCGCTGGCGTCGCTGTCCGGCTCGGTGCCGCGCCTGGGCCGCCCTTCGAGCTCGGCGGCGAAGGGCGACGGCGTCGCCGCAGCCAGCGGGACGAGGTAGGGACGGACGCCCGCCACGAAGGACAGGTCGAAGACGTGGGCATCGTAGAGGGGGTCGAACGTCCTCGCGGAGAGGAAGGCGAGGTACTTGCCGTCCATGCTGAACACCGGGTCGACGTCGACGAAGCGCAGCGGCGTGACCTCGACCGTGTCGCCGGTGGCGACCTCTGCGAGCTTCACCTGGCGCAGCGGGTCGGGTCCGGCCTCGGACCACGCGAGGAACCGCGAGTCCGGGGAGAAGGAGAGGCCGGTCGCATCCCCGTGGACAGACGACGAGAGCTGGCGGAGCGAGCCGTCGTCGAGGCCGACGAGGACGACGCGCCCGTCGTGGGTCGAGACCGCGGCGTGCGCGCCGTCGGGGGAGGCAGCGAGGTCGAGCACCCTTCCGAGCTCGCCCGCCCCGACGCGCGTGCGTGTCGCAGGCAGCGGCCCGTGCGCCGGGCAGACCTCGAGCGCGTCCTCTCCTGGCGCGTCGGTGACGAAGACCACTCTCGCCCCTTCCCCGCTCCCAGCGACCCGCGGGAAGCGCGCCCGCACGCCGGCACCCCCGCCGAGCAGGCGGGCAGGACCCTTGTGGTGGGTGAGCCAGTGGATCTCGCCCCGGACCTCGACCGCGCTCGCCCGCCCGTCGTGGTCCACGGCGTGCTCACCGAGCACGTCGGCGGTTCTGAGGACGTGCGTCGCTCGCCCGCTCCTCGGCGCGCCGAGCGTGACGGCGATCCGGGCAGGGGTCGAGTCCCGAGCGAGATCGTCGAGCCGGTACAGGCTGCCAGCACACTGGTAGACGACCACGCGTCCGTCGCTCGACGCGGCTCGAGCGTAGAAGTCCGCGTGGTCGCTGTGGCGCCGCAGGTCAGAGCCGTCGACGAGCGCGGAGTACACGTTGCCGTAGCCTTCGTGGTCCGAGACGAACGCGACGCGTTCGCCGACGAACATCGGGTCTTCGAGCTGACCGCCCAGCTCTCGAAGGTACGGCTCGAATTCCCCGTCACCGGTCGGGTCGATCCACAGCTTCGCGGACGTCCCGCCGCGGTAGCGCTTCCATGCGGGTCCCCGCCGGAGGCTCTGGTCGACCCCGACCACCACGGCGCTGCCCGGTCCGATCCCGATCCCGCTGACCGGCCCGTAGGGCAGTCGCTCGAGCCCCGACCCGTCGACCGAGACCGAGTACGCCCACGTTCTGCTGCGGAAGGGCTCGCCGGCCGCAGAGACGAGGAGGACGCGGCCGTCGGGCGTCCAGCCGAGCGGGCGGGTCCCTTCGTCGCTCAAGTAGGTGAGGCGCCGGACGTCCTCGCCCGCGGTGGAGGCGACGAAGACCTCCGGACGCCCGTCCCGGCTGCTCGCGTAGGCGACCCACCCCCCGTCGGGCGAGAGCCTCGCGAAGGCCACGGGAGCGCGATCGGCGGTGAGCCGCCTCGCCGTGCCGCCAGCGGCGGGGACGAGCCAGACGTCGTCGTCGGCGACGAACGCGAGCAGGTCGCCGCGGATGCTCGGGAATCGGAGATAGCTGAGCTCTGCCATGGCAGGCGACCGTATCCGCACGGGCTGTCCTCCGACGAACCGCCCGTCGTAAGAGGCGCGTCCGGTGACGCTGTCGAGCCGCACCCCTCGGGTCGGGCGGTGCCGTGGCACGCCGACGGCGCGTTGGTGTGAGCACCCAGGTCGAGAGGGCCTAGGATCGGTTCGGGCCTTGCACCTGGCGGTGTGGGGGCCATGGGGAGAGGTGCGAGAGCGGCCGAATCGGACTCACTGCTAATGAGTTGACTGGGGGAACCCGGTCCGAGGGTTCAAATCCCTCCCTCTCCGCTGCAGGCCCGGCGCCAGCAGGCTGGCCGACGCGCCTCGCTTCGAGGCACGGATCGCGCAGCATCGACCGAGACGGCGTGGACCAAGACGGCGTGGATCAGGACACGGCGCCCCGAGGTGCGTCATGCTGCCGAGAGGCCGTAGGGCGCACCCGGTGCCGCCCGAGGGAGGATGGATGCGCAACGGGCGCTATTGGCTCCAGACGCTGGGATGCCCGAAGAACCAGGTCGACTCGGAGAAGCTCGCAGGCCTGCTCGAGGCCGACGGGTTCGTGCCTTCTACGGACCCGGGCGACGCCGACCTCGTGGTCGTCAACACCTGCGCCTTCATCGACGACGCCCGGAGGGAGTCGATCGACGCGATCCTCGAGCTGGCAGACTCCCGGCGCCGGGGTGCACGGCTCGTCGTCACCGGGTGCCTGGCCGAGCGCTACGGCGACGAGCTCGCCGCGGCCTTGCCCGAAGTGGACCTCGTCGCGGGGTTCGGGCGGCAGCCCGTCCCCCCCGCCCTTCCTCGGCTGGCGCCTGCCGGGGCCAAGGTCGAGCTGCGGGCCCGCCGACCGGTCAGGTCCGCCGGATCCGCGGGGTCGACGCCTTCGACCTCCGACTCCTTCGACCTGCTGTCGCTTCCTCGGCCCCCCTCCAGGGCCCCCTGGGCGTACGTGAAGGTCGCGGAAGGCTGCGACCGGCGATGCGGGTTCTGCGCGATCCCGTCGTTTCGCGGCCCGCAGCGGTCCCGGACGCCCGCAGAAATTCTCGCCGAGGTACGAAGGCTGGCGAGTGACGACACGATGCCGGTGAAGGAGGTGGTCCTCGTAGCCCAGGACCTCGCCTCCTACGGCAAGGACCGGGCGGCGGGGCCCGGCCGGGTCCGGGACGTGGGGCGCGAGGCACCGCTCGTGCCGCTGGTCCGGTCCGTCGCCGACGTCGTGGCGCGCACGCGCCTTCTTTACCTCTACCCCTCGGGCCTCACCGGCGAGCTCGTCGACGCGGTGCTCGCGACCGGCGTGCCCTACTTCGACCTCTCGCTCCAGCACGTGTCGCGTCCGCTGCTCGCGCGCATGCGACGCTGGGGGGACGGAGAGCGGTTCCTCGAGCGCATCGCGGCGATCCGGCGTGCGGAGCCCCTGGCGACGTTCCGCTCGTCGTTCATCCTCGGCTACCCGGGCGAGACCGAGGAGGACCACGATGCGCTCCTCGGGTTCCTCGAGGCGGCGCAGCTCGACTGGGCCGGCTTCTTCACCTTCTCGAGGGAGGACGGCACGTTCGCCGACCGGCTCGCCGAGCAGGTGCCCGGGGAGCTCGCGCTCGAGCGGCTCCGGGAGTGCGCCGAGCTGCAGGACGCGATCACCGCACGCCGGCGCGACCAACTGGTGGGCGAGGTCCGCGAGGTGCTCGTGGAGGCACCCGGGCGCGGGCGGACGGTTCACGAGGCGCCGGAGATCGACGGCGTCGTGCGGCTGCCCGCGTCGGTCCCGGTCGGCTCGCTCACCGACGTGGTGCTGATCGCCTCCCTCGGGACCGATCTCGTAGGGGAGCTTGCGGCGACGGTCGGCAGGGACGCGCCCGGGGCCGCGCCAGTCTCCGCAGAGGCCGGGCGGTGACCGGCCCGGCGTCTCCGAGCTACGGACCGTCGGCGCTGGCGACGCCCGCCAACGCGTTGACCGCCGCACGGCTCCTTGCGGCCCCGGTGTTCGTCGGATTGATCGCGACGCAGGGGGCTAGCTGGATCACGGTGGCGGTCGGCGTGGCGGTCGCGAGCAGCGACGGCCTCGACGGATGGCTCGCCCGGCGCCACGGCGCCACGCGGTCGGGCGCCTTTCTCGACCCGCTGGCCGACAAGTTCTTGGTGCTGGGCGCCTTCGTCGTGCTCGCTGCGCAGCGCTCCATGCCCTGGGTGCCGGTGGCGATCATGAGCGCGCGCGAGGTGGGCATGAGCGCGTACCGTTCCTGGGCGGGTCGTCGCGGGGTCTCCGTGCCCGCACGGCGCCTGGCCAAGGTGAAGACGATCGTCCAGGAGCTGGCCATCGCGACCTACCTGGTGCCGCCGCTCGCCTCGCACCGGACGCTCCAGCTCTCCGTGACCTGGGCGGCGACCGCGCTCACGTTGGCGAGCGGTGCGCAGTACCTCTGGGACGGCCGCAAGGCGTCGGGCCTCCTCTCCCAACCGCCGGCGGGCACCTCGGGGGCGCCGTGAGGGTCGAGATCGTCGCGGTCGGCACCGAGCTGCTCTTGGGGCAGATCGCTGACACGAACGGCCGGTGGCTGGGCGAGCAGCTCGCAGCGGCCGGTGTGGACTCGTACTTCCATCAGGCTGTCGGTGACAACCGCAAGCGCATCGTGACAGCGCTCCGGATCGCGCTCTCGCGCGGCGACGCGGTGATCGCCTGCGGTGGCCTCGGCCCGACCCAGGACGACATCACCCGCGAGGCGATCGCCGAGGTGATGGCTGTCCCGCTCCACCGAGACGCGGAGGTCGCCCGCCGGATCGAGCGGTTCTTCGAGGTGAGGGATCGCGCCATGCCGCAGAACAACCTCCGCCAGGCAGACGTCCCAGACGGAGCGACTTGGATCGAACAACGCCGGGGCACCGCACCCGGCCTGATCTGTCCAATGGGGCGCAAGGTGGTCTACGCCCTTCCGGGCGTGCCCCACGAGATGACCGAGATGTTCGAACGTGCCGTGCTCCCGGACCTGCGCAGACGCATGGCGGCGGCGGGGGAGCAAGGGGTGATCTCGAGCCGCGTCCTGCGGACGTGGGGCGTGAGCGAGTCCGCCCTCGCCGAGGCGCTCCAGGGGCGGATCGACGCGCTCGACGAAGCCACCCTCACCGCCAACCCCGCCGGTACGGTGACGCTCGCGTTCCTCGCGAGCGGCATCGAAGGGCTGAAGGTCCGGCTGACCGCGCACGCGTCGGACGCGGACGCGGCGCGTGCGCTGCTCGACGCCGAGGAGCAAGCTGTGCGGCTTGTGCTCAAAACGGCGTTCGGGGACGTCGTCTTCGGCGTAGACGACGTCTCGATGGAGCAGGCGGTCGCCGCCCTTCTCGTCGAGCGGGGGCAGACCCTCGGCGTCGCGGAGTCACTCACCGGTGGCCTCGTGGCGGCTCGCCTCGTGGACGTCCCTGGCGCGAGCGCATGGTTCCGCGGCGGCGTCGTCGCGTACGACTCGGCGATCAAGTTCTCCTTGCTCGGGGTGCCAGAGGGACCAGTCGTGACCGAGGACGCGGCGGTCGCGATGGCGCGAGGCGCCTGCAGGGTGCTCGGCGCCTCCGTCGGTCTCGGGATCACCGGCGTCGCGGGTCCCGATCCCCAAGAGGACCTCGCGCCGGGGACGGTCTTCGTTGCGCTCGCCCTTCCCGACGGCGCGACGCCGGCACGACGGCTCCGCCTCTCCGGCGACCGGGAGCGGATCAGGCAGCTCTCGGCGATCTCCGCGCTCGATCTGTTGAGGCGGACGCTCCTCGCACGCGACCGCTCGGTGAACGGACCGACGCCGAGTTGAGCGCCACCTCCACCGGTCGCCCTGCCGGCCCGCTTCGTCAGCGCCCCCTGACCGCACCGGTCCTTCCGCTGGCCAGGGCGCAATCCGAGACGCACGCCCGAGACGGGAGGCACACCCGACCGTTCAGGTCGTGGGCCAGTGGGACGTCCGGCTCTCGGACGAGGTGGCGAGGTGGTACGTGCGGCTCGGCGCGCGGGACCGGGCGTTCGCGGACCGCGCGTTGGACCGACTCGCGTCGACAGGCCCGGCGTTGCGGATGCCCCGGGCCCGCGCGCTCGGGGACGGGTTGCACGAGCTTCGCTTCTGGTGCCAGGGGGTGCCGAGGCGCATCACGTACGCGTTCGGCGAGGAGAGGGAGGTGACGGCGCTCACGACGTTTCGCAAGCAGCGCGACCGCGAGCGCCACGAGGTGGCGCGTGCCCAGCGAGTGCTTGCACGCACGCGGTCGCTCGAGGCCACGTTGGAGCGGAGCCGATGACGGTCGAGTTGAGCGATCTGAGACGCAGGTTCCCTCCCGAGGACGCCGACGCCTATGCGCTGGCCTACGCCGAGGCCGCGCTCGCCGAGGAGCTGGGCACGCTGGTGCACGGCCTGCGTGTCACCGCGCACCTCGACGTGCCGGGACTCGCCGCGCGCATGGAGGTCGACGAGGAGGAGGTCCTGCGCGCGGAGGAGGGAGACCCCTCACTCTCCTTCGCATTCGTCGACCGCCTCGCCCGGGCGGTGGGTGCCCAGGTGACCGTCACGGCGGGAGGCCGCGACTTCGTCCTCGGCGCGCCCCAGCTTCCTCCGCCGGCCGCCTCTGCGCCCGCAGAGCCGTAGGAGGCCCCGCCATGGCCGGGCACGACGACGCCGTCGAGCACGCCGCCGTCGGCCACGCCGCCGTCGGCCACGCCGCCGTCGGGTGCCCTGCCGCGGCGGAGGCCGGGCCGCCCGAGCCGACGGCCCGCCTCTTCGTCGGCGTGTGGCCGCCACCCGATGTGGTGGCCGTCCTTGCGTCCCTCGAGCGTCCGTCGCTCGACGCACTCCGCTGGACGCGGCCCGACCAATGGCACGTGACCCTCGCCTTCCTCGGCAACGTCGTGCTGTCCGGGGTGACCGAGGTCGGGAGCGCCCTCGTAAAGGCCGCGGGTCATGGCGTCCCCGCACCCGAGGCGCGCCTCGGTCCCATGACCGAGCGGCTCGGCCGCCGCGTGCTCTGCCTGCCCGTCCACGGATTGGACGAGATGGCAGACCGGGTGCGCAGGGCGCTCGGTGGCGTCCTTCCGGACGCGGGTCTTGACGCCCCCTTCCGCGGGCATCTCACCCTCGCGCGGGCCCGGGGGCGGCGCGCGGTGCCTCCTTCGCTCTCCGGGGTCCCGCTCGCGGCGCGCTGGCAGGTTGGGGAGCTGAGCCTCGTCCGGACGGAGCTGGACTCGTCGGGGGCCCGGTACACGACGCTCGTCACCGCGACCGTTGGGTCGTGACACATGGACGGCGTCGGGCGGGCAGGCTCCCTGTATCCCACATCGAACACGCGTTCGCAACTAAGGTCTGTGACAACCCTTCCGTACAGTCGCCGACCGCAGACCGGACGTCATGACAAGGAGACGACACAGCGATGACAGTGGATGACCGCGACAAGGCACTCGCGACGGCCCTCGGCCAGATCGAGAAGCAGTTCGGGAAGGGCTCGGTCATGCGGATGGGCGAGCACGTCGACATGGGCATCGAAGCCATTCCGACCGGGGCCCTCTCCCTCGACCTCGCTCTCGGCATCGGCGGGCTCCCGCGCGGCCGGATCGTGGAGCTCTTCGGTCCCGAGTCGAGCGGGAAGAGCACCTTGGCGATGCACGTCGTCGCGGAGGCACAGCGCAACGGGGGGATCTGCGCGTACATCGACGCCGAGCACGCGATGGATCCCGCCTACGCCCGGGCCATCGGCGTGAACGTGGACGACCTCCTCATCTCCCAGCCGGACACCGGGGAGCAGGCGCTCGAGATCGCCGACATGCTCATCCGCTCCGGCGCGATCGACGTCATCGTGATCGACTCGGTGGCCGCGCTCACCCCGCGGGCGGAGATCGAAGGGGAGATGGGCGACAGCCACGTCGGACTCCAGGCGCGGCTCATGTCCCAAGCCCTCCGCAAGCTGGCAGGGACGCTCAACAAGTCCAACACGATCGCGGTCTTCATCAACCAGCTCCGCGAGAAGATCGGCGTCCTCTACGGCTCGCCGGAGGTCACCCCGGGGGGGCGCGCGCTCAAGTTCTACGCGTCGGTCCGGCTGGACATCCGCCGCACCGAGTCGATCAAGGACGGCGCGGACGTCATCGGCAACCGGACCCGGGTGAAGGTCGTGAAGAATAAGGTGAGCGCGCCGTTCCGCCAGGCCGAGTTCGACATCATGTTCGGAACCGGCATCAGCCGAGAGGGATCGCTCCTCGACGTCGCAGTGGACCTCGGCCTGGTCAAGAAGTCCGGTGCGTGGTTCACCTACGAAGGGGAGCAGCTCGGCCAGGGCCGCGAGAACGTGAAGACCTTCCTGCGGGAGAGCCCCCAGCTCATGGCGGAGATCGACGACCGTGTCCGCCAGCAGCTGGCGCCGAAGGACACGGGCAAGGGGACGATCGAGGTCGATCCCGACGACCTCCCGATCACCGTGGAGTGAGCTACCGCGTCGTGGTGACGCTCACGGTTGTCGGCACCAGCTCGACCCACGTGTCGCCGGGCTGCATCGTGATCGGCTGACCGGCTGCCGTCGTGAAGCTCGTCGGCTGGGCCAGCGAGGCGCGCGACCACCGACCGGGGATCTCCACTCCGTTGCGGAAGACGATCGCCTTGCCGCTCGCGTTTGTCGCCAGGTTCGCCTGGACCTCGAGCCCGCCTTCAGAGTTCTCGACCCAGGGCCCGTAGAAGACGTTCACGAACTGGACGACCACGTTCGACGCGCTGTTCTGCACGCCGTTGGAGAGCACGTCGGCCGATGTGCCGTAGAAGCGGAGGAACTTGCCCGTTGCGGCGTCGTACCTCCAGACCACCGGCGAGTAGCTCGAGAACGGGATCGAGACGGAGCTGACCGGCGTTCCTGCGGGGACCTTCTTCGAATATGCGAACACAGGTCGCGGCGCACGGTTGGCTGTCGGCCGCAGCTGCCACACCGCTGTGGTCGAGGTGTAGGTGTCGTACGGGGCGACCCGGCCCACAGGATGCTGGACGACCGATGTCGTGTAGTCGCCGAGCTCGAAGTCGTCGATCGGGGAGGCGAGGATGTTGTCGATGACCGGTTGGATCCCGCCGACATGGACGAGGAGGGGGTTCCCGAACTCCCCGAGGATCCCGATGTCGATGTTGCGCGCCGAGCGGACGGGCCCCACCGTCGCGGTGCCGTGGCACTGGAAGACCGCGACGTAGCGCGTGATCCCGCCTTCCACCGGCTCCTCGAACACGATGTCTGCGGCTGTGAGCCCCGTCTGCGGCCGCGCTGTCGGGTAGTTGTCCACCTTCACGGCGAGCGCCGAGCGCGCTGGGATGACGCCGCCGGGTGCCGGCATGCCCGTGAGCGGGCAGTCCGGCCCGCTCGGCGCCGCGCTCAAGGGGTGCGACGTCTGCGTCGGCGGAGGGTCCGACGACGGCGTGGTTCGCTTCGTGGCACTCGGACCGGTCGAGGCGCAGGCGGTGAGAAGGCACCCCGCACCGATCAGTGCGAGCGACGCGCGGAGGCCAAGGAGCGGTCGCCGTCGCGATGGGCGCGCGCCGTCGCCTCCGGCACCCGCGGCGCGCCAGCGCCGCCGTCGTCCCCCTCTGCCCATGGGCCTGGGAGTCTTCCAGAGCGGCGGAGGAAGGTGGGCGCGGCGCATACCGACACATTGTGGGCGGGCGGCTCGCGAAACGGGGGGATGGGCCGGGCGCCGTGTAGCGTGCGGAGCGGATGGCCTGGACGGACCGTGCTCGCGCTCTGCTGCAGCGTGCGGCGGCCGAAGGCCTCCGGCGGAGCTGGGAGTGGGCCTCGTTCGGCGCGGCGGTCGGCCCCGGCGATCCGCGCGCCGCCAGGTTCGCTGCGTTCGGCGAGGGCAGCCTGCTCGCGTTCCCGCCTGGCACGCTGCTCAACGAGCACTACGTCGAGATCGGCGCAGGCACGATGATCGGCCCCTACGTGACGCTCACCGCCGGGATGGCGCCCGGTCAGGCCCTGCTCACCTCGCCGGTCGTCCGCATCGGCGACCGTTGCGTGATCGGGCGCGGCAGCCACATCGTCGGCCACTGGTCGATCGCCGTGGGCGACGACGTCCAGACCGGGCCCTACGTGTACGTCACCGACCAGAACCACGGCTACGAGGATCCCGACCAGCCGATCGGCGGGCAGCGGCCCGTCGACGCGGGGGTCTCCATCGGTGCAGGGAGCTGGCTGGGTGCGCACGCGGTGGTGCTCCCGGGCGCGCAGATCGGCCGGAACGTGGTGGTGGCGGCGGGCGCGGTCGTGCGTGGGCAGGTGCCGGACCACTGCGTGGTGGCTGGGGTGCCCGCACGGGTGGTACGCCGGTGGTACCCCGGGACCGGATGGGTGGACGTGGACGAGAAGCTCGCACCTACGGCCGGGTCTCGGTGATCACGGTCGCGGTCGTCGGGTCAGGGTGCTGCTCTACGGAGGAGGAGCGCCTCGCCGAGGAGCTGGGGCGGCGGCTCGCCGAGGCGGGCGCCCTGGTGGTGACCGGGGGGCTTACCGGGGTGATGGAGGCCGCGTGCCGGGGTGCGCAGTCTGCCGGAGGCACGACGGTCGGCCTGCTGCCCGGGGAGAGCCGCGCAGAAGCCAACCCGTGGGTGACCGTCGCGGTGCCGACCGGGCTCGGCGAGGGGCGCAACGTCCTCCTGGCTCGGGCCGCGGACGTCCTGGTCGCCGTCGGAGGGGAGTACGGGACGCTGTCGGAGATCGCGCTCGCGCTCAAGCTCGGGCGCCCGGTGATCGGGCTCGCCACCTGGGAGCTCCGGCGGCATGCGGGCGCGGCGCCGGACCCGGGGGTCCAGCGCGCGAGCGACCCGGCACGGGCCGTCGAGCTCGCCGTGGGACTCGCGCAGCGTGCGGGTGCCCCTCGCGGCCGGCCTGGCGCTTGAGAGGGGGGAGGTCGAACGGTCCCGGCACGGCCTCGGCGACGTCGTGCTATGCTCGGTGCATCTCGGGTGTGCCTCGTGGGTGAGAAAGAGGGGGAGGTGGCATGGAGACCGTAGCCGGCGGCGAGACCGCCATCGAGGCGTTGCGGGCTTCACGCGGCAGCCTCCGTTCGCAGACGGATGTCTGCGACGCCTGCACAGAGGTCATCACCCTGAAGTCGCGGACCGTGTGGTTCCCTGTGCTCCATAAGCGGGGGTTTCTGTAACGGTCTGTGAGGTGTCGGCCCCCCTTCCCCATCCCCATCCCCCGGGGGGCCGGCACCAACCTCTTCGGCTCGGGCTCGCCGCCGAGCTGGCGTGGCGATAGGCCCACCGCCGGGCCCATTCGCCGGTTCTCCCCGGGCTCACCGCCCGTCGCCCTCCGGGCTCACCGTCGGCAGTGCAGGCAGCTCGGCCGGGGGGTCGGGTGCCGCACGTACCTCCCGAGCACCAAGGCGCGGACCTCGCCCGCCCCTGCCTCGGTGAGGGCCGCCGCGGCTGACTGGAGGTGGGCACCGCTCGTGTAGACGTCGTCGACCAGCAGCACGCGGGCTCCGCTGACGTCGACCCAAACGCGGTAGCCCCGCAGGGACGGACGGCGATGGGTGATCGGCACCTCTCCCGAGCCGAGCGCGTCGAGCAGAGGTGGCAGGGTCCTCGTGGCTGCGACCACGCACGCGAGAGGATGCGGCGGCGGCCGCCCCCCTTGTCCGGAAGGCACGACCACGGCCAGGTCGAGCCCGTCCGGCGCGATGCAACGGCGGTGCCGCCCGAAGAAGGTCTCCAGCAGTGCACCGAGACGCGCCTGCTGCCGTGCGGCGACGGTGCGTTCGCCGGACTTGTACTGCCGCAGCGCCCGGTACAAGGGGCTCGGCCTGCTGACCACGGCGACCGGGGTGACCGGGACCGGCGGACGACCGAGGATCATCGAGACCTCGTGGCACGACTTGCACATGGAGTAGCCCGGTTTGGCCCGGCCTCCGCAGACCCTGCACGGGGGCTCACGCGTCGGCCTCGTGAGCGCGTCCACGGGCGCGCACGGTAGCGAACGGGTGCGCGCGACCGACACTGGGCGGCGCCGGGGCCTGCACGTCCCGCTTGTCGGGGCCCTGTGCGCTCAGCCTGGGGCTGCCGCCTCGAGCCCCTTCGACAGGTCCGTCCACAGGTCCTCGGGGTGCTCGAGCCCGACGCTGAGCCGCAGCAGTCCGGGAGGGATGCGCTCTTCTCCCGGCCACCGGCTCCTCCGCTCGATCGTCGTCTCGACGCCGCCGAGGCTCGTGGTCGGCACGGCAAGCTCGAGCGCACCCACGAGCGCGTCGGCGGCCGCGGCGGAAGGCAGCTCGAAGGAGACCACGGCCCCGAAACCGCGCATCTGCGCCGCCGCGCGGTCGTGGTAGGGATCTCCCGGCAGGCCCGGGTACCGCACGGCGCGCACCGCAGGATACGCCTGCAGCCTCCCGGCGAGCAGGGCTGCGCTCTCCTGCTGGCGGGCGAAGCGGAGCGGCAGCGTTCGCAGGCCGCGCAAGGCGAGGAACGCTTCGACGGTGCCCGGAACGCTTCCGTGGAGAGTGCGATGGCGGCGGAGCCGCTCTCGCTGCGCGTCGCTCCCCGCCACGACCGCGCCGAGAAGGAGGTCCGAGTGCCCTCCGATGTACTTCGTCGCGGAGTGGACCACCAGGTCGGCCCCCCACGCGATGGGCTGCTGCGCGATCGGCGTCGCGAAGGTGTTGTCCACGACGCTCACCACGCCCTCGGCACCGGCGGCCGCCACGATCCGCGGCACCTCGGCGATCCCGAGGAGCGGGTTCGTCGGCGACTCGACCCACACCATCGCCGCGCCCGGCAGTGCGTCGAGCACGGCGTCCGTGTCGGTGATGTCCACCGGTCGCAGCTGCACCCGGCCGGCATCGGCGAGCAACCCGAGGAGCTCGCGCGTCCCTGCGTAGGAAGCCGTCGGGTGCACGACGAGCGCGCCGGGACCAAGCGTGTCGAGCACGGCGGCGATGGCTGCCTGCCCGCTCGCAAAGGAGACCGACCGGCCGCCTTCGAGCGCGTCGAGCGCTGCCTCGAGCGCCTCCCAGGTGGGGTTCCCCCACCGCCCGTAGCGCGCGGAGGTGCCGTCGCGAAAGGTCGACGCGAGCACCGGGGGGACGTTGAGCGGGGCACCCGGCGACAGGTCCCTTCCAGCCGCGACCGCCAGGGTCTCGGGGTGCCAACGACCGTGTCGAAGGGCTGCGCCCGGCTCGCCGCCGCCTCCCGTTGCCCCGGCTGTCGGGTCTGGGGAAGGGCCGACGCTCACCGACCCAACCTTGTCATACCCGCGGGGCGGTCGCCCGAAGGAAAGCACCCTCGTGTCATCGCAATTCGACCTGGTCGAGGTAGCTCTCTCGCCAGAAGTCGAAGCGCTCGGAGGGAAGCAGCAATGCATGGGTCGGCGCCAGTGCCTCGATGAACGCCCGGTCGTGGCTCACCACGACGAGCGTGCCCGGCCAGGTCGCCAGCATCGCGCCCACGGCGGTCACCGATTGAGGATCGAGGTTGTTCGTCGGCTCGTCGAGCACGAGAAGGTTCGATCGGCCCGCAGCCAGCATCGCGAGGGAGAGCTTCGCCCGCTCACCGCCCGAGAGGCTCGCCGCACGGCGAGTGGCGAGCTCCCCGGAGAGGCCGAAGGAGCCCAGCAGGGAGCGGCGCTCCACCTCGGTGCGCAACACCGTGTCGTCGATGTTCCCGAGCGCGCTGCGCTCGGGGTCCACCTGCTCGTGCTCCTGGGCAAAGTACCCGATCACCACGTTGTGGCCGAGGGTGACGGTTCCCCCGCTCGGTATCTGGACCCCCGAGAGGCAGCGCAGGAGGCTCGACTTCCCTGCCCCGTTCCGCCCGACGACGACGGCTCGGTCCCCGCGGGCGAGCGCCAGGGAGACGTCTCGCAGCACGTGCCGGGCGTCGTAGGAGACGGCGAGCGAGGTCACCTCGAGCGGCGTGTCGCCCGACCGTGGCGGGACGGGCAGCGTGAAGCGCACCCTGCGTTCCTTCTTCACGCTCGGGATGCGGGCACGCTCCAGGCGCTCCACCCGCTTGTCGAGCGTCTTGGCGATGCGCGCCCGCTTGACGGTGCTCGCTCGCATGGAGTCCGCGAGGGTGGAGAGTCGCACCACTTCCCGGGCTTGGCGGACCGCGAGGCGCTGCTGGCGCTCGAGGCGCTGGTCGAGCTGCGCACGGAAGCTCGTGTAGGTGCCTGCGTACTCGTCCAGCACGCCGGCGCCCAGGTGCAGGACCTTGGTGATCGCGCGGTCCAGCAGCGCCAGGTCGTGGCTCACCACGAGCAGCGCACCCTTGAACTGTGCGAGCTGTTCCATGAGCCACCGCTTGGCGGGAACGTCGAGGTGGTTGGTCGGCTCGTCGAGCACCATCACGTCAGGTTCGGCGAAGAGCACTCGCATGAGGTCGAGGCGGCGGCGCTGGCCGCCCGAGAGGCTGTCGACGTCCTCGAAGAGCAGGTCCTGGTGGAGACCGAGCCCCTCGGCCATGTGCGCGAGCGTGGACTCCGCCTCGTAGCCGCCGAGCGCACGGTAGCGCTCTTCGGTCTCCGAGAACACGGAGATGCGCTCCGGCGTCGGGTGCTCCGCCATCGAACGACGCGCCGCGGCGAGCTCCACGTCGAGCACGTCGAGGCCGCGTGAGGAGAGAACGTGAGAAAGAGCGCTCGCGTCGGTGCCGAGCCCGCCGACGACGGGCACCTGAGGCAGATAACCCAAGGTGCCGAGCACGTGGACCTCACCGGTCTGCGACAGCTGCGCAAAAGGCTCACCGACGACGACGGAGACGAGCGACGACTTCCCTGCACCGTTCCTTCCGACGATCGCCGCCTTGTCTCCACGCGCGACCACGAACGACGCGTCGTGCAGCAGCGCGCGGCCCGCGATCGAAAGGCCGAGAGAGGTGACGGTGATCATGGTCAGGGGAACATGTCGACGAGGGTACCGGAGCGAGCGGATGAAGAGACGACGGCGAGGACGCTCATCCGACGGTGCAGGCCACGTGCACGCGTGGTCCATCACCAAAGAAGAGCGAGCGCCCTGCACCGCTGACACCCGAACGCCGACCGTCTTCCGGCGAAGGCTCCGCGCGCAGCTCGGCCCACACGGACTTCCCGTCGTCGCGCGGCTCGCTTCCCCACGCGCTGCACAGGATGCTCACGAGCACGAGCCCTCTCCCGCGCTCGTCACCGACAGCACCATCGCGGAGATCGGGCATGCCGCCCCCATGGTCCACGACCTCGACACGGAGCACGTCGTCGCGAAGGCCCACGGTCATCTCGCAAGCGGATCGGGTGTGGACGAGCGCGTTGGCCACGAGCTCGGACACGACGATCGCCGCGTCGTCGCAGATCGGCGACCGATCCCACTCGGCACAGCAATCCGCGACGAAGCGCCGGGCGAGAGCGATGTCGTGGATGTCGGGACCGAATCGCATCGTCGCCTGCTTGGGGATCCGACTGCCGATCTCATCGAGAAGGTCGACGACGTAGTCGATGTCCGGCAACTTGTCCCGCGACTTGTCCTGCGACTTGTCGACGAGCGCGTCGATTGAGCGGCTGATCGCAGCTCGGTCAGGCACGTGAGAGCCGCTGTGGACGAGCACGAACGCGTCCGGTGCCGCGGCGCGCAGCCTGGTCAGCACACCACGCCCGGCGAGGTCGGAGAGGCCCAGGTCGATCACGATGAGGTCCGGTTGGTGCTCGCGTGCGAGCGCGACGGCAGTCCTGGGGTCTCCCGACTCCCCGGCCACCACGAAGCTGGCGCGAAGCTCGAGCGCGTGCCGAAGCGCGGCACGGAGCTCTGGAACGTCGTCGAGGAGCAGCACACGGAGCGCCACGCCGGATCAGGCTATCGCGCCCGGCACGCAGTCCTACCATGAACCACGTGCGCTGGGTGCCGGACGACTACGACAGCGACCCCGGTCGCTGGCGCGCGCACGACACGTCATGGCTGGGGGGCGTCGATCCCTTCGCGGTGGTCACCCAGCGGATCGTCGGGCTCGACGCGCGGCCTGTGCTCGACGTAGGAGGCGGGACCGGCGCGCTCGGACGCTCGTTGCCCCAAGACTGGCCGGTTGTCCTGCTCGACGCATCGCTGGTCCAGCTTCGCGACACCTCCGGGCCCAGGGTCTGTGCGAATGCGCTCGCACTGCCAGTTCCGTCCGCGTCGATGGGCGCGGTCGCGATGCTCTGGATGCTCTACCACCTAGAAGATCCCCTCGCTGCAGTCGACGAGGCCCACCGGGCGTTGCGCGACGGCGGGTTGTTCGCTGCGGCGACCGCGAGCCGCCGCAGCGATCCGGAGCTGACCGACGGGTACCCGCCCACGACGTTCGACGCCGAGGATGCGCCGGACATCGTGGCCGCGGTCTTCGACGACGTCGAGGTCGTACGTTGGGACGCCCCCCTCGTCACGCTCCCCGACCGTGAGGCGGTGCTCGCCTTCTGCAGATCGCACTTCCTCTCGCCAGAGGCCGCGGACCGCGTGATGCCGCCTGTGCGCCTCACCAAGCGAGGATCGCTCGTCTTCGCAAGGAAATGAACAAGTCCGGCCGCTGCGGGCCATGTGAGCCGGTTATGCGGGTCTCAGGGTCAGGGTCAGGGTGCTACCCGGCGTTGTCTCGCACGTCTTCTCGTGGGTTATCTTGCAGTCCCGGGCCGCTAGCTCATCGGGCAGAGCAGGGGACTTTTAATCCCAAGGTGCCGGGATCGAGACCCGGGCGGCCCACCTGGTCAGACCGTGTAGACGGTTCGAAGCGCTGACGCTGGGCGCAACAGGGGGAACTGGTCCTTGGTCTTCATGGCAATGCGTCAGGGGTGCCGGTTGCGCGGGTGACCGAAACGCCCCCGGCCTGATCCCGACGACAGGCATGCTGGCTCTGATGACGGCCGAAGGAGGCCACGGGGATGCGGGTCCGAGGCCCGCTCGTCGAACCTGTCGGGATTGCACGCGTCGTCGCGACACCACAAGAGCTACGGCTGCCCAGCGCCGTCACGATCACAATCGGTGATGATGCGGTCGATCGTTCGGCGACCCATGCGACTCATCGCGGGGTTGGTCTCGATGTAGTACCAGACGGCACCCAACGACTGCTCGAGGGCCCAGGCCTTGCTGCGTTCCCACTCGAGCTCGTCGCACCGCAGGTCCTCACGGAACGCCGCCCGAGGGTCGTCATCGAGGAGGTGCCACGCCGCGACCACGTCGAGCGACGGATCGGCCGGGCCGAAGCCTCCACAGTCGAGCACACCCACCAGCCGACCGCCTGTGACGAGCATGTTGAGCGGGGTCAGGTCACCGTGGGTCATCACGTCCGGTGCGCCACGTGGAAGCTCGCGATAGGAGCCCCACAGCGCACCCAGCCGGTCCACATCGAGCAGGTGCCCACTCCGTTGGAGACAGGTCTGCACCCACTGGTCGTGGTCGTGCAGGTCTCCACCCCGCCGCCCGCGCTCGCAACGACGACCTCCCGTGTCGGCCGTGCGAAGGGTCGCAACGAGGTGCGCCAAGTCTCGTGCGAACGGAATGCTCGCGCTCGGGTCTGTCTCGGATGCGACCGTCCCGGGCAGCCAGGTCTGTACCGACCACGGAAGTGGGTAACGGGGCCCGGGCTCTCCGATGGTGACGGGAACAGGAGACGGGACCGTGGAGTGCCGAGCGAACGCCTTGCCCGCTCGAGCCTCGGCTTCGAGGAGCTCGCGGACCTCGTCGGGCTCAGCCGGTCGGATTGGGAATCGGGCTGCAAGAGCGTCACCGATCCTGAAGATCGCATTGACGGTGCCGCCGGAACGGACGCGTCGCACCGGCTGGTGCGCCCACTGCGGGAACTGGCTCCGAACGAGCTCGCTCACGATGCCCGCGGAGATCTCGATCTCATCGTCGTGCATCATGACCGCGCAGCTCCTGGCGCCATCCGTGAGCCGTCCCTGGGTCCTGAACCAGGTCGTCTGACGAAGTTCCCGGGTGTAGGCGTCGGCGGGCCAGGATCCGCCGCTCAACCGGGGGTGGCTGTTCGAGCCGCCTGGCGAGCCTGGAGCACTGCGATGCCGATCCATCCGACGAGCCACATGTTGGCAATGCGGAGAACGGTTCGCTGCGTCTCGGGACGGGGCCTGCTCGCTCCAACGATCACTGCGATCGCGACCGGACCTACACCCGCAGCCGTCAGCGCGGAAGCTGCCGCCCGATGTCCAGCGCTCCACGCCTCGTCGCTGCGCATCGTGGATGGAATTCGTATTCCCGCAAAAGGATTCCTGGGCAATTTCCCCATTGCGGCCATGCGCCCAAGCGCGATCAACGTCGCTCCGGCGAATCCGGTCTTGGTTGCGCCTGACATGTGCACGAGGATAGCCCTCGCCATCGGCCAGGAGCTGCTTGCGGGCGCCCTTCACCACGAGGCCGTCTGGTTGCGAACGTGAGCACGATCACTGCGAGGCTCTCCACCCCGTGGCACAAGAGAGGCACTCGTTCACGATCCAGATCGACGGGGAAGTCCCCGATGACCCTGCTGGCCGCCTCGTGCTCGACAACTACGCCACCCAAAGCAGCCCAACCTCGAAGTTCTTTTGCCAGCGCGGGACGGTCGATGCCGGTACGTTGGACCGACGAGTCAGGCGATCCTCGACGATGCCCGTTCTCTAGGACGGCTCCTTTGGCTACTCGGCGCGCAAGAGTGCTTCTAGCGGTGCGACCGGAACGACGGCGCCCGCCGTTGAAGCCAACGTCGGGTCCACGGTTACCAAGGCGTCGGCCTGCAGCCTGGTGATAGCCAAGTATTCCGCATCGCGAAGGTTGTCCCAGTCATGCTCACGAGCGATACGCCAAGCCGTGCTGCGCGAAACCCGATCCCCCAGTAGCCGGATCTTGGTCTCCGTGATTCGTTCGTGCACCTTCAATGCGTCTCGCTCGCTGCGCTTTCCACTACGGACGTCCCGCAGCAACAGCTGCAGTGCCTCGCTTCTGATCGAATTCGGTGCCACGAGCTGATGACTCGGCGCTGGCAGCAGATCGTGGTCAACCAGATGGAGCAAGGTCGGCGCGTCAACGACATAGCGGGCCACGCAGCGATCATACGAAAGTATCCCGGCGGCGTCCCAAGTCCGGTGCAACAAGCTGCAGACGAAGGCTCTGGTTCATGGTGCTACGCGGCGGCGGTCAGCCTCTGGGACCACCTCCTCTCCGGCCGGTTCGCGCGGCAAACCGATCAGCTCGTGGCGTAGCCGTTTGAGCCTGTGGTCCGCCGGCTTGTCGGACTGCTCGCTGAGAGCGGCGAGGTCCCACCGTTCGTCTTCGACGCCGGCTACGACCCGATAGCGATCGGTCACGAGCTCTGGCGTGGGCACTGGTCAGATCGCGCCACGCCTCCGCTAGTGCGAGGGAGTGTGTTCCTGAAGGATCCCATCGACGCCGGTGGCGTTCACGAGCATCCGCCGGCAGGGGGTCTCGGGCGATCTGATCGACGAGTGTCACGCAACATGACCTGTCTGAACGGACTTTCGGACCCTGCGGGCTCGAGGCTTGTGAAGCGGACCGGAATGCTGAAGGCGACAAGGACCCCGTACCCGCGAGCTCATCCGTCAGCTCACGGCTCTTGGCCACGAGGCCACCCTCAGACCCGCAACCTGAGCCTGCTGCTCATCGTCAGGCCCTCGGCCTGAACGGGGCTCTTCCACGCACCCCGACCCGGCGCGCTCATGGACCCGCACTACTTACGCATCTCTGTTCGGCTCAGAGCTGGTTCGGACGAGGGGGCTACCCGCGCGCGCAACCTCCGCTGGCGTTGCGGGTCGGTGCCCACCATGCGGCATCGTCGGTCGCCGGGAAGAAGTCGCCGGTGGCGCTGTCTTGGAAGTACTCCACCGGCGGGGGCGCCCCTGAGAGCACGGCCCGCAACGCGTCCAGGAACCTCTCCACGTCGTCGAGCGTCGTCCCGAGCCCGGCACTGGCGCGCACCGCGCCAGGGATGTGGCGGTGGTCGCCGCGCCTGACCTGGGATCTCGCCGTCTCGAGGTGCTCTGCACCAAGGCCGAGAAGCCGGGTCAGGTAGGGGTGCGCGCAGAAGCACCCGTGTCGCACGCCGATGCCGAACTCCGCCGCCAGGCGGGCCGCGACGAGGCCGTGGTGCATGCCTTCGACGGTGAACGTCGCGACGGCGAGCGTCTCGGTGTCCGAGGAGGGCCCGAGAAGATGGACGCCGTCCATGGCGCCGAGCCCCCCGCGAAGGCGCGTCGCGAGCACGGTCTCGTGACGCTCGATCGCGTCCCATCCGAGCCGGGCGAGCTCCTCGATCGCCGCGCCCAAGGCGACCGCGCCCACGACGTTCGGTGAGCCGGCCTCCTCGCGTTCGGGCGGGTCCGTCCACAGCACCTCGTCCAGGTCGACCAGCTCGACCGCGCCTCCGCCGGCGAGGAACGGCTCCCCATCGGCGAACGCAGTCGCCGGTCCGACGAGCGCGCCCGCGCCGAACGGGGCGTACATCTTGTGGCCGCTCCAGGCGATGAAGTCGGGCCCGGCTGTGCCATCGGCACCCCGTGGTACCGGACGGTGCGGCGCGAGCTGGGCTGCGTCGAGGACGACCGGGACGCCGCGTGCGTGGGCTGCCGCACAGATCTCGGCGATCGGCGGCAGCCACCCCGTGACGTTGGAAGCTCCGGTGATCGCGAGCACCTTTGGAACAGGCGCCATGTCGAGCGCGGCCACCACGTCGCTCAGGTCGAACACGCCGTCCGTCCCGCACTCGACGTGCCGTCGGTGCGCGTACCTGGCCCATGGCAGCAGGTTCGCGTGGTGCTCGACGACGGTGGTGAGCACCACGTCGTCAGGGTCGAGGCGAAGTCGGAAGGCGAGATGGTTCAGCGCCTCGGTGGTGTTCCGGCAGATGATCGCCGTGTCGCCGGAGCCCTCGCGGCCGACGTGGCGCAGCATGAGTAGACGGGCCGCCTCGTACGCGGCGGTCGAGGTCCTCGACTTGAACCCCGCACCCCTGTGGACGCTCGAGTACCTCGGGAGGAAATCGCCGATCTGTGCGGCGACGGCGGCGGAGGCGGGAGTCGAGGCAGCGCAGTCGAGGTCCACGTAGGGTCGCTCGGTGCCGTCGAGGCAGTGCACGCCGAGCCCGGCCCCCACGAGCGCCAGCAACGGCGGGGAGCCATCGGGCGACCGTCTGTCGCCGTCACTCGAGGTGACGGAGGTGCCGGTGTCGTTGGAGAGCTGCATGCGGGCCATGCTGCCAGCCTACGGACTGCGGCCGGCGGAGTCCGGGGTCGGGCCGTCGGCGACGCCGTCGGGCGCAGGACGAACACGCGCGCCCTGCAAGCCCGGAAGGTAGCCTCCAGCCTTGGTGACGATGCCGGTGCCCGGAGACCGAGGTGAAGTCCCGACCGTGGGCGACGACGCAACCGTGGGCGACGACGCAACCGTGGCTGCGGGCGTCGGTGCACACCGGGCAGAGGGTGCGTCGGCAGTCGAGCAGTACGAGGACCGCCTGATCGCGGCCGAGCGGCTCCTTGACGGGGTGGACCGCGCCCTCATGTCCCTGGACGCGGGCACCTACGGCACGTGCGAGGTGTGCGGCGTCGCGATCGACGACGGCGACCTCGAGCAGGACCCGCTCGCGACGCGGTGCGCGCCGCACGGTGCCGCCGGAGCGGCCTTCCGCTAGCCCCCGCTAGCCCTTCTTCGTCTCCCAGAAGATCTTTGTGATCTCCGCGATCTCGTCGAGCAGCCGCTGACCGACGGCCACGTCGGTCGTACGCTTCGACTCGCCTGCCGACTTCGTCGCCTTCCAGAAGAGCTCGTGGAGCTGCGGGTACCTCTGGAGGTGCTCGGGCTTGAAGTAGTCGGTCCACAGCACCCACAGGTGGTGCTTCACGAGGTCGGCCCGCTCCTCTTTGATCTGGATGGCGCGCAAACGGAACTGCTCGTCGTCCGAGGCGTTGTGCTTCTCCTGGATGGCCTTGACCGACTCCGCTTCGATGCGCGCCTGGGCCGGGTCGTAGACGCCACAGGGAAGGTCACAGTGCGCGTGGACGACGGCGGGAGGGCGGATCCTGTCGAGGGTGGCGAGCACTCGGTCGAGCATCTGCATGTGATCTCCTTTTCGCCGGCACGAAGAGGTGCCGGTCGGGCACAGTAGGAGGGATGTTTGGCAAGTGCACCTTATCCAGGCGCCGCGCGGGGGTCGCGCGCCGGGCCGGTCGCGGCGCTCGCCGCCTCGGATGCGTGCGCAGAGTGCTGCGGCTCACGTGCCGGGTCGTCCCGCGGCGCTTGCGGCGCCTCGTGGTCCTGGGCGCGGCGGGCCTGCTCGGCTCGGCAGTGCTCGGCACCCTGGCGACCGGTGGCGGGGCACTGGTGGTGGCGCGGCGAGGCACGCGCCGAGTGGTGGTCGAGGGCCCCAGCATGCTGCCGGCGTTCGAGCCCGGAGACCGTCTCCTCGTGCTGCGCCTCCCGAGGGTCTGGCCGCTGCGGCCAGGAGACGTGGTGGCCGTGGCCGATCCCCGCCGTCCCGAGCGGCTGCTCATAAAGCGCGTCGCGGCGAGCTCGTCCGGCCTCGTCACGGTCGCGGGGGACAACCCGGCGGAGAGCACCGACAGCCGGACCTTTGGCCCCGTTGCGCGGGATCGGGTATGGGGGCGGGTCTTGTACCGGTACTCACCGGCGACGCGGACCGGCCGGATCGGCCGGGACCCACAGCCGGTTGGCACGGGGCGCCGACGGCGCGAAGCGGACGCTTCGCCCCCCGGGTACGATCATCGGGCACACCGAGATGTGCCGATGTCGTGACGGAGGGGGACCGTGTCCAGCGATTTCGCGTTCAAGGTGGTGGACGTCGATGACGTCCAGGTCGTCTCGCTGCACGGGCAGCTGGACCTTGCCAACGCCGACCGGGTGCGCGACGCGTTGGTCGCCGCAACCGGTCCGAGGGTGGTCGTCGATCTCTCGGACCTGCGGTTCCTCGACTCGAGCGGCATCGCGGCCCTCCTGTCAGCCCGCAGCCAGATAACCCAGTCTGGGCGCGCCTTCGAGCTGCGCGGTGCACATGGCGTCGTCCGCCGGGTGCTCGAGGTGACCGGCCTCAGCTTCCTCCTCGCGCAATAGCGCAGGCGCCCGCCTTCACCCTGGGCGTCCTCACCCCGGGGACGCGCGGCCGCAACCACCGCCGGCAGCCGCCAGCCGCAGCCGCAGCCGGCAGCCGCCAGCCGCAGCCGCAGCCACCGCCGGGCCACGAAGCTTCGGTACGCTCGGCCAATGTCCCCGGACCGCGTGGAGGGCTGGCACGACCTGGGATCGTTCATCCGTGAGCAACGGGCCGGAGCACGGTTGTCCCTCCGCCGGCTCTCCGAGCTCGCGGGGATTTCCAATCCCTACCTGAGCCAGATCGAGCGGGGGCTCCGCCGTCCCTCGGCGGACATCCTCCAGCAGATCGCCAAGGCCCTGCGCATCTCCGCCGAGACCCTCTATGTGCAAGCCGGCATTCTCGATCCGCCCTCCGGAGGAGCCGACCTGGTTGAGCACATCCGGGCAGATCCCCACCTGGCCGAGAGCCAGAAGCAGGCGCTGGTGCAAATCTATCGGTCGTTCCGCCGTGAGCACGAGGCCCGCCCCGGGCACGGTGAGCACGAGGCCCGTCTCGGGCACGAGGAGCACGAGGCCCACCCCGGGCACGAGGAGCACGAGGCCCACCCCGGGCACGAGGAGCACGAGGCCCACGACGAGGGGCACGAACAGGTGGCGGGCACGCGCTCGCCAGCAGGGCGTGGGCGCCGCGAGGTGCGGGGTGTGTCCGCCGACACCCCAGATGGAGCCCGCAGGAGCGCCCACTAGGCTCCTCCTGGCATGCGTCGGCTCGCGATCCTCTCGTTCCACACGTCCCCGCTCGCCCAACCAGGCACGGGCGACGGCGGCGGGATGAACGTGTACGTCCGTGAGCTGGCGACGGCGCTCGCGCGAGCAGGCGTCGCCTGTGACGTCTTCACCCGCAGCTACGACGACGGCTTGCCGGCGGCCGTCGACGTCGAGCCCGGCTTGCGCGTCCACCATGTGCCGTCCGGCCCTGGAGGACCGGTCCCCAAGGAGGAGCTCCCGCTCCTCGTCGACGAGTTCACCGAGCGGGTGCTCGAGCTGATGGCCGGCGATACCGGCCTTCCCCTCGTCGACCAGGAGGCAGGGCCGTTCGAAGCGGTGCACGCCAACTACTGGTTGTCGGGCCTCGCGGGCCACGCGATCAAGCACGAGCTCGACCTGCCGCTCGTCTCGACCTTCCACACCCTGGACCGGGTGAAGGCGGAGCTCGTCCCCGAGGAGGTGGAGGCGGACATGCCCCACCGCCGCGCCGAGGCGGAGGCCGCGATCATCGCCTGCTCGGACGCGCTGCTCGCGTCGTGCAGCGTGGAGGCCGACCAGCTCGTCCAGCTCTACGGCGCCGACCCGCTGCGCATCTCGGTCGTCGCGCCGGGGGTCGACCACGCGTACTTCGGGCCCGGCCACCGCCCGCAGGCCCGTCGGGCGCTCGCCCTCCCGCGCGAGGGAACCGTGCTCCTCACGGTCGGGCGGATCCAGCCGCTCAAGGGGATGGACGTCGCCGTGCGCACCTTGGCGGCGCTCTGCGCCGAAGGGGACCACGCGCTCGGGGCGCCCTTCCGCCTGGTGATCGTGGGCGGGCCGAGCGGCCCGCACGGCGGTGAGGAGCACGCCCGCCTGCTCCGGCTCGTCCGGGAGCTGGGCGTCGACGACAGGGTGTCGCTGGTGCCCCCTCAGCCTCACGAGCTGCTCTCGACCTATTACCGCGCCGCTGACGTCTGTCTCGTCCCGAGCAGGTCGGAGTCCTTCGGGCTCGTGGCGCTCGAGGCCGCGGCGTGCGGGACGCCGGTGGTGGCGTCGGCGGTCGGTGGCCTCACCACCCTCGTCGACGACGGCCGCACCGGCTTTCTCGTGGACGGCTCGGATCCAGAGGCGTTGGCCCGAGGCGTCCGCAGGCTCGTGGCCGACCCGCTCCTCGCCGAGCGCCAGGCGACCGCGGCGGTCCTGCGCTCGCGCCGCTACACCTGGCGCGAGGCGGCGTCGCGCCTTCAGGCGATCCACGACGAGCTGCTCACCGGGCGCCTCGTCGAGTGCTCCTGACAGCGGGGCGGTGACGTGCCGCTCGTCGACCTGCCCGGCGGCGAGCAGCTCGCGGCGGTTGCGGCACGCATCGACGCCTGGGTGGCGCGGGAGCGCACCGCAGAGGGCACGTTCGGCCTCGTGGCGGCGGAGCGCCAGGACGTGAACGACCGCACCGCGTCGCACCGGTGGTACCTGCGCTTTCGCGGGGACGAAAAGGACTTCATCACCGTCTGGCTCACCCTGCGTCAGAGGACCCTCCACCACGAGGCGCAGTTCATGCCCGCGCCGGAGGACCGCCGCGAAGAGGTGCTGCGCTACCTCCTTCGTTGCAACGCCGAGCTCTTCGGCATGGCCTTCTGCCTCGGTCCCGAAGACGCCGTCTACCTCGTCGGCCGGGTCCCGGCCGGGCTCGTGGACGACGACGAGCTCGATCGGATCGCCGGCTCGTCGATCGTCTACGTCGACGACCACTACCCGACCGCCATGACCCTCGGCCATCCCGCCGTGTACCGCCGGCGCCCCCGCAGGCGCTGACCTGCAGTCCGGCGGCAGCTTGCCCCCTGCACCACGGCGGCAGCCTTTCCACGGCGTCAGCCTTTCCACGGCGTCAGCCTGTCCCCGGCGGCAGCCTTTCCCCTGCGTCAGCCTGCCCCCTGCGGCAGCCTGCCCCCGGCGGCGCTACCTTCGCGTGAATGGCCGCGTCGCTCGTCGTCTCCGGAGGCGGGCGCATGGGGGGGGCGCTCGTCACGGGGCTGCTCACCCGAGGGGGCTGGACCCCTGACCGCGTGGCCGTCGTCGAGCCGGATGCGGGCCGCCGCGCCCGGCTCTCCTCCGCGCATCCCGGTGTCGTCGTCGTCGAGGCACCCTCGGAGGGGCTCACGGACCCCGACGGCGGGGCTGTGCTCGCGGTAAAGCCCGAGGTGGCCGAGTCGGCGTGCCGCGGGCTCGGCGCGGCGGGGATCCGGCGGGTGCTCTCCGTCGTCGCCGGGATGCCCGCCGCGCGTCTCGAGGCCGTGCTTCCTCGAGGATCGGTCGTCGTGCGTGCGATGCCCAACATGCCGGCGCTGGTCGGCGCAGGCGTGAGCGCGATCTCCGGAGGGAGCAACGCCCGCGCCGCCGACCTGTCGTGGGCCGAGGAGCTCCTCGGTGCCGTCGGCACCGTCGTGCGGGTGCCCGAGCGCCAGCTGGACGCCGTCACCGCCCTGTCGGGATCGGGGCCCGCCTACATCTTCCTCGTCGTCGAGTCGCTCGTCGAAGCGGGCGTGCTGGCGGGCCTGCCGCGCGAGGTCAGCGCCGTCCTGGCCGTCGAGACGGTGCGGGGCGCGGCCGCCCTCCTGGGCGAGACCGGCGAGCGGCCCGAGTCCCTGCGTGCGGACGTCACCTCTCCCGGGGGCACCACGGCCGCCGGGCTCCGTGCGCTCGAGGCGAGGGGTGTCCGCTCGGCCTTCCTCGAAGCGGTGCTCGCCGCCGCCGAGCGTGCCCGCGGCCTCGCACGCTGAGCGCCGCCCTGGCACCAGCGCGCCGGGCTGGGTACAGTCCTAGCCGGAGGAGAAGTCGGACACCGATGTCGCAGCAGTTCGACGCGAGCCAGAGCCGTTTCATGACCGTAGGGGAGGTTGCCTCCGTCCTGCGCGTCTCGAGCATGACCGTCTACCGCCTCATCAACGCCGGCGAGCTGGCCGCGGTGCGGATCGGGAGATCGTTTCGGGTGAGGGCGGAAGATCTCGACGAGTACCTCGCCGAGCGGTTCACCAGGGCCGGTTGAGCGCCGCTCGCACCGAATTGAGCGTCCGATGAGCCCCCAGCGCCCCGTCGTCTTCTTCCTCTCGGACTACGGGCTGGCCGACGAGTTCGTCGGGGTCGTGCACGCCGTGCTGCTGCGGCTCGCCCCGGACCTCGCGGTCGTCGACCTCACCCACGGCATTCCCGGCTTCGACGTGCGGGCCGGGTCCGAGTCGCTCGCCCGGGCGGTGCCACACCTCGGCCCGGGGGTGGTGCTCGCCGTCGTCGACCCCGGCGTGGGCAGCGACCGGCGCGGCGTCGCCGTCAAGGCCCGGGACGGGCGATGGTTCGTGGCGCCGGACAACGGCCTCGTCCTCTCCGCGGCGGAGGCGTGCGGCGGCGTGGAGACGGCGCTCGCACTGCGCAAGGCTCGCGACGTGCCGGCCACCTTCGACGGCCGTGACGTGTTCGCGCCGGCGGCAGCGGCGCTCGCTCAGGGCGCAGACCCGGTCTCGGTGGGGGACGCAATGGACCCGGCCGCCCTCGTCCGCCTGCCCCCGCTCGAGGTGGCGAGGTGGGCCGAGGACGGTGCGGAGGTCTTGCGCGCCCCGGTGACCTGGGTGGACAAATTCGGCAACGTCCAGCTCGGCGCGCCCGAGCGCGACGGCCCGCCGTCGGGTGCCGATGCCGTCACGATCCGCGTGGACGGGACGAGCCACGGCGCGAGGCGCGTGCACACCTTCTCGGACCTCACCGGCGGCGAGCTGGGCCTGCTCGCCGACGCCAATGGGCGTCTCGCCATCGTCGTGCGCGAGGGGTCCGCCGCGTCGGCTACGCAGCTCTCCTTGGGGAGAGCGGTGGAGCTGGTCTGGTAACGGCCGTCGGGGCTGCCGTACGCTCGGCTCCCGATGGCGACGCAGCCCACGGAGGGCAAGGCGGAAGAGAGGGCCGACGAGAAGGCGGAAGGGAGGGAGGCGCCGCGCCGGATCCCCGAGGCGACGGTCGTCCGTCTCCCGCTCTACCAGCGGATCCTCTCTGAGATGCGCTGCGCGGGGACGACCACCGTCTCATCGGAGGAGCTGGCCGCGCGGGCGCGGGTCAACGCGGCGAAGGTACGCAAGGACTTCTCCCTCTTCGGCTCGTTCGGGACGCGCGGCACCGGGTACGACACCGCCTTCCTCGCCGCACAGATCGACCGTGCGTTGGGGGCCGACCGCGACTGGCCGATCGTCATCGTCGGCATCGGGAACCTGGGCCGCGCGCTCGCCAACTCCGACGGGTTCTCCTCTCACGGCTTCCGGATCGCCGGGCTCTACGACGTCGACCCCGCGATCGTCGGCGCCAGGGTGGCGAACCACTCCGTTCGGCACGTCGACGAGCTCGCGCAAGGCGAGCGGCCGTCGATCGGCGTCATCGCCGCCCCCGCCCTCGCTGCGCAGGCAGTGGCCGACCTGCTGGTCGCCGCCGGGGTGGCCTCGATCCTCAACTTCGCGCCGCGCGTGCTCGCTGTCCCCGCCGGGATCCTGGTCCGCTACGTCGACCTCTCGATCGAGCTCCAGGTGATGAGCTTCTTTCTCGCGAGGAGGGACACCGACGTGCCGCCTGTCGGTGCCGAGCCGGGGGTGCGCCCCCGGCAAGCGGGCGCCCTCGCAGGGAGGGCGGGTGCACTCGCAGGGGGGGCGGATGCGGGCTGACCGCGGAGCCGGGCCCGATCTGCGCAACGGCCGCCCCGGTCGTAGCGTGGGTGGCGCTCCGCAGCGCGCCGGCGCCTGTCCGGCTACGGCACGGCCGCGCACCCCGGGGCACTCCGGACCCGCGAGGAGGCTCACGACCCGTTGTCTGTCGTCGTCGTAGGGATCGAGCACCAGCAGTCGCCCCTCGAGCTCCTCGAGCGGGTCACCGTCGGCGACGCCGAGCTTGCGAAGGTGCTCGCGGAATTGCGCTCGTGGGAGAACGTGCAGGAGGCCGTCGTCCTCTCGACGTGCCTGCGCACCGAGGTCTACGCCGTCGTCGACCGCTTCCACGACGCCGTCGGCGCGGTCTCCGAGCTGCTCGCGCAGCACGCGGGGCTGGAGGTGCGCGACATCCAGGAGCACACGGCGGTCCGCTTCGACGACGACGTCGCAATCCACCTCTTCTCGGTCGCCGCGGGGCTCGAGTCTGCGATCCCGGGCGAGACCGAGGTGCTCGGGCAGGTCCGTCGAGCCTGGGAGCGTGCCCAACAGGAGCGGGCGGCCGGCCCTGTGCTCGGCGAGCTGTTCCGCAGCGCCGTCCAGGCGGGCAAGCGGGTTCGCGCGGAGACCGGCATCGCCAAGGGCACGACCTCGTTCTCCTTCGCTGCGATCGAGCTCGCCGACCGGCGACGCTCCGGAGGGCTCCAGGGCGCCGCCGTCACCGTCGTCGGGGCGGGCGAGATGGGTGCGGGCCTCGTCCACGCGCTGGGCCGCCTCGTCGCAGAGCGCCGTCCGGCGTCGGTGGTGGTCGTGAACCGGAACGTGGACCGCGCACGGCAGCTCGCCCAGACCGAGGCCCAGGCGCTCAGCGTACGCGCCGTCGGCGCAGACCAGCTCTCGCGGGCGATCGCCGCTTCGGACGTGGTCTTCACGGCTGTCGAGTCCGGTGACCACGTGCTCACGACCGCCGCCCTCGCGCCCGCAGCGGCGCGCCCGGGCGGGGTCCTCGTCGTGGACCTGGGCATGCCGCGCAACGTGGAGCCCTCCGCCGCGGGGCTCGACGGGGTCGTCCTCTTCGACATGGCAGATCTGCGCTCCGCGATCACGCGGACGGTCGACGAGCGGAGGGGCGAAGCGGAGCGGGCGGCGGGGATCGTCGCAGAGGAGCTCGTCCGCTACCGCACCCACAGCCGCGAGCGGGGGGCGGCTCCGGTCGTGAGCGCCCTGCGCGCCCGGATGGAGGAGCTGCGGGTGCGGGAGCTCGAGCGCCACCGCGCCCAGCTCGCCGGGCTCGGCGAGCGCGCCGCTGAGGAGGTGGACGCTGTGACCAGAGCCGTGCTCGCCAAGGTCCTCCACGAGCCGACGGTCGTCCTGCGGGAGACCTCGGGCACCTCGAAGGGCGAGCGGCTCGTCGAGGCGTTGCGCGCGCTCTTCGACCTGTGAGCCGCCCCGACGGCGCGAGGGTGGTCCGGCCCGACGGCGCGAGGGTGGTCCGGCTGGCGACGCGGGGCTCCCCCCTGGCGCTCGCCCAGGCCGCGACCGCCGCCCGCCTGCTCGAAGCCGGCCAGCCCGGGCTGTGCACGGAGCGCGTGGTGGTGCGCACGGAGGGAGACCGCCGGGGCACCGAAGAGCTCGAGCGGATCGGGGGGCAGGGGGTCTTCGTGAAGGAGGTGCAGGCGGCCGTGCTCGACGGGCGCGCGGACGTGGCGGTCCACTCCGCCAAGGACCTTCCCCCGGTCACGCCGGAGGGTCTCGTGCTCGCAGCCGTGCCCGAGCGGGCCGACCCGCGCGACGCGCTCGTCGGCGCCGCGCTCGACGAGCTGTGGCCCGGGGCCGTGGTCGCCACCGGCTCCGCGCGCCGCCGGGCCCAACTGGCCAACCTGCGCCCGGATCTCCTCTTCGTCGGGCTCCGGGGGAACATGGCGAGTCGCCTCGGGCGTGCGGGGGACGGCACTGTCGCCGCGGTCGTCGCGGCGGCCGCGGCCCTCGACCGGCTCGGCATGCCAGAGCGGGCGGCCGAGCGCCTCTCGCCGCTGCGCTGCCTGCCCCAGGTCGGCCAGGGCGCCCTGGCGCTCGAGTGCCGGGCGGACGACGGCGCGCTCTTGGAGCTCCTGGCGGCCGTCGATGTCCGCGACGACCACCGGGCGCTCGACGCGGAACGCGCGTTCCTCCGGGAGCTCGGTGCGGGTTGCGCGCTGCCGGCGGGCGCGCTCGCCCGGACGGCGGGCGGGGGGCGCCTCACGCTCGACGGGATGCTCGCGAGCGGAGACGGCCGCGTGGTGGTGCGGTCGCACATCGCGGGCGAGGACCCCGAGACGCTCGGCCGGTCGCTCGCGCGCCTGCTCGTGCAGGATCGGGGGGCCTCCTCGCTCGCAGAGTGGGAGCACGAGCTCGTCGCGACGGGCGCGGCGTGATGTTCGCCGGCGCGAGGGTCGCGGCGTGATGCTCGCCGGCGCGACGGTCGTGGTGACTCGCCCCAAGGGGGACGCGGACGACCTGGCCGAGGCACTCCGCGCGGCGGGGGCTCGGGTGGTCGCGCTGCCCGTGGTCGAGATCGCCGAGCCTGAGGACGGGGGTGCGGGGCTGGCGAGGGCCGTCGCAGCCCTCCCGCAGTACCGGTGGGTGGTGTTCACCTCGGCGAACGCGGTCCGGCGGCTGCTCGCGCTGGTGCCCGATGTCGGGGTGCTCGCAGGTGCGGGCCTTGCCGCAGTCGGTCCGGCCACTGCCGCAGCGCTGGGCGAACGCGGCCTCGTCGCCGATCTCGTCGCCGAGCGGACGAGCGCAGAGGGGCTCGCCGACCTCTTCCCCGCCGCCGCCGCGCCGGGTGCGTCGGTCCTTTTCCCGGCCGCCGCCGGTGCCCGGCGCACGCTGCCCGACGCCCTGCGAGCGAAGGGATGGGCGGTCGACGAGGTCATCGCGTACCGCACGGTCCCCGCGCCCGCGCCGCCGGCCGCGCTCGCAGCAGAGGTCGCCGCGGCGTCGGCAGTCACCTTTGCGTCGCCGTCCGCGGTGGACGCGTACGTCGCGTTGCGGGCCCAGGACGGCAAGCCGCTCGCCGTCCCCCCGGTCGTGGCGTGCATCGGCCCCCTCACCGCTGCCGCCGCACGCGTGGCGGGGCTCGAGGTCGGCGTCGTGGCGCGCCACGCGTCGGCGTCGGAGCTCGTCGCGGCGCTGGCGGGTGCGCTCGCCGGCGCGCCCAGCGTTCCGCGCGGCGGCGTCGGAGCTCGTCGCGGCGCTGGCGCGCGCGCTCGCCGGCGCGCTCGGGGGGACTGAGGCGGTCTCGCGCCCCGCGATTGCCCCAGCGCCCCCCGGTAGGCTTCGTCGCGATGGCACCCGGTGCGAGCTTTCCGGCCCGGCGGATGCGCCGGCTGCGGCGGACGCCGGCGTTGCGACGTCTCGTCGCGGAGACCCGGCTGTCTTTGGACGACCTCGTGGCCCCGCTCTTCGTCCGAGAGGGCATCGACGAGCCCGCCCCGATCGCGTCGCTGCCCGGTCACTTCCAGCACACCGCGAGCTCCGCGCTCGCCGAAGTGAAGCGGCTCGTCGGGCTCGGGGTGCCCGCCGTGGTCCTCTTCGGGGTGCCCGAGCGCAAGGACGACGTCGGCTCGGGCGCCTGGGATCCCGACGGCGTGGTGCAGCGAGCGCTCCGCACCATGCGCGACTCGTTCGGCGACGAGGTGGTGCTCGCCGCGGACCTGTGCCTCGACGAGTACACCGATCATGGCCACTGCGGCGTGCTCAGGACCGATGGCACGGTGGACAATGACGCGACGCTCGAGCTCTACGCCCGCGTCGCGCTCGCACAGGCGAGCGCCGGGGCCGACGTCGTGGCTCCGAGCGGGATGATGGACGGGCAGGTCGGTGCGATCCGCCGTGCCCTCGACGCGGAGGGCCACGAGGAGGTCGCCGTGCTCGCCTATGCGGCGAAGTTCGCGTCCGGGCTCTACGGGCCCTTTCGGGACGCGGTCGGGGTGTGCATCGCGGGAGGCGGAGACCGCCGCGGGTACCAGGAGGACCCCGCCAACCGGCGCGAGGCGCTCGCCGAGGTGGCCCTCGACGTGGCCGAGGGAGCCGACATCGTCATGGTGAAGCCCGCGGTCACCTATCTCGACGTGATCGCCGACGTGCGGCGGGCGGTCGAGGTCCCCGTCGCTGCGTACCACGTCAGCGGCGAGTACGCCATGATCAAGGCGGCAGGCGCCAACGGATGGATCGACGCCGACGCGGTGGCGCTCGAGCAGCTCGTCGCGGTGAAGCGTGCCGGCGCCGACTTCGTCCTCACCTACTTCGCCGGCGAGGTCGCCGAGGCACTCGGTGGCTGAGGCCCGCGCCGGCGGGGGAGGCGAGCGACCGGCCGTCGGTTCGAACGCCTCGTGGTTCGAGCGCGCCACCCGCGTGATCCCCGGCGGCGTCGACTCTCCCGTGCGGTCGTTCGCCTCGGTCGGCGGCACCCCCTTCACGGTGGTGCACGGCGAGGGCTCGTGGGTCTTCGACGTCGAGGGTCGCCGGTACCTCGACCTCGTCCAGTCCTACGGCGCAGTCCTCCTCGGCCACGCGCACCCCGTGGTCGTCGAGGCGGTGTGCCGCGCCGCGTCGCTGGGCAGCTCCTTCGGGATGCCGACGCCAGGGGAGGTCCTCCTCGCCGAGGCCATCTGCGAGCGGGTGCCGGGCTGCGACCAGCTGCGCTTCGTCTCCTCGGGAACGGAGGCCGCGATGAGCGCCCTGCGGCTCGCGCGCGGGGTGACCGGCCGGCGCCGGGTGGTCAAGTTCGACGGGTGCTACCACGGCCATTCCGACGGGCTCCTTGCCGGCGGCGGCAGCGGAGTCGCCACGCTGGGCCTTCCCGGTTCCGCCGGCGTGCCCGAGGGCGCGGTCGCCGACACGCTCGTCGTGCCCTACAACCGAGTGCCGGAGCTCGACGAGGAGGTGGCCTGCGTCATCGTGGAACCGGTCGCCGCCAACATGAACCTCGTCCCTCCGGCACCGGGGTTCCTCGAAGGGCTGCGCCGGGCCTGCGACGCCGTGGGGGCCGTGCTCGTCTTCGACGAGGTGATCACGGGCTTTCGCATCTGCTCGGCGACGGCGAGCGCGCTCATGGGCGTCACTCCGGACCTGTGGTGCTTCGGCAAGGTCGTGGGCGGCGGGCTCCCCATCGGTGCGTTCGGCGGACGACAGGAGCTCATGGCGGCTCTCGCGCCGAGCGGTCCCGTCTACCAGGCCGGGACGCTCTCGGGGAACCCGCTCGCGACCGCCGCCGGGCTGGCGGTGCTCGCCGAGGTCGCCGACCCGGACTACGAGGCGCTCGCCGCCCGGGTCGGGCGGTTCGCGCGAGCCCTGGAGGGCGCGGTGCGCGACGGCGGGCTCTCGGCTGTGGCACCGGCCGCCGGGACGCTCGCCGGGCTCTACGTCGGGTCGCCGCCAGGATCGCGGCTCGACGCGCCCACCGACTACGAGGGAGCACGCGCGATCGCGTCGTCAGGGGTGTACCCGCCCTTCTTCCACGCGCTCTTGCGTCGCGGCGTCGTGGTCGCGCCCGGCGCCTATGAGGTGCTCTTCTGCGGGATGTCCCACGACGACGCCGAGCTCAACCTCGTCGTGGACGCGGCTGGCGAGGCGGCAGCCGAGATCGCCAAGGCGCTCAGCTGAAGGAAGGCGGCTCGGGCAAGAGCGTCGAGAGCCGGACGAGCACGTCGTAGCCGAGCTCGGCGGCACCGGGAGACTCCGGGCGCATGAGGTTCGCCATGATCCGGAGCAGTTCTTTCATGAAGGTCTCTGAGCGCATCCCCACGGCGACGCACCAGTGCATGGCGGCGGGGTTGGAGATGAGGCGGACGAACGCTCGCCCGACCCGGTAGTAGCTGGCGAACGCTGCGTCGAGCCGTTCGTCGTAGCGCGTGAGCGCCGCGGGCCCGTCACCGGCGAGCGCCTCGGAGAGGGAGGCGGCGGCCAGCCGCCCGGTCTCGTACCCGTAGGCGATGCCCTCTCCGTTGAACGGGTTGATGGCACCGCTGGCGTCGCCGATCACGACGACGTTCGCACCGGTGCGCGGCTGGACGGCGAGGCTCATCGGGAGCTTCCCTCCCGTCGGCGGACCGCAGCTGGTCGCCTCCGAAAGGCCCCAGCTCTTGGGCGCGCCGGCGACGAACGCCTCCATCAGACGGGACGTGTTCACGCCCTTCCAGCGCTGCTCGGTGGAGAGGAGCCCGACGCCCACGTTCACCCGCCCGTCACCGAGCGGGAAGATCCACCCGTAGCCCGGGACGACCTCGCCACGGGAGTCGCGGATGTCGAGGTGCGACTCGATGTAGGGGTCGTCGTGGCGAGGCGAGCGGTAGTAGCCGCGAAGCGCCATGCCCAGCGGGTAGCCGCGGCGGCGGGACGCACCGAGCGCGCGCCCGATCCGCGAGTTGGACCCGTCGGCGATCACGACGTAGCGACCGCGGACCTCGCGAGTGCGACCCGTGCGGAGGTCGCGCACGAGGAGTCCGGCGCACTCGGGGAGCGACACGGCGCCACCTGCCTCGGTGTCGTTCGCCTCGGTGTCGTTCGCCTCGGTGTCGTTCGCCTCGCCGTCGCTCGCCTCGGCGCCGCTCGCCTCGGTGCCGTGCACCTCGAGTCTCCGCGCGCCCGAAGGCGGCGTCTCGTCGGCGGTGCGGGGTGGCGCGCTCGCCGATGCCACGCCGGGGGCGAGGAGCGGCGCGACCGCCTCGGTGTGCTGGAGGACGACCGCCCCCGCGCTCTCTGCGCGTTGGGCGACGAGCCCGTCGAGGTCGTGCCGGGTGATCGTGTAGCCGTAGGGCGGGAACACGGGGTGCTCGGGCCACGGCATCTCGAGCACCGCACCCCAGCCGCATGACCGCAGCCCCGTGTAGCGGTGCGAACCGGCCAGTGCGTCCTCGAGCCCCATGTCCGCGAGTTGGCGCACCGCACGCGGGGTCAGTCCGTCCCCGCACGTCTTGTCCCGGGGGAACTGCTTCTTCTCGACGACCGCGACGTCCCATCCGGCCGCGGCGAGCCAGTAGGCGCACGAGGAGCCAGCGGGACCCGCTCCGACGACCACGACATCGTGCAGGCGGCCGCGCGAACGGTTGCGGCTCCTCGTCTCCGGTGACGGGTGTGCCGCCTTCGACGGGCGAGCCCCCTTCTGGGGCGCCTGCTGGGCGGTCTGCGGCGGCGTCTGCAAGGAGGCCTGCTGGAGGGTCTGCGGCGGCGTCTGCGGCGGCGTGGAGCCGGGCGTCTCCGGGTCCTGCGGTGTCACCTCCGGGATCGTAGGCGCGTCACGCGGACCCGCCCGACACGAAAGCGCGGTACGCCCGACAACGACGCGTGGGCGCATCCGACAGGTCGAAGCCGTGCCCCGATCCCGGATGTGCCTGTGCGCACGAGCCCGTGGTAGAACGGCTTCGCCGTGGCCCAGTACCTCCCGATCTTCCTGCTCCTCGTCCTCGGAGCGCTCTTTGCAGTGCTGTCGTTGGGCGCGTCGAAGCTGCTTGCGCCGCGTCAGCGCCCCACGGCGCAAAAGGTCGCCCCCTACGAGTCCGGGATCATCCCGAGCCGCGAGCCCCCCGCACGCTTCCCGGTCCGCTTCTACCTCGTGGCGATGATCTTCATCATCTTCGACATCGAGGTGATCTTCCTGTACCCCTGGGCGGTGGTCTTCCGCGGGCTGCGCGTGTTCGGCCTGGTCGAGGTGCTGGTGTTCGCGGCGGTCGTGCTCGTCGCCTTCATCTACCTCGTGAGCAACGGTGCGTTGCAATGGGGCCCGGGGCGCCGGCTCGAGCCGGGCGTCCCAGCGAGGACGAGCGAGTCGACGATCGGCCGCGTCCCGAGCGAACCAGGGGCGCCAGGGCAGGCGGCGTAGGAGCGCGGACCGATGGGTCTCGAGGATCTCCAGCACAATTTCCTCACGGGCCGTCTCGAGGACCTCGTGAAGTGGGCCCGCCGCAACAGCGTGTGGCCGGCCACGTTCGGACTGGCGTGCTGTGCCATCGAGATGATGGCGGTGGGCGCTGCCGACTTCGACATCAGCCGTCTCGGCATGGAGGTCTTCCGCGCCTCACCTCGGCAGGCGGACCTCATGATCGTCGCCGGGCGGGTGTCCCAGAAGATGGCACCGGTGCTCC
>JAJYXE010000054.1 GCA_021791145.1 Actinomycetes bacterium | reverse complement strand
GCCTTCGGCTCGGAGGAGACCTTCCGGCGCGGCGCCTTCGGCTCGGGCGAGGCGGCTGCGGGGCTCCAGGGCACGAGCCGGCAACGGTCGGCCGGGCCCCGGCCGCCTCCGAGCACGGGCAGCGCGACCGCCTCGGTGCCCAGCCGCCGCTGGAGCTCGGTCAGCACCTCGGCGGCGCGCTCGTCCGCCGCGCTCGTCCCTCCCCAGAACCCCGGCTGACGGTCCTGCAGCGCCAGCGCGCGCCCGAGGGCCGCGACGAGCCGCGCGCCCGTGCCCACGACCCGGTAGCCGGGCAGCTCGCCATCGAGCCCCCGCGCGACCCGATGGCCGCGAGCCCCAGCGGCGCCGAAGCGGGCGAGCACGTCAGCGGCAGGAACGGCGGCGAAGCGACCGAGCGTCGACAGTCCCAGCCGGACGAGCGCATCGGCGAGCTCTGGATCGCCGAGCACCTCGACAGGCCACGGCGCCAGGAACCCTGGGGTCTCCCCCGCCGGCACCACGGCGCCGCTCCTCGCTGCGAGCGCCGCGGCGAACACCCCCTCGGCCACGCCCAACCGCACCTCCCCCGCCTCCCCTACCTCCCCAGAGGGGCCTGCTGCGGCGCCGGAGGGTCTTGCTGCGGCGCCGGAGGGTCTTGCTGCGGCGCCGGAGACGAGAGCTCCCGCCACCGTCTCCGCCACGCGATCGAGCACCGCCTCCTCGGTGCCGAAATAGCGCGTCGGCCCTTTGATCGGCAGCGTGCACACCCCCGGCCTGACCGCGTCCACCCACGGGCACACCGACGACAGCGCCTCGACCACCCGTGCGAACCTGCGGAGGTGCTCCCCCCCGTCGTCCTCGTCAGGCGCCTCGAGCCCCGGGCACTCGACGAGGAGGAGCCGGGGCAGGACGGGCTCGAGACGGCCGGTCACGCCGCTGCCGGTCACGCCGCGGCCACCTTCCCGGTGGCGGCAGGCAACCAGAGCTCCTGGCGGACCGGCCGGGTTGCAGGGCCGCGCCCGCGGGCCACCACCGTGACGCGGCGCGACTGGAGACGCCCGGCACCTTCGGCGAGCCCGTGCCACTGCGACGCCTCCACCACGAGCTCGACCTCGGCGGGGAAGCCCAGCCGCTCTTCGACCGACTCGACCGACTCGACCGACTCGACCGACTCGACCAAGAGGACCACGGCGCCGCGATCGCGGGCCCGCGCGGCGAGCGTCCGCGCCGCGGCGGGCTTCGCACGGCGTGGCGGCACCAGCACCACGAGGTCGATCCCGTCGACGAGAACGGCCGTCGCGACCGCCCATTCGGCGGGCGCCGCGCGCACGACCGCCAGCCGCTCGAGGTCCAGGCCGTAGCCGGCGGCGGCGAGGACGCCCACCTCGTCCAACCCCACCGTCGCGCACCACAACCCCGCGGCGGACGGCCCTGCCGCCACGGCCAACGCCAAGCTCGACGCCCCCCGACCGGTGCACCGGACGACGGTCCCCCGCCGCAAGCCGCCTTCGGGGAGCAACGCAGCGACCGGGGGGAGCAACGGCAGCAGGCGCGTCCTGCTGGCAGCGGTCGGCCGCACCTGCTGGGCGAGCATCTGGAGCCGCGGTGTGGAAGCGAACATGTGTTCGCCACCATACCGCCGCCCGCACGCGCTCGCGCTGGGCAGGCGCTCCCACAGGGACCGCAGCAGGCACGGTGGAGCCCGCACGCGCTCGCGCTGGGCAGGCGCTCCGAGTGCTCTCCGCCGCATCCTCGTATCCTCGTAGCTCGTGACCCGGGCGACGGTCCTCGCGCCGCGAGGCGCGGTACCCCGAGAGTCTCACCTGCCTGGCGACGTGCGCACCCCGACCGTCGCCGGCTCGCCTGTCGGCCGCTTGGGCCGGGCATGGCCGTTCCTGTGCGCCTTCGGCCTCTACCTGGCGCTCGCGCTGGCGATCTGGTGGCACCTGCTCGAGCACGGCTTCGGGGACGCGCTCCCTGCCGGCTCGGCCGACCCCGGCCAGGAGGTGTGGTTCCTCGGATGGCTGCCCCACGCGCTCGGAGCCGGGCTGGACCCCTTCGTCAGCCACGCGATCTTCGCGCCCGCAGGAGTGAACCTGCTCGACAACACGTCCATCGACCTGCTCGGTCTCCTGCTCGCGCCCGTGACGGTGACGGCGGGTCCTGTCGCGTCCTTGGACACCGCGGTGCTTCTCGCGCCGGCGCTGAGCGGGCTGGGCGCGTTCGCCCTGTGCCGGCGCCACGTCACGTGGCAGCCTGCGGCCTTCGCCGGGGGGCTCTGCTACGGGTTCGGCCCGTTCCTCACCGGAGACCTCCGCTACGGCCACCTCGACCTCACGTGGCTCGTCCTCCCCCCGCTGATCCTGTGCTGCCTCGACACCCTCCTCGTCGCCGGCACCCGGCGCCCGGTCCTCGTGGGCGTCGCGCTCGGGGTCCTCGTGGACGCGCAGTTCTTCATCTCGACCGAGATGCTCGCGATCAGCGCGTTGACGGCCGTCGTGGCTGCGATCGTCGTCTCGATCGGGTGGCCGAAGACCGTGCTGGCGAGGCTCGCCGCCGGGTGGCGCGGGCTCCTCGCGGCGTTCGCGATCGTCGTCGGCGCCCTCGCGTACCCCTTCTGGGTGGTGGTGGCCGGACCTCGCCACATCGTCGGGCCGGTGTGGCAGCACATGGGCGACCTCGCAGCCTCGCTCGCGGCGACGATCGAGCCCCGCGGAGAGCTCCCGGGGGTCGCGTTCATCTCGGGATCGAACGGAAGCTACCTCGGGGTCGCGCTGCTCGTGGTCCTGGGCATCGGTGCCGCCGTCCTGTGGCGCTCCCCGGTCCTTCGCGTCGCGCTCTCCTGCGCGCTCGTCGTGTACGTCGCGTCGCTCGGCTACCGGCTCCACGTCGGGCAGAGGGCGCTCGACCTCTCCCTGCCGGCCGCGCTGCTCGGTCACGTGCCGCTCCTCGACTCGATCGTGCCCGAGCGGTTCGCGGCGATGGTCGACCTCCTTTGCGGGCTGGCGCTCGCGGCGATCCTCGATCACCTGCGGCGCTGGCAGCGGCCGCACGCACGCGCCGGCGGCCTGTCAGCAGGGGACCGGGTCGCAGACGGAGGCGCGCATGGCACCGTCGCGCTCACCGCCTCGCGCGCCGTCTCTCGCACCGCCTCTCGCGCCGTCTCTCGCACCGCCTCTCGCGCCGTCTCTCGCACCGCCTCTCGCGCCGTCTCTCGCACCGCCTCTCGCGCCGTCTCTCGCGCCGTCTCGGCCGCATCGAGACGCGTGAAGCCGGCGCCGCTCCTCGTCGCGCTCTCGCTCGCCGTCGGCGCGTTCGCGCTGGTCCCGTTCTCCGGCCCCCCGCGATGGCTCTACCCGGTGACCGGACTGCGCCGTCCTCCGGCGATCCTGGACTTCACGTCGGCGAGCCTCGCCGACCGTCCGGCCGCAGCAGGCCCTGCGGGGGGAGCGGTCCCGGACGTCGCGATCTATCCGGACACGTCCGGCTGGATCGCTCAGGAGATGGTCTGGCAGGCCCAGCTCGGCTTTTCCTTCACGCTCGCCGACGGCTACGCGATCGTCCCGGGACCTCGCCTGCACGCGGTCGAGTCGCCGCCGACCGACGCGCTGTGGCTGATCTTCGCCGCCGCGAGCCTCCACAGGCTCCACCTCCCCCTCGCCCGCACGACGCGCGGTGCCGTCCGGAGCAACCTCCGCGGCCTCGGGATCCACGACGTCGTCGTGCTCCCAGGCGCGCCTGGCTCCCGAGAGGTGCGACAGGCGCTGCGCGAGGTGCTCGGACCGCCGACGATGGCAACGGATGGCGCCGTTCGCTGGCGCGTCGACAATGCGGCGGCTCGGAGAACGATTTGAGCGGCGCGTGACGGGTCGGGTCAGGCTCGGCCCACCCACGGGCCGGTTCTCAGAAGAGTGCCCTCTGGCCCCCCGTCGCCACCCCCGCCGCCGGCACCGGCATCCCGGCGTAGGGCGCCGTCGCCCTCCGCACGTCCTCTTCGGCGCCGGCGACCACGAGGTACTCGACGTTGCGAAGGTGCGAGACCTTGCCGACCTTGTCCCCTGTCGGGTTGTGGATCCCGATCTGCGCCCCGACGTAGCGCTTGGAGTCGAACGCGAGCGTCTCGACGACGCCGCGACAGCGGCACATGTCCTCCAGCTCCTCAGGGGTGATCCACGCCTCTGTGTTGTACGACAGCACGAGCACCCGGCTCCTCACGTCCTGGATCACACCTCTGAGCGCGTCGGGCATGTCCCGCCTGGAGTTGAACACGCTCTTCGTCGACGGCTCGCGCGCGTCGACGCGCTTGCACGCGACGCCGTAGTGCTCGGGAGCGTCCCAGCGCACGAGGGTCTCCCACACGTGGTAGTTCGTGAAGTACCGGTGCTGGTTGTAAGGCGGGTCGAGGTACGCCACGTCGAACTCGCCCAGGCGGCGAGCCAGCTCGCACGCGTCGCCTGCGACGGCACGGCCAGGGCCCCGCAGGAGCTCGGGCACTCTGAGCTCCAGCGGGTTGAACGACCTCGGCGCCCACTCCTTCAAGTACGCCATTTGCAGGCCCGTCGTCGAGTCGACCCGGTCGGCCGCCTCGAGCAGGGACGTGAGCAGGACGGGGAAGAGCGCCGTACCCTTGTAGTCCCGGTCGATGGCGTCCCGGATCGCGTCGATCCGGCCGCCGTTGTGCGGCTGGAAGAAGCGGGAGCGGACGCAGAAGGTCTCGGTGAAGTAGCCGGGCCGCCCCGGGAGCGACGAGAGGTGCCGGATCGCCTCTCGGACCTCCCGCTGGTCGACCTCGGCGGCGTCGGTCTCCACGTAGCAACGGGCGAGGATCTCCGAGTAGCTCGCCGTGTCGCAGGCGGTCACGAAGAAGCCGCGGCGCTTGAGCTCCTGGGCGACCCGCGTCGTCCCCGTGAAGAGGTCGAGCGCGCTGCGTCCGCCGACCGCGGCGGCGATCCCGGCGATGACCGAGACGAGACGGCGCTTCGAGCCCAGGTACTTGATCATGCCTGCGGCATCGTGCGTGCCACGGATGGGTGCTCGACCATGCGCGCGACGTGCGACGGGTGCTCCACCATGCGCGCGACAGTAACGTCCAGGCCGTGGAGCGACTGGGGATCACCGTGCCGTTCGCCGGCGTGCCGCTCGCCGAGCACCGCAGCTGGCTCGCAGACGCCGTTGCGGCCGGGTACACCGATGCCTGGTCCTCGGAGGTCGACGGCGCCGACTGCTTCACGCCGCTCGCCCTCGCAGCCGCGTGGGAGCCGGACCTGCGCCTCGGCGTCGCGATCGCGCCCGTCTTCACCCGAGGCCCCGCGCTCCTCGCGCAGAGCGTCGCCGCGATGGCGGAGGCCGCGCCGGCGAGGTTCGCCTTCGGCCTCGGGACCTCCTCGGAGGTGATCGTCGAGAGGTGGAACGGCATCCCTTTCGACCGGCCCTACGCGCGGGTGCGCGACGTGCTCGCCTTCCTCCGCATGGCGCTCGCCGGGGAGAAGGTGACCGCCGACTTCGAGACCTTCTCGGTTCGCGGGTTCCGCCTGTCCCGGCCCATCCCATCTCCCCCGCCTCTGTACCTCGCGGCGCTGCAGCCCGGCATGCTGCGCCTGGCCGGCCGGAACGCCGACGGGGTGATCCTGAACTGGCTCTCGGCGGAGGACGTCGCGACGTCGCTCGCCGAGGTCCGTGCCGGCGCGGGCGAGAACCGCTCGCACGTGGTCGAAGCAGGCGACTTTGAAGTCGTCATGCGGATCTTCGTGGTGCCGGAGGCGGACGCGTCGGTCGCACGTGCGCTCGCCCGTCGCATGGTCGGCGCGTACCTCACGATCCCCGCGTATGCCGCGCTGCACCGCTGGCTCGGACGTGCGCCGATGCTCGAGGGCATGTGGGGCGCGTGGAAAGCCGGCGACCGCGACGCAGCCCTCGCAGCGATCCCCGACGAAGTCGTCGACGCGCTCGTGGTCCACGGCGACCCTGACGACTGCCGGGCACACGTCGCTCGCTACGTGGAGCATGGGGTGACGCTTCCGGTGCTGATGGTGCTGACGGCAGAGCCCGACCTGCGCGGCTTGCGCGAGGCGGTCCTCGCGCTCGCCGGCTGACGATGGACTTCCGGACCGTGACCGTCGCCGAGCTCGCTCGGCGCGTCCGGAACAAGGAGGTGTCGGCGCACGAGATCGTCGCCGCGTCGCTCGAGCGCGTCGAGGCGATCAACCCCTCCCTCCTCGCGTTCGTGGCAGTGGACGCGGAGCGAGCGCTCGAGCAGGCAGGCGCCGTCGACCAGCTCGTCGCGGCCGGCGAAGACCCCGGACCGCTCGCAGGCGTGCCGATCGGGGTGAAGGACGCGGAGGACGCCGCCGGCTATCGCACGACCCACGGCTCGACGCTCCTCGCGGATGCACCGCTCGCGGTCCACGACTCGGTGCTCGTGTCCCGCCTGAGGTCCGCTGGCGCGGTCGTGATCGGCAAGACCAACCTGCCCGAGCTCGCCTGGACCTCGCACACGTCGAACGTGCTCTTCGGTACGACGCGCAACCCCTGGGCGCCCGACCACAGCGCCGGCGGCTCTTCCGGAGGCTCCGCCGCCGCGGTCGCCGCTGGGATGGTGCCGCTCGCCACCGGCAGCGACGGCGGCGGCTCGATCAGGATCCCCTCTTCGTGCTGCGGGTTGTTCGGGTTCAAGCCCTCGCACGGCAGGGTGCCCGCGGGGGGCTCCAGAGCCGCAGGCTGGCTCGGGCTCTCCTCGAAGGGGGTGCTCGGCCGCACGGTCGAGGACGTCGTCGTGGCCCTCGACGCCGTCGTGGGGCCCGAGCCGACGGACCTCCAGTCCCTGCCTCGTCCGGAAGCCAGCTGGCGCGACGTGCTCGTCGAACCCCGGGTCCCGGCACGCGTCGCCTGGTCGCCTGGACTGGGCTACTCGGACGTCGACCGCTCGGTGATGACCGTGGCAGAGCGCGTGCTCGGCGTGCTCGGCGTGCTCGGTGCCGACGTGGTGGAAGTCGACGCCGTCTTCGACGAGGACCCGCTCGAGGACTGGCTCGCGATCGTGAGCACCTGCCTGCTGCGGACACTCGAGCCCTACGAGGCGCGCTGGGGGTCCGTCACACCCCTGCTCGTGTCCATGGTCGAGCGCGCGCGCACGCTTCCGGCGTCGAGGCTCGTCCGCGCGCTCGACCGGTGCCACGAGATGAACGTCCGGCTCGTCGAGCTGTTCAGGGACGCGAGGCTGCTCGTGTGCCCGACGACCGCAGGAGCGCCACCGCCCAACGCGCTCGGCGGGAAAGGCGTCGTGAACGGCGTCGTCGACCCGAACTGGGTGCGCCTCACCTACCCGTTCAACATGACGCGGTCACCTGCGGCGACGGTGTGCGCGGGGCTGAGCTCCGAGGGCCTCCCGGTCGGCGTGCAGCTGATCGGGCCGCAGCACGCCGACCTCGTCGTGCTGCGCTCCGCCGCCGCGCTCGAGCAGGCGATCGGGTTCCGGGAGATCGCCCCTCTCTGACGACCGCCGGTCAGGCCGATCGCCCCCCTCTGACGGCCGCCGGTCAGGCCGATCGCCCCCCTCTGACGGCCGCCGGTCAGGCCGACCGCTCCCAGGTCCCCGAGCGGCCGCCGGACTTGTGCCACAGCGCGAGATCCGTGACCACCGTGGTCGGGTCGTAGTCGAGCAGGCTCGACATCAGTGCGAGCCCGGTGAAACCGCACGCGGTCAGTGCCTCGATCTCGATGCCCGTCCTGGCGACGACCGACGTCGACACGTGCACCGACGCCGTACCGGCCGCGAGGTCGAGCTCCACGCGCACGTCGACGTCGTCGACGGGGAGAGGATGGCACAGTGGGATGAGGGACGAGGCTTGTTTCGCTGCGTGGATCCCGGCCGCCCTCGCGAAGGGCACGAAGTCGTCGTCTTTCGCCGCGGCCTCGAGCGCGGCGGGGCTCGAGCGGACCACGCAGCGCGCCGTCGCGCGCCTCGCGGTGGTCGCCTTGCCCGTGACGTCCACCATGCGGGCCCGCCCCGCCGAGTCCAGGTGGCTGAACGCAGGCTCGCCCGGACCCTGCGAGGTGCCGGCGGCGTCGCCGTCGGTCACGCTGGGCCCTCGACGCGCCACGCTCCCGCGTAGAGGTTCGCGCGTCCTTCCCTGACGAAGCCGGCGAGCGTCATGCCGAGCGCCTGCGCAGTCGTGACTGCGAGGCTGGTGGGAGCGGACACCGCGACGAGCGTCGGAACGCCCGCGACGGCGGCCTTCTGGACGATCTCGTAGCTGACCCGTCCCGAGACGACGAGCACCGAGCCGCCGAGCGGCAGCAGCTTCCGCATCGCTGCCCATCCGACGAGCTTGTCGACCGCGTTGTGCCGCCCCACGTCCTCACGTATCGCCATGGCCGAGCCGGAAGCGTCGAAGAGGCCTGCGGCGTGCAGCCCCCCGGTCTGGGTGAAGACACGCTGGCCCCGGTGCAGCCGGTCGGGCAGCGACATGAGCACCTCGGCGGCGACCTTCTCGCCTGTCGGCAGGGAGGGGCAGCGGTCCTTCAGCACGTCGAGCGTCGCGCTGCCGCAGATCCCGCAGCTCGCGCTCACGGTCGTCCGACGCCGGGGGCCGGTCCCGACGGTCCGGGCAGAGGTGACCGTCACGACATTGAACTCCTGGGGCTCACCCTCCTCGAGGGCGCAGTACTTGACGGTGCGAAGGTCCGACTGGTCACAGAGCAGGCCCTCCGCGAGGAGGAAGCCGACCGCGAGCTCGAAGTCGTGACCTGGGGTCCGCATGGTCACCGCGATCGGCGCCGCCGGAGAATCCGGCCCCGCGAGGCGGATCTCGAGCGGCTCTTCTCCGGCGACCTGGTCGCGCTGCTCTGTGCGGCCGCTCGCGGACAGCGCGGTGACCGTCACCGGCTCGACCGGTGCTGCGCGGCGGGTGGTCGCCGGCACGCCCGTCATGGCAGACGGCGCCTCACGCCGACGACCGTACCAACGGTCGGGCAGTCGGCGCTCGGCCGCCTCATGTCTCCGCGTGCGGGCGCTCGCTCACCCCGCGTGGCCGAGCTTCGCCGCGAGCTGCGCCGCCGCTGCCCTGGCTTCGGACGGAGCGGCACCGGCGCGCCCGACCAGCCACGTGGACAGCGGCGCCGCCGTGCGCTCCGACGCGTGCGCGGCGACGCCTGCGATCGCGAGGAGATCGTCGACCTCTTCGTCGGTCGGCGGGGACGTACCGAGCGCTTCTGCGAGGAGCCTTGCCCATTCGGATGCAGTGGTCTGAGGGGAGGCGGTCACGTCGACGGTCTACCCGCTCGGCAGCGGGCGACGCGCCGTTGTCGGCGGCGTTCCCAACCACCTCGCCACCTCCTCGCGATGACGACGGTAGTCGAGCTTGCCGCTCGGAGACCGGTCGACGGAGTCGACCACCCGCACCCTGCGCGGCGCTTTGAACCCCGCCAGGCGCGCTTTCACGTGCGCGATCAGCTCCTCTTCGGTGGGCACGGCGCCGCCCGACGGTTCGACGACTGCGACCACGATCTCGCCGTAGTGGGGGTCGGGAGCGCCGACGACGACCGCGTCGCGGACGGCCGGGTGGGTCTTCAAGGCCTCCTCGACCTCTTCTGGGAAGACCTTCTCGCCTGCCGTGTTGATCGTGCCGGCGCCGCGCCCGAGGAGGTGGACCGAGCCGTCCGGACGCACCTCGGCGTAGTCGCCGGGCACCGAATAGCGCACGCCGTCCACGACGAAGAAGGTCGACGCGGTCTTGCCGTCCTCCTTGTAGTAGCCGACCGGATTGCGCCCCGCGAGGGCGAGCACCCCGACCGCGCCGGAGCCCGGCTCGACGGGCTTCCCGTCGTCCCCGAGCACCTTGACGTCCGGCCCGAGCACGAACTCGCCGGTCCTCGAGGCGGACGACCCCGACGACAGAGACCCGCCGATGCCGATCGCTTCGGTCGACGCGAAGAGGTCGAACAGCGCCATCTCCGGGCGGTGGCGCAGGAGGCCCCTTTTCACCTCCTCGCTCCACATCGCCCCGGACGAGAGGATGCCGAGCAGGGACGAAAGATCCCATCGGTCCGGCTCGGCGTCGAGCGCGGCGAGCATCGGGCGGGCGAACGGGTCGCCGACGATGACGATGCCGTTGACCCGCTCGCGCTCGATCGTGTCGAAGAGCTCCACTGGGTCGAAGTGCCGCTCCTCTAGCAGCACCACCCTGCCGCCCTCGTTCAGGCACTCCATCGCGCTGAACCCTCCCGTGCCGTGCATGAGCGGGCACGCGGGGAGCAGCGCCATGCCCGGCCCGTTCCCCTCGAGTGTCGCGCGGATGCCCGCGACGCCCTTCGAGTCGTCGTAGCGCCGGAAGCCCGTCGCGTTCGTGCGGGCGAACAGGTCGTCTTGCCGCCACATGACGCCCTTGGGCATCCCGGTCGTCCCCCCGGTGTAGAGCATGACGAGATCGTCGGGGCTGCGGCCCCATGCCGGGAGGACGCGCCCGGAGGAGGAGGTGGCGGCGTCCTCGTAGCTGCTCGCCCACGGTGGGCACGCAGAAGTGCCGTCGTCGACGCACAGCCAGGCGCGGACCTTCCGGACGCGTCGGCGCACGCGCTCGATCCGCTCGGCGAAGGCGCCGTGAAAGACCACTGCCGCTGCGTCCGCGTTGTCCCACAGGTAGACGAGCTCGTCTTCTACGTAGCGGAAGTTCGTGTTGACCGGGACCGCTGCGACCTTCAGGATCCCAAAGAGGGCTTCCAGGTACTCCGGGGAGTTGTACAGGTAGAGCGCGACCTTTTCCTGGCGAGTGATCCCCTGGTCCAGGAGCCACCGCCCGACGCCGTCCGCGCGGCGGTCCATCTCCTGCCAGCACCGTCGCCGCTCGCCTTGCACGAGCGCCGGAGCGGCAGGCTGCACGTCGGCGACAGCCTCCCAGACGTCGGCGTAATTCCAGCTGGTACCGGTCGGCTCCACCACCTCCGTGCAGCCTACCCTCGCGACGGCCCTGCCCCGGTCCCCTGGACGGCCCTGCCCCGGTCCCCTGGACGGCCCTGCCCCGGTCCCCTGGACGGCCCTGCCCCGGTCCCCGCGCACAGCGGCAGCCTTGGTAGGCTCCCCGCCGCCCGTGGTGCTCTCCCAGCGACAGACGTCCGCGATCGGGAGCTCTCCTGCCCGCTGGTGGTCCGACCTGGCGAGCAGGACCGACCGTCCCCTGGCGACGGCTGCGGCAGCGGCCGCAGCCGGGACGCTGTTCGTCCTCGCCCGGCTCTTCGTGGTGGCGAAGGACGACATCAGCCGGTTCGTGATGGCCGGGGCGGACTTCGTGAACCCCGCGCGTGCGCCGAAGGGGCTCTACGTCTTCCCCGGCTCCGGGTACGACGGGCAGTTCTACTACCGGCTCGCGCTCGATCCCGCCGATCTCGCCAAGAGCGCGTGGGGCATCACGCTGGACTCGGGGTTCCGCATCCAAAGGATCGGCATGCCGGTGCTCGCCTGGGTGGCGTCGGCCGGCCAGCACCAGCTGGTGCCCGAGGCCCTGGTCGCAGTCAACCTGGCCGCGTTCACCGTCCTCGCCCTGCTCGGCGGGATGATCGCCAAGGACGCAGGGCGTCATGCGGGATGGGGGCTCCTCGTCGCGGGCTTCTGGGGCTTCCTGTTCAGCATCGGGCGCGACCTCCCCGAGGTGGTCGCGAGCTGCTTCCTCGTCGGCGGGCTCGTCTGCCTCCGCAGGGCTCGCCCGTTGCTCGGAGGGCTCGTCCTCGCAGGGGCCGTGCTCACCCTCGAGACGACCCTCGACGTCGTGATCGCGCTCGGGCTGACCTCGCTCGTCGAGATCCTCCGGCGCGATCGGCGTCCGGGAACCTGGGACCTGGCCTGGCTGGTGCCGAGCCTCGCGTTCGCCGGATGGCAGCTCACTGGGTGGGCCGTGACCGGCATCCTTCCGATGCGGTCCGACACGGGGGACAACCTCGCCGCGCCGCTCGTCAACATGGTCGGCGCCGTCTTGCACTATCTCGCCCACTTCGCCTCGGCGTCGTCGCTGCTGTGGCTCGGTGAGCTCTTCGTGCTGGCGGTCGTGGCCCTCCTTGCGGCGTGGTCGCTGCCGCGCTCGAGAGCGCCGGCGTGGGAGAAGGCCGCATGGGTCGTCGCGGTGGTCGTCGTCCTCTCGCTCGCACGCGCGATCTGGTACGGGCACGCCACATTCCGCGGCTACGAGGACCTGTACGTCCTCTCCTCGCTCGTCCTCGTGGGCTCCCGTCACCGCCTGTGGGTTCCCGCCGCGCTGGTCGCCGTGGCATGGGTCGTCACCTTCGCCCACCACGTGGTCGACCTCTGAGCCGAGCGCTGCTGTGCCTGCTCCGACGCCCGCTCCTCGATCGGCGCTCCTACGTCCGCTCCTCGATCGGCCCCGCGTCCGCGTGCCCCTGGCGGACGCCTCGTCCCGCGCGCCGTGCGAGCTGCTCGGGCTCGTAGAGCATCCAGTAGGCGTTCCTCGCGTGCTTGCGGGAGCGGTCCTTCATGACCGCGACGAGATCCGCGGGATCCTCCTCCTCGTCCTCGTGGACGAACACCTCGAGGATCGGCGTGCTCGTCATGAGCTGGGCCATCATGATGCCCGTCGACGCTTCGTGGGCGCACGTCTTGTCGATCGGCGCTCTCCCGGGCATCCCGAGCGCCACCACGATCGCGCAGCCGTCGCGCTCGATCAGTCGCTTCGCCGCCACGGCGAGGTCCTTGAAGCCGGGCACCGTCCTGCGCACGACCTCGAAACGCTCTCCGTACCCGGGGCACTGCTGCAGCTCGTCGACCGCCTCTGCGCCCATGTCGTAGCGGGCGAACATCGTGTCGACGACTCCGATCCTGTCCATGGCCCCGATTCTCGCGCTGGCCACACACGCACCGGCCCGCCACGTGCGCGTGCCGCCGCGCTGTGGCACGCGGGCGGTCGCGTCGGCCAAAATGGACGAGAATGCTTGCAGAATTGAAGCATCGCTTCGCCACCGAGCTCGAGCGCCAAGAAGCCGAGCCCCCCTCCTTCCGGCGCTACGGCATCGCCGGTCTGCTCGCGGGCTCAGCAGTCGTCGCCGGGGCGATGGCGGGGGGCCCGAGCTTCGTCTCGCACATGCCGGGCGCGTGGTTCTTCGGGACGCCCGGCGGACCGCTCGGGTCGGTCGGGTCCGGTTCGGCGCGGGCGTCCGCGCTCAGCATGCTCGGCGTCTACGGCGGGCTCGCGGCGCTGAGCGCGGTGTGGTGGCGCATGCTGCGAGCCCTTTGGCGCCGCCCGGGTGTCCCGGTCCGCTCCGTCCTCCGGGTGCTGGCCGTGTGGGCCGTCCCCTTCGTGCTCGCGCCACCGCTCTTCAGCCGGGACGTCTACAGCTACGCCGGCCAGGGCGCGATGGTCTCGTTCCACATCAATCCGTACGTCTACGGGCCAGGCGTGCTCGGCGTGACCCGGTTCAACCTGCTCGCCGGTCCCTTCTGGGCGAACACGCCGTCGCCGTACGGGCCGACGTTCCTCTCGCTCGACGGGCTCGCCGCGCAGCTTTCGGGCCACCAGGTGCTCGCCGACCTCCTCTTGCTCCGCCTCTTGGAGGTGGTCGGCGTCGCGCTCGTCGCGCTGGCGCTGCCGACCCTCGCGAGGAGCGTAGGTCGGGACCCCGCGGCCGCGGTCGTCCTCGGGGCGGGCAGCCCGATCGTGCTGTCGACCCTCGTCGGCGGCGCGCACAACGACGGGCTCATGGTCGGGCTCCTCGTCGCAGGCCTCGCGGCGTGGAAACGGTACGGTCCGGTCCCCGGGATCGTGCTGTGCGCGGTCGCCGCAGGCGTCAAGGCGCCCGCCGCATTGGGGATCGTGCTCATCGGCTGGAATTGGGGGGGGTCTTGCGCACGGATCCCCGAACGGCTCGGCCGGACGGTCGGTGCGCTCGGCATCGGCGCCGCCACGCTCGCCGCCCTCTCGGCGATCTCCGGCGTCGGGTGGGGCTGGGTCCTCACCTTGACCGCCGAGGACAGGGTCTCGACGGGAGTGACCCCCGTGGACGCTCTCGCCCACGTGCTCACGGGGCTGCTGCACCTCGTCGGGGTCCCGGCCCACCTGTCCTCGGTGCGCGCCGTCACGTCGGTCTTGGGGATGCTGGTCGCGGTCGCCGTCGGGACCTGGCTGCTCTGGGAGTCGCCGCGCCTCGGCCCGCTGCGCGCGCTCGGCCTCACCCTCCTCGTCCTCGCGCTCTTGGGCCCGGTCCTGTGGGCCTGGTACCTCACGTGGGGGCTCGTCCTCCTCGCCGCCGTCGCGACCGGGTGGACCCGCCGCGTCGTCGTGTGGCTCGCGGTCGGCGAGTCGCTCATCGGGGCGTCCTCGGTCCTGCACATGCTGCGAGCGTTCGCGAGCCACGGCGCGCTGTCCGACGCGATGGTGGTCATCGGGATCGCTGCGGTGACCTTCGCCGTCGTGTCCGCGCCGTTCCAGGTGCACAGGACGCGCTGGGCCGCGCTGAGCTTGCGGCGATCGGTCACCCGGCCCGCGACGGTGCCGGCCTCCCCGGCGAGCCCGACGCTGGACGGCTGAAGCGACGTCGCTCAGTCGCTCTTGCCGAACGCGTACACGGCGATCCCGAGGAACACGGCGCCCATGAGCGCGCCGAGCCCGAGCTCGACGCCGATCGGCACCGCCCAGCCGTTCCAGGTGATCCCGCCGGCGAACAACGCGCGCAGAGCGGGGCTCGTGCGGACGTGGTCGAAGACCGCCTTGCGCATCGGGTCGACGACGTAGGCGAGCGGGTCGAACTTCGTGAGCGCGGCGAGCCAGGTCGGCAGGGCGCGCAACGGGAACAACGCGCCCGACAGGAAGAACAGCGGCAGCACGACGAATTGCATGACCACCTGGAACGACTCGACCTGCGCCATACGCGAAGCGAGCGCGGTGCCGAGGGCGGTGATCATCACCGCGGCCAGCACCATCTCCCCCACGAGCGTGAAGACGAGCGAAGGCGCGTACGGCACGTGGACCGCCCCCGCGAGCGCGAGCATGATGAGGGCCTGGAGCGTCGCGACGGTCGCACCGCCGGCGCACTTGCCGACCACGAGCGCTCCGCGCCGCACCGGCGCGACCAGCATCTCTCGGAGGAAGCCGAACTCGCGGTCCCACACGATCGACACGGAGGAGAAGATGGCGGTGAACAGGACCGTCATCGCGACCACGCCGGGGAACATGAAGGTGCGGAAGTCCGCGCCGCCGGCGCCGAGGCCCCTCCCCATGAGGGACGAGAGCCCGGTGCCGAGGACGAACAGGAAGAGGATCGGCTGGACGAGCGACGTCACGATGCGCAGACGGTTCCGGCTGAACCGGATCAGCTCTCGGCGCCAGACCATCGCCACGGCGCGCACGTCGTCCTGCCAGCGCCCTCCGGCGACCCGCACCGCTGCCAGCTCGGCCCGGTGCCGCCCGTTCTCGGGACCAGGCGCAGAAGAGCGACCCGGCATCGCCGGGATCGGCAGGTCCGGCGCGCCGGGGACGCCCCTCGACGGCGCGCCCGTCACCGGTGCCTCGCTCATCTGCCCCTCCTGCGCAGCCACGGGTTCGCCGCCATCCGCTCGGTGGCCGACGCTTCGGCGTCGCGGATCGTCCGTCCGGTGTAATTCATGAAGACGTCGTCGAGCGTCGGCCGCGCGACGCTCACCGACTCGATCGGCACGCCGAGCTCGGCGAAGAGCCGGGGGACGAACGTCTCGCCCTGTGCGACGTAGAACGCGATCGACCCCTCGCTCATGGTGGCCTCGAGGGAGAACCGGTCCGCCAGGGCGGCGATCGCCGCGGGGTCGTCCGCGGTCGAGATCCGGACCCGGTCCTGGCCGACCCCGGCCTTCAGCTGCTCGGGGGTGCCCTCGACGACGATGCGGCCCCCGTCGATGATCGCGATGCGATCGCAGTGCTCGGCTTCGTCCATGTAGTGCGTGGTGAGGAAGATCGTGATCGCCTCCCGCCGGCGCAGCTCCTCGATGTAGCCCCAGATGTGGGAGCGGGTCTGGGGGTCCAGGCCGACGGTCGGCTCGTCCAAGAACAGGACGCGCGGCGAGTGGAGGAGGCCCCGAGCGATCTCGAGCCTCCGCTTCATCCCGCCCGAGAAGGTGCGCACGAGGCTGTCCCGCCGGTCGGCGAGCCCCACCATCTGGAGGACGTCGTCGATCCGTGGTCCGGTCTGGCTCCGCGGAACGCCGTAGAGCTCGGCGTGGAAACGCAGGTTCTCCTGGGCGCTGAGGTAGTCGTCCAGGGTCGTCGCCTGGAAGACGAGACCGATCCGCTTGCGCACCTCTGCTCGCTCGGTGACGACGTCGTAGCCTGCGACCCGCGCGACGCCGGAGGTCGGGCGCAACAGCGTGCAGAGCATCGAGATCGTCGTGGACTTGCCCGCGCCGTTCGGGCCGAGGAACCCGAAGGTCTCTCCCTGGGCCACCTCGAAGCTGACCCCGCGAACGGCTTCGATCTCGCCGAAGCGCCGGGCGAGGTCCCGGGCCTCGACGGCCGGGATGCTCCCGGTCGCGCCTCGGGCGCCTCCATCCGCGGCGCCGGTCGTGGTCGCCGTGCCCGCCGACGCGGGCTCGCGGGTGCGCAGGGCCACGGCCCGAGCGTACCGAGCGTCCAGGCGTCCCACCGTGCAGCCCCTCCCCACCCCGAGGCGCGCGAGCTCAGCGGCTCGCGCCGGGCCCTAACCTCGGCTCGAGCCCAGGAAGCGCACGCGCCAGGAGGCGCGCAGCCCGGCACGAGGAGGGGTCGCGATGCCCGAAGCCGTCATCGTCGCAACCGGCCGCACGCCCATCGGCAGGGCGAACAAGGGCTCGCTCGCCGACTGCAGGCCCGACGACCTCGCCGCGCACGTGGTGAAGGCGGTGCTGGACAAGGTGCCGCAGGTCGAGCCGCACATGATCGAGGACCTGATCGTCGGCTGCGGAGAGCCGGCAGGAGAGTCCGGCTACAACATCGCCCGGGTCGTCGCGATCATGCTGGGGCTCGACGGCGTGCCGGGAGTCACCGTGAACCGGTACTGCTCGTCGTCGCTCCAGGCCATCCGCATGGCCGTCCATGCGATCATGGCCGGGGAGGGCGACGTCTTCGTCGCAGCGGGCGTCGAGACCGTGAGCCGTTACACGAGCGGCTTCGCCGACACCGGCCCGCACAACCCCGCGTTCGCCGAGGCCGAGCTGCGCACCGCCAGACGGGCGCCGAAGGTGACCCAGCCGTGGACGCCCCACACCGGGCTCGCCGACGTCTACATCGCGATGGGTCAGACCGCCGAGAACGTCGCCGAGCTGAAGAAGGTGAGCCGCCGGACCCAGGACGAGTACGCGCTGCTGTCGCAGACCCGCGCCGTCGCGTCGGTCGAGAACGGCTTCTTCGAGCGGGAGATCGTCCCGGTCACGACGCCAAGCGGCGCGGTGGTGAGCAAGGACGACGGCCCGCGGCCGAACACCACCCTCGAGGGTCTGGCGCAGCTCGAGCCGGTCTTCCGTGAGGGCGGCACCGTGACGGCGGGCAACGCCTGCCCGTTGAACGACGGCGCCGCGGCGGTCGTCGTCATGAGCCGGGCCCGTGCCCGCGAGCTCGGCGTGGCGCCGCTCGCTCGCGTCGTGGCGAGCAGCGTCTCTGCGCTGAACCCCGAGATCATGGGGCTCGGCCCGGTCGACGCGGTGCGCAAGGCGCTCGCGCGCGCGGGAATGACGATCGATGACGTCGACCTGGTGGAGATCAACGAGGCCTTCGCGGCGCAGGTGGTGCCCTGCGCCGCCGAGCTCGGGATCGAGTGGGCCAAGCTGAACGTCCACGGAGGCGCGATCGCGCTCGGGCACCCGTTCGGACAGACCGGAGCCCGCATCATGACGACCCTCTTGCACGCACTCGAGGACGCCGACATGTCGGTCGGGCTCGAGTCCATGTGCGTCGGCGGCGGTCAGGGCATGGCGATGATCGTCGAGCGGCTCGGCTGAGGGCGGCTCGGCTGAGGGCGGCTCGGCTGAGGGGCACCGGACGGTTCGAGGGCTCAGCCGCCGAGGCTCACACGAAGTTCGTCGAGCTCCGAGCGCAACGCCTCCAGCGCGACGCGCAGCTCGGCCAGCTCGGCCCGGACGGCCTCGACGTCCTGTCTCAGGTCCCCGACTCCCGGGCCCTGCGCTCGGTCCTCCGCTCCCGGGCCCCCCGCAGCGCACCAGGGCTGCGCCGCCTCCGACATCGCCGGTGCGAGCGGCCTCGAAGCCGGCGCGTCGGCGGGCGCGCTCGCCGGCAGATGCGCTCCGCCCCCACTGGCAGCGTCCGGGACCCGCTCCGAGAGCAGCGACGCCCAGCGGTCCTCCTTCTGGCCCGGCCGCCGCCCGATGCGCTCGACGAGCGGCTCCTCTCTCCCGGCCAGCAGGTCGAGCTCGTGGTCCACCGAGTCGATCGCCGCCATGCGCAGCGTGCGGGCACGGAGCTCCGCGACCGTTTGCGGCCCGCGGAGCTCGAGGACCGCGAGCAGCGCGAGCTGCGGCGCGTCGAGCCCGAGCGTCTCGCCCAGCACCTGTCGGTAGCGAACGACCGAGCGGCCGTGCGACGGGAGCACGGCACGCACCAGCCGCTTGGCCTTGAGGGACTCGAGCGCGTCGAGCACCTCGCCCTCCCTGTAGGCGGTGACCGGGTCGCGGCTCGACGACTGGTTGCACGCCGCGACCAGCGCGTTGAGGGTCAGCGGGTAGTGCTGGGGGATCGTGAGCTGCTTCTCTGCGAGCGACGACACGACGCGTCCCTCGAGGGCCGTCAAACGTTCCACGCCGCCAGGCGCTCCTTCAGCTCGCCGAGGACAGGGACCGGGCCGGGATCGACCCCGTGGGCCGCGGCGAGGTGCAGCGAGACGAAGTCCCCGAGGAGCACCAGGTCGAAGAGGGCAGCGACGTCGCTCTCGGCGTCCGTCCGCACGTCGAGGACGTCCGCGACGACCTCTGTCATCAGCTGCTCGACGAGCTGGATCCGCCGGGCCTCCCGCGGGTGCTCACCGGGATAGCGCAGGACGACCGCCGTGATCGCCTGGCGCGTGACGTCGCCGTGCTGCCCCCAGCCTGCCACCTCGTTGTGGCAGAGCTCGGGCTGGAGCGAGAAGAAGGCGGGCGACTTCGCGTTCTCGTTCACCTGGGTCTTCCAGCGCAACGCCGCGACCCCGGTCGGCCCGGACGCGCCGTGGACGAGGGGGATGGTCCTGCCGATCCGCCTCGCCAGCTCCTGCGCGGTGCCGTCCGCGCCCACGAGCCCGTCGCGGCTCGAGGCCACGACCAGGCTCGCCTCGCGCAGCAGCTTCTCCATCCCTTCGAGCATGCCGAGCCGTTCGAGCAGCACGAGCGGCGGCGCCGCCAGCGCGCCGATGGCGGCGCGCGGCTGGGGAATGTCGGCGGGGACCGCAACGAGCGGCCACCCCGCGTCCGCGGCGCGCGCCGCGAGGGCACCGGGTCCCGACACCGCCACGACCTGCGCCCGCCTCGCGCGCGCGTCCTCCGCCGCGGCCAGGGTCTCCTCGGTCTCCCCCGAGCAGGAGACCGCGATCACCAGCGAGGACTCCCCGACGTAGGCCGGGAGCCGGTACCCCTTCACCACCTGCACGGGCAGGCCGGTCCGCGGTGACGCCAGCGCGACCAGCACGTCGCCGGCGATCCCGCTTCCGCCCATGCCACACACGACCACCGAGCTGAACGGCCCTTTTCTCGCCAGGGCGCCCAGGTCCATTTCGACCGTCCGGTCGATCGCGTCCTGCAGCTGCTCGGGGAGGGACGCGGTGGCTCCCCACATGTCGAGCGAGTCGACGGGGAGCGGCGAGCGCGCCGTCACGCTCACCCCTCGCCCGGCGGGCGGCCCGCCGACCCGGTCTCGGGTACTCCTTGCTCCTTCGCCTTGGCCATGAGCCGCTCGTGCTCCGCGTCGTCGACGTCCCTCGACTCTTCGACGAGCAGCACCGGGATGTCGTCGCGCACCTCGTAGCCCTTCTTGAGGCGCGGGTTGTACAGCAGCGACTCGTCCTCGAACCAGAGCAGCGGGCCCTTGTCGACAGGGCACGCGAGGACCTCGATCAGCAGCTGGTCGAGCGGCACCCGTCTCCTCCTCCCTGCCCGTTCCCTGGCTTCTCGAGAGCCACGGCCCGGACCATCTCGAGCACCTCGCTCACATGCCTCGCGCACGATCCGTCGTCCGCGGCCTCCACGTTCAGGCGCAGCAGCGGTTCGGTGTTGGACGGCCGTAGGTTGTACCACCACTCGCCGTGGTCGACCGTGAGACCGTCGAGCCGGTCGATCTGGCTCCCCTTGGCCGCCTCGAGCGCGGCCACGGCCTCGACCGCGGCGACGGGATCGGGCACCTCGGTGTTGATCTCCCCCGAGTCCGCGTAGCGGCGGTAGGGCTGCAGGAGCTCGGAGAGCGGTCGGTCGGCCGTGCTCATGAGCTCGAGGACGAGGAGGGCCGTGATGACCCCGGAGTCCGCGCGGTAGTTGTCCCGGTAGTAGTAGTGGCCGGAGTGCTCGCCGCCGAAGACCGCGCCGGTCTCCGCCATCACCTGCTTGATGAACGAGTGGCCCACGCGGGTGCGCACGCCGATGCCGCCGTGCTCGGTGATGACCTCGCGGACCACGTGCGAGCAGACGCAGTTGTACAGCACCGTCGCTCCGGGGTGCTTGTCGAGCATCGACACGGCGACCAGCGCGGTCGTGAGCGAGCCCGACACCGTCTCGGCCCGTTCGTCGACGAGGAAGCAGCGGTCCGCGTCCCCGTCGAAGGCGAGGCCGATGTCGGCGTGCCGTTCGACGACGGCGGCCTTCAGGTCGCGCAGGTTCTCCTCTTGGATGGGGTCGGCAGGGTGGTTCGGGAACGTCCCGTCGAGCTCTTTGTAGAGGATCTCGACGTCGAAGGGAAGCCCCTGCACCACCCGGGGCAGGACGAGCCCACCCATGCCGTTGGCGGTGTCGGCCACGACGTGGAGCGGTCGCAGCGACGCCACGTCGACGAAGGACCGGACGTGCCCGGCGAACTCTTCGAGGATGTCCTGGTGGTCGATCGGCGCGAGCGGGCTCGACGAAGGGCGCGGCGAGGAGAGCAGCTCGTCGGTCAGCGTCTGGATCTCGGCGAGCCCGCTGTCACGGCCGATGGGCCTCGCGCCGGAAAGGCAGAGCTTCACGCCGTTGTAGGCCGCCGGATTGTGCGACGCGGTGAACATCGCGGCTGGCGCGTCCAGCTTGCCCGACGCGAAGTACAAGCAGTCCGTCGACGTCATGCCGAGATCGGTCACGGCGCAGCCTTCGGCGCGCGCACCTTCGGAGAACGCCTCGGACAGCACCACGCCCGAGTCGCGCATGTCCCTGGCGACCAGGATCCGGGGCGCCTTGGTGAAGCGCGCCATCGCGCCGCCGATCGCGCGGCACATCGCGGCGTCGAGCTGGTCGGGAACGATGCCGCGGATGTCGTACGCCTTGAACACCTCGGCCGTCGTGCCCATGGACCGGTCAGCCTATCCGCGGGCGCGCACGGGTCCTCTGGAGGATCCACACGACGAGCAGCAGCACCAGCACGCCACCCCCTGCCAGGGTCGCGAGGTCGCCCAGCGCTGTCACGCCCGTGGCGCCGTACGTGAGGACCACGTGATGGCGCGTCGGCACGACCACCATGAGGTTCGGCGTGGCTCGCCACGGGCCTTCGGCGCCGCGCACGTGCCAGTTCGGGAAGTAGGAGACCTTCACGAGCACCGGCCGGCCGAGGGCCGCGACGTCGAAGCTGACCGACTCCGGCTCGACACGCACCTGAGAGACCCGGGTCGGCCGCACGGGTAGGGAAGGGGGGTCGGCGGCACGCGCGGCGGCGACACGCGGCCAGCGGGGCGGTCCGCCCGCGACGAGCTCGGTCCCCCACGCAGCCGGGTCCAGGTACCACCGCAGCGAGGGGCCTTCTGCCATCGTGCCGTCCGGGCGGATCCGTCCCAGCCATGTTGTCTGTCCCTGGCCCACGCCCGTGAGGACCGCCGGCAGCTTCGCCAACGGCGTCACGATCCGAGATCCCGCCACCTCGTAGATCCTCCAGGTCGTCGCCACGCGCTCGCCTTCGTACGTCGAACGCCACGGCCCGCTCGTCGCGACGAGCCGGAGCGCGGGATCCGTCGAGGCCTCCTGCACGACCTGTGTGCTGAACGCCATGAGGTAGCGCACCCCGAGCAGCTGGAGGTGACGGACGCCGAGGCGCACTGTGACCGGCCCGTAGGGCAGGCCGACCACCGCCTCCGACGGGGATGTGGACAGCTCCGCCTGGTTCAAGAAGTGGTAGGGCGTCGTCGCAGAGGACTCGAAGACGAGCCCTTCCATCGAGTCGACGCAGCCGTGCGTCCAGTACGGCAGGAGCATGAGCGCTTCGGGCGTGCCGAACCGGTTCTCGTCGGCTGTGTACTCCCACATCGCGCGCCCGCACCCGTGCGTGTGGCCGATGCGGCCCATGAGCCGCATCAGCGCGCGGTACTCGGGGTAGGCGGCCTTGTGCTGGTAGCCCGAGTAGTTCCACCGGGCCCACGCGCTCACCTGGTTCACCCCGGGCTGGATGCCGATCTCCGGCAGGACGGACGCGACCGCAGGCACGAAGGGCGGCACGACGGCGACGACCGCCGCAGCGAGGACGACGAGGGACCCTCCGACCGCGCCTGGCGCCCACGGGGCAAGGCGCGGCGGCGCACGGTGAGCCGAACCGCCCGCCTGCCGGCCCACCCAGTGCAGCAGCCGCTTTCGGCGGAGCGCGCGAGCACCGGCCACGACCGCCCTGCCGACGACCCATCCCGCCATCAAGTAGACGCAGAGGAACCACAGCGGCAGGAACCGGACGTTGTAGAGGGCGCGCAGCGGATCGACGACGACGACCAGCGCCGAGATGCCGCCCAGCGCGGCGACGACGAGACCGAAGCGGCTGCGCGTCAGCACGGCGACCACCAGGGCGACGCCGGCCAGCACGAGCGCCCAGAGGTCCGCGCGCGGGAAGAAGATCGACACGTAGGCGGTCACCTTCGTGTAGTTCATCGACGTCGAGTAGGCGTTGCGAAGCCCGAAGGGGACGAGCCACCACGCCGAGCAGAGGAGCCCGAGCCCGACCGTGGAGGCGGCCCACCACAGCGTCGCCCTGCGGCTGCGAACCGGCTCGGGCAGGTCGTCGTCGGAGAGGCGGGACCTGCCGGGAAGCAGCTCCACCCCGGTGAGGACGACCGCGCCCGCGATCCCGAGCAACGCCGGGACGACGTGCGCAAGGACGCACGCCGCGAGCGCGAGCGCCGCCCACGCGCGGTGCCTCCCGGTGCGCACGCCCTGGGCGAACAGGCCGAGGAAGAAGAGCAGGAGCGCCACCGACAGCGAGTAGGAGTACTCCCCCGCGAGAGTCGAGAAGAGGTTCCCCCCGTAGATCGTCCACGTGGGATCGAAGAGGAACGGGAGCGTCGCGGCGGCGAGCGCTGCGGGCAGAGGCGCGCGCAACCCGAAGAGCCGGCCGAGCGCCCACGCCGCGACGGGCAGGAGGACCGACCCGAGCACCGTCCCGAGCTTGAACGCGACGTCGTAGCCGACGACGTGCGAGGCGAGGGCGACCAGGACGTCGGGGAGGACGAAGTAGAAGGTGTACGCGGGATAGCCGTCGAACCAACCGGGGTCCCAGCCGGTGAGGCGCGGGAAGAGGATGGTGTCGAACAGCGACGGCATCATGTAGTGGGCGCCGGTGTCGCCGCCCGTCGTCGCCGTGTCCGTGAAGAGCATCGGCAGATGGAGCTGCCAGAGCACCACGGCGAGGACGCCCACGACCGCCGCCGCGGTCGCGAGCTTCGGAGCCTGCCGGGCGAGCCACCCGCTCCTCGGACGCATCGGCGCGGCTTCGGCCTCCCGTCGCTCTCCGGGCTGCCACCACCCCGGCGGCTCCGCGTCCGGTGGCCCCGGCCCCGGCGGCTCCGCGCCCGGCGGCTCCGGCCCCGGCGGCAAATCTCTGGGGCGCTCCGCTGCCACCGACCGCTCGGCCTTCGGGCTCAGTGGGCGAGACCGCCCGAGGTGGCGACGAGGGCGAGCACGGCGACCAAGTTGAACGACGCGTGCGCGACCATGTTCATCCCGAGCCGGCCGGTCTTGTAGCTCACCGCCGCGAGCGCCATCCCGAAGACGGCGAGCCCGGCGAACTGGTACAGCTCCCAGTGGGCGAGGCCGAACAGGATGCCGTCGACCACGACGGCACCGACGACCGCCACCGCTCGCCGACGGGTCGGCTCTGCCGTCGCGGGGGCGAAGAGCCTCGCCAGAGCCTTCAACGCGACTCCGCGGAACAAGATCTCCTCGAAGAACGGCGCGCCGCACACGATGAGGATCGCGATGACGAGGTACCCCCACCCGTGCGCGGCACCGACGAGCTTCTGAGTCGGTGCTGTGAAGTGCTTCAACTGCGGCAGGAAGGGCGCGTACAGCGCGTCGAGCACCAGCTGCCCGCCGATGCCGATCGGGATTCCGGCGAGGTCGACGAGCCGGAACCGCACACCCAGGTCGCGAAGGAACCTGCCGGTTCCCCGGGCCTTGCTCGCGACCCACGGGCCGAGGAAGAACCCCACCCACAGGCCGACGAGCGACGTGCCGACGTACCACTCGGGCGGCGAGGCCATGGAGGCGAACTTGCCGAGCTGGCCGCTCTCTCCGGCCGCGGCGGCAGCGACGGCGACGAAGATCGAGCCGACGACCTCTCCGAGGGCGAACCCGGCGAAGCCCATGACCAGCCAGAAACCGGCAATTCGCTTGGTCGCCGGGGGCGTCCCGGGCCTGTCGAAGAAGCGCTGCCCGTCGCCCGAAGGAGGGGGGACGGGCCGGCCGCTCCCAGAGGGCACGCGCTCTTCGTGCTCGTCGCGGAAATGGAGCGCACCGTAGGGCGGAAAAGACTGCTCGCCGGGCTCCCGGTTGGGAGCCGGCGGCGGGTAGGCGGGAGGCGGGTAGGCGGGAGGCCCGACCGGCGCCTTGCGCGCGTCGCTCGCTCCCTCATCGCCAGCGGGCGACATAGGCGTCGCGCCCGGACCAGCCGAGCCGTGCTCGGTCTCGCCGTGGCGCGCCATCGAGCCACGTTATCCCCGCACCCGATCGCCGCGGCCTCGCGCCGCAGAGCGCCCCACCCTGGCGCGCCCCGCCGCTTCGGCCCCCGGTCACCGACGGAGGCAACGGCCGAATAGCATGGCCCGGTGAGCCAGCAGCGGCCTGACAACGTGCCTCCGCGCTCCGGCCAAGGGCCGGACCAGAGCTGGCGTTGGATCTGGGGCGTCCTCATCCTCGCGGTCCTCGCGGTGCTGATCGTTCCCTCGCTCCTGCCACACAGCTCGGCGAAGTCCATGACGTACTCCCAATACCGCAGCGACGTCCAGGCGAAGATCGTCAAGACCGCCACAATCGACAACACAACCGGCGTCATCACCGGCAAGCTCGCCGACGGGCAGTCCTACTCGGTCACCGGCCCGCACCCGGCCAGCCAGGCGACAGTCGCCCTGATGCGCAAGGACGGGGTGTCGGTCGACTACTCGAACCCTCCCTCGAACATCCTGGGGGACCTGCTCCCCTACATCCTGTTCGTCGGCATCGCGGTCGTGCTGATGCTGTTCATCACCCGTCAGGCGCGCGGTCAGATGTCGGGCATCATGTCCATCGGGAGGTCCAGGGCGCGGCTCTTCAGCAGCGACCGTCCGACCACGACGTTCCACGACGTGGCGGGCTACAACGGCGTCAAGCAGGAGATCAGCGAGGTCGTCGACTTCCTGCGCACCCCGGCGCGCTTTCGTGACATCGGGGCGAAGATCCCCAAGGGCGTCCTTCTGGTGGGACCGCCCGGGACCGGCAAGACCCTTCTCGCCCGTGCGGTTGCCGGCGAGGCGGGGGTGCCGTTCCTCTCGGTCAGCGGCTCGGACTTCATGGAGATGTTCGTGGGCGTCGGCGCGAGCCGCGTGCGCGACCTGTTCCAGACGGCGCGCAAGCAGGCGCCCGCCATCATCTTCGTCGACGAGATCGACTCGATCGGCCGCAAGCGCGGAGCCGGCCTCGGCGGCGGGCACGACGAGCGCGAGCAGACGTTGAACCAGATGCTGAGCGAGATGGACGGGTTCGACCCGGCCGAAGGCGTCGTCATCATCGCGGCCACCAACCGCCCGGACATCCTCGATCCCGCGCTGCTGAGGCCCGGACGCTTCGACCGTCAGATCGTCGTCCCCCTCCCCGATCTCGAGGAGCGTTTGCCGATCCTCCAGGTGCACTGCCGCGGGAAGCGGATCGGGCCGGACGTGGACCTCGACCTCGTGGCCCGCGGCACGCCGGGAATGAGCGGCGCCGACCTGGCGAACCTGGTGAACGAGGCCGCGTTGCACGCCGTGCGACGAGGCAGCCCGACGATCGAGATGATCGACTTCGAGTCCGCGCGTGATCGCGTGCTCATGGGGCAACGTCGAGAGAGCCTCGTGCTCTCCGATGAGGAAAAGGAACGCGTGGCGTACCACGAAGGGGGTCATGCGGTGCTCGCGTACGTCTTGGAGCACGCGGATCCCGTGCACAAGGTGACGATCCTCCCGACCGGCATGGCGCTCGGCGTCACGATGCAGCTCCCCGTCGAAGAACGCCACATCCACCCGCGGGCCGACATCGAGGACTCCCTGTGCGTACGGATGGGCGGTCGGGTCGCGGAGATGCTCGTCTACGGCGATCTGTCGACCGGCGCGGCGAACGACCTCGTGGGCAATACCGAGCTCGCACGCAAGATGGTGCGCGAATGGGGCATGAGCGAGGAGATCGGCCCGATGGCCTGGGGCTCGCAGGGACAGGTCTTCCTCGGCGAGGACCTCATGCACACCCGCGACTACTCCGAGGACACGAGCCGGGTCATCGACGACGAGGTCGAGAGGATCCTGCGCACCCAAGAAGAGCGCGCGATGGAGCTGCTCACCCGTCACCGGGGCGGTCTCGACAAGGTCGCCCATGCCCTCCTCGAGCAGGAGAGCATCGACGGAGCCGAGGTGGGCCGCCTCGTCGACGAGGCATACGGAGGTCCTGTCCACACCCAGGGGCGCAAGGCCCAGACGGTGCAGTTCGACGTGAGCCAGACGAACGGCGTCAAGGCCAACGGCGCGGACCGGTCGAACGGGCACGAGCCCGCGTCGCTGCCCGCGGGCGGGACGGACTCGCAGAGGGCGTCGGCGCTCGGCAGGATCCCGGCGCCTGCTCCCGCCGCGCCGCAGCCGCCACTCGCCGGATGGGCGCCGCCGTGGCCCCAGCCCCCCGGCGGCGGACCGCCGCCTCCCCAGGCTCCGCCTGCAAAGGCGCCGCCTTCCTCAAGCCCGGGGGGTGAGGGACCTCCACCTCCCGACGGCCGGTCCCCATCGGGCGGTTAGCCAGCGGCTGAGACCGAGCGAGCCCTCGGCGGGCCCGGGCCCGGCCCCAGCCTCCGCCGCGAGAGCCGGGGTCAGCCCAGCGGTATCGCAGGGATCGCCACGACCCCGCTGGTGCCTGCAGGCGAAGCATCCCCCACGACGGCGAGCGGGCCGTCGGCCTGGACGAACGCCGGGCCGCTCGGCGCCGCCAACCTGGCGGTCCCGAGCGCCGGCACCTCGACGGCATGGGAGGAACGGCTCGCCCCCAGCCACGACGCGACCTCGACGCGCAGCGCCCGCCGTCCCGGGTTCTCGAGCACCAGCGTCGGCGGCGAGACGCCGGCGGACTTCGTCGGCGACGCGGCGGCGGCCTTCGTCGGTGCCGCTCGCGCCGCGGACGGGCGTCCGCGGGCTGGCACCGCTGCGGGGAGGCTCGCGACCACCCACCTGTGGGAGGCGCTCGTCTGGACGCTGCTGACCGACACGTCCTCCGCCCACCAGGCGGCGGGGCCTCGGGGCGCACCTGCACCGAGCCTCGCGACGACCACGCCGGCTCCGGACGCGTGCACCTGGAGCGAGTAACCCTCCTGGGTCGCGATCCGCAGCTCCCGGCTCGTCGGCAGCGTCCAGAGGCTCTGGGGTCCAAGCACCTCGGTGAAGGGCTCGACCGGGCCAGAAGCCATCCGCACGCCGACGGCGACGTGCTCGCTGCTCGCCGACGGGTTGAGCACCACGAGCTCGGAGGCGCCACCGGTGGCGTCCTCTGCGCTCGGGACCTCCCAGCGCGTGGAAGGCGAAGGGACGCCGAGCGTGAGGGCCACCCCGGCGACGCCGCGGGGGCCGTAGAGCTGGAGCTCGCCGGCGACGACTGCCCCCGAGCGCGCGGCGACTTCGGTCGCGACCGATGCCTGGTCCTGCACGTAGGTGCCGATTGTGACCATGCGCATGGTCCAGGGCGAGACGACGAGCCCCTGGAACGGCGACGGCGCTGCGTAGCCCGAGGAGGTGACGAACGAGAGGTCCACGACCGCGAGGTTCGGCGTCGGGTTCGACAGGGCCACCCGCAACGAACTTCCCTCGGCGGTCGAGCCCGACGCGAAGTACCAACGCGACGAGACCTCGGACGCGCACGGCGCGACGGCGCGCCCGGCGCGTCCGGCGAAGAGCTCGGTCGCCGTCACCGCACCGCCCGACACCTCGATGCGGGCGGCGAGCCAGGCGCCGTCGACGAGCTGGCCCGGAGAGAGGTCCGCCTGCGTATGCGACCCGAGCCGCAGGGCTTCGGAGCGCTGCACCCCGCCTGAGTCCACGACGGCCAGCGTCACCCCCACGGTTCTCGCTGCGGCGTTCACGAGGAGGAGGCGCGTCGCTCCCTCCCTCGCGGCGGGCCCTGGGGCTCCCGGGCAGTACCAGCTCGACGACGCCGATCCCACAGGGGCCGACTCGGCTGCAAGCGCGGCCGGCTGCAGCGTCGTCCGAGGCGCCTGGCGCGCCGCGAGCGTGCCGAGGACGCCGCCGGTCGCGACCGCGGCGCCGAGGAGGCTGAGCGCGCACACGCGCCGGCGCCCGCCTCCCCTTCGGCGCCACGAAGCGAAGGTCACCCTTTCCCCGGCAGGTCTCGTCCGGGAGGCCGCGGCCCCTCGGCGTCCCGCGCAGCGCCGGCGCCGACCAGCTCGGGGACGGCAGACGCGTCCGAAACGGGCCCGCCGTCCCCGCGGAGGCTCGCGTCCGGCCCCGCTTGGACGCCCCCCTGGCGGCGCGCACACCACCTCCTGCGGACGCCCACGAGCGGCCGCCACCACCAATCGAGCCAGCGTCGCCGTCCGAGGAGCGCCGCGGCCACCGCCGCCCATGCGCAGAGCTCCAGCGCCGCGCCGAGCGGGTCCAGCACTCCCAAAGAGCCCGCGGCCCGCGGCGCACCCACCGCCGGTGCGCGCGCGGGGGAGGCGAACGCGGTGTTGTCGAAGACCGTGAGCCCGCCGTAGCTCATCGGCACTGTACGAAGGTCCTCCTGACGGGCGAGCGCGGCCATGAGCCCGCTCGGCGCCGGATATGCCGGCATACCGCCGGATCCCGGTACGTGTGGCGCGAGCGACGTCGCCACCACGACGTAGCGCACCTGTGCGGCTTCGAGCACCCGGCCCAGTTGCACCGTCTCTCCGCGCATCGCCGCGCGGACCCCGCTCGCCAGACGCTGCGCGGGGCCAGCGGACGCAGGTGGCCAGAGGTCGAGGAAGGTCGGTGTGCCGTCGCTCGACGTCGCGTAGGCGAGCCCCGGTCCGATGCTCCAGCCGCCGGAGGGCAGCGCCCGGGGGTCGCCGAGCCAGAGCACGCGGTACCCGCCGGACGCGCGGCGCGCGGCGGGGAACCCGGCGGCGGACTGGTACCCAGAGGACGGCAGTCCCCATCTGCCGCCGGCCGCCTCCGCCACCGTCGGCAGCATGCCGACCGCGATGGCCGCGATCGAGAGCGCGGCGACCCCTTGGCGCCAGCCGAACCTGTGCCCTGCGAGATCGGTCTCGAAGGCGGCAACCCCGAGACCGACCGCCCCGGCTACTGCGACCGCGGCGGGCGCGAGGAGAACGTCGACCGACGGCGCGAACGGAACCGCCCAACCCTTGACGGCGACGAGCGCGAGGAGCCACGCCGGGATCGCGATCGCCCAGAGCCGGATCGCCCATTCGAGGCGCACACCGCGCGCGACCAGGAGCGCGGGGACCGCCGCGGCAAGGAGCAACCAGCCGAGCGGCGAGCCTCCGACGGGCCCCACCGCCATCCGCAGCAACCCTCCCCAGCCCGGAGACGAGACCGGGTTGGTTGCGAGCCCGAGCACCTCGAGCGCCCCGTGGCCGGCCAGCACGGTCGCAAGGACCCAGGGCATGCAGAGGACGGCGGCGACCAAGGTGCCCCCGACGGCGAACGCGGGGGCTCGTGCCGCTCGTCGGGCCCCGCCCGCGACCAGCGACCCGCCGGCGATCCCGAGGCCGGCGACCAGGACCACGAGGACCATCGCCGGTGCGAACGCCATCGCCACCGCCTCGAGCGCGCCGAGCGCGAGCAGCCGTCCGGCGACGGACCGGCGCCAGGGGGGCGAGGCGGCGGGGACCGTCGCCCTCGCGCTCGGCTCCAAGCGCGCGCCACCCCCGGGGGCTCCGGGTGACGCGTCGAAGGGGTCGAGCCGGGTCGCCCCCGCGAGCTGCAGCACGACCCAGGGGGTGACGGCGTACGCGACGAGGCCGTCCAGGCGGCCGCGCGCGAGCGCGTCGACGGCGAGGGGCAGTGCGAGGTAGGTGATCGCCGCGGTGAACCTCGCGCGCGCGGACGCGAACGGCCTGATCAGACGGGACATCCCCCATGCGCCGAGGGGGAAGCATGCCAGCACGACCACCTGCTGGAGGAGGCCGCTTCGTCCGAGGAGCGCCGTTCCGGCGATCGCGAGGAACCCGAACGCCGGGCTCGACGGCGCGTGCGAACCGGTGCCCGCGGGCTGCCACGACGAGAAGAACCGGTGCCACAGGGCGGTCCACGAGGAGAAGGGCGCGAACTGTCCGAGCAGGGGCGTGGGGACGCCGAGGAGCCCTCGGGAGCCGAAGACCAGGACGACGGCGGCGATGAGACCAGCCACGAGCCTCGACCGGCCTGACGAGAGGATCCCCCCAGAGCCCGCATGCCCGCTCCACCTTCCCCGGCGACCCGGGGTGTCGAGCTCGGCGAGACCGCTGCGCTCGCCGTCCCCGGCGGAACCGGGACGCGCGGAGCTCGCGGGCTCCGGCGTCCGAGCAACCCCGTCGTGCCGGGCCTTCCCACCGGCGCCGGCCGCGGCACGCCTCGCCCCCAGCCCGTGCGCGACGTCGATCCCCTCGTGGGTGAGCCGCGACGCGTACGTCGACAGCCGCGCGCTCCCTCGCACCTGCAGGCTCCGAACGTCTGCGTCGCCGAGCGCGCGCACAGCGGCCAACGCCGCTCGTCGGCGACGCAGCTCCCTGCCTCTCGCGACGTTCCAACGCCAGGCGTGGAGCACCGCCCGCGCCCTTTGGAAGTCGCCCACGAGCACCGCCACCACGACTTCGCCGAGCGAGAGGAGGAGCGCCTGCGGCACGACCCGGACGAGGTGCGACCACGAGTAGCAGGTGAGGACGGCGGCGAGCTCGTGGCGCCGCTGGAGCCCCTGCAAGGAGGGCGCGTCGGACCTTGGCGCCGAGCGGGACCCGGACGCGACGAGCTCGAGGTGGCGCGCCGTCGCTGCAGGTGCGACGACCACGCGTGCACCGGCGACGTGGGCCCGCCACGAGAGGTCGAGGTCCTCTCCCATCGCGACGATCGCGGGGTCGTAGCCCCCGAGCGCCCGGAGGAGGTCGCCGCGGACGAGCGTGCAACCCCCAGGGGCGACGAACACGTCGCGGACCGCGTCGTGCTGGCCCGCGTCGATCTCGCCGTCCTGGACCCGCTCGACCACCGCCCCGGTCTTGTCCGCACTCTGGCCCACGTGGAGGAGCACCCGCGCGTCGCCCCAGTGGACCATCTTCGGGCAGACGATCCCGGCGTTCGAGCGGAACGACTCTTCGACCATGAGGTGCACCGCGTCCGGTGCCGGCGCGCAGTCGTCGTGGCACAAGAGGAAGAACGACGCCCCTTCGACCATCGAGAGCGCCTCGTCGACCGCGGCGGCGTACCCGCAGCCTTCGGGGAGCCGGCGCACGAACGCCTCGGGGAGGCGGCGCGCGACCACCTCCGTCGGGTCCACGGTGCCGCCCGAGACGAGCACCAGGACCGAGAAGTTCTCGTAGTCCTGTGCTGCGAGCGCCTGGAGGGTCTCCTCGAACCAGGGCCCCGGGTCGGTGGTCACCACGACGGCGACGACCGCCGGGGCCCGAGCCGCCATGGTCGACCCCTGCACCATCAGGAGAGGCAGGCTACTCCCCCGGGCGTTCGACGTCCGCCGGAGGCACGCGCCAGCGGCGGTGGGCCGAGGCGCTTGCAATCGTTTATCGTGTGGTATACAGCAGCTAGACAGCGGCACGTGTCGAATGGGTCGGCGCAAGTGCCAAGCGCGCTGGGAAGGAGTCTTCATGCCCGACGACAAGCAGCCAGACGACATCGCAGCCGAGGTGGCGAGGCGTGCCCGCGACGCGGCCGACGTCGCGGTCGGGTTGGGCGTCCTCGCCCTCCAGCGAGCCCAGGTCCTGCGGCACGAGCTCGCGCGCAACGAGCTGCTCGGCGAAGGCGCCGACCTCCTGCGCAGTGGAGTCGCGGGCAGCACCCGGCAGGTCGCCGCGTGGCTCGACGGCACGCGCTCCTGCGTCTCCGCACAGGTCGCGCCCATGGGCGCCCGCCTGCCCGGTGCCGCCCGAGAGCTCGCCGGCAAGGCGTGGTCCAAGCTCGAAGTCGTCGGCGCGCAGCTGCGTCAGCTCGCCACGCCCGGCACCTGA
>JAJYXE010000021.1 GCA_021791145.1 Actinomycetes bacterium | reverse complement strand
TGGAACGCGCGCTCACGTTCAACACCGACCTGGCGCGCCGCTACGCCCTGTGGCTCGATGCCCAACTCGGAGAGCATGAGGACGAAATTCCTCTCCAAGCCGCTTGACAACGATAGGAGCATCACGCGCGAGAGGGGCTGTGGCGCGCCGGCTGCCTTCACGACGTTGCCGGGAGCCAGGTGCAGCGGAGCTGCCGGCTGGGATTGTCGGGGTTGGTGTCGACCAGCACCACCGACTGCCACGTCCCGAGCAGCAACCGGCTGTCTCCGACCGGAAGCGTGAGCGACGGTGAGACGAGCACCGGGAGGAGATGGTCCGCGCCGTGGCCCGTCGAGCCGTGCTGGTGGCGGTAACGCTGGTCGCGAGGCAAGAGCCGCTCGAGAAGCTGCTCCAGGTCGCGCTCTGAGCCCGACCCCGTCTCCATGAGGGCCAACCCGGCGGTGGCATGTGGCGCGAGCACGTTGCAGAGCCCGTCGCCGCGACCCGCGCAGAAGGCCGCGACGGTTGCGGTGACGTCGGTGACGGTCCGGTCGTCGGTGCGCACGGCGAAGAGCTCGGAGTCCATCTGCCGCTCAGCGTCGCGCACTCGGCGAGCGCTGCGCCTCTCCACCCGGCCGCCGCCTCGCTCGCGCCAGGTCGGAGGCCAGCTGCTCGACGCTCCACGCGACGCCTTCGGTCACCACCGTGACACCGTCGAGGAGCACGAAGAAGGGCGCGCCGTGGACGCGGTACGCCGTCCAGGCGGCGTCACTCATGATCAGGTCCGGCGGGCCTCCGGGCTGGGAGCCCGGTGCGGAGCCCGGCGGGGAGCCCTGCGGCGAGCCGTCCGCGCCGCCCATGAGAGCCGCAAGAGCCCTGGGGCGCTCTCGTGCCGGCCCGCGGGTCACGATCGCGACGGCGTCCTGCGGCTCGAGCCCGCAACGCTCGGGCCTCCCCGCCAGTCTCCAGAACGGCAGGCACCCGTCGCAGCTCGACCCGAGGAAGATGAGGAGGGTCCAGTGCCCGGGCGCCGCGACGCGCAGGGTCTGCGATCGACGGTCGACATCACATCCCTCCAGGTCCACGGCCGCGAGCCGGGGAGCACCGGTCGGCACTGCGACCAGATGTCGGAGCTCGGGCGGCTGGGACATGGACGAGCTGGGCGTCACAGGCACCAGATCACAGGCGCCGTCACAGGCGCCCGATCACAGGCGGCGTCACAGGCGCCCGGTCACAGGCACCCGGTCACAGGCGGCCGAGGAGCTGCGCCTTCTTGGCCGCGAATTCGTCCTCCGAGAGGATGCCGCGTCGGCGAAGCTCGTCGAGCTCGAGGATCTGGCGCGGGACGCTCGGGGCTGCCTCTTCCTCCTCCTCGTCGTCGAAGACGACTCCGTGGGGAGGAGTGTCCGTCCACGACCGCGCCGAACCGTCACGCCTGCGAGCGCGGGGTGCCGCGACGACCTCGTCCCTCCGCCGGCCCGCGGACGCCCGAGAGCGCCTGGCCGCCGTGCTCATTTGCGCATAGGCGTCGGGGGGGCCATACCCAGCAGTTCCGAATGGGACGTCGAGGCGATCGAGCTGCGCGTTGATCACCCGCTGGAGCCGCCGCGGCCAGGGGACATCCTCGACGACGAGGGGCCCGTCGCCCCCCGCCACCTCGAAGACGAGCCGCCCCGACCCGATCAGCCGCTCGCCGAACGACTGGCTGCAGTGGACCTCGGCAACTCGCAGCAGGCGCAACTGGACGACGTCTCGGCCGAGCACCCCTCGGCGGTACAGAAGGCGGCTCGTCGTCACGAGGAACCTGACGGCCCGCCAGCGGGCGAGGCGCGCGGTGGCCCACAGTGCGGGGAGCAGCACCATCGCGGCGAGCAGCCAGGCGACGACCGTCGGGGCAGTCGGGTAGCGCAAGGTGATCGTGATCGCACCTGCGAGCGCGAGGACGAAGAGCACGACCGGGCCGACGATCACCACGGGATGGGGGCGGACTTCCGCGAGGAGCTCCTCGTCCTCGTACAGCAGGCCGTGAGCGGAACCCACCCCGACAAGCGTACCAAGGGGTCGTCTCACCGCCTTCGATGGTCCTCGCGGCGCTCCGACCGACTGCTGCGCTCCGGCCGACTGCTGCGCTCCTGCCGACTGCTGCGCTCCGGCGAGGCAGGAGATCCCGAGCGGCGGGTCCTCAGCTGCGCGGCGGCGCGGCCGACATCGTGATGAAGTCCCGGGCCCACCAGCTCTGGAAGTACCGGGCGGGCGTGCCGGCCATCTGCGAGATGAGCTCCGTGCCGTTTGTGCCGTTCGCCTCACCGTTGGGTGAGGACGGCTTGTAGACCGTGAAGTTCACCCATGTCGTGTTGATGTCCATCTCCATCGCGCGCACGCATCCGGCCCTCGCGAGGATGGCGGCGAGGTCGGTGATGTTGAGCCCGGGACCGCCCACGTACACGAGGGCGCCGTTCGCGGTGATCCCGAGGCCCGATCGCCAGACGTAGACCGCGTTGCCGAGCGTCGCGCCCCACCGCGTCGTTGTTGTCGATGTGAGCCCCGCCACCGGCTTGCCGTTCTGGACGAGGAGGTCGAGGTTCTGGCGGACCGAGACGACCGAAGGCGTCATGTGGACTGTCTGGTCCCACGCGCCGATGGCCGCGCTGCCGTTTCTGTAGACGACGAACGACGCCGCCCCCTTGCGAAGCGGGATGATCGTCTTGCTGTCGGTGTAGTAACCGCCGTTGGCCGCCGACATGAGGAAGCCGGCGTTGAAGGCGGCGACCAGGGTCCGGGCGGCCGCCGGCTGGATGGGCGCGGTGTGCGGGTACGGTCCGCCGCCGGGGATCTCGCTGCCGGAGTACAAGGTGGCGTCGAGGAGCTTGGTATCCATCCATGCCACCCCGACCACGTAGCTCGTGTGCACCGCGTCGGGACGCAGGGTCGTCTCGTAGACCGCGGGGATCCCGTCGACGAGCCTTCCCGCGGGCGACCACTGGCCCTCTCCCGGGATCGGCGGCTTCGCAAAGGGGGTGATGGGCGCGGGGGCAGGAAGGTGGGCGACGCTGGAGGCGGCTGCGCTGACGGGTTGCGCGGTCGGCCTCCTGATGGCTCCCGCGGGCGGCCGGCCACCCACCTTGGGCCCGTGGTGGCGGTACCACTCGTTCTCGATCCAGTTCACGATGGTCGACCCGCCGTGCTCGCGCACCCACTCGGCCCCGCGCGCCGGGATCGAGCTTCCGAGCATCGGGTTGGTGAGCGCGGTGCCGAGCGAGACGGCCACCCAGATGAGCAGTCCCGCCACCACCAGTCCGACGCCTGCGCGGACGCGTCGCCGTCGGAGGGAGGCGGGGCCCTTCCTCTTGCGTGCCGCATGGCGAGGCGCGTGGCGCGGACCGGACCCGCCGCCGGACGCGGCACCGGACGCGTCCCGCCCGGGGCGCGGCCCCTGGCGTTGTCGGTCGTCGACGACGGCTCCGAGAGCCTCGAGGCCCGAGAGCGGCTCGCCGGGATCCAGACGGGGGGAGGCCCGCCGGCTCATCGTCCGCCCACCGACACCTGGGGATGCGCCGAGCGCCCCAAAGAACGCTCCGCCCTTCCCCGCTCCACGGCCCGCGTGGTGCTCGCGAGCCTGGCACGGGACCGAAGGCGCGCCGACACCGCCGCGGTGTTCACCCCCCCAACGTACGGCACCGAGGTGAAGAGGGGATGAACGCCCAAGACGCGAGGCCAGAGGAGCTCACCTTGGAGAGGGGAGCCGGCACCTCGGGGGCTCCGGCTCGCGCCGTCACGTCGCACCGAGGTGCGCGCCGGGCCGCCGGGACGCCTCCGTGTGGAGGCTCGAGTCGTGATCGACCCCAGCCGCGTGCTCGTCGGGTGTCTGCGAGCGACCGTCGTGGGCGCTCCTCCACGACACCTCCATCCGCGCGCCGCCCAGGGGCGCGTCGCCGACGGACCACGTGCCTCCCGTCAAGCGCACGACCGAGTCAGCGATCGCGAGCCCCAGGCCGGCGCCATGGCCGTCGGGTGCGGCGCGGTGGAAACGGTCGAAGACCGCGGCGCGCTGGTCCGCCGGGATCCCGGGCCCGCTGTCGTCCACTCGGAGCACTACCCGCGTGGGGGTCGCCTGGACGACCACCGAGACGGTGCCGCCGGCACCGGCGTACTTGCACGCATTGTCGATCAGCACCCCCGCCAGACGGTCCACAAGCTCGGCGGGTGCCTCCACCATGCCGCTCCCCTGGCCCTCCGAGGTGAACGCCAGCGCCACGTGGTTGCGCGTCGCCACCGCCTCGAAACGCTCGACGCACGCGGCGGCGACAGCCTCGACGTCGGCGACCGCGCCCTTTGCGGAGCCCTCCGCGCCGCTGTCCGCGCGCGCGAGCCAGAGCAGGTCGTCCACGATGCGCCTCAGCCGCCTGCTCTCCCCGGCGATGCGTCGCAGCACGGCTTGGTACTCCTCGGGTGCGCGCCGTCGTCGCAGTGCGAGGTCCACCTCGGCTTCGACCACGCTCAACGGCGTGCGCAGCTCGTGAGAGGCGTCTGCGGTGAACTCCGCCTGGCGTCGCCGGACCAGCTCGAGTGGCGCCGACGCCCGGAGCGCCACGAGCAGCGAGCCGACGAAGGTCGCCACGACGAGGAGAAGGCCGAAGAGCACCTCGGGGAGCACAAGGGCGCTCACGACTCGGCGCACTTCTGCGATGCTCTGCCCGGCGACCAGCCAACCGTCTCCTTTCCGAAGTGCCTGGAAGCGGAAGGGCCCAGCCCCCACCTCACGGGTCACGGGCCGCGTGCTCCAGCTGCCCCTGGGCAACGTGGGCGCGCCGACCGCCAGCCGCACGACGCGGCCGTGATCCGGGACGTACCAGAAGAAGATCGGGGCATCGTCGAGGTCGCCGTTGTCCGACACGGGCGCCACCGCACGCGTCGGGGTCGGATGCAGCGAGAGGTCACGGGCGTCCAGCAGCGCTGCGTGCACACGCACGTCGGCTTGCGCGGTCAGCCGGGCTGTGACGAAGACCCGGAGCCCGAGCGCGCACAGGGCATAGCACGCGAGCACGATGAGCGCTGCCACCGTCGCCACTCGCGCGGCGTGGATCCTCAGCCTGCGCGTGCTCTTCACGGCGCCACGAGCCGGTAGCCGCTGCCGCGCACCGTCTGGATCTTCGCCCGTGCGCCGGCGATCTTCGAACGGAGCCGACCGACATGCACGTCGATCGTGTTGGAGCCGATGGCGTCTGCCTCGTCATCCCAGACCTGGACGGCGATCGACCGCCGGGTCACGACTGAGGGCGACCTGCGAAGCAGGAGCTCCATGATCGCGAGCTCCGTGGTGGTGAGCGAGACCGCAGCTCCGTCGAGGCTGAGCTCCCGGGTCGAGGGATCGAAGCAGAGGTCGCCCACGGCGATCTTGGGCGCCACCGTGAGCGCCGGCCGTCGCTGGAGAGCGAGAAGGCGGGCCAGCAGCTCGTCGAAGTCGAAGGGCTTCACCAGGTAGTCGTCTGCGCCGGCGTGGAGGCCCGCCACCCGGTCGACCGGCGCGTCCCGTGCCGTGAGCATGAGGATCGGCGTCTTCACGCCGAGCCGCCGCACCTCGTCGACGACCTCGATGCCGCTCTTGCGCGGCATCCGCCAGTCGAGGATCGCGACCTCGTGGTCGTAGGCGCGGAGCCACCTGACCGCCGCCTCCCCGTCTGCGACGGCGTCGACGACATAGCCGTTCTCCCGCAAGCCGCGCTCGAGCACTGTGCGGAGCGCGGCGTCGTCCTCTGCAACGAGCACCCTCATCGAAGCCTCCTGCGACCACCATATGCAGGAAGGACCATCCGCAGAAGCGCACGGGCGCGGGACAAGGCGCGCGGGGCCAGGAGCTGGTCCGAGCGCGGGACAAGGCGCGGGACAAGGCGCGGGACAAGGCGCGGGACAAGGCGCGGGACAAGGAAGGACGCCTGGGACGCGTCACCGAGTCCCACCCCAGCGGGGGGCGACATCATGGGCAGGTGCCCACCCAGAGCGCCGGCCTCCTCGTCTACCGCCTCTCCCCACGGACCGGGGCCGGCGGCCGGAGCCCTGGCCCCCAGCTCGAGGTGCTCCTGGTCCACCCCGGAGGGCCGTACTGGCGGCGGCGGGACGACGGGTCGTGGAGCATCCCCAAAGGGGAGGTCGAGGCGGGGGAGGACAGCCTCGCCGCCGCCGAGCGCGAGTTCGCAGAAGAGCTCGGCGTCACCCCTCCCTCCGGCCCGCGCCTTGCCCTCGGGGAGGTGGTCCAGGCAGGCGGCAAGCGGGTCCGGGCATGGGCGGTCGCAGGCGACCTGGACGTGTCGGCGATCCGCAGCGACACCTTCTCGATCGAGTGGCCGCCTGCCACTGGCACGCTTCGCAGCTTCCCCGAGGTCGATCGCGCGGCGTGGTACGACCTCGACGCGGCACGGCGCAAGCTTCTCCCCGGCCAGCTCCCCCTGCTCGACCGGCTGGTCGTGGCCGTCGCCGCGGACACTCCCCCACCACCCCGCACGGCTCGATAACGTGCGGGGGTCCCCGACCCGGCGGCCTGCGGCACGGCACGGCACGGAACAGAACGGCACAGGGACGGTACTGGGTGCGAGGGGAGGAGCGATGCCGGCGACCGTACGAGGGGTAGTCGCGACCGAAAAGGACGCTGCGGTGCGTGTGGTGCCGGTCGTGGTGCCCGACCCCGGACCGGGCGACGTCGTCGTAGAGGTACGCGCGTGCGGCGTGTGCCACACCGACCTTCATTATCGGCAGGGCGCGATCGGCGACGGCTTCCCGTTCCTGCTCGGCCACGAGGCTGCCGGCTTCGTGAGCGAGGTGGGAGAAGGGGTCGAGCACGTAGCACCCGGCGACTTCGTCGTGCTCGCCTGGCGCGCGCCGTGCGGCACCTGCCGATCCTGCCGCCGTGGACGACCGTGGTACTGCTTCGACAGCCGCAACGCGCGCCAGCCGATGACGCTCGAGGACGGCACCCCGCTGACGGCGGCTCTCGGCATCGGCGCCTTCTGCGAACGAACCCTCGTCGCAGCGGGGCAGGCGGTACCGGTGGACCCGGCGGCACGCCCCGAGGCCGCTGGCCTCATCGGCTGCGGCGTCATGGCGGGGTTCGGCGCCGCGGTGAACACCGGTGGGGTCTCGCGCGGTGACACGGTGGCCGTCATCGGCTGCGGCGGCGTCGGGGACGCAGCGATCGCGGGTGCGGCGATCGCGGGCGCGCGCAAGATCGTGGCGGTCGACGTCGACGACCGGAAGCTCGCCTGGGCGCGGGAGCTCGGTGCGACCGACTCCGTCAACTCGACTACCACCGACCCGGTGGACGCAATCCGCGAGCTCACGACAGGTCATGGCGCCGACGTCGTCATCGAGGCGGTCGGCAGGCCCGACACGTACGAGCAGGCCTTCTTGGCGCGAGACCTTGCCGGCGTCCTCGTCCAGGTGGGCGTGCCGTCCCCGACCATGCGGGTCGACCTGCCGCTTCTCGAGCTGTTCGGACGCGGCGGCGCGCTCAAGTCCTCGTGGTACGGAGACTGCCTGCCCACGCGCGACTTCCCGATGCTGATCGATCTCTACCTGCGCGGCAAGCTGGACCTCGACAAGTTCGTCTCCGAGACGATCCCGCTCGACGGAGTCGAAGAGGCCTTTTCCCGGATGCAGCGCGGCGAGGTGCTGCGCTCCGTCGTCGTCCTCGGCGAGGGTGTTCTAGGAAGCGACTGAGGAGGCCGCTTATCGAGGCTCGGTGCGCTTCAACCACGCCGGGAAGTCGCGCGCCGCACTGCGGTGCAGGGAAAAGAGCCGGCGCTGCGCAGACGGGTCGCCGTTCCACGCACCGATGCAGTCCGTCGGCGCGATGTTCGCCAGCGCGAGCAGCGCCCCACGCGCGCCGCAAGACCCTGCGAGCAGGAGCTGGGTCGGGCTGCCGACGTAGACGAGGACCCCGAGCTCGACGAGGTCCGCGAGACGGTTGGTGCTCCCCGAGGAGTCCTTCACACCCTCGAGCCCGAGCGACGCCAGCTCGGCGGTCCCCAGGGGTTCTGCATGCTCCAGCGCCGGATTGTGGTACGCGAGGACCGCCATCGCTCCTGCCGCGTCCCGCACCTGGCGGAAGAAGCCCTTCGGCTCCGCGCCCTTCGGGCAGTAGACGAGGACTGCGTCGGCGTGCGCGTCCGTCGCGATCCGTGCCGTCGCGTCGAACGCGGCGGCGGCGTCGGGATGGCCGGCGCCGACGATGACCGGCACGTCGGGCACCGCGTCCCTCACCGCCGCGGCGAGCTGGAGCCGGTCGTCCACGGAGAGGCGGCCTGCCTCGCCGGTCGTGCCCGCGACGAGGACGGAGGAGACCCCGAGCTCGACACAGCGCGCTGCACGCTCGGCGGTCGCTCCGGCGTCGGTGGCGCCGCGCTCATCGAAGAGCGTGACGAGCGCGACCCCGACACCTGAGGGAAGGGGCACCGTCGTGACCACTGCCACAGGTTAGGACGGGACGGGACGCGCGCCGCAAGGTGCAGCGCCGTGGGCGTCGAGCTCGACGCGGACCGGTTGTATCCTCTTCGTCGGCCTGGTGCGAACCGCCCGCGCCGCGCGATGCGTCGACCGCCGCCCCTCACCTGCGGCCCGGCGTACCAGAGGGACCCGAAGGAGCCGAGAGACCCGATGACGATCGAGGCGCGTAGAGACCGCACGAAGGCGACACGGTGAGCAGCGCCACCATCATCTTGATGCTCGCCGTCTTCGGCGCGTGCAGCGTCGAAGCAGTCGAAGCCTTGACGATCGTGCTCGCCTCCGGCACCACCAGGGGCTGGCGGTCGGCGATGGAGGGCACCGCTGCCGCCCTCGTCGTCCTCGCCGTCCTCGTGGGCGCCGTTGGCGTCCCGCTCGTCCACTACGTCCCGATCAACGCGCTCCGGGTCCTGGTCGGCGCCCTCCTCTTGGTCCTGGGTCTGTCCTGGCTCCGCAAGGCGATCCTGCGGGCGAGCGGGCACAAGGCGAAGCACGACGAAGATGCCATCTACCAAGAGACCACGGCTTCGCTGCGCGCCGGCGGCGGCGTTCGAGGACGTCGGGACAGCCTCGGTTTCGTCGTGGCGTTCAAGGGTGTCTTCCTCGAGGGCATGGAGGTCGTCCTCATCGTGATCAGCCTGGGCGCGAGTCAGCACAAGCTCGCGGACGCATCGGCGGCGGCCGCCGCAGCGATCGTCCTCGTCTCCGCGCTGGGCCTCGTCGTCTCGCGCCAGCTCTCCGAGGTCCCCGAGAACACCGTCAAGACCGTCGTCGGCATCATGCTCACGAGCTTCGGGTTGTTCTGGCTCGGCGAAGGCGCCGGTGTCCATTGGCCGGGCAGCGACCTCGCCATCCCGGTGCTGATCGGGGTGTTCGCCGCCGTGACCGCCGGCACGGTCGTGCTCTTGAGAACCCAGGCGCCGGCCCAGGCGCCGGCCCAGGCGCCGGCGCCCCCACGTGCCGAGCACGCCCGAGCCGACGGGACGTTGGCTCCGTGACCGGGCGGCTTGCACGCTGGTCGAAGTCGTTCGGACACTTCTGGTGGGACTTCCTGGTCGGCGACACCCCGGAGCTCTTCCTCGCCATGCTGGTGCTCGTCGGTGTCGCGTACGCACTGCGCCACGAACGGATCGCGGACGTGGTGGCCCTTCCGGTGCTTGCGATCGTCGCCCTGGTGGCGAGCGCATGGCGGGGGCGCGCCAGGACGAAGGGGCAGGCGTAGCCGGCCGATCTCATTCGGTCGTCATCAACCTTGGGTACCATCCATCCAGATGAAGCCTGTGACGCGCCCAGCGGCCGACGCCTTGGCGCTCTCGCCGAGCGAGCGCTCCGCAGGAGAGCCCCCCGTAGGAGAGCCCCCCGCAGGAGAGCCCCCTGCAGGAGAGCTCGTCGCCGCCGAGCCGCCCTCCGACCTGGCCACGTCCAGCCGGATCCTCGACTGGCTCCGCCTGGCGCGGCCCAAGCAGTGGGCGAAGAACGTCCTGGTCTTCGTCGCCCCCGGCGCCGCTGGCGTGCTCACGCATGCCGGTCCTGCGCTCCGGTCGCTCGGCGCGTTCGGCGTCTTCTGCGCGGCGGCGTCGGCGACCTACCTGGTGAACGACACCGTCGACGCCGAGGCCGACCGGCGGCACCCGACGAAGCGGCTCCGGCCCGTGGCCTCGGGGCGCGTGAGCCCGCGGGCGGCGATCGCGGCGGCGATGGTCCTCTTCGCGGCCGCTCTCGCAGGCTCCGCCCTCCTGGCCGGCTGGCCGCTCGTCGTCGTGGTCGCCGCGTACGCGGCCATCACCGTCAGCTACTCCCTCCGCCTCAAGCGCGAGCCGGTCATCGAGCTGACGGCCGTGGCGTCGGGCTTCGTGCTGCGCGCGGTCGCGGGCGGCGTCGCTGCTCACGTGCCGTTGTCGAGGTGGTTCCTCGTCGTCACCTCGTTCAGCGCGCTGTTCCTCGTCATCGGCAAGCGTACCGCCGAGCACCAGGCGCTCGGCGACGCACGCGGCTTGCACCGCAGCGCGCTCGACCTGTACTCGCGGACGTTCCTGCGCTCGGCGCTGACGCTGAGCGCCGCCGGCGCGGTGACCACCTACTGCCTCTGGGCGTTCGACAAAGGGGGCCTCGCACATCGAGGCGACCATCTCGTATGGATCGAGCTCTCTGTCGCACCGGTGCTCACGGGGGTCCTCTACGTCTTGCGCCTCCTCGACGCGGGTCACGGCGGTGCGCCGAGCGAGCTCGCCTGGGAGGACCGCATGCTGCAGGTCCTCGCTCTCGTCTGGGCGGTGCTGGTCGGCGTCGGCATCTATGCCTGACGTCGGCATCGATGCCTGACGTCACCGGAGAGCGGCTGCTCTGCGGCTGGGGGCGCGCCGGCGCCACGCGTGCGCTGCTCGTCTCGCCGCGAGACGGCGGAGAGATCGCATCGCTCTTCTCGAGATCCGACTTCTCGCGATCTGGCCGCGGGGGGATGATCGCGCGAGGGCTCGGTCGCAGCTACGGGGACGCCGCGCAGTGCGCCGGCGGGACCGTCGTCGACACCACGGCCCACCTCACGGGCATCGGCGAGGTGGGTCCGAGCGGCGAGGTGGAGGTCGGCGCGGGCACGTCGCTGGACGAACTCGTCCGCCAGACCCTTCACAAGGGCTGGTTCCTTCCCGTCACCCCCGGGACCCGCCACGTCACGGTCGGCGGCGCGTTCGCCGCAGACGTACACGGCAAGAACCACCATGTGGAGGGGAGCTTCGCCCGCCACACGACGGCGATCACGCTGTCGACTCCCGAGGGCGAGCACCGGGTCAGCGCCGCGGACGATCCCGAGCTCTTCTGGGCCACGGCCGGGGGCATGGGGCTCACCGGGATCGTGACGTCGGCCAGCATCCGCATGCTCCCGGTCGAGACCGACCGGATGCTCGTCGACACGGACCGCTTCTCGGGCCTCGACGCCGTCATGGCGGCGATGGAGGAAGGGGACGAGCGTCACCGCTACTCGGTGGCCTGGGTCGACTGCTCGAGGTCGGGCCGCGCCGTGCTCACCCGCGGGGACCATGCCCGTCTGGACGACCTGCCGCCCGGGGCGCGCCGCCCATTTCGCGAGCATCCGGTCCGGCCGCTGCTGCGGGCCCCCGGCCACGTCCCCAACGGTCTCATCAACCGCGTCAGCATCGCCGCCCTCAACGAGGTGTGGTACCGGCGCGCCCCTGCGCACCGCGAGGCCGAGCTCCAGTCGCTCTGGCACTTCTTCTATCCGCTCGACGCGGTCGCGGACTGGAACCGGCTCTACGGCGCCTCAGGGTTCCTCCAGTACCAATTCGCCGTGCCTTTGAAGCGCGGCGATGTCGTTGCCTTGGCGATCCGCGAGCTGTCGCGCCAGCGTGTCCCGTCGTCGCTCGCGGTCTTGAAGCGGTTCGGCCCCGCCTCTCCCGGACCTCTCTCGTTCCCGATGCCTGGATGGACCCTCGCGCTCGACGTGCCGATCGGAGCCGAGGAGGTCGCCCAGTGCCTCGACCGGCTCGACGACGCGGTCGGGGGGGCGGGAGGGCGCGTCTACCTCGCCAAGGACTCCCGGCTCAGGCCAGACTTGGTGCCGATCATGTACCCGCGTCTCGCCGAGCTCCACGAGGTCCGCCGCCGGGTCGATCCCGGGGGTGTGCTCCGCTCGGACCTCTCTCGTCGGCTCGGCCTGGACTGACTGGGGGCGGCATGCTCGATGCCTTCGGACAGCCGCAGTCCGCCGTCGTCCTCGGCGGCTCGTCCGACCTCGCGGGCGCGATCGTCGACGCGCTCGCGCGTCGCAGGTGCAAGACCGTGGTCCTCGCAGGAAGGGACGAGGACCGGCTCGCGAGCGCCGCCCGAGCAGCAAAAACCGCCGGCGCCGAGCGTGTCGTCGGGGTCCGCTTCGACGCGCTCGACGTGGCCGACGCCGTCCGCGCGGTCGACGAGAGCTTCGACGCGGCCGGCGCGGTCGATCTCGTCCTGCTGGCGGTCGGCGTGCTCTCCGCAGAGCGCGACGAGCTCGACCCAGCGCGCACCGCCGAGGTCGTCACCGCCACCTACTGCTGGCCCGCGGTGGCGCTCACCCGGGTCGCGGCGCGCCTTCAAGAGCAGGGGTACGGCCGGATCGTGGTGCTCTCGTCGGTGGCGGCGGTGCGCGTGAGGAGGCAGAACTTCGTCTACGCCTCGGCGAAGGCGGGCCTCGACGACTTCTCGATCGGGCTGTCCGAGGCGCTGCGCACCAGCGGGGTCGTCGTCCAGGTGGTCCGCCCCGGGCGGGTCCCGACCAAGATGACCGCGGGGCTCCCGAAGGCGCCCTTGTCGGCCACGCCCGAGGCGGTGGCAGAGGCGGTGATGGCCGGCCTCGAGTCGCGTGCGCAGGTCGTCTGGGTGCCGGCCTCAGCCCGGTGGGCGCTGCTCTTGGCACGCTTCGTGCCACAGTGGCTGTGGCGCCGCATCCCCGGCTGAACGCCACGCTTGCGACGGAGCGACCCAGCTTGCGACGGAGAGAGGAGGAGCCATGGAGCTCGGCTGCGCGGTCCCGGTCTCGGGATCCTGGGCCACCGCAGAGGGATGCACCGCGGTCGCAAGCTGGGCCGAGGAGCTCGGCTACGGCTCGCTGTGGACCTTCCAGCGGCTGCTCGCCCCGGTCGGCCCCGACGGCGAGCATCGTCTGGAGCCCCAGTACCGCAGTGTCCAAGACCCCCTCTCGGTGCTCGCCTACCTCGCCGCGAAGACCTCGAAGCCGCGTCTGGGCGTCGCCGTCGTGAACGCTCCCTACTACTCCCCCATCGTCCTCGCCAAGCAGCTCACGACCATCGACCACCTGTCGGGCGGCCGCCTGGACGTCGGGATCGGCCTCGGGTGGATGCCCGAGGAATTCGAAGCTGCAGGCGTCCCCTACGAGCACCGCGGGGCGCGCACCGCGGACTTCGTGCGGTGCCTCGGCGCGATCTGGGCGCAGGAGGTCGTCGAGTACGAAGGCCCCTACTTCCGCGTCCCGAGGGCGCGCGTCGACCCGAAGCCTCTCCAGCGCCCCCGCCCACCTGTGCTGTTCGGCGGGACCGCGGCGCCGTCGTTGCGCCGTGCCGGGCGGATGGCGGACGGTTGGGTGAGCAGCAGCCGCGCAGATCTGGGCGCCCTGGCCGGCTCCATCGGGGTCGTGCGCGCCGCGGCCGAGGACGCGGGGCGGGATCCCTCTTCCCTCCGGTTCGTCTGCCGGGCCGTGGTGAAGGTGCGCTCCGCCGAACGAGCCCCTCTCACCGGGACGCTCGACGAGATCCGCGAGGACCTCGGCGCGCTCGCCGCGTCGGGGATGACCGAGGCGTTCATCGACCTCAACTTCGACCCGCTGGTCGGCTCTCCCGACGCCGACGCGGCGGCTTCCCTCCGCCACGCCCGGACGGTGCTCGAGGCCCTGGCCCCCGTCGCCGGCACGATCGGCGGCGGCTGAGCCCGCATCGCCTTGCGATGCCAACTACGGTTGAGCGCAACGACCGGGCGGGAGGGGCCCCCACATGCTCGTGCTCAATCGCCGACCAGGTGAGTCGATCGTCATCGAACCGGACGTGCGAGTCACGGTCCTGTCGGTGGCGGAGCGCCGCGTCTGGATCGGGCTTAAGTCCTCGGCGTTCCCCGCGCTGCACATCTCGGCGACGGTGCTGTCGGCGACCGAAGCGCGCCTCGAGATCGTCCCGATCTCGAGCGTCGCGCTCGAAGACGGCCAGGTCCGCGTCACCGTGGGGTCGGACGGGGAGCCCGGCACGCTGGCACGTGCCGGGCTTGCGCTCGACCGCCGGGCCGGCGAGCGCGTGGAGGTCGGCGAAGACATGTGGGTCGCCGTCTCCTCGGTCTCCAAGGGCAACCCCACGCTCGCCTTCGGCGGGAGGGCGATCGGCGACGACTTCGGCATCACGCTGATCCGGCCGGCCGGCAGCTACGTGCGCCTCGGCGTGGACGCGCCCGACCGGCGCGTCTACCGCGAGGAGCTGTGGGACCTCGTCCAGTCGGGTCAGGGCACGCGCGAGCACGGCGGGGGCACCGACGTGACCGCGGGGTCCCAGGCGGGCTGACGCCTACTCGGTGCGGCGGAGGAGCAGGCTCGACTGCGCGGCGAGGCTCACGTTGGGGCCCCGCACGGCTCTGGGGTAACGCGTCGGCCGCGCCGTGTTGACGAGCTCTTCCCACCTCCCGGGCTCGGCGATCCTGGGCAGCGTGTAGGAGCGCGGCCGTATCCCTGCGTTCAAGAGGAGCAGCAGGGTCTCCCCGCGCGCGGAGCGTCCGCGGGCGTCGACCTCGTCGACCGCCTTTCCGTAGAGGAGCATGCCGAGAGCCCGGTTCTCCGGGTCCGCCCAGTCCTCCTCCTTCATCTCCTCGCCGTCGGGGCGGATCCACGTCACGTCCTTCATGTGACCGCCGGGAACCACCTCCCCGGTGAGGAAGTTCCGTCGCCGCAGGATCGGGTTCTCCGCGACGATCCCCACGAGCTGGCGCACGAATCCGAGCAGCTCGGTCCCGGCCTCCCCGACGTCCCAGTCGAGCCAGCTGATCTCGTTGTCCTGGCAGTAGGCGTTGTTGTTGCCCTGCTGGCTGCGCCCGATCTCGTCGCCGGCGAGCAGCATGCGCACACCCTGGGAGCACATGAGGGTCGTGAGGAAATTGCGCTTCATGCGGTCGCGCTGGCGCTGGACGCGTACCGAGTCGCTCGGCCCTTCCACCCCCCAGTTGCGGCTGTAGTTCTCGACCGCGCCGTCCTCACCGCCCTCGCCGTTCGCCTCGTTGTGGCGGTGCTCGTAGCTCACGAGGTCCGTCAACGTGAAGCCGTCGTGGCAGGTCACGAAGTTGACACTCGCGTACGTGCGGCGTCCCGTGTGGCCGTAGAGGTCGCTCGAGCCGGTGAGGCGCGAGGCGAGCTCGGGCACTTGACCGGCGTCGCCGCGCCAGAAGCGCCTGACGCAGTCGCGGTACGCGCCGTTCCACTCCGACCAGCCCTGCGGGAACCGTCCGAGGTGGTAGCCGTCGGGCCCGATGTCCCACGGCTCGGCGATGAGCTTCACCGTCGAGAGGACCGGGTCCTGGTGGATGATCTCGAAGAAGGCGCTCGGCTGCCCCGCGTCGAACCCGCGCACGAGCACCGGCGCGAGGTCGAAGCGGAAGCCGTCGACGTGCATGTCGGTCACCCAGTAGCGCAGGCTGTCCATCACGAGCGCCATCGTGCGGGGATGGAGGATGTTGAGGCTGTTGCCCGTCCCGGTGTAATCGACGAGGTAGCGGGGCGCGCCCGGCTGCAGGCGGTAGTACACCGCGTTGTCGATGCCGCGGAGCGAGAGCGTCGGCCCCATCGGGTTGCCCTCACCGGTGTGGTTGTAGACGACGTCGAGGATCACCTCGAGCCCGGCCCGGTGCAAGGTGCGCACCATCGACTTGAACTCGCCGATCTGCGCCCCGATGCCGCCGCTCGCGTACCCGATGTGGGGGGCGAAGAAGGCGATGGTGTTGTACCCCCAGTAGTTGCGCAGCCCCGCCTCGACCAGGCGGCGGTCGTTGACGTAGTGGTGGACCGGCATGAGCTCGACCGCGGTCACCCCGAGGTCGACGAGGTGGTCGACGATCGGGTCCGAGGCGAGGCCGAGGTACGTGCCGCGAAGCTGCTCGGGGACGCCCGGGTGGCGCATGGTCATCCCCCGCACGTGGCACTCGTAGATCACGGTGCGGTTCCACGGGGTCGCCGGCGAGCGGTCGTCCCCCCAGGTGAAGGCGGGGTCCACCACGATGCACTTGGGCATCGACCCCGCCGAGTCGCGCGCGTCGAACGACAGGTCCTCTTTTGGATCGCCGATGCGGTACCCGTACAGCTCGTCGCTCCAGCGCACCGTGCCGCTCAGCGCACGGGCGTAGGGGTCGATCAGCAGCTTGTGCCTGTTGAAGCGGTGACCTTCCTCCGGCGCGTACGGCCCGTCGACGCGGTAGCCGTAGAGCGCGCCGGGCCGCACGTCGGGAAGGTACGCGTGCCACACCCGGTCCGTGGTCGCGGGCATCGCCACGCGCTGGGCCGGCTCCGTTGCGTCGGGCTCCGAGAAGATGCACAGCTCCACCGCGGTCGCGTGCTCGGAGTACAGGGCGAAGTTCACCCCCTCCCCGTCCCAGGTCGCGCCCAACGGGTGAGGATTGCCCGGCCAGACGCGCATCACGCGGCTCTCGGGGAGGAGAGGAAGACGCAGCCGAGCGGCGGCGCCACGAGCGTCAGGGTCCGTGGGCGGCCGTGGGAGGGAACGGGCTGGGTGTGGAGCCCGCCCATGTTGCCGACGCCGCTCCCCCCGTACTCGACGGCGTCGGAGTTGAGGCGCTCGCGCCAGAGGCCGTCCACGGGCACGCCGACCAGCAGGTTGTCACGCGGAATGGGAGTGAAATTGCAGACGATAAGCATAATCTCTCCCGCCGAGGACCGGCGGAGGAAGCTCACGACGCTGATGTCTGCCTCTTCGTGCTGCACCCACTCGAAGCCGGCGGGATCGCAGTCGAGCTCGTGGAGCGCTGGCTCCGCGCGGTAGAGCTCGTTCAGGTCCCGCACCCATCGGCAGACACCTGCGTGGCGCTCGTCGTCGAGCAGCTCCCAGTGCAGGCCATCGTCGTGGTCCCACTCTCGCCAGTCCGCGAGCTCCGATCCCATGAAGAGGAGCTTCTTGCCCGGCAGCCCGTACTGGTACCCGTAGAGCAGCCGGAGATTGGCGCGCTTCTGCCAGTCGTCGCCGGGCATCTTCGACAGGAGCGACCCCTTGCCGTGCACGACCTCGTCGTGGGAGAGCGGCAGGACGAAGTTCTCGGTGAAGGCGTACACCGCCCGGAACGTCAGCTCTTCGTGGTGCCACCGCCGGTGCACGGGATCGTGGTCCATGTAGCGGAGGGTGTCGTGCATCCATCCCATGTCCCACTTGAACCCGAAGCCCAGGCCGCCCCACTCCACGGGCCGGGAGACGCCGCCCCACGCGGTCGACTCCTCGGCGTAGGTCTGGGCCGAGGGATGGTCGGCGTAGATGCCGGTGTTCAGCTGGCGGAGGAACCCGATCGCGTCGAGGTCCTCGCGCCCCCCGTACGCGTTGGGCTCCCACTCTCCGGCCTGTCGCGAGTAGTCGAGGTAGAGCATGGAGGCCACCGCGTCGACCCGCAGCCCGTCTGCGTGGTACGTGCGAAGCCAGTGGTCGGCCGAGGACGCGAGGAAGCTCCGCACCTCGTGACGGCCGTAGTTGAAGACGAGGCTGTTCCAGTCCGGGTGGACGCCCCGGCGGGGGTCTGCGTGCTCGTAGAGGTGCGTGCCGTCGAAGCATGCCAGCGCAAACTCGTCGGAAGGGAAGTGGGAGGGCACCCAGTCGAGGATCACGCCGATGCCCGCCTGGTGCAGCGCGTCGACCAGCGCCATGAAGTCCTGCGGGCTCCCGTAGCGCGCGCTCGGCGCGAAGAACCCCGTCGTCTGGTAGCCCCAGCTCCCGTAGAACGGGTGCTCCATGACCGGCAGCAGCTCGACGTGCGTGAACCCGTTGCGCTGCACGTGATCGACCAGGCGCGGCGCGAGCTCGCCGTACGTCAGGAGGTCGCCGGGCCGGCTCGGTGTGCGGCGCCAGCTGCCGACGTGGACCTCGTAGATCGAGATCGGCGACCGCACGGTCTGGTGCGCGCCGCGCGCGCCCATCCACTCCTCGTCGCCCCAGTCGTAGGCGAGGTCCCAGATGACCGAGCCGGTCTTGGGAGGCTGCTCGCAGTAGAAGGCGACCGGGTCGGCCTTCTCGACAACGGTCCGCTCCGCCGTCGTGATCGCGTACTTGTAGACCTGGCCCTGTCGCGCCGGTCGTGCGACGCCCTGCCAGATCCCCGAGCTCCCGCACGCCGACAGGGGGTCTGCGCCGGCCTGCCAGCCGTTCCAGTCGCCGATGACCGACACGCCCCGTGCGCTCGGCGCCCACACGGCGAAGTCCACCTCCTCGTCGCCGACCACGTGGGCCCCGAGCTTGTCGGCAAGCCGCCGGTGCGACCCCTCGTTGAAGAGCAGCAAGTCGTAGTCGGTGATCACCCAGCCTCCTCCTGCCGTCTCAGGGCGTCGATCCTGGCCAACGCGTCCACCACGTCGTCGTCCTCGAAGATCTCTTCGAGCGTGCGCGCCGAGCGGTGCTGCCAATTCCCCGCCTCGGCGCCCGAGCCGGGGCGGTTGTGGGGCCAGCGCTCGAGCCACAGGTCCTCCACGTCGGCGAGGACGAGGCGTGCGGGACCTGCCGCGAGATGGTCGAGGCTGGCGCGCAGGCCTCGCCGGGGGTCGCCCCCGAGCGCCCGCCGCCAGCCTGCTCGCTCCGGCGCCTCCCAGAAGGACACGAAGCGCGGCAGGTCGTGCGTGCCGATGCTCGCCATGGACAGGTCGGGTGGGTCGGGAAGCGGCGCGTCCGCCGAGACCTCGAACTGAAGGACCCACGACCGCAGCATCCTGTCGTCGGCCATCCCCCGTCGCAGCTCCTCGGGCACCGTACCGAGATCCTCCCCCACGATCGCGGTGGCGGACCTGTGGGCTTCGAGCGCGACGATCGCGCGCAGATCGTCGTCGTGGTAGCGCACGTAGGCGCCGTCCGTCGCCTCCGCTCCCGCGGGGACCCAGTAGAGGCGGTAGAGCCCCATCACGTGGTCGAGTCGCAGGACTGTCGCATGCCGCATCGCATGGCGCAGGACGGAGACCACGTGGCGGTAACGCTGCTCGCGTATGCCCCGCGGGTGCAGGGGGCGGAACGACCATCGCTGGCCCCTGTCGAAGAACTGGTCGGGCGGGGCGCCGACCTCGACTCCCTCTGCGAAGCACGCTGGCTCGAAGCTCGTGTCGAACCCCAAGGGGTGCACGCCCGCGGGCAGGTCGCAGAGGATCCCGCCGGCCGCGGCGGCGAACTGCTGGTCGGCCACCCACTGCGCGTAGAGGTGGTACCTGGCGGTCTCGTCTTCGGGCAGGCGGGACGTGGCGCGGGACGTGGCGCGCGACGCACCGGCGTCTTGTGCCTCGGCGCCCGCCCGGAACCGCGAGTACTCGACGAGGTCCGGCCGCTCGCGCGCGAACGCTTCGAGCGCGTCGCGCCTCGCCGAGGGCTTCGAGAAGAGCGCGCGGGCGAGCGGCTCGAGCACGCGGCGGACGAGCGCCATCGACGCGGGATAGTCGACGAGGGCGTTGCGCCGCTGCGACGCCAGCGCCTGGCGGAACGCCTCTGAGCCGAGCAGGTCTCGCGCGTCGGGAGATGCCTCGAGCTCGGGCAGCGCCGTCGGGTCCACGTACAGCTCGTTCCACCCGAGCCGCGTCGCCGGCAGGTAGGGGCTGATCTCCAGCGGCTCGTCGTAGAAGCCGGGGTAGAGCGGGAGGGTCCCGACGAACGCCCCGCCGATCCCTCGCACCCAGGCCGCCATCTCTGCCAGCGCGGGGTAGTTCCCCACTCCCCAGTCGGTACGCGTCCGCATCGCGTGCACCGGGAGGAAGGCGCCCCAGCCACGCGCGGGCAGCGGGCAGCGCGGCGCGACCACCACCATCGACGCCGCGTCGATCCCCGGCCCCTCGATCCTCAGGTGGTAGTAGCCCGGGTCCAGCGGGTCGAGCGGAGCGCTGAGCTGCGCTTCGTACCGGTCCATCGTGCGGCCCTCGACGCTGGCGGAGCCGAGCGGCCGGTGGATCGCCGGCATCAGCCTGGCTTTACGCGTGGTGCCGTCCTCGGCCTCGAGCACGAGCCAGCAGTCCCGCGGGTGCACCGGGCGCGGGACGCCCACCGCGACCGCCTGGGTGCCGGCGGCGGGGACCGCCACCACGGGCGCGAGCACTTCGACGTGGCGGCGGAGGCGCTCCTCCCTCACTGCCGTCGCAGGGTCTTCCACCGGCGCCCCGAGCGCAGCGAGGAGCACCCGGATCGTCTCCGTGCTCGCCTCGCGCGTCCGGCCAGCCGTGTCGACGTACGACGTCTCGACGCCGTAGAGCGCCGCGAGGTGCCGGAGGTCCCCGGGCACCGGCGGGAGCGGCCCACCGCCCGCCGGCGGGAGCGGCCCACCTCCCGCCGGCGGGCGTGGCGCGCCGGTCACGAGGCGCCGTCCAGCACGTCGAGGATGCCGCTCGCGGGGATGTCCACCCAGCCCGGACGGGCGTTCGCCTCGTAGGCGAGCTCGGCCACCGCCTTCTCGAGCAGGAAGAAGTCGAGCAGGACGGCCAGCTCGCTGGGATCGTCCGGAAGGAGCCGGTCCACCCCTGGCACCGCGAGGTAGGACCGCAGGAAGGCAGCGGACATCCACCGGTACCAGCCGAAGAGCCAGGGACCCACCTCACGATGGGCCTGCGGGCCGACGAGGTCGCGCTCGGTGAGCCTCGCAACCGTGCGCGACGCGTAGTGGAAGGAGCGGACCATGCCGGCGAGGTCCTTGGCCGCCGGCCGCTTGAGGCGCCGCTGGCCCAGCGAACGGGTTGGCTCCCCTTCGAAGTCGATGATGACGATGTCCTTCCCCGTCCAGAGGACCTGGCCGAGGTGGTAGTCGCCGTGCACCCGGATCCGCAGCGCCGCCACCGGGGTGGTGGCGACGGCGCGGAAGCGCTCGGTGATCTCCCGCTCCCTGCGCAGCACGGTCGCGACGCCGCCCGATGTGGCGAGGCCCGCCTCGCGGACCTGGCGGAAGGTCCGGCGGGCCAGGCTCCCCGCGCCGTGGTAGAGCGAGAGCCGGTCGATCGGCGTCATCGGCTCGGGCGCGAACGCCGGATCGGCAGGGTCCGACGCAAGGGACATGTGGAGCTCCCCCGTCCGGCGCCCGAGCAGCGCCGCCCACTCCACGTGGTCGAAGAGCTCGTCGGGCGGCTCTTCGTCGGCGCCGAGACCGAGCAGGTCGGGAGCGGAGGGGGCCGCGACCTCCTCTGCGCCGTGGGCGATGGCCTCCTCGAGCCGGCGGCCCAGCGCGTCGACCACGTAGCTCCAGCCGTCACCTTCGTTGGGCACCATCTCCTCGAGCGTCACGAGCGTGACCGGACGGCTCGCCCGCTGCCCCGCCCGGTACTCGAGGGTGCCGCCCGAGCGGGGCGCGTGCTCGAAGTGGGCGCGCTCTGCGAGGAACCGCGGGAGCTCGACCCCGGGGTTCGTCCCCTCCTCGAGCCGCCGGAGGAACTTCAGGATCGCCCGGTCCGCGAGAGCGACGGAGCTGTTGGACTGCTCAGCCGACATCGGCGACGGCTCGACGTCCTCGGGGACCTGACGGCGGATCGCACGGTATGCCGGGGCCGGCGCGCCCCACACCCTCCCCGCACGCGTCGGAACGGAGCGGCGGCGGCCGATCATCTCGAAGACCGCGCGCGACAGCTCGGGGTCCCACAGCGCGTCGTAGAGCACGCCGTCCTCGCCGTCGACCTGGAGGTCGGCGATGACCGCGTCGGGGTGCCAGCGGCGCAGCGCCTGCGCCCTCTCACCCGCTGCGTGCCCCAGCGGGAGGAGGTACTGCTCCGGCGCGCCCTGGTCGAGCTCGACGCGCACGATGACGAGTTGCGCGACCGCTGCGGACCGGTCGCCGACGGCAAGCGTGTCGAGCACCTTCACCGAGGTGACGGTGCGCGCCTTGGAGACGAACCACCGCCTGGCGGGGATGTCGCGCGCGAGGACCGCCTCGAGCTGCCGCGGATCGGAGAACACCTCGTCCCAGCGGCGGCGCACCCGCAGCCGGGCTTCCGGGGGGCGGCGGGGCTCGGGCTCGAGCTCGAGGGAGAACCAGTAGAAGCCGTGCGGGGCCAGCGTGAGGAAGTAGGGCAGCTCTCCGACGGCGGGGAAGCGCATGTTGCCGAACAGCTCGACGGGGACCGCGCCGCAGACCTCGGACAGGTCGAGCTCGGCGCACTGGACGAACCGCGAGAGATTGACCACGACGAGGAGGAGCTCGTCCTCGTAACGGCGCAGGAAGGCGAGCACCTTGCGGTTGTCGGGCCGGAGGTACTCGAGCGTGCCCCGGCTGAACGCCTTGTAGCGCTGCCGGAGATGGATCATCCGGCGCATCCACCAAAGGAGGGAGTTGGGGTTCGCCTCGGCGGCCTCGACGTTCACCGCTGCGGCGTGGTACACGGGATCGATCACGACCGGCAGGTAGAGCTGCTGGGGGTTCGCCCTCGAGAAGCCCGCGTTGCGATCGGCGTTCCACTGCATCGGCGTCCGCACGGCGTCCCGGTCGCCCAGGTAGATGTTGTCGCCCATGCCGATCTCGTCGCCGTAGTAGACGATCGGGGTCCCCGGCAGTGAGAAAAGCAGGCCGTTCATCATCTCGATGAGGGCCCGGTCGTTGCCGAGCAGCGGTGCGAGGCGGCGGCGGATGCCCACGTTGACCCGCGCTCTCGGGTCCTGCGCAAAGGAGCGGTACATGTAGTCACGCTCCTCGTCGGTCACCATCTCGAGCGTGAGCTCGTCGTGGTTGCGCAGGAACAGCGCCCACTGGCACCCCGGCGGCGCGGGCGGGGTCTCGGCCAGGATGTCGACGATCGGGAACCGGTCCTCCTGTCGCGCGGCCATGAACATGCGCGGCATGAGCGGGAAGTGGAAGGCCATGTTGCACATGTCCCCCTCACCCATGTACTTGACCGCGTCCTCCGGCCACTGGTTCGCCTCGGCCAGGAGCATCCGATCGGGGTGCCGCTCGTCGATGTGCGCCCGGAGACGCCGCAGGTAGCCGAAGGTCTCGGGGAGGTTCTCGCAGGAGGTCCCCTCGCGCGCGTAGAGGTAGGGCACCGCGTCCAGCCTCAACCCGTCCACGCCCATGTCCAGCCAGTAGTCGACGATGTCGAGCATCGCCTGCTGCACCGCTGGGTTGTCGTAGTTCAAGCTGGGCTGGTGCGAGTAGAAGCGGTGCCAGAAGTAGGCGCCCGCGACGGGGTCGAACGTCCAGTTCGAGCTCTCGAAGTCCTTGAAGATGATCCGTGCGTCCTTGAAGCGGTCCGGCGTGTCGCTCCACAGGTAGAAGTCGCGGTACGAGCTCCCGGGCCGTGCGCGCCGCGCACGCTGGAACCACGGGTGCACGTCCGAGGTGTGCGCGAGCACGAGCTCGGTCACCACGCGCAGGCCGCGCCGATGGGCCTCACGGAGGAAGGAGCGGAAGTCCCGCAGGGTCCCGTAGGCGGGGTGGACGTCCCGGTAGTCGGCGATGTCGTAGCCGTCGTCTCTGAGAGGGGACGGGTAGAAGGGCAGCAGCCACAGGGTCGTCACGCCCAGCTCCTCGAGGTAGTCCAGCTTCTGGACGAGCCCGCGGAAGTCGCCGACGCCGTCGGCATTGCTGTCGCTGAACGCGCGGACGTGCAGCTCGTAGAAGACGGCGTCGTGGTACCAGTGGGCGGTGCCTCCCAGCGGGACGCTGCGAGCCATCTGCATGGAGCGCTCGTCGGCGAACGTCATGGCGCTCCTTGCGCCGGCGAGCCGGCGCGGCCGGGCACCGAGAGCACGTGGGCGGGCACCGTCGCGGGGTCGAGGATCACGAAGCTGTGGGTGCCTTCCCACCGGTACCGGGCGTCGGTGAGCAGATCGTGGACAGAGAAAGACTCTCCGGGGCCCTTCGAGAAGTCCCCCAGGTGCACCCAGCCCGACTGTCGGTTGCGCGGGTCCAGGTTGACCACCACCAGCACCGCGTCGTCCCCCGACGTCTTGGAGTAGGCGATCAGCTGATCGTTGTCGGTGGCGTGGAAGCGCAGGGTGTCGTTGCGCTGCAAGGCCGGGTGGGCACGCCGCAGCGCGTTGAGGCGCGCCATCAGGGGCGCCAGGCTGTCGGGCCGGCCGATGTCCCAGTGCCGCACCGCGTACTTCTCCGACCCGAGGTACTCCTCGGAGCCGACGGCGCGCGCGACGTGCTCCTGCAGCTCGAAGGCGGGCCCGTACACGCCGTAGCTCGCGGACAGCGTCGCGGCGAGCACGAGCCTCGCCACGAATGCCGGCGTGCCTCCGGTCTGGAGGGTCTCGGTGAGGATGTCGGGCGTGTTGGGCCAGAAGCTGGGCCGGAAGAAGTGCGCGACCTCGGCGAGCTCGCGCATGTAGGACTCGAGCTCCCACTTGGTGTTGCGCCAGGCGAAGTACGTGTACGACTGCGTGAAGCCGACCTTGGCGAGCCTGTACATCACCGCGGGCCGGGTGAACGCCTCGGAGAGGAAGATCGTCTCGGGATGCGCCGCCTTCACGATCGACAGGAGCCACTCCCAGAATGCGAAGGGCTTGGTGTGCGGGTTGTCGACGCGGAAGACCCGCACGCCCTGGCCGACCCAGAAGCGCACGACGTCGAGCAGCGCCAGCCAGAGGCTCCACCAGGCGTCGCTCTCGAAGTCGAGAGGGTAGATGTCCTCGTAGCGCTTCGGCGGGTTCTCCGCGTAGCGGATCGATCCGTCGGGCCGGTGGCGGAACCACTCGGGGTGCTCGCGCACCCATGGATGGTCGGGCGAGCACTGGAAGGCGAGGTCCATCGCGACCTCGATGCCGCGCTCGCGGGCGCGCTCGACCAGCCGCCGGAAGTCCGCCAGCGTGCCGAGCGCCGGGTCGACGGCACAGTGGCCCCCGTCCGCCGAGCCGATCGCCCAGGGGCTGCCGGGGTCGCCGGGAGCGGCCTCGGTCGACCCGTCGGGGCCCTTGCGGGCGGTGGAGCCGATGGGGTGGATCGGCGGCAGGTACAGCACGTCGGCACCGAGCCCTTCGACGTAGTCGAGCCGGGCCTCGACGTCCGCCAGCGTGCCCTGTCTCCCCTCCTCGGGCGACGCGCCCCGTGGGAACATCTCGTACCACGTCGAGAACCGCGCGAGGGCGGGGTCCACGACCACCGTGTAGGCCTGCGAGGTCGTCGCGCCGGCGGCCGTGCGGTGCCGGCGGACGAGCTCGCGCAGCCCGGCGCTCGCGAGCATCCCTCCCACCGTGCCGTCGTGCGGGTCGACCCCGCCCTCGGTGGCGACCGGTGAGGACAACCCGTCCCCCGCGTGCGCGACGAGGTCCGCCGCGGCAAAGAGCAGCTTTTTGTCCGGGCCGCGGGCGCGCGACGCGGCGTCCGCCAGCAGCTGCGCGCCGACCGCCAGCTCGCCGCGCACGTCCTGCCCGGCGCCGGCTCGGGCGAACAGGTCGCGCAGCCACGTCGCGTACCGGTCGACCCCCGCGCGCACGGCGAACCGGTACCGGCCCACCGAGCCGGCCCGAAAGGCCGCCTTCCACCGGTCGTCGTCGAGCGACACCATCTCGACGACGGCCCACGACGGGTCCCCCTCCCGCTGCACGCGCAGATCGCACGCCAAGAGGTCGTGGCCGTCGGCGAAGACCCGCGCGTCCACGACCACGTCGTCACCGACCGCCGCCTTCGCGGGGAAGCGGCCGCCCTCGACGCTGGGCCTGACGTCCTCGATCACCACGCGCCTCGGAGCGCCGGGCTGCTTGATCCCGCCGGGCGCGGCCCGCGCCGCCGACGCGGCACCGGCCGGGAGCTGCGCGGCCCCCCTCACGCCGCCGCAGGCCCGCGGGGAGGCGACGACGCCCCGGCCTCCACGGCTGCTCGCTCGAGGAGCGCGCGCAGGCGCGCTCGGGGAGGCAGGGTCCCGAACGCGCCGCTGTGACCATGAGCGAGCCTCGACGACATGAAGGCGTCGGCGACGTCGGGCGCGCCGTGGCGCACGAGGAGTGACGCCTGGAGCACGAGCGCGAGCCGCTCGGTGACGCTGCGGGCGCGGGCCTGGAGGTCCTCTGGGTCGACGAGCTCCTTGCGGAGCGCCTCGAGCGCCTCGTCGAGCCGGGCGTCCTCCCCCGCGCCCAGCGCGACCTCGTCCAAGTACGCCTCGACGGTCAAAGGGCGCGTCAGCATCGCCCGGAGCACGTCCAGGGCCGCGACGTTCCCCGATCCCTCCCAGATCGAGTTGAGGGGCGCCTCGCGGTACAGGCGCGGCATCTGGGACTCCTCGACGTACCCGTTGCCGCCGAGGCACTCGAGCGCTTCGGCGGCGTGCGCGGGCGCACGCTTGCAGATCCAGTACTTGCCCACCGGGAGCGCGAGCCGCCGGAAGAGGCCCTCGGCCTCGTCGCCTGCGGCGGCACGGTCGGTCGCCGCGGCCAGGCGGAGGCTGAGGAGCGTGGCCGCCTCCGACTCGACCACGAGGTCGGCGAGCACGTTCGCCATGAGCGGCTGGTCCACGAGGAGGGCGCCGAACGCCCTGCGGTGCCGCGCGTGGTGGACCGCCTGCACCGCGCCCCATCGCATTCCCGCCGCACTGCCGGTCGTCGCGTCGAGGCGGGTGGCGGAGACCATCTCCATGATGGTCCGCACCCCGTGGCCCTCCTCTCCGACGAGCCAGCCCACCGCGCCTTCGTACTCCACCTCCGCCGAGGCGTTCGACCGGTTGCCGAGCTTGTCCTTCAGCCGCAGCAGCCTGATCGCGTTGCGCTCGCCGCCCGGGAGCACACGGGGGACGAAGAAGCACGACAGGCCGCCGGGCGCTTGTGCGAGCACGAGGAAGAGGTCGGACATGGGTGCCGACGTGAACCACTTGTGCCCGACGAGGCGGAACGAGCCGTCGCCGGCGGGGGCCGCCGTCGTCGCGTTGCTCCGCACGTCGGACCCTCCCTGCTTCTCCGTCATCGACATCCCGGCGATGAGCCCGCGCTTGGTCTCGGGGTCGCGCAGCCCGAAGTCGTAGTCGAAGGATGCGAGCAGCGGCTCGAAGCGCTGCGCGAGGGCGCTCGCCTGGCGCAACGCAGGAACGACGGCGTACGTCATCGACACGGGGCAAAGATGCCCCGCTTCGGTCTGGCCCCACACGAGGAACTTCGCCGCGCGCGCCGTGTGCGCCCCCTGCTGCGGTGTCCGCCACGCGGCGGCATGGAGCCCGTGGGAGAGAGCGAGCGCCATGAGCTCGTGCCAGTGGGGATGGAACTCGACCTCGTCGATCCGGTGCCCGAAGCGGTCGTGCGTGCGCAGCACCGGCGGGTACTCGTTGACCACCCGCGCCATGTCGGCGACCTCCGCGGAGCCGGCGAGGCGTCCCACTTCGTGCAGCTCGGGCTCAGCCCACCCCGCGCCGAAGGCGTGCAGGCCCGCGAGCAGTGCCGGATCCTGCGCGACGTCGTAGTCGGCCAGAACGGGGGGCTGGTTGGTCACTTCGTGGGTCGGCACCTCACCTCCTGTCCGCACCTCCTGTGCTCGTGTCCGCACCTCGTGTGCGCACCGCGTCGCTCGGGACGCCGCGTCCGTGCTTCGTCCGGACCGGTCCGCGTGCCAGGTTACGCGCCCACCAGGGCCCGAGCGCCGGGCGGCTATCCCCCGGCCGCTGGGCGGCCAGGGCCCGAGCGCCGGGCGGCTATCCCCCGAGCGCGAGAAGGAGCTTTCCAGAGACTTCCTGATGCTCGAGCCGGCGGAACGCCTCGTTGACCTCGTCGAGTGGCAGCACCTCGTCGACCTTCACGGACATCCGCCCCTCGCGGATCGCGGCCAGCGCCCCCTCGATGCCCCGGCGGATAGCGTCGGCCGGTTCGATGAGGCCCCCGTAGCCCAACACCGAGAGGCCTTTGCGGTACAGCGCCCGGAGCGGGACGCGCCCCTCCCCGTCCGCGCTGGTCCCGTAGACGACGAGCCGGCCGCGCGGCTCGAGCACCTCGACTGCAGCGCCGGTGAACCCGTCACCGAGCGCGTCGAACACCACGGTGGGCCGCAGCTCGGCGCACGCGGAGACGAGATCCCCCGCACCGGCCACGACGACTCGATCTGCGCCGCAGGACTCGATGTCACCCGCCTTCTGCCCGTGCCCCGTCTGGCCCCAGACCCGTGCGCCGATCCCGTGCACGAGGGACACGATCATGCTCCCGACGCCGCCGCTCGCGCCGAGCACGAGCACACGGTCGTCGGCGGACACGCGGCCAAGCTCGTTGACCGTACGGAACGCGGTCGCGCCTGCGACGCCCAGCGCGGCCGCGGACTGCGGCGCCACGCCATCGGGGAGATCGATGCACGCTGCCCGGGGAACCACGGCTGCCTCGGCCCACAGCCCGTCACGCGTGGTGCCGAGCCCGTGATCGTGCAGCACCACCCATCGTCCGTCGACCCGTCCCACGCCCTCCACGCCCAAGGTGCGCGGGAGGGGGGCATCGGCTGCGACGGCGCCGGTCGCCCCGTAGCGGTCCACCGGGTTCACCCCTGCAAGGGCCATCTCGACCACGAGCTCGCCCGGTCCGGGCTCGGGGAGCTGGACCGTGCGCACCTCGAGCGGCAAGCCGTGGCCCACGAGCCGAGCGGCACGGACGGTCCGCCGCGAAACCTTGGTGTCGAGATCGCTCGTCATCTGGCGCATGCTACGAGGCCAGGGACGTGGCGCTGGCCGGCACGTGGCGCTGGCCGGCACGTGGCGCTGGTCGGTGGGTAGTCTCGCAACGTGCCCACCGCCGACGAGGTCAACGAAGCGGACCGTCTCGAGCAGGAGATGCCTCCGGCCCGAGACGAGCGTGACTTGCACCCGATCCCGCCGGACGCCCCCGACGCGGACGTGCTCGAGCAGGAGCAGCCGCTCGTCGAAGACGGCACGGAGATCGGGATCGACGCGGAGCGCACGGAGCCCGTGGCCGACGACGACTGGGCCGCCACATCGACCAGCGGCTGACCGCCGGCCCGATGTCCGGAGGCGACGAGCCAGCCCGTCCTCGCTGACGCACGCAGGACCACGGGTGCGCCCGACTCGAAGGCGTCTTGCCGCCGGGCCGAAGCTCCCTGGCCCCGAAGGCCCGATGGCTGCCCCCTCGGGCCGTGTGGCTGCTCGCGGGTGCCTCCATGCCCGACATGCCTCGACGCTCACCGCGCCGGTGCAGGGCTCGTCCGGCCGCGCGGCGATGCGCCGGGTGCGACATCTCGTTGCGCCCGCTGCGGTCGTGGCCGGCGCCTACGTCGCCGGTTCGGTTCCGTTCTCCCAGCTCGCGGCACGCTGGTTCGCCGGCCAAGACCTCCGCCGGGTGGGCACCGGCACGGTCTCTGGCACGGGCCTCTACGAGGTCGCGGGGTTCGGACCGCTTGCGATGGCGGGGGCGCTCGACGTGGCCAAAGGCGCCGTCGGCCCGCTCCTCGCTGGCATGGTCCTCAGACACTGGAGGCCGAGGGTGACGGACGGCGGGCCGGCGCGCGGCGGCCCGACGCGAGGCGACAGCTGCCTGGGCGCGCTCGCTGCAGGCGCAGCGATCGCCGGTCACGACTGGTCTCCGTGGCTCAGATGGCGGGGCGGACGGGGACTTTCCCCGGCTCTCGGCTCGACCCTCGTGCTCGCTCCCGAAGGCGCCGCCGTGCTCGCCGCAGGCATGGCCGTGGGCCGCATCGTGCGCCAGAGCGGGGCCGTGACGGCAGTTGCGATCGTGAGCCTTCCCGCCGTGCTCGGTGCGAGCCGCGCCGGGCCGGGCGTCGCTCTCGGCCTGTGCATCTGCGTCCCGATGCTCGCAAAGCGCGTGCTGGGCAATGCCCCGCTGCGCCTGCCCCAAGACATAGCTCCTCGTGCGCAGCGCACGGTCCCCTCCCTCGGGGCACGTGCACGCTCTCGCCTCGTGTTCGACCGGGATCCCCCGCTCGCGGAGGAGGCATGAGCGCCAGCTCCGGTCTGCATCCGCCTGCGCGTCGGCAGCCGTCCTCGGGACGGCAGCCGTCCCCGGGTCGGCAGCTGTCCTCAAGTTGGCAGCCGTCCTCGGGTCGGCACGCGACCTCCGACGACACCGTCGCGGTGGTCACCGACGGCGCGGCCTCGCTGCCCGACGCGGTGCGGGACCACCTCGGCATCCGGATCGTCCCGATGGCGGTCGTGCTCGGCGACGAGGTCCGCCGAGACCACGAGCTCTCGCCGGCCGACATTCTCGACGGCGCCGCACGAGGCCCCGTGACCACCTCCGCGCCGAGCCCGGGCGACTATCTCGGGGCGCTCGGAGAGCTCCGAGACCGCCACGTCGTCGTGCTGACCGTGGCCCGGGGCATGAGCGCGTCCTACGAGTCCGCGAAGATCGCAGCCGGCTACCTCGAGAAGCGACGTGCCGCCGTCGTCGACACCCAGACGGCCGCCGGCGGACAGGGCCTCGTCGTGATGGCTGCGGCCCGCGCTGCGCGAGCGGGTGCCGGGCTCGACGACGTGGCGGCCGCCGCGCAACGCGTCATCCGCCGCGTGCACCTGCTCGCGTCCTTGGACCGCCTCGACCACCTCGCGACGAGCGGCCGCGTCCCGAAGGTCGTCACGCTCGCGGGGCGGTCGGTGGGCATGCGCGCCATCTTCGAATTCTCCTTTGGCCGAGCACGTGTCCGCATGCCCGCACGCAACGCGGACAGCGCAGTGGCCAGGATCGTCGCTGCATGCGGCGCCGACGACCCTGGCGGGGCGCGCCTGCACGCCGCGGTCCTCGACGCGGAGGCACCCGCCGCGGCAGAGGCGCTCATGGACGCTGTGCAGCATCTCGCGCCGCGAGGAGAGATCTACGCAGCCCCGTTCAGCTCGGTCATGGTCGCGCACACCGGTCCGGGGCTCGCAGGCCTCGCCTGGTGGTGGGAACCGCGCGAGGAGCTCGTGCCAACGGGCCAGCACGTGGCGGGCGGCGAGACTGGGTGAACCGGCAATGGGTGCGTCCTGCAAGGACGCCGGGGGCCGGACGGGCTCGTCGCGCGCCCAGCGGGCTCAGCGGCCTCGGCGCGGGCGCTCAGGGGCGCTCAGGGGCGCTCAGGCGCTGACGAACGCTCCTTGCTCCATGACCGACGCGTGGGCGTCCGCGTCGAGCGCGGCCGCATGGCGGGCCTCGTCGGGAAAGCCCATGGCGGCGAGCTCGCGCCCTGACGCGCATCCCTCGATCGCCGCAAGGAGGTCCGTCGCCGAGGCGAACGCCCCGGCGACGATCTGCGCTTCCACGGAGAGCTTGCAGCCGGCTCTCTCCAGCGCGCCGGCGACGGCCCCCGCGCCGAGCTGGTCTTCGAGCGCAGGACGGAGCGAGCCGTCCGGCCACCGCTCGCCGGCGGCGACGAGGAGCACCGGACGGTCCACGGCACCGTACCCGTGAGCGCGCAGCCATCCGACCGTGGCACTCAGGTTGCGAAGGCAGCCCGCGAGCACCGCGGGCCCGCCGAGCGAGGCCGCGATGGCCGAGCCATTGGGTGAAGGGAGGACGAGGCGTGGCGGCGGCGGGGCAGCGAGCAGCGCTGCAGGAGACAGTGACCAGGGATGCTCGGGGGACTGCTCGCGGCGGCGGACCGCGAGCGTGGCGCCGAGGCGAGCTGCAAGCTCGGCTGCGCCTTCTGCGTCCATCGGGAACGGGACGACCTCAGTGCCACGCCCGGTGGCGATGCTCACCGACGTCGTGAAGGAGAGCACGTCGACGACCACCACCGCACCGGCATCTCCGCCGAGCAGGGTCGCCGCCTCGGATCCCCAGTCGAACCGGACGCCGCTCCCCTGCTGGCGGAGCGGCCCGACGAGCACCTCGTCTACCACCGGAGCACGCCTACGAGACCGGCATGGCAGGCCCACCTGAGGAGAGCCCCGCCACGCCGGCACCCCTCTGACGGGCTCGATGGCTGCGTTGCCACTTGGACTCCCTTCCTCGAGGCACGATGCTACGGCTCACGTCGGGGAGCGGCGCGCTAACTTGACCCGATGCCCGCCGCCGCGCCGACGATCCTCGCGACCTCTGGCGGGTTCAAGAGAGGCCGCAGGACCGATCTCGCCTTCGGGCCGCTGGTCCTGCACGCGGTCGAGCTCTCCGGCGTCTCGGGGAGGCGCCCGAGACTGTGCCACGTCGGCACCGCGATGGGCGACCAGCGGTGGTTCAACGCCATGGTGGAGGAGGCGGGCAGCGCGGCTGGCATCGACGTCGTGCATCTCAACCTGTTCACGATGCCCCCCGTGGACGACGTCGCCGGCCTCGTGCTCGACCAGGACGTGGTCTGGGTGGGCGGTGGCAGCGTGGCCAACCTGCTGGCCGTCTGGGAGATCCACGGCATCCCCGCGGTGATGCGCAGCGCATGGGAGTCCGGCGTCGTCCTCGCGGGCGTCTCGGCCGGTTCGCTCTGCTGGCACGTCGGCGGCACGACCGACTCGTTCGGCCCAGAGCTCCGCCCGGTGACGAACGGACTGGGCTTCCTCCCATACTCCAACGGCGTGCACTACGACTCCGAGGAGCAGCGGCGCCCCCTGTTGCACCGCCTGATCGCCGCGGGCACCCTGCCCGATGGCTACGCGACCGACGACGGGGTGGGCCTCCTCTACCGCGGGACCGAGCTCGAGGGGGCGGTCAGCGAGTTGAAGGGCAAAGGCGCCTATGCCCTCCGCCGCACAGGTGAGCGGGTCGTCGAAGAGCGCCTGGAGCCCCGGCTGCTGCCCGGCGCAACATAGGCCTGCGAGCACACCCGGCGATCGCTCCCCCGCCACGGCCCGGAGCGTTCCCCGTCATCCCGGTACAGGTGGCGAGGGCGCCGGCGACATTCGGCCAGCGTCGCTGACCGGACTTCCGGAGCTCGTAGGCATTTGAGGTCCCGCGGCCGAGCAAAGTGCCAGGCAGGAACGCTGGAAGGTGGCCGGGGCCCGAAAAGGCGTAGGCACATGGGGACCTGCTAAATCCGTCAATCTACCTGGAGTGTCGACTAGAGTTCGTAGGCGTGTACCTGCGGGAGACGAAGCGCCGCAACGCCGACGGCTCGGTCGTCAGCTACCTCCAGCTCGCCCACAACGAACGCCAC
>JAJYXE010000051.1 GCA_021791145.1 Actinomycetes bacterium | reverse complement strand
TGCCTACGCCTTTTCGGGCCCCGGCCACCTTCCAGCGTTCCTGCCTGGCACTTTGCTCGGCCGCGGGACCTCAAATGCCTACGAGCTCCGGAAGTCCGGTCTGACGCGCAGCTCGTCGAAGCCGAGCGCCTCCAGTAGCCGTCGAGCATCATCGAACGCGACGTTGGTGAAAACGCCAGCCAGAAGGCGGTGCAGCAGCGCTTCGGGTTTCACGAGCTTCGAACGTACGCACACGGTGTGACGCGGTGGCCCGGCCGTCGGCTGGTTCTTGGAGTCCGAGCCGAGTTCGATTCCCGTCGACTGTCCGCCAAGCGTGCGGGCCTGGCCAGCATCGACGCGACGCAAATTCCGAGTGGTGCTGAGTTGTCGCTATTCGAACGCCCCTGACCTGCTCTGCCAACTCAGGCAGGTTCTCCAGTTGCAGGCTCCAGGCATACGGCAATGCTAGACTCCACCGACGCCGGGGAACGGTTGGCGGCCATCAACCGCCGGGTCGCCATCTCGATCTCGGCGATGGGGGGCCGTGGGGGAATGTCCACCACAACGTCGCGAAGAAATCTCGACCTGCTCAAGGTGCGATCGGGATTGATGCTTCCTGGTGCCAAGTGCTCGAACCGGGGAGAACCTGGAAAATGAGATCCGAGTAATTTGTTCCATTGTGAGTGCGCACGCACATCCATGCCGCTCCTGTGGAGAGCGCTGCAGCCGGGGCCGATACGACGTTGGCTAGTGTAAGTTCTGTTAGACGTACAAGGCTGCTTCCGATATTGGGCGACTGAAGACCAAGAACCCTTTGTTGTTGTGGCGATGCGGCACCGCAGTTACTACACAAAGAAAGCAGTAATGCTTTCCCGTGGGACCCTACGACGGGCGTCGAGAATGTTCCGGAGATCCCAAGCTGGGAGAAGTGTGTCGTACCTGGACCAGATGCTCCGACCACCTTCCAACCATTCGCAGCGGCGCCAGCGGTCGTGCTGACCTCTAGTTCGGACGATTGACCCAAGCCGGCACCGAGTACGAACTGAGCCCATGCATCTGTGCCGCTGCAGGAAATTTCATTAGCTAAAGGAGCAGAAGATGGTTGTGGCGATCGGTAAGCCAAACTCCATGTCCTCCCCCCGGTGCTCGTCGAGTAGATGACATCTTCTCCAATGAACCATCCGAATGTCCCATTTGACGAGAAGCACGCACCTTCAACCGGTACCGGCGTCGATACGTTCGACCATGTGGTTCCGCCATTCGTGGTTGCCACAAGGCTGTTCGCTCTCGTGACGCCCCATCCAGCTTCCGGCGTCGTGAAATCGACCATAGCCAATGGACTCGACGGCTCGGAACGGACGGACCAAGTCGCGCCTCCGTCGGTAGTGCTATCAATAGAACTACTTCCGACCACCCATCCATCCTGTTGGTTCACGAACTGAAGTCCCCAGAGGTTATCTGGCGTACTTAGAGACGACTGCCATTGCGCTCCCTGGTCGACTGAAGACTCAACGGCGCCCGGACCGCCGTTCCCGGGATCGACTACCAGCCACCCGTCTGACGCTCCAGAGAACTGGATGCTGCTGTTGTGCTGAACAGGCAGCCGTGTTGCTGTGGGCAATGCAAAGGTCGTGGGCGAAACCGTCGGTGGTGTGGGAGCCCGGGTTGTCGAGGTAGTTGAGGTCTTAGGTGTATTACTACTACCGACGCCGACAGCCGAGGCACTTCCTGCCGCTGCGAATGCCACCGCGACGCCAAGTACGATCCAGACGCGCCTTGGTCTCATATCGTGCCGTCTCCCCACCCGTAGTCAAACGCTCCGCCACACCGATCCGCGCCTGTACTTCCCTTGAAGCAACCGGTAACACCTTGCTGAGGGGTCAGGTCGTAGTCCGGTGTGATGTGGTACTGCCATAACGAGACGCCCTGCCCACCGCCGAGACACTCGCCCTTCTTGTTTAGTGTGTGCCATTCGACCATCGCTGACTCGTACCAGGTCAGGCTTTGAAGCGTGCCCGGTTGGCCCCCGGCCGCTGTACACCCTCCGGCCGCATACCAAATGAAGTAGTTGGAGGGCCAGATCTGGCCGGGCTGGAATGTGCTTAGAACAGACAGCGCTTCGTAGATTCCCGCGACCTGATGATTTCCGCTTCCCATCAACGACGCAGCTTCGGCGGCGAAACCGGATATGACATTCACGTTTGCCTGCCAGTGCGCTGTCGATGCGCAATGACAGTTGAACGGTCCGCCGTACCAACCCTGCCCTCTTTCCGCGTCAGCAAAAAGCGTTAGACCGTCAGAATAGAGCGCCTTAGGAGCCTGGTTGTGTGTATCCTTCCAGCAATTAAAAAGATCGATTGCTTGGTTGGCACCGAGGTCATAGGCCTGTGTGCCGGTGACACCCGCAGCGCCGGGACCCTCCAAGTACCAATAGGTAAAGACATTATCGTACGTACCGTTGTTGTTATTGACATCCTTCGCAGATGTGATCCTGAAGTATGTTGTATGGCACGCGGAAGTGTTGGAGTAGCCAAGTTCTCCGGCATAAAATTGTTCTCGCGTCCCAGGCTGGCTAGGTGGTGTGCTGTTCGTATCTCCACCCGTATACCAGGCCTCGGTCAGCACAAATACTGCAGCAATCAGAACAAAGAAGCCGCCGACCGAAAGGGGCCGCCGGTACTTGGACTTCCGACAGCGCTCCACGGGCTGTCGATATCGACAGACTTTAACAATCCGCCAAATGCAGCGACCGATCACGAAACGCCCCCCTTTCGGCACCGTTACGTGATTGGTTTAGGCTCTGGCTAGCCCACACCAATGTTCTAGGATGCCAGTGCTTCGGCTTGGCGTCAAGAGCGGCCCAGTCCGGACGTCCGGAGTCTCGGTACGCCCTCGGCACGGGGAGCCGTCGGTGGCTGACGCGGAGCGGCGCGAACTCCGGTTCGGCGCGAGCGGTCATCGCCGCGCACGTTCAAAGACGCCCGTGAGGGACTTTCTTTCCGGAACCCCTTGACTTCGCGGCCGCATCGAGGTCTCCTCCGTCCTTCGAGGCGCTTGCTCCGGCCGCAGGGCACACAACCCATGTTGCAGAACCCCACGTCAGCGGCTACCTCGCCGCGCCCGGACGCCTGTCACACGGACGTCCAAGCATCCGTCGGTTCCCTTCTCGGGGCCCGGCAGTGCCGCCCTCGGTCGACGGACCGGCACCTGCTCGTCCTCCTCGGCGAGCACCAGGTGCTCACGACCGGCCAACTGGTCCGGCTCGCCGGGATGCCCGAGCGGACCGTCCAGCACCGCCTCGGCGTCCTCTACCAAGCCGGGCTCGTCAGCCGGTCCCGCCCCCGGGCAGCGGTCGGCACCTCCCCCTACCACGTCTGGCTGACCGCCTTCGGGGCCGAGGCCGTCGGGGCGGGGCCACCCGAGCCCTGGAGCGAGGACCCCGGCGGCGTCCGCACGGTGGCGGCGATGAGCGAGCTGTGGCTCGGCCTACGCGACCACGGCCCGGCGGCCGGGCTCACGCTTGCGGGCTGGCGCCGCCTGCCCGACGGCTTCTCCTACCGGGACCCGCAAAGCGGTGCCGACCGCAGGCTCGCGGCCGACGCCGAGCTCAGGGTGCTGCTCGGCGAGGTGAATGTCCGGGTGCTCGTCTTCGCCAGGGTCCATCGCATCCCAAGGGCGCGCCTCGGAGCGGCGCTCGCTCGCTGGGCCGCCTACCTGGCTGCTCCAGCATCCGCAAAGGTGCCCACCGGGGCCCTGGTGCTCACCCGCACGGCGCGTCAGCGAGCCCAGGTCCTGGACGTTGCTCGGGGCTCAGTGGGCGTGGGCGACAAGGTGGCGGTCGCCGCCGTCGAGCCCGAGGCCGTCGCGCTGGCAACCGAGGCGCTGTGGCAGATGCCAGCCGACGAGCACGACCGCCGGCTCGTCGAGGTGCTCGCCGACCTCGCGGCGGCTCGCAGGTGACGGCCGCCAGGATCACTGCAGACGAGCCGGAGGGGCACCATCACCATCCGCAAGAGGCGAGCACCGGCGACTCCCGCCATCCGCAAACTCCGCCGGCGGGTCGGGTGGGGGACCCCGGGCACCACGCCGATGCCCACCCCCGGCGTCCGCAATGGGAGCGGCCGGCACCGACTCGCGCTGGCGGCGGGCTCTCTCGTCGTGGTGGTGAACGACCAGCGCTCCCCGAGCCCGACAGGGCCGATGACCGCAGCGCTCCGTCCACGCAGCGGCATTGCGCCGTCGAGCTGCCGTCGCCGGGCGCCCTTCGCCCGCTCGCCCGGGCGCTCCTGTCGGTGGCAGCGGAGGTCCACGCCGAACGACGTGAAGTGCGCCGTGCCACCTGCCCGGCGCAGGAGACCACCTTGCGGATGGGAACCAGGGGGCTCCGTCACCCCGTCCGTTCGCCCGGCGTCTCAGGGCTCGTTCCTCCCGCCACTCCTGAGCGGACCGGGTCTCAGGACGCGTCCTTGCACGCAGAGGCCGCTGGAGGGCCGCCAGTGGAGAACCCCGACTGTATTGGTGAGTGTGCATGACTGCTTCGACTTCTTCCCGGCGGCGGCGGATCACCGACCGGCTGGTCATGGACGTGGCGTCGTCGCTGACCGACCGTGACCGAGAGATCCTTCGCCTCCTTCGTTGGCACCGGGTGCTCACCACGTCCCAGATCCATCGGATGTTCTTCGGTGACCGCAACACCGCCCAGCACCGGATGACCCGCCTGCACGACCTGCGGCTCGTGGAGCGCTTCCGACCCCTGCGAGCCGGCCGTGACGGCGAGTACCACTACGTGCTCGACGTCCTCGGCGCCTACGTGGTGGCGGCCATGGCGAACCGGGTCCCCGACCGGGAGATCCCGATGCGCTGGCGCACCGACTGGGCCATGTCCATCGCCACCAGCCAGCGCCTGGCCCACACGGTCGGGGCCAACGACCTCTTCGTCCGCCTCGTCGCCGCCGCACGCCAGCGGCCTGACGCCGAGCTGTCGACGTGGTGGGGCGAGCGCTACTGCAAGGACCGGCTCGGCGAGGTGGTCCGCCCCGACGGGCTCGGGGTGTGGCGCGAGGGCGACGCCACCGTCGTCGTCTGCCTGGAGTACGACCGGGGCAGCGAGCAGCTCGGACGCCTCACGAAAAAGGCCGCCGACTACGCCCGCTTGGAGGCCGCCTGGGGGGTGGCCTTCTGGGTGCTCGCCGTCGTGCCCGGTCCTCGGCGCGAGCGCGGCGTGGGTGGCGCCCTGTCGGCCGGGGGGCTGGCGGTCGCCACGACCACCGCTTCCCTCGCCCGCCGCCCGGAGGCGGCCGTCTGGGCACCGGAGGGCGCCGACGGGGCGCGGGTGCGCCTGGGCGAGCTGGCCACTTGGCCACGGCCGGCCGAGTCCCTGGCCCGCCTCGCCCAGGCCGCCCGCTACCGACAGGACCGCGACGAGGAGGCGAGTTGACGACGCCCGACTTGCACGGAGGCCGAGAACGAGCCCTCATGGGGGGATCGGTGAAGGAGAAGGAGGCGGCGATGCGCTGTGTGCTCTACCTGCGGGTCTCGACCCGCGAGCAGGCCGAGAAGGGGGAGGGCGACGAGGGCTTCTCCATCCCCGCCCAGCGGGAGGCCTGCACCCGCCACATTCGAGACGCCGGCTGGAGCCTCGTCGACGAGTACGCCGACCGGGGCGAGTCGGCCCGCTCGGCCGACCGCCCGGCCCTCCAGGCCATGCTCGCCCGGATCGCCGAGGACCGTGACGTGGACGCCGTCGTCGTCCACAAGATCGACCGCCTGGCGCGGAACATGGAGGACCACGTGGCGATCCGGGCCCTCCTTCGCCGGAAGGGCGTGGGGCTCGTCTCGGTGACCGAGAACGTGGAGGAGACCGCCTCGGGGCGCCTCGTCGAGGGCATCCACGCCCTCATGGCCGAGTTCTACTCGGCCAACCTCGCCGCCGAGATCAAAAAGGGCCTCAGCGAGAAGGCGAAGCAGGGCGGGTTCCCCCACGGCGCCCCGCTCGGCTACCAGAACCTGCGCGAGGTGATCGCCGGGCACCAGGTGGCGCGCATCGTCCCCGACCCAGAACGCGCCCCGCTCATCACGCTCGCTTTCGAGGACTACGCGACCGGCGAGTGGACCCTCCAGCGCCTGGCGCAAGAGCTGGCCCACAAAGGGCTCACCGGGCGTGCCCGGCGCGACCGGACGCCCAAGGCCATCACCTGGCAGGGACTGGCGAAGCTCCTCTGCAACCCGACCTACGTCGGCATCGTGGAGTGGAACGGCGTCCAACACCCCGGCACCCACGAGCCGCTCGTCGACGCCGAGACCTTCCGCCGGGTCCAGGAACTGCTCGCCGCCCGCGCGGCCCGGGGGACCCGGGAGCGCAAGCACCCCCACTACCTGAAGGGTCTGCTGCACTGCGGGGTGTGCGGGAGGCGCCTGTCGATCCAGCACTCCAAGGGCCGCTACACCTACTTCTTCTGCTTGGGCCAGAAGAACGACCCCCAGGGCACCTGCCGAGAGCGCTACATCGCAGCCGAGGACCTCGAAGCCCAAGTCGAAGAGCTGTACCAACGCATCGAGCTGCCGGCATCGTGGGCCGAGCGGTTGCGCGAGGAGATGGCAGCCGAGGTCGTCGAACGCCAGCGGGCCGACGCCGCCCAGCGCGAGTTGCTCACCCGCCGCCTCGCCAAGGCCGAAGGCCAGCGGCGCAAGCTGCTCGACGCCTACTACGCCGGCGCGATCGACGTCACCACCCTGAAGGCCGAGCAGGCCCGCATCGGTGCCGACATCCAAGCCGCCAAGGACCGCCTCGCTGACCTCGATGCCAACCTCGGCGAGTGGCAGGAGATCCTGGAGCTGGCGGCCACCTTCGCCACCCGCTGCGCCGACGCCTACGCCAAGGCGTCCGACCGCACCCGCAAGCAGTTCAACGCGGCGGTGTTCGAGCGCCTCGACGTGAAGGACGGCCGGCTCTGCCACGAGCAGTACCGGCCGCCCTTCGACGACATCTTCAGCGTGCCCGAGTTCTCATACGAAACTCGAGTGGAGGTGGCGGGAATCGAACCCGCGTCCTCCGGCTTCTCATTGGGCCTTCTCCGAGCGCAGCCGACAGGAGTATGTCGGGGGCGGTGCTGCTGCCGGCGGCGGCAACGCCCCTTATCCGGCGAAGAGTCCCCGCAGGTCAGCCGGAGCAGCCTGCGGGCAAGCTCCACTCGATGACGCCCGTTCACCAGCCCGTGGAGCAGGGGCTGGGCGGACGACGCTACTGATTAAGCAGCGTACGCGAGCTCAGGCTCGGCGTTTGTTTGGTGTTCCGGCTCTTTTACGTGGCTCCGGAGACCACGGCTCGCTTCTCCCAACTCGACGACCGGAGTCGAGACCTTTCACCCCCTCGCATTGATCTTGAATGCCTTTGCGGTCGCCCTCACGGGCGCGAACCCAGTCTACCGTGTTTCCCCTGGCAGCGCCGGGTCGGGTGAAGCTACCGACTGGACGCCGAGGGCGTACGCACCCGACCCCGCCCCTCTGCTTCATCGCCCTTCGTCTGTCATCTGTGCACGCCCCAGCGCTGGGCGTTGCGCAGCGCCCTGGCGGACTCACGTTCAGCCTCGCGGGTGAGAATCGCCTGACGCTTGTCGTAGAGCTTCCGCCCTCGAGCGAGGGCGAGTTGGACCTTGGCCCTGCCATCCTTGAAGTACAGGGAAAGAGGCACCAAGGTGAGCGATTGCTGCTGGGCGCGCCCCATCAGCTCGTCGATCTGCCTTCGGTGCACGAGGAGCTTGCGCTTACGAGAAGGCTCGTGGCCGCCAAAGCCCGTCGCGAACTGCCACGGCGGAATGTGCACTCCGTAGAGCCATAGCTCGCCGTCGTCCACTCGGGCATACGCATCGGCGAGCTGAGCCTTCCCCTCACGCAACGACTTCACCTCGCTCCCGTGGAGCACGATGCCGGCCTCGATGGTCTCGAGCACCTCGTAGTCGTGGCGAGCCCGCCGGTTGGTGGCGACCGTCCGGTCGCCCCGGCGGCCGTCACGCTGCGCGGCGCGGTTGGCGGCGACCTTCTTCGCTCGTCCCATTGCACGGTGAGGCTATGGCCACAGCGCTGTCAAAGTGTGCACGACAGGCCGTTCCGACCGCCCGAGTGCGCCTGGGCGCCTTGGCCCACCGATGCGTCAGCCCAGTGGCCCGCCCGTCACGCCCGCCCGTCACGCCCTGGCCGCTGGTCCGGTCATCCGTCTCCTGCCAGCCCGAGGTGGGTACGCTCGTCGAGCAATGCTGCGGATGCCTCGGGACGTGTACCTGCAGATGGTCGGGCACTGCATCTCGGGTCTCCCCGACGAGGCGTGTGGCATGCTGGCGGGGGACCCGTCGAGCGGGACCATCGTCCGGATGTACCCGACGCGCAACGCGGCGGCGTCCGCGCGCGTGTACTCGGTCGATTCGCGCGACCTGCTCCAGGCTGACCGCGACGCCGAGCGGACCGGGATCGAGCTCATCGGTGTCTTCCATTCGCATACCCACACCGACGCCTACCCCTCCGCGACCGATGCGGAGCAAGCGCCCGACCCCGATTGGCACTACGTCGTGGTGTCGCTGCGCGACACGCATCCTGTCGTGCGCAGCTACCGGCTCGGCGGGGGGCACATCGAGGAGGAGTCGGTGGTGGTCCTTGGCGGCGCCGCCGCGCCGGTGCCCGTCTGAGGGGCTGGCCGTTCTGGCTTCGTGCCGCTCGCGGCTGCCCGGCGGGCGGACCGTGCCCTGATCGGGAGTCTTCGAGCACCAACGCAGCCGGAATGGTCCTTGGTGGCACGGTGCCCGCGTGGTCACAGCCGCCGGCCAGGTAGAATCCAGACCCGAGAGGTCAACTATTCGGGTCCCTGGGATCCGTCCACTACCGGGAGGTTTCGTGGCTGTTGCAGTGGATGTCCGCCTGCCGACCGTGCTTCGCCCACAGGCCGGAGGTCTTTCAACGGTCACTGTGAAAGCCGAGACGATCGGTGACGTCCTGCGAGAGCTGGTCTCGGAGTTCCCAGGGATGTCCAGCCAGCTGCTCAACGAGGACGGATCGCTCCACCGGTTCGTGAACGTCTACGTCAACGACGACGACGTCCGCTACCTCGAGTCGCTGGAGACCCCGGTCAAGGAGGGCGACGAGGTGTCCCTCCTCCCGGCGGTCGCCGGCGGCTGACGAGGGAACCGCTCGCCCGGCCCGTGGGCGCACGCCGCAGCGTTCTCGACCTGATCGGGGACACGCCGCTCGTCGAGGTGACCGAGCTCAGCCCGAACTCCACAGCGCGCCTCTTCGTCAAGCTCGAAGGGCAGAACCCTGGCGGATCGGTGAAGGACAGGGTCGCTCTCGCCATGGTGGAAGACGCCGAGAAGACGGGCCTGCTGCGCCCCGGGGAGCCCGGACAGGTCCTCCTCGAACCGTCGTCGGGCAACACGGGCATCGGCCTGGCGCTGGTCTGCCGGGTGAAAGGTTACCGGCTGAAGGTGGTGCTCCCGCAGAACGTGTCCACTGAGCGGCGCCAGCTGCTCGAGGTGTGGGGCGCGGAGATCATCGAGTCCCCGGGCGCCCAGGGGTCGAACGGGGCGGTGCGTCTGGCGCAGAGGCTCGCTGCGGACCATCCCGACTGGGTGTTCCTCTACCAGTACGCGAACCCGGCGAATCCCCGTGCGCACTATGAGCGGACCGGCCCGGAGATCTGGAGGGACTGCCCGGAGGTGACCCACCTCGTCGCGGGGCTCGGCACGTCGGGCACTTTGCTCGGCGCAGGGCGCTATCTGAAGGAGCGCAATCCCGCGGTGCAGGTCTGGGCTGTCGAACCTCCGGTCGGTGAGACCGTTGACGGGCTACGGAGCCTGGACGATGGCTATGTCCCGCCCATCTTCGAGATGCTCGAGGGCGCGGCGCTTCTCGACCGCAAGACGGTCGTGCGTCCGCGCGAGTCCGTGGAGTGGGTGCGCAGGCTCGCAGACGTGGGGGTCTTCGCGGGGCTCTCGACCGGTGCGGCGATGGCGGGCGCAGCCCGGTGTGCGGTGCAGGTTCCCGAGGGCGAGCAGGCGGCGATCGTCGTCGTGTCCGCCGACGGCGGCTGGAAGTACCTGTCGAGCGGCGCCTGGACCGGCGACATCGACGAAGTCGCGGCGCGCGCGAGATCGACGATCTACTTCTGAGCATTCTACGTTTGCGCGCGTGGGGGCCGTGTTGGACGTCACCGGGTCAGCGTCGGAGCCCTGGGCCGCGACCTTGACTGTGCTCGGCTGCGACGGCAGCTACCCGGGCCCGGGCGGCGCCGCGAGCGGCTACCTCGTCGAGGCTGCGGGGCTGGTGATCTGGCTCGAGGCAGGCCCGGGCACCTTTGCCAACCTCCAACTGGTCACCGACCCCGCACGGGTCGACGCGATCATCCTCTCCCACGAGCACCCCGATCACTGGAGCGACGTCGACGCGTACGCAGTGTGGCGTCGCGACCAGGCGCTGCGCTCCCCGGTCGCCGTCTACGCCCCGCCGGGCCTGCGGGCGCGAGCGTACTTCGGCGACGACGGCGTCTTTGAATGGCACGACGTCGAGCCTTCGTGCCGGGTGCTGCTCACTCGGCACGAAGGCACCCGCGAGGCGGTCGTCTGCTCGTTCAGCGCGACCGATCACGGGCCGCCGACCCTCGCTGTGAGGCTCGACGTCACTGCGCCCTCCGAGGCCCCGCAGGCGTCCAAGTCGCTCGGCTACAGCGCGGACACCGGACCGGACTGGTCTCCCGAGGAGCTCGGTGCGGGCATCGGCCTGCTCCTTTGCGAGGCGACCTACACGAGCGACCGCGAAGGGAAGGCGCGCCACTTGAGCGGGCGCCAGGCCGGGGCGATGGCTGCCGCCGCCGGCATCGCGCGGCTGGTGCTTACGCACCGCCTGCCCACGGTCCCGGGCGGGCTGCTCGCTGCGGAGGCCGACGAGGCGTTCGGACGCCCCGTGCACCAGGCGGCTCCTGGAAGGGTGTTCGAGTGGTGACGACGTCGTCGGTTTTCATACGTCGTCGGAAGAACCGGTACTGTCGCCGTGGTATTGCCGCGCTGAGGTGCGGCGACGACGCCGGAAGGGGCGAGACGTGACGACCGACTCGGACACCACCACCTCGGACCCCATCACATCGGACCCCCGGGTGCGGCGCGCCGACGGACGTGCCCTCGACGAGCTGCGGCCGGTCACCTTCCAGCGCGACTTCACGGTGTTCGCTCCGGGGTCGTTCCTCGTGTCCATGGGCCACACGAAGGTTCTCTGCACGGCATCGGTGGAAGATCGAGTGCCTCCGTGGATGCGTGGAAGCGGACGGGGCTGGGTCACCGCCGAGTACTCCATGCTTCCGGGTTCGACGGCCGAGCGCGCGACGCGCGAGGCGGCGAAAGGAAGGCAGTCCGGTCGAACCCAGGAGATCCAGCGGCTCATCGGACGCTCGTTGCGTGCGGTGTGTGACCTCGTGGCGATCGGAGAGCTGCAGGTCACCGTTGACTGCGATGTGCTCCAGGCCGACGGCGGTACGCGTACCGCGTCCATCTGCGGGGCATACCTCGCGCTGCACGATGCCTTTACGAGGCTGATCGCGGCAGGGAGGCTGTCCACGCACCCCTTGACCGAGGCCGTCGCGGCGGTCTCGGTAGGCATCGTCGAAGGCGTGCCGATGCTCGATCTTCCCTACGCCGAGGACTCCAACGCCGAGGTCGACATGAACGTGGTGATGACCGGTTCGGGCCGCTTCGTGGAGGTGCAGGGCACGGCCGAAGGCTTGCCCTTCACCCGCACCGAGCTCGACGAGCTGCTGGTGCTCGCGCAGGCAGGCATCGGCAGGCTCCTCGCCATGCAGGACGCAGTGCTCGCCGAGCCTCCAGCCCGGCGGTGAGCCAGCTTCGTTCGGCGCGGCCTCGCCTTCAATGAGCGAGCCGGCCCCGCCGCGGCTTTCGCTCGTGGCCGCCACGGCGAATCCCGACAAGCTCGCGGAGATCCGCGAGATCCTCATGACCTGCGGTGGGCTTACCCTGCTCCCTCGGCCGAGCGACGTCTTGGAGGTGGAGGAGACCGGCGCCACGCTCGAAGAGAACGCACGGTTGAAGGCTGCCGCCCTCGCCGCCGCGACGGGGATGCCAGCAGTGGCCGACGACACCGGGATCGAGGTCGACGCGCTCGGCGGCGCTCCAGGGGTCTGGTCCGCCCGCTACGCGGGAGCGAGCGCGACGTACGCGGACAACGTCGGGAGGCTCCTCCGTGAGCTGGGCGCACTGCCGGACCGAGGCGGAGCGCGACGCGCCCGGTTCCGCACGGTGGCCCTGGTCCGGTTTCCCGATGGGCACGAGCTCTGGCGAGAGGGCGTGGTGTGCGGAACGATCACCGACGCGCCGCGAGGCCGTCGAGGCTTCGGATACGACTCCGTCTTCGTGCCGGACGAAGGCGACGGCCGCACGTTCGGCGAGCTCAGCCCGGGTGAGAAGCACGCGATCTCGCATCGGGGGCGCGCCTTTCGTGCATTGGCAGCTGCACTGCGCGCCGAAGCCGGCGAGCCCTGGGTCCGCGCCGGGCGCTCCGCGAAATCCCAGCTCCCGCCCCTTGGCGGATCGGCGCAGGAGGAGGAGAATAGAGGGTGAGGGTACCGTCGCAACGACGGCCCCAGGACGGAAGGGAGCTTGCGATGGCATCGACGAGCTCGACCGAGGAGGGCGGTCCGCCGGGCTGAGGGCGCGCCGCTCTGCTGTGGCGGTGCCTCACAGCCGGGACCATTGGGTGCGGCGTTCGGTTCGGGCCGCGGAGGTCCGGTCGACGACCGGCGAACAGACAGCGGCTTCCCACCATCGTGTCGCTCAGCACGACATGGAAGCCCGGCGATGATTCACAGCGGACGCAAGGAGCCGGCCCGAGGGCCGGCTCCTTGCACCTCGTCCCGCGTCGCGCCACAAGAGCACGTCGACCTGAGTAGGCGGATGTCGGGTCTTCCAACGTCATCGAGACCGTCTCCCCGCTTCGTTCCTCTGCCGGCGGCAGACCGCCTCGACGACGTCACAGACGGCGTCCGCTGGGCAGCGACGAGCCCTGGCGGCGCCGAGGAGCGACGCCAAGCTCACGGCGTCGACCGGTCCGGGCCTCCACGCCCAGAAGCGCTCGATCCCGACCTCGATCTCGCCCGCGACGCACAGTGCCGGCGGCATGCCGCCAGCAGCCTCGAGGACGCCGCCGACCACCTTTCCGTCGAACGACGTCGTGTCGACGCGTCCTTCGCCGGTCAACAGGAGGTCTGCAGCCCGGGCGCGGCGGTCGAGGTCGAGGAGCGCTGCGATGAGGGCGAACCCGCCGACTAGGCGGGCGCCAAGGGCCGCGAGACCGCCGGCGAGCCCTCCTCCGGCTCCGGCGCCGACGAGCCGGTCCACGTCGACGCCGTAGGAAAGGCGGTAGCGGACCGCAAGCCCATCCAGGCGCGTCCGCAACGCTCTCACCTGCGAAGGCGTCGCGCCCTTCTGCGGTGCGAAGGTCCCGGCTGCCGACCGGAACCGGGTCGAGACGTCACAGGCGACGACGAGCCGGGCCCCGCGCAGGCAGGCCTTTGTGCCGATCGCCGAGAGCGCGCCCCAGCCGCCGTCGGTGGTGGCGGTCCCGCCGGCACCGATGAGGACGCACCTCGCCCCTTCCTCCACTGCCACGCTGATCAGGTCGCCGACGCCTTCGGTCCCCGCTCGCACCGGCTCGTCCCCCGTGGGGGCCGCCAGGAGCTCCCGGCCTGCGGCGCGGGCGGACTCGATCACCGCGATCGGCCCGGCCTCCCGCTCGACCAGGTCGCCAGCCGGTCCCTCGAGGAGCCTTCGAGGCAGTCCACCGGGCACGAGGAGCCAGTCGGCGTCGACCGGCCCGCCGAGCGGACCGCGCACCGTGGTTCGGCGGCGCTCACCGCCGAGAGCGCGTGAGAGGACGTCGAGCGTGCCCTCGCCGCCGTCTGCGAGCGGGAGCTCGAACGCGCTCCACCCTGCCGCTCGCGCCCCTCTGGCGGCACCGGCGGCCACCTCGGCGGCGGACGCGGTGCCGCGGAACTTGTCGGGGGCGGCGAGAAGGTGCGGCAAAGCGTGCGGACGAGAGGACTCGAACCTCCACCCCCGAAGGGACCGGGACCTAAACCCGGCGCGTCTACCGGTTCCGCCACGTCCGCGTGGCCCCGGGCAGCACCGCGGCCGGGTAGCCTCGCAGCATGCACGCTAGTCCCCTTGTCGGACCGGTCGGAGCCGCTGGCCAGGACCCGTCCGTTGCTGTCGACGTCTACCAGCGCCTCCTGAAGGAACGCATCATCTTCATCGGGTCCGCCATCGACCAGAGCACGGCCAACACGGTGTGCGCCCAGCTCATCCTCTTGGAGGCAGAGGACCCCGAGCGTGACATCTCCCTCTACATCAACTCCCCGGGCGGGTCGGTCACCGACGGCCTGGCGATCTACGACACCATGCAGTACGTCCGGCCGGACGTCAGCACCATCTGCGTGGGGCTCGCGGCCTCGATGGGACAGTTCCTCCTGTGCGCGGGGGCACCAGGGAAGCGGTTCGCACTGCCGCACTCGCGCATCCTCATGCACCAGCCGTCAGGAGCAATGCAGGGCCAGGCCGCCGACATCGCGATCCAAGCCGAGCAGATCGTCTACCTGAAGCGGATGATGGCCGAGCGCATCGCCTTCCACACGGGCCAGCCGGTCGAGCGCATCGAAGCGGACTCCGACCGGGACCGCTGGTTCACGGCCGAGGAAGCCAAGGAGTATGGCTTCATCGACCAGGTGATCGACAGGTCCGCGGCCCAGGTGGGCGGAAGCTGACGGTGGCGCTCGAAGCGCCGGCGCAGCCGCCGGACGCGGGGTCAGCCGGAGTGACGAGCATGCTCGAGGGCGCGGGGTCGATCGCCACACGCCCGAAGACGACGCGGGTCGTCTCGGCGCACACCAGCGTCCTTGCCCGCCTCCAGGAGATCTGGCGCTCGCGCGAGCTGCTCCTTTATCTCGTCCGCACCGAGATCAAGGTCAAGTACAAGAATTCGTTCCTTGGCCTGCTGTGGTCGATGGTCTCGCCGTCCCTCACGCTCGCCGTCTACGCGATGGTCTTCGGCGTGTTCCTGCACAACGGCATGCCCGAGTTCGTGATCTACCTCTTCAGCGGGCTCCTCCTTTGGAACTTCTTCTCCACCGGGATCCTCACCTCGACCGGGGTGATCGTGAACAATGCAGGGCTCGTGAAGAAGGTCTCCTTTCCCCGTGAGATCCTGGCTCTTGCCGCGGTCGGGTCCGCGGGCGTGTTCTTCTTCTTCCAGGCATGCGTCATGGTCCTCTTCTTGGTGGTCCTGCAATGGGCCCCGGCCTGGTCGCTCCTCTACCTCGTCGTCGTCGCGCTGATCCCGACGCTCGTGCTGGCGTGCGCGCTCGGGATCCTGCTCGCCGCAGTCAACGTCTACATGCGCGACACCCAGCACCTCGTGACAGTGCTCGTCGGATCCGCATGGTTCTGGGCGTGCCCGATCGTGTACACCTACCAGACGGTCGGCCCCCGACTGGCTCAGCACGGCCTGGCCTGGCTCTACTTCCTCAACCCGATGACGGTGCTGGTCATGACCTTCCAGCGCACCCTCTACGGACGGCTCACAGTCAGGAACACGCAGCCTCCGCACGGCGTGCTCCCCGTCCTGCCCCACTGGCCTTTGAGCACCTACGTGTGGGGAGACGGCATCGTGCTGGCGTTCGGGCTGCTCCTCTTCTACGTGGCGATGGTGGTCTTCGGAAGGCTGGCAGGCAACTTCGCCGAGGAGCTCTGAGATGGGCACGGAGGCAGTCCAGGTCGAGGACGTCTCGAAGCGGTTCCGCCTGTACCACGAGAAGTACACGTCGCTCAAAGAACGCGTGATCCACGCAGGCAGGATCCCCTACGAGGATCTCTGGGCACTTCGAGACGTGTCATTCGACGTGCATGAGGGCGAGACTGTCGGCATCCTCGGGCGAAATGGCTCGGGCAAGTCGACGCTCCTCAAGTGCATCTGCGGGGTCCTCCAGCCCACCGCAGGGCAGGTGGTCGTGCGCGGGAAGCTGGCGGGCCTCCTGGAGCTCGGCGCGGGCTTCCAGCAGGAGCTGAGCGGCCGCGAGAACATCTACCTGAACGGCTCCATGCTCGGGCTCTCAAAGCGAGAAGTCGACCGGATGTTCGACGACATCGTGGAGTTCGCCGAGCTGGGCCAGTTCATCGACAACCAGGTCAAGTTCTACTCCTCGGGGATGTACGTCCGGCTCGGGTTCGCGGTCGCGGTCAACGTCGATCCCGACGTCCTCGTGATCGACGAGGTCCTTGCAGTCGGAGACGAGAGGTTCCAGCGCAAGTGCATGGAGCGCGTGAAGCAGTTCCAGCGCGAGGGACGCACCATCCTCTTCGTCTCTCATGCGCCTGACCTCGTGCGCAGCCTCTGTGACCGGGCCGTCGTGCTCGCCGACGGGGAGATGGTCGGCATGGGCACCCCGGGGGAGGCGGTCCGGCTCTTCCGGGAGCGCCTCCTCGAGGCCGGCGACATGCTGGGCGCACGCGAGGCGGAGGTCGCGCTCGACGTGTCGTCGGAAGAGGCGCCTGCTCTCGCCGAGGTGGGAGGCGGCGGAGGGACGGAGCCACCGTCGGGGCCGGCGGTCTCCGTGCTCGCCGGGGCCCCGGCCCTTCCCGCGGACCCGCGCGTCGGCGGACCGATCGAGGAGGCGGCATCACCCGGCCGGGCCCTCGTGAGCGAGAGCCGGCCCGTCCGCCTCATCGAGGTGTCCTGTGTCCTGCCCCCAGGCACCGCACGGCATTACCTCCTGCCCGGAGAACCGCTCACCATACGCGCGGTCTTCGAATCGAGCCGTCCGGTCGAAGGGGTCGTGTTCCAGCTGGACATTCGCAGCGACGAGGGGCTCGGGCTCTTCAGCACGGACAGCGACGTCCTGGGGGTCCGCTGCGACGTGCAGGCGGGCATCGGTGCCTTCGAGTTCCGCCTTGCATCGGTGCCGCTCCTCGACGGCGCCTACGACGTGAACGTCGGGGTGCAGACGCAGCGAGGGCTGAGCGACTGGAAGGAGCCGGCGTGCCGCTTCGAAGTGATGAACCCCGGGCGCGCCACCGGGACCGTGGCGATCCCGGTGGACGCGGGGCTCGTCACCGCGCAGGTCGTTGCCGCACGCGCCGAGGGGTCGGTGGCGTCGTGAGCAGCAGCGAGTCGGAGGACACCCCGATCGCCGACGACTACCTGCGCCACGTGATGGCCGAGATCGACGAGGAGGTGCGGACCCACCGCAGCGTGATCCCCGTCCAGCTCGAGCGCGAGCTCGACCAGATGTTCCTTGAGCACGCTCCCGTCGCCGTGCGCGGTGGCGACTTGAAGGATGCCCTCGGGATGGTCGACCAAGCGGCGCTCATCGATCCGGTGGTCCCGGTGGCCTCGAACCGGCTGGCCGGGAGCGCCGTCAAGAAGGGCCTTCGGTCGCTCATTCTCTGGTACATGGGGTGGGTCACCCATCAGGTGAGCACCTTCGGCCTCGCGGTGAGCCGCGCGCTCCACGCAATCGAGAGCCAGCTCGGGGACCTCCAAGAGAGGGTGCCGCCCGCGGGCGAGACGCTGGTGCTTGACGCCGGCTCGGCGGGCACATGGTGGGCGGCGCGCGTCGTCGACGCTTTGCGCGCCACGCCCGGACGCGTCCTGCACACCGCGTGCGGCGACGGCTGGCTCGTGAGCCTGCTCGCGGCCGCGGGCGTCGATGCCTATGGCGTGGACCCGCGCCCGGGGATCATCGGCGATGCCGAGCTCAGAGGGTCGGACCTCCGTCAAGAAGAGCCGCTCGTCCACCTGGACGCCGTCCCTCTCGGCTCGCTTGGCGGCGCGGTGGTGTCGGGGATCGTCGAGACGATGGACCCGGCCCGCCGTGACCAGTTCGTCTGCTCACTCCTCGAGAAGATGGGCGAGCACTCGGTGGTCGCAGTACACTCGGTCTCGCCGGAGGCGTGGCTGTCCGACGACGCACCCGTTGAAGCGGACCTCGCACCCGGTAAGCCGCTCCGACCGCGCACCTGGGGCCACCTCCTGGCTGCATGGACCGTGGACATCGTGCCGGGTCCGGAGGGCGCCGACTACCTCGTCATCGCGACGCGCTGAGCGATCGCGGTGCGCGTCGCCTTCGTCACGCCCCGCTACGGGCGCCAGGTCGTGGGCGGCGCCGAGTCCGCCGCACGCCAGCTCGCCGAGCATCTCGTCGCGTCGACCGGCTGGGCCGCCGAGGTCTTCACCTCGACGGCGCTGGACCACCTCACCTGGCGCAACGAGCTCGAGCCCGGAGTCGAGATGGTGGACGACGTCCTCGTCCACCGCTTCCGCGTCGCGTCGGGACGCTCCCGCGACTTCTACGAGCTCGACGGACGGCTGCGCCGGGCTCCGACGCTCGCCACGCAGGAGAAGGCGGAGCGCTGGGTCGACCTCAACGGCCCGGTCACCCCCGAGCTCGTGGACGCCCTGTGTGAGAGCGGCGCCGACGTCGCCGTCTTCTACCCGTACCTGTACTACCCGACCGTCCGGGCGATCGGGAGCGTGCCGATGCCGGCAGTGCTGCACCCGGCGGCCCACGACGAGCCGGCGCTGTACCTGAAGGTGTTCGCGGGCACCTTCGCAAGCGCGGACGCGCTCGTCTTCCAGACGATGGCGGAGCGACGGCTGGTCCAGCGTCACTACCCGGTCGCCGCCCGGCCGCAGATCCTCCTCGGCCTCGGGACCGAGCCGCCGACCCCGCGCCGGCGCAGCGGCGCCGAGCTGCTCGGCACCGGCGACCGTCCCTACGTGGTGAGTGTCGGAAGGGTCGACGAGCACAAGGGCTCGAAGATGCTCGCGGCCTACTTCGTCGAGTACAAGGCCAGGCGTCCCGGGCCGCTCGCACTCGCGCTCGTGGGGCCGGTCGCCTATCGCCCCCCTGACCATCCCGACATCGTCGTCACCGGCATGGTGAACGACGCGGACAAGTGCGACATCATGCGCGATGCCCAGGCGTTCATCTCCCCCTCCGCGCTCGAGGCGTTCTCGCTCGTAGTCACCGAAGCCTGGACGCTCGAGCTCCCCGTGGTGGTCAACGCGCGCTGCGACGCGACGCGCGAGCACTGCGAGCGGTCGGGAGGCGGCATGTGGTTCGGGTCCTATCGAGAGTTCGAGGCCGTCCTCGACCGTCTGACGACGGATGCCGCGCTCCGCAGGGAGCTTGGCGCCCGCGGGCGCCGCTACGTCGAGCGCCACTACCGCTGGCCAGTCCTGATCGAGCGGTACGCACGCTTCCTCGAAGAGGTCGCCTGCCGCGGCAAGCTGCCTGCCGAGACGGCTCGGGGCTAGGCGCGCGGCCCGGGCCGGGACCGCGAGGACCATAGGCCGCGTACGCTGGGCGGCGTGGCTGCGCGCGTCTACGGCATGGTGCTGACCGGCGGCTCCTCTCGGCGCATGGGACGGGACAAGGCGACGCTCGAGGTCGGCGGGGTGGCGCTCGGGCGCCGCGCCGCCGAGGCGCTGTCGGCGGCGACGTCCGCGGCGGTGGAGGTCGGGCCCGGCACGACCGGTCTCCCGAGCGTCGTCGAGGAACCGGCGGGCACCGGGCCGCTGGCGGCGGTGGCGGCCGGGTGGGCAGAGCTCGTGCGCCAGACCGGGGAGAAGCAGCCGGCAGTCGTCCTGGCCTGCGACCTGCCAAGCGTGTCCGCCGGTCTCGTGGCGTGGCTCGCCGGCTGCCCCGGCGACGTCAGCGTGGTGCCGGTGAAGAACGGGGTGCCTCAGCCGCTGTGCGCGCGATGGTCTGTGGCGGACCTTGAGCGGGCGAGAGCCCGGCTCGCCTCGGGGGAGCGGTCGCTTCGTGGCGTCTTCGGCCCAGACACGTGCTTCGTGGACGAAGAGGAGCTTGCAGCGGCGGTGGGGCCCGGGCGCACCGAGGACGCCGACAGCCCCGAGGACCTCGCACGGCTCGCGCTCGCTCCCCCGGCGAGCGGCGACGACTGGGTCGGCCTCTCGAGGACGACGCTCAACGCGCAGGCGGTCGTCGAGTGGGCGGTGCGGCCGTCGTGCGGCGCGGTGGTCACCTTCGCCGGCACCGTCCGCGACCACGCGGACGGGCGGGACGGGGTCGAAGAGCTGGTCTACGAGGCGTACGAGGGGCCGGCGCTCGCGCGCCTCGGCGCGGCGGTCGCCGACGCCCGGGTGCGCTGGCCTTCGATCGTGCGTGTCGCGGCCCTGCACCGGCTGGGATCGCTCGCCGTCGGCGACACCGCCGTGGTGGTGGTGGTCTCGGCGCCGCACCGGCTCGACGCGTTCGCCGCGGGCGGGTACCTGATCGACACCGTCAAGGAGACGGTGCCGATCTGGAAGTACGAGCGCTGGCGCGGCGGAGAGGACTGGGGCACCGGCGCCATATCGGTGCGGTCGGTGTGATCCCGCTGGAGGAAGCGCAGGCACTCGTCCTTCGTGCCTGTTCGCCTCGCCCCCCGGTCGACGTCGCACCCATCGACGCGCTCGGCTGCGTGCTGGCGGAGCGCGCGGCCGCGCAGGTGGACGTGCCTCCGTTCGCCAACTCCGCGATGGACGGGTACGCGCTGCGGGCGGCGGACACCGTGCGGGCGCCGGTGACGCTCGACGTCGTCGGGCGCGTCCTCGCTGGGAGCACGCTCCACGGCGCGGTCGGCCCGGGGCAGTCCGCGAGGATCATGACCGGCGCGCCCGTCCCCGACGGTGCGGACGCGGTCTGCATGGTCGAGCGGACGCGGCCGGCCGGGGAGGGCAGGGTGCTGGTCGACGTCCCGGTGGAGCCCGGTGAGAACGTCCGGCTGCCGGGGGGGGACGTGCACGCTGGTGAGACGGTGCTCGACGCCGGCGCGGAGATCGGTCCGACGCAGCTCGCCGCCCTGATCAGCGCCGGCTGCACGACGATCAGGGTGCTTCCCCGACCCGTGGTGGGCGTGATCTCGACGGGGGACGAGCTGGTCGACGCGGGCCGCCCTCTCGGGCGTGCGCAGATCTACGACTCCAACCGACCGATGCTGCTCTCCCTCGTGGCCGAGTCCGGCTGCCGGCCACTCGATCTCGGGCGGTCACCTGACGACGACGAGGCGCTCGCGGCCCTGCTCACCGACGCGCTCGGCAGGGTCGACGTGCTCGTCCTCTCTGGCGGGGTGAGCGTGGGCGACGTCGACGTCGTGCGCATGGTGCTCGACCGGCTCGGCGGTTCGGCGACTCGCTGGATGCAGATCGCGATCCGTCCTGCGAAGCCCTTCTCCTTCGCCGTGCTCGCCGGTCCGCAAGGTCCCGTTCCGGCCTTCGGCCTCCCGGGGAACCCCGTGTCCTCCGCCGTGAGCTTCGAGCTGCTTGTCCGTCCCGCGCTCCGGCAGATGGCCGGTCACCGCATGACCGGCCGTCCCCGTGTGCGCGCTCGCGCGGCAGAGCCCCTGCGCCGGCGCGCCGACGGCAGGGTGCACTTCGTCCGGGTCCAGCTCTCACCCCTCCGACCGGACGGCTTGGGCGCACCTCGGGTGGAGCGCGGCCGCGACGTCGACGCTCCTTGGTCTCGGGAGGCGCCGTCTCGGGAGGCGCCGTCTTGGGAGGCGCCGTCTTGGGAGGCGCGGGCATGCCCGGGGCAAGGATCGCACCAGATCCGCTCGATGGGGCTCGCCGACGGCCTCGCAGTGCTGGCGGACGGCGACGGGGCGGCGGCGGGAGACATCCTGGAGGTCATCGTGACCAACCCCGCGCTCACGGCTGCAGTCGTGGGCTCGCCGTGAAGAGGCCCCGGCCCAGGGAGGCGTGATGGCGACCCTGCTCCTCTTCGGTCCTGCGCGCACCGCGGCGCGCGAGGGACGCGTGACGCTCGACGCGCCGAGCCTCTCGGAGCTCTGCGACGCCGCGTGCCGCCGCTACGGGCCGGAGTTCGAGAGGGTCCTGCGAGCCTCGACGCTCTGGGTGAACGGGGAGCCGGTCAGCGGCGAGGCGGTCATCGGGCGCGACGACGAGGTCGCCGTGGTGCCCCCGGTGTCCGGAGGTGCATGACGGCGGCGGGCGTGGCAGCATTTGCCGAGCGATGCAGCATCCGGATGCCGACCGTGCGTCCCCGCCGAGACGGGGCGACGGCGGCCGAGCGCCCGTCGTGGGCGGCGGGCAGGAGGAGGGCGCGGCATGCGGGTGACCGTGACCGTGAACGGCACGACCGAGTCGCACGAGGTGGAGACACGCATGCTCCTCGTGCACTACCTGCGCGACGTGCGCGGGCTTACCGGGACGAACATCGGTTGCGACACGACGTCGTGCGGCGCATGCACGGTGCTGCTCGACGGCGAGTCCGTGAAGTCGTGCACCGTGCTCGCAGCGCAGGCGGACGGTGCCGAGATCACCACCATCGAGGGCATGGCGGCTCCGGACGGCACGTACCATCCGATCCAGGCGGCCTTCCACGAGCATCATGCGCTCCAGTGCGGCTTCTGCACCCCGGGCATGGTGATGGCGGTCGCGTCCTTCTTGAAGGAGCACCCGCACCCGAGCGAGCACGAGGTCCGAGAGGGGCTCGAAGGCAACCTCTGCCGGTGCACCGGCTACCACAACATTGTCCAAGCGGTGCTCGCCGCGGCCGGCGCTGAGGAGCTGGTCCGATGAGCGCGGCGGTCATGGAAGGTGCAGCCGGGGTCGTCGGAACGAGGATGCGGCGGCGAGAGGACGCCGCCCTCCTGAGCGGCGAGGCCAGGTTCGTCCACGACCTCGTGGTGCCCGGGGCGCTGCACATGGCGGTCGTACGGAGCCCCTACGCGCACGCCCGGATCACCTCGGTCGACGTCTCGGCCGCGCTCGGCATGCCCGGCGTGGTCGCGGCCTTCAGCGGTGCCGACCTCGCCGGCGAGTGGGCGTCGGCGATGCCCTGCGTGTGGCCGGTCACCGCCGACATGCAGTCGCCGCCTCACTTCCCGCTCGCGGTCGCCGAGGCGTGCTACGCCGGCGACGCGGTGGCCGTCGTGGTCGCGGGCACGCTCGCCGAAGCGCAGGACGCCGCAGGGGCGGTCGCAGTCGGCTACGAAGAGCTGCCTGCGGCGGTCGATCTCGAGGACGCGGCCAGCGACCGGTTCCTCGCGCATGGCGACGCACCCACGAACCGCGCCTACACGTGGGAGCTCGTCCCCGACCCCGAAGCCGTCCGCCGTGCCTTCGAGGACGCGGCGGTCACGCTGCGGGCCCGCTACGTCCAGCAGCGGCTGATCCCTTCGGCGATGGAACCTCGCGGGGTGTGCGTCGTCCCGCACCCCTTCGGCGGCGAGTACGTCGTCTACTCCGCGACCCAGATCCCCCACATCCTGCGCACGCTGCTCGGGATGACCGCGGGGATCCCCGAGGGTCGCATCCGGGTGGTCGCTCCGGCCGTCGGCGGGGGGTTCGGCTCGAAGCTCGACGTCTACGCCGAGGAGCTGCTCTGCCTCGCCCTCGCCAGACGGCTCCGCCGCCCGGTCCGCTGGAGCGAGGAGCGCAGCGAGGCGGCTCAGGCCACGATCCACGGGCGGGGGCAGGTCCAAGAGATCGAGCTCGCGGCCGACGCCGATGGACGCGTGCGGGCGGTGCGGGTCCACCTGCTCGCCGACATGGGCGCGTACATGCAGCTCGTCACGCCCGGCGTCCCCATCCTCGGCGCCTTCTTGTACCACGGCGTCTACGACGTCGCCGCCTACGCCTTCACCTGCACAGGCATCTTCACCAACAAGACGCCCACCGACGCCTACCGCGGCGCGGGCCGGCCAGAGGCGACGTACGCGATCGAGCGGGCGATGGACGCCCTCGCTCGCAAGTTGCGAGTCGATCCGGCTGAGCTGCGCAGGCGCAACTTCATCGGAGCGGACAGGTTCCCCTACACCTCTGTGGCCGGGCTGGTCTTCGACAGCGGCAACTACGAGGCAGCCCTCGGGGCTGCGCTCGAGCTCGTCGACTACGACGCACTGCGCGAAGAGCAGTCGAAGCGTCGCACCGAGGGCGCTACGAAGCTGCTCGGCGTGGGGCTGTCGTGCTATGTGGAGATGTGCGGCCTCGCGCCCTCACGCGTGCTCGCCTCGCTCAACTACATGGCCGGCGGCTGGGAGACGGCCACCGTACGGATGCTGCCCACCGGAAAGGTGCAGGTGGTGACCGGGGCGTCGCCCCAGGGCCAGGGACACGTCACCTCGTGGTCGATGATCGTGGCGGACAAGCTCGGCGTGTCTCCCGAGGACGTTGACGTCTTGCACTCGGACACGGGGGTCTCGCCGGTCGGCCTCGACACGTACGGCTCTCGGTCGCTATCGGTCGGAGGCACGGCGATCGCGCTCGCCGCCGACCGCCTCGTCGAGAAGGCGCGCCTCCTCGCCGCGCACCGCTTGGAGGTGGCGCCCGAGGACCTGGAGCTCTCGGGGGGCGAATTCAGCGTCCGAGGCTCTCCGTCGAGCACCGTCGGCCTCGGTGCGCTCGCGTTCGAGGCGTTCAGCGCGCACGACCTTCCCGAGGGCATGGAGCCCAACCTCGAGGCGTCCGCCACCTTCGACCCGACGAACTTCACGTTCCCCTTCGGGACGCACGTCGCCGTGGTCGAGGTGGACACCCAGACCGGGCGCGTGGACCTCGTCCGCTACGTGGCGGTCGACGACTGCGGGAACCAGATCAACCCGCTCATCGTCGACGGGCAGGTGCACGGCGGGATCGCCCAGGGCGTGGGGCAGGCCCTCTACGAAGGGGCCGTCTACGACGAACGGGGCAACCTGATGACGGCGACCTTCGCCGACTATCTCGTGCCCGCGGCGACGGAGCTCCCGGGCTTCACGCTCGGGCGCACGGTGACTCCGAGCCCGTCCAACCCGCTCGGGGTGAAGGGAATCGGCGAGGCGGGGACCATCGCGTCGACCCCTGCGGTCGTCAACGCGGTCGTCGACGCCCTCGCGCACCTCGGAGTGGAGGACATCGAGATGCCGCTGACCCCAGAGCGCGTATGGCGATCGATCGCCGCAGCCGCCCACGAGCCAGGAGGTGACAGATGATCCCCGCGTCGTTCGAGTACCGCCGCGCCGGCTCGGTCCAAGAGGCGCTCGGCTGGCTCGCCGAGGACCCCGACTCGACGAAGCTGCTGGCGGGCGGCCACTCCCTGCTCCCGCTCATGAAGCTTCGCCTCGCGTCGCCGTCCGTGCTCGTGGACGTGGGGCGAGTGCCGGGCCTGTCCTACGTGCGGGACGGCGGCGACCACGTCGCCATCGGCGCGCTGACCCGCCACCGCGACCTCGAGACGTCTCAGGTCGCGCGGGCGCAGGTGCCGCTCCTCGCACACGTCGCCGGCCAGGTCGGAGACCCCCAGGTCCGCCACCGCGGCACGATCGGAGGGTCCCTCGCCCACGGCGACCCCGCCTCCGACCTGCCGGCAGCGGTCTTGGCGCTCGACGGGACGATGGTGATCGACGGGCCGCACGGGACGAGAGAGGTGGCGTCCTCGGACTTCTTCAAGGGGTTCCTCGAGACCGCGCTCGAGCCAGAGGAGATGCTGACCGAGATCCGGGTGCGCAAGGCGCCGAGCGGCTGGGCGTTCCAGAAGTTCAATCGCAGGGCGCAGGACTGGGCCATCGTGGGCGTCGCCGCAGTGGTCGACGGCGACGCTCGTGTCGCGCTCGTCAACATGGGCTCGACGACGGTGCGTGCGCGAGGTGTCGAAGCCGCGCTCGCGTCGGGGGCGTCAGCCTCGGAAGCTGCGGCGAGGGCGGCCGAGGGGCTCGATCCGCCGAGCGACCTGCAGGGGAGCGCGGACTACCGCCGCCACCTCGCCACGGTGCTCGTGCGGCGTGCCCTCGAGGAGGCGACCGCCACTCGTGGGTGACGCCACGGCCGGCGCCCGGGGGGAGGTCGCCGGCCCCGATCAGGCCCGTGCCGCGCTGCGCGCCCACGGCTACCTCGCCGACGAAGGCCTCGCCACGGTCGTCTACCTCGCGCTCGCACTGCGCCGCCCGCTCCTGCTCGAGGGCGAGGCGGGCGTCGGGAAGACCGAGGTCGCGAAGGTGCTCGCGCGCTGGCGCGGGAGCGAGCTGCTGCGCATCCAGTGCTACGAGGGCATCGACGTGAGCCAGGCCGTCTACGAGTGGGACTACGCCCGCCAGCTCCTTCACCTGCGGGCAGCCGAGGCGCGCGCCGGGGGGTCGGGGCGTCCGGTGCCCGACACCGTCGAGGACGAGCTGTACTCCGAGCGGTTCCTGGTGCGCCGCCCGCTGCTCGCGGCGATCGCCGCGCCTGCGGACCGGCCGTCCCCGGTGCTCCTGGTCGACGAGGTGGACCGCGCAGACGACGAATTCGAGGCCTTCCTCCTCGAAGTGCTCTCCGACTACTCGGTGACCGTGCCGGAGCTCGGGACCTTCCACGCGACCGTGCCGCCGGTGGTCGTGATCACCTCCAACCGGACCCGGGACGTCGCCGACGCCCTGAAGCGCCGGTGCCTCTACCACTGGGTGGAGCACCCCGACTTCGAGCGGGAGGTGGAGATCGTGACGGTGCGCGCACCCGAGGTGCCGCCGCGGCTCGCCCGCCAGGTGGCCGCTGCGGTCGAGCGGATGCGAACGCTCGGGTTGTACAAGCCGCCGGGAGTCGCAGAGACCATCGACTGGGCGAAGGCGCTCGTGGCGCTCGACGTAGCGGCCCTGGACGAGTCGAGCGTGCTGGCGACGCTCGGGGCGGCCGTCAAGTACCGCGAGGACATCGGACGGGTGAGGGACGCCGGTGTCGCCGCGCTCGCGCGTGCTGCAGCCGAGCGTGCGGGGGACGAGCGCTCGGGGGACGAGCGCTCGGGGGACGGCGTCGGCGCCGAGCGGGTGGGATGAGCCCGGAGACCCCCGACCGAGCGGGCGGCAGCGGGGGCCAGCACCCGCCGGGCAGACTTGACGCGGCGCCCGCGCGCGACCCGGTCCACATCCCAGTCGCCTTCGCCCGCGTGCTGCGGGACTCGGGCCTGGTCGTGCCCGGCGGGGCGCCGCTCCGCTACGCCGAGGCGCTCGCGGCGGTCGGGTTCGGCGAGGCGCGCCACGTGTACTGGGCGGGACGCGCGACGCTCGTGAGCCGGCCAGAGGACGTCGGCGTCTACGACGCAGCCTTCCGTGCGTTCTTCTTCGGCGAGTCGCAGGAAGGGCCTGCCGACGCGGTCGAGCAGACGCTGGTTGTCGCTCACGACGATCCCGACGCAGGGCGCCAGGACCTCGAGCCAAAAGAGGAGCAAGGACCTGTGCGCGAGCTCCGCTACAGCGCGATCGAGGTCCTGCGCCGCAAGGACTTCGCGCGCTGCACCCCAGAAGAGCTCAGCGAAGCGCAGCGCCTGATGGACCGGATCCGCTTTCTCGGGCCGCGCCGCATGTCGCGGCGACGGCGCCCGTCGCGGCGTCGCGGGAGCCTGCCCGACCTGCGCCGGACGATCCGCCAGTCGCTGCGGACGGAGGGGGAGCCGCTCTCGCGTCGCTGGGTCGAACCGGGGGAGCGCCAGCGGCGCATCGTGCTCCTGTGCGACGTGAGCGGCTCGATGGCACCGTATGCGCGCGCGCTGCTCCGCTTCCTGCACGTCGCCGTCGCCGCGAGGCCGCGCGTCGAGGCGTTTACGATCGGGACGCGGTTGACGCGGGTCACGCGCGCCCTTGCGGCCAACGATCCCGACGCGGCAATGGCCGCCGCGGGCAAGGCGGTGCCCGACTGGTCGGGGGGTACCCGCCTCGGGGAGGCGCTCGGCGAATTCAACGGCCGTTGGGGCGTCCGGGGCCTCGCCCGGGGTGCCGTGGTGGTCGTGCTGTCCGACGGCTGGGACCGCGGTGACCCTGAAGTGCTCGGGGCGGAGATGGCCCGCCTGGCACGGGTGGCGCACCGGGTCGTCTGGGTCAACCCGCTCAAGGCGACCCCGGGCTATGCCCCGCTGGTCCGGGGAATGGCGGCGGCGCTGCCCTACGTTGACGACTTCGTGGAGGGGCATTCCGTCGAGTCGCTGGAGGCGCTGGCCCGCCTTCTCGGCGAAGAGGCGGGCGGGCGCAGGCATGAGCGAAGCAGGCATGAGAGCAGCAGGCATGAGAGCAGCAGGCATGAGAGCATGAGGCATGAGAGCATGAGGCATGAGAGCATGAGGACCGGGTGAAGGAGGTCGTCTCAGACATCGAGCGGTGGCGTCGCGAGGGCCTTCGCGTCGCGATCGCCCGGGTCGTCGGCGTGGAGGGATCCGGCCCACGCGATCCCGGGGCCACCATGGCCGTCAACGAGCGCGGCGAGGTAGCCGGCTCCGTGTCGGGTGGCTGCGTCGAAGGCGCGGTGGTGACGGAGGCGCTCGACGCGCTCGAGCGGGGGGGCGCGCGCCGTCGCACCTACGGCTATTCGGACGACGAGGCGTTCGCAGTGGGGCTCACCTGCGGCGGGACGGTCCACGTGCTCGTGGACCCCTCGCTCCCGTCCGTCTACGAGGAGCTGCGCGACGCGCTCGCCGCGGAAGAGCCTGTCGCGCTCGCTACGGTGGTCGAGCTCGGCGTTGAGACAGGGCACGGCGCGGGCGGCGGAGGGGGTCGCAAGGCTCTCCGGCTCGGCGCGAGCATGCTGGTGCGCGCCGACGGCACGTCCGAAGGGAGTTTGGGCGTGGAGGAGATCGACGCAGTCGTCCGCCGGGATGCTGCGGGCGCGCTGGCGAGCGGCCTCTCCGACACGCGCCACTACGGGAGCAAGGGAGAAGCGCGCCAGCGGGACGTGTCGATCTTCTTCGAGGTGTTCGCGCCGCCTCCCCGAATGGTGATCTTCGGCGCTGTGGACTTCACCGCTGCGCTGGCGAAGATCGCCAAGATCCTCGGTTACCGGGTGGAGGTGTGCGACGCACGTCCGGTGTTCGCGACGCAGGCCCGCTTCCCCATGGCCGACGAGGTCGTTGCCACCCGCCCCGAGCGCTACCTCGACGCCGTCGGCGCGTCGCTCAGCCCGCGCGACGCGGTGTGCGTGCTCACCCACGATCCGAAGTTCGATGTCCCCGCGGTGATCGCCGCGCTCGCGACCGACGTCGGCTACCTCGGCGCGATGGGCTCGCGCCGGACCCACGAGGATCGCGTGGCGCGGCTCCGGGCCGCTGGCGTCCCGGAGGACTCGCTCGCGCGGGTCATGTCGCCGATCGGGCTCGACATCGGCGCCAGGACGCCCGAGGAGACCGCTGTGGCGATCTGCGCGGAGATCATCGCCTACAGGACGGGGAAGCCCGCGCCGTCGTTGCGGGACCGGAGCGGGCCTATCCACGAACCCGGCTCGCGCCCGGCAGTGTCGCCGGCGCGTGCCGGGCACTGACGAGCACGGGGTGGAGCAGGTCCTCGACCAGGGGCGGTCTCGGCCTCCCGCCGCTGCAGTGCTGCTCGCCGCAGGAGACGGGACGCGGTTCACGAGCGGCGCCAAGCTGCTCGCGCCCTTTCGCGGCCGGCCTCTCCTTGCCTGGGCGATCGAACCCGCGCTCGAGGCCGGCCTCCCGGTCGCGGTCGTGCGCGGCGCCGTCGATCTGACGCCAGTGCTGGCGGAGCTCGGGGCGCAGGTCTCGGTGGTCGACAACGAGCGATGGCGCGAGGGCCAGGCGACGTCGCTCCGTGCTGGGATCGCGTGGTGCGAGCGGGCCGGCTTCGGCGCAGCGGTGGTCGGACTCGGCGACCAGCCGCTGGTCCCGGCCTCCGCCTGGAGAGCCGTGGCGGCGTCCCGCTCGGCACCGATCGTTGCGGCGAGCTTCGGGGGACAGCGGCGTCCTCCCGTGCGTCTCGACCGGGCCGTGTGGGCGTTGCTCGCCAGCTCTGGTGACGAAGGAGCTCGTGAGCTCATGCGCCGGCGGCCGGACCTCGTCGCCGAAGTAGCGTGCGAGGGCGAGCCCGTGGACGTGGACACGGTCGCCGACCTCGTGGCGCACGGCCGCTCTGAGCACGACACCTGGTCGCAGACGGATGGAGCAAGGTGAAGCTGTGGAGCTGATCGAGTGGAGCTGATCGAAGGGAGCTGAGCGAATGGAGCTGATCCGAATGGAGCTGAGCGAGTGGAGCTGATCAACGAGTTCACGGTGAACGTTCCCATCGACGAGGCATGGGACGTGCTCACTGACGTCACGCGCATCGCGCCCGCGATGCCGGGCGCCAAGCTTGAAGGGGTAGAGGGGGACGAGTACCGCGGGGTGGTGAAGGTGAAGGTGGGGCCGGTCACGGCCGAGTACCGGGGGGCCGCGACCTTTGTCGAGCGTGACGCCTCTTCACACCGCGCGGTGCTGCGTGCCGAGGGGCGCGAGACGCGCGGTCAGGGCAACGCGACTGCCACGATCACCGCCACCCTGGCCCCCGTCGGTGAAGGTACGAAGGTGTCCGTGCTCACGGACCTGAGCGTCACCGGCCGGGTCGCGCAGTTCGGCCGCGGCGTGCTTGCGGACGTGAGCAACAAGCTGCTGGGCCAGTTCGTCGCGTCCCTTGAAAGGACAGTCCTCGGAGGAGGAGCGACGAGCGGCTCAAAGAGCGCGGAAGGAAGCGCTCCAGGCGAATCCGGCGCGCCGGACGGCGAAGGAAGCTCTAGAGCCGAACCAAGTGTGCCCAGCCCGAGCGCGCTGGTGGGCGTGACCGAGGTCAAGGAAACCGCCGAGGCCGGCGGCGCACCGGGAGAGAGCAGGCAGCTCGGCAAGGCCCCTGGGGTCCCGGGAGAGGATCGCGAAGTGGTCCCCGTCGACATCATGCGCGTCGCAGGACCGGCCATCGCCAAGCGTGCGCTCCCTGTCGTCCTCGTGCTCGCAGCAGCCTTCATCCTTGCCCGGCGGCGCATGTGCAGGCGGCGTCGACGGACGCAGGGGTGAAGCGCCTGGGGCAAGCGCCGCCCCCGTCAACCTCCGATCATCGACATTGAGCGACGCGGGCGGAGAAAGCCGGGTTCATTGATGCCGTGGCCGGGGAGCTTGCCCCAGACCGCTCGTCGAAGCAGCATCTCCAGTTCTTCGTCGCTGCCGCCGTCTCGCAAGAGCTCTCGCACTGGATGCTCTGCATCGGAGAAGAGGCAGTTGCGGATGGCACCGTCCGCGGTCAGCCGAAGCCGGTTGCAGGTGCCGCAGAACGGCTCGCTCACGGTGGAGATCACACCGATCTCTCCGCGGCCGTCGGCGAACCGGTAGCGGTCGGCAGGCGAGGGGTCTCCGGGCTGCCGGACCGGCTCCATCGGCCAGATCGCGCAGATTCGCTCGAGCACTTCGCGGCCGGGGACCAGCTGTGCGCGGTCCCAGGCGCCTTCGGCGTCGAGCGGCATGTACTCGATGAAGCGCACGACCCGACCCGTGTCGCGAGCGAACGCCGCGAAGTCGAGGATCTCGTCGTCGTTGCGCCCTCTCATGAGGACCACGTTCACCTTGAGAGGAGACATCCCAGCAGCCTCGGCAGCGGCCATCGCGTCGAGGACGATCTGGAGAGTCCCGCGCCGCCGGATCGCGGCGAACCGTTCAGGGCGCAGTGAATCGCAGCTCACGTTCACCCGTCGGAGCCCGGCGTCTGCCAGTGCGCCGGCAATCGGGGCGAGGAGCATGCCGTTGGTCGTGAGCGCCACGTCGTCGAACCCAAGGGAGGCCACGCGGCCGACCAATTCGCAGATGCCGCGCCGCACGAGAGGCTCACCGCCGGTCAAGCGGACCGACTTCACCCCTAGATTTCGCGCCACGCGTGCGACCCGGATGATCTCCTCGAAGCTGAGGATCTCCGCTCGCGGCCGGAAGGTCATGCCTTCGTTGGGCATGCAGTAGACGCAACGAAGATTGCAGCGGTCGGTGACCGACAGCCGGAGATCGTCATGGACTCGGCCGAAGCGATCGACCAGCGGTCCTTGGGTCGGCATCGCGTCCGCGTCGAAGCTGGGCGTCGGCACGGAGCCCCGTGCACGAGGGGGCCCGACGCGCACCGTGGTCACCGCGCTCACATGCCCGCCGGTCGCCCGACCACCGACCCGGCGCGGAGGCGCTCCAGTCCGCAGGCCATCGCCCTAGGTTACCGGCGCGCTGCTGGGCGCGCTCAGTGGGGCTTGCCGCCTCCCAGGAGCTCGAGCGCGTGCGGGATCGCATCGAGGACGGCGTCGAGAGACTCGGTCGCACCTGCCGGTGAACCCGGGAGGTTGAGCACGAGGCAGCGCCCCGAGGTACCGGCGATGCCTCTCGAGAGGCGGCCGAGGGGGTTGACCGCCCGCATCGCCTCGGCGAGGCCCGGAGCCTGCCGGTCCACCACACGAAGGGTCGCCTCCGGGGTGAGGTCCGTCGGCGAAAAGCCAGTGCCACCGGTCGACACGAGGAGCCCGAAGAAACCGTCCGCCATCTCGGTGAGGGCAGTGGCGACCGGGGCGACGCCGTCGGAGACGGTCCTTCGTTCGACCACCTCGAACCCACGTCCCGTGAGCAACTCCACGAGCGCCGCACCTGAACGGTCGTCGCGGCTGCCGGCATGGACCGACTCCGAGACGGTGAGAACCTTCGCACGCAGTGCCACGGCCGCCGACGATATCTGCAGCGTCGTCGTGCCCGGGGAGCGGTGTCCGTGGGGAGGGCTCCTTGCCTAGCCGCGCAGCGCCTAGCCGCGGAGAGGCGCTGCAGATTCTGATGCTAGTCGGAAAAAGAACCGCAAATACGCCGGAATTCTTGCTAGAGTCGCCGCTTGTGCTGCGTTACAGCAGGCTGCTGGCCGCCCTCGCCGTCTGTCTCGGGGTCGAGCTTGCGGTGGCGGTCGTGGGATCGGCCTGCCCTCAGGCCGGGGCAGCGCAGAGGGCGACGCACGCGGACCATAGGGGGTCGGGTCCGGTCGACGTCCTCTACGCAGGTTCGCTCGTGACCCTCATGCAGACAACCCTCGACGCCGCCTTCCACCGGGCGACCGGCTACGAGATCACAGGCATCCCGGGCGGGTCGACAGCGCTCGCCAACGAGATCAAGGGAGGCGTCGAGCGGGCCGACGTCTTCGTCAGCGCCTCCCCGGCGGTGAACAGGAAGCTCGAGGGCCAGCGCAACGGCGCATGGGAGTCGTGGTACGTGTCGTTCGCGACGTCGGCGCTCCGCTTGGGCTACAACCCGCGCAGCAAGTTCGCCCGGACATTGCGTCGAAGGCCGTGGTGGCAAGTGGTGACCGACAAGGGGTTCCTGCTCGGGCGCACCAATCCGGTCACAGACCCCAAAGGCGTGCTCGCGGTACGTGCGCTCGTCGAAACCTCCGCCGTGCACCACGACCCGGCCCTCAGGGCCTTGGCGACCACGCCGTCCAACGTCTTCCCCGAGCAGACGATGGTGGGCCGGCTCCAGGCGGGCGAGCTCGACGCCGGCTTCTTCTACTCGGTGGAGGCTTCGGCGGCGAAGATCCCCACCGTTGCGCTCACCGGCATCTCTGAGCACGCGACGTACACCATCTCGGTGCTCGCGCATGCGCCCCACCGACGCGCTGCCGTCGCCTTCGTCCGCTTCCTGCTCGGGAAGCGCGGGCGCGCGCTCCTCGAGAAGAACGGCTTGCGTCCGGTGGTCCCGGCGAAGCTGTCGGGGCGCCGCACCGCGGTCCCCAGGGCGTTGCAGCGTACGATCGGACGGTGAGCGGGTGAAATCCCGGGGTCCGTCGAGGACCCCCTTGCCTTGGCTCGGAGCCCTGCTCGTTGCCTACCTCGCGATCCCAGTCGTAGCCTTCTGCGTCCGTCTCGCCTCGACGCACAGCCGGGGATTTCACGATCCCGGGCTGTTTCCGGCGCTCGCGACGTCGGTCGCGGCTGCGTCGATCTCCACGGCGCTCATCACGATCCTCGGGGTCCCGCTCGCCTACCTCCTCTCACGCTCGCGCGGGCGCTTCGCCGCTGCAGTCGGCGTCGCCGTGCAGCTTCCGCTCGCTGTGCCTCCCGTGATGAGCGGCATCCTGCTCGTCTACGTTGTCGGCCCTTACACGCCGCTCGGTCGGTTCTTCAGCGGTGCGCTCACGGGCACGCTGGCCGGCATCGTGCTCGCGCAGACCTTTGTCGCGGCGCCGTTCCTCGTTGTGACGGCGCGAGCCGCGTTCGGTGCCGTCGACCCGGCGCTGGAGGATGTCGCGGCGACGCTTGGCCACCGGCCGTTCGGCCGGTTCCTCAGAGTTGCATTGCCGGTCGCGGCGCCGGGTGTGCGCGCGGGGGTGGTGCTCGCATGGTTGCGTGCCTTTGGTGAGTACGGAGCGACCGTCGTTCTCGCCTACCATCCGACCTCCCTCCCCGTCTACACGTTCACGCAATTCAGCGCGTCCGGCCTTCCCGGCACGATGGCGCCCACCGCCCTTGCGCTCGGTGTGGCGCTCTGCTGCGTGGGGCTCAGTCGTGCGGCGCTGCTTCGCGTCCGCAGGTGCCGGCGGCCGTCGCATACGGGCCTGCAGGCCCAGGGGGGGTTGTCGTCCCAGGGGGGGTTGTCGTCCCAGGGGGGGTTGTCGTCCCAGGGGGGGTTGTTCACGAGCTCACGTGCGCCTTCCGTCGCCGACCGCCGACCCGGACAGGTCGTGGCGG